>NZ_CALXSK010000011.1 GCF_944391105.1 uncultured Victivallis sp.
TGGGAGAGTAGCACGGCGCCGGGAATTTTTTTACCCGCTCTCGCGTTTCGCACACACGAGCGCGGGTCTTTTTTTTGTATATACACTATGCCTGATCCTCTCCCAAAGCTGTTCCGCGGTATTTGGGGGAGAAGAAAATCAATTTCTCTCCCGTCGACAAGGTGAAACAGTTGCCCGCTGATTTTTTCCATTACTGATTTGCAATCAAAGTTTCCTAGGCTATCTTACTTTTATCGGCAGAATATGATGCCATATTGCATCATATTGACTGCTAATTTATGAATCTGGAGAAACTGTCTCCTGTTTTTTTATGAAAAATAGAACCATTATTCTCGCACATGGCAAAATGAAGTTATTTTATAAATCAATTAAAATAGCACAATATTTATTGATTGTTATATCAATGGGGTTATTGTGTTCTTGCATATCGGATGTTTCTCAAGATCCACAGTATAATTACGGCTTCATATATAATCATGTCTATAAAACAATTGATGAAATTTTACTGCATAAAGATCCAAGTAGTAAAAACCTTTATTTTTTGGAACAAATGGGTGATGTTGCCAAAGAATATAGGTATAATTATTTATCTACGAAAGGTAAAATGGTGATTTTGCCTAAGGGCACTTTATTTAGGGTTGAACAATTAATACGAGATATAAATCCTGAACAGAGTACTCTTTTTGTTAAAGTCAGAATATTAAATGGTCATTTTAAAAATATTCAAGCCACATGTTTTTTGCAAGTAGACAAATATACAAACCCAATAGAGCGCGATAAGAGTTATAAAGAATTACGGTTGATTGCAAAAATTCCAGATCCTGCTGTTGTAATTGATTTGGGAGAAATGCCGGAATATAAAGATGAAAAATCAATCCCGGAGCCGGAACCAATCACATACACACCGTAACCATAAATACGTGTACGACGGTTACAAACTGGTCGAACGACACGCTGCTGGTAGCTTCACGTGGCGCCGAAATCTGTCGGCGGTCTGGATGTGCCGGTAAGTATGACCTACGCGGGTGTCATGCGTGGGAATAAATGGTTCTGTTTTTCAGTAGAAAACAGGTGACACTTTTCTCCATGTTAATAAATTGACAGTCAATACGATGCAACATAACAGTGTGGAAACTCCTCCTCAGTAGTGTCCGATGTTTTGCACACATTTGTTTCTGAGCGATTACAGATGACAAACGTGAGTTGGCGCAGCCGAAGCAACCGACCGACCAGAGAGCTCCGGAGGAGCAGGTCGGTTGCGTAGGCGGAGCCTCCCGCCTTTTTACCTTATACCACCTTCGTAAAGTTTGCAAATATTCATGTACTGCCGAGTGCCCCATTTTGTTGTAGAAATATGCCTGAGTCTGGCGCCGACCAGCATCATAGCCGAGTACCCATCCGGAAAGCTGCCGACAACCCGGGTTCGGCGACGAATCTCTTTCATGATGCGCTTGAGACCGTTATTTGTCCGCAACCGGTTCCAGTGCTCATACGGGAAGTCCATATAAGACAACGTCACCTCCACGCTGGTTTCTACAAAACTTGCGATCCGTTCCAGTTTCATGGCTCTTAATTTTTCGGCCACCAGAGCGGCTTTCTGCCGGGCAGCCGCTTTATCTTCTTGAGCATGAATCGCTTTGAGCATCGCCACCACCTCGCGAAGATGTTTCCACTTCTCCCGCTTTCGTCAGGAGTTTGCGTTTGTAGCTTCCGGCCCGCGTATCCTGCCGATCCGGGCTGCGCTGATACCTCGAAGCCTGGCAGATCGCGTCGGCTTCCGCATTCAAAAGCGCATTCAGCGTGTCCTCGACGGACTGTCGGACAAGTCCGTCGAGATGCGTCCGAATCTCTTTTTCATCGATTTTAATCGCTCCGGAGATTGCCTTTTCGTTTTCTTGCGCTACATTTTCCATGGCCTGTTTCCCTTTCGATTGATTGTTGTGTGATACTGTAATCAATCAGAAAACAGGCCCTTTTTCAAGTGCCCTCTCTCAAAATGTGCGCAATTTTCCGGACGTTATCCGTATGACATTCAGCTCAGCAACGAGAAGTATTATCAAACGATTTTCTTTCTGCTGTTCCTGATGCTCGGCGTTTACATCGAGGCGGAATCCCGTACGAACGACGGTCGGATCGATGCCGTTGCCATGTGCGGCGAGTGGATCTACCTCTTCGAATTCAAAATCAACCGGAACGCGGAGTGCGCCCTCGATCAGATTTCAAGTACCCTCTCTCAAAATGTGCGCAATTTTCCGGACGTTATCTCCTGGATCGTCAAACCGCTATCCCAATATTCCGTTAACTGCTATTCCCAATACTCACGTGAACCACGTTTCATTTAGGCGCCTCATCAATATATTCTTATGAGGGCTAATCCAAATCATACCTGATGAAAGGAAGTATCACTCTGTGCGGTTACTTTTAAAATTATAGTAAATAATTCTTTGCCAGTTTGAGATTATTTTTTTATTCTTGGTTAGAGCAACCTGAGCGTCTTCTTGATCAAGTAAAAATGCCGGCACTTTTTCAGCTTTCATGAAGTTAATCACGCCTAAATAATATAGTACAACTTTTGCACTTAAATCATTATCTCTGATATGAAATGGATCAATATCAAAGTAAAATTTGTTTCCATTATAAAAAAGTACAAAACCATCTGCTTCAGGGGTCAGCCCCATCCAAGTAATCCATAATGTGAATATTGGTCTTGGCTGGAAAACACAGCTAACAATGATTGGCGTTTGATAATCTTTTTTTTGCGTTGCTCTATTAAGGTAATTGGTTATTGCATTATAATTTATTTTGTATAATCCCGTAGTATTTTTGAAATATGCTATTTGTTTAATTGACTCTTGGTAGCGTTGGTCAAAATTATTGTTTGTACAGCCACATCCAAAGATTATCCAACCAAGGAGAACAAACACCATTCTATTCATCATCAAAGTTTTCATAAGGTGCGCCTCTCTCTCCAATTGGACAAACTTTTATTAAAAGATTGGTTTAAAGCCCCTTGGTTTACTATATCCCGCAATTAGCTGATTGCAAGTTCCGAAATAGACTTCATCCGGCATCCGATATTGGAGTGCCGAATGAATCCGCCTGGAGTTGTAAAAGTTCACATAATGCTACCACCCCGAAGCGAAGCTGCGGCAAACTGATGTAATCAGCCCGTCTATGCTGATCAGAATGCCATGATCCCGAAGTTCCGCCATAAACTCCGAGCTGGTGAATTGGTTCCCTTGATCCGAATTAAAAATCTCCGGTTTCCCATAGGAATCCACAGCCATTCTTAATGTTTCGACACAATGAAAAGCGTCCATTGTATTCACTACATTATAAGCCAACTCCTTGCGGATGAACCAGTCGACGATTCCTATCACAAATGCCCGTTTGAATCGGAGCGGAACCAATCACCCGCTTTGAAATGTCTATTTCATCGCAATTCGTGCGCAGCACCCAACCATGCGCGGTATGAAACGAGATCGGCAGTTTCCCATCACGCGCCAACTCCTGAACCGCACGACGGTAATTCGTCTTGCTTGCCGCTTCAACAACCAGCTTTTCCAATTCATTGGTTTTTGTCTGATAACGCCCCAGGTGAATGAATCGCTTGACAAAACGGCAAGTCGATGCTAATTTTACTCTGTGTTTGCGTTTCCTTTATGTTGGATTTTGAGCAAACTCAAAATAAGGGGCAGATGCACCTCTGTCAAACAACACGTCCCATCACGAAATTTGGACATTATCGACTCGTTATGGAATGGATTTTTCTTGAAAAACTTGACGCTCTAAATGTATTTGTCAACGAATTTGTTTGGCATGATGCATTTATCAAAGATATAAAAATATTTTTACCTGTATATGTAGATGAGGATGGAGTAACTGGCGAAGGGACACGGTCATCCATTGCTTTGATTGTTTCAGACGGAAATGGGGAGGCATGGGAGTTTTTATTTATGAATGTAAGTGAGCATAATTTAAATGCTCAAAGCTACCTTGATGATTCTTTTGCCGAGATGAATTCCCTGCAGAACGAAATCACATGGCATTGGGGAGGAGAATATATTAAAGCGGAAAAAGTCTGTTATCGTAAACGCTCATCCGAGGTTTTAGCTTATAAGAGCATATATTCATATCCAAACTTATATTCAGAAGACGGAAGCATTGATTTGAAGGGAAGCATCTGACTGATATCGCAAAGAGGTTTCTGAAGATGATTTGATATCATTCAAAAGTCGTAATAAGGAGAAATCCATGTTGAGTTTCATGAAAAAACATCGTGCATTATCGATTTTCATCGGGGTCCTTGTCGTTCTGCTTCTTGTATTGCCGGTGGTTTCCCTGATCGGTCGATACTTCCTTCTGCAAACCTCTGCTTACCGGCTCTATCTGCTGGAGCAGGGGGAATCTTCCGATGAGGAGGTTGTAACCTGGTTTCGCGATGCCGCCGCAATCCCGGAACCGGATTCCGGAGATGTTCTTCTGCTGTCCCGTCTTATGGCGGAGCTGGACAACCGGGGGATTGAACTCGGAAAAGAGGAGCTGCTGGCATTGCGGAATCATCCGGCGCAAGTCATCCGTTATCAGGCGACTCTTCAACTGGGCTCCCGGCTCGATCCCCGGAATGTCGCGTTGCTGATTCAGGCATTGGATACCCCCTTTGTCAAATCGCATCACAACGTCATGCTTCTGTTGCGGGCCACGACCAGGATGGAGTTGCCGGATGATCCGCCACTCTGGAAAGAGTGGTACAAAAATCTCCCGGAGACTTCAGAATTCAAACAGAATCAGTATTGAAAATTCGGCCTTCTCCAGGGCGCCCATCAGGCGAAGCGGTAGAGTTCCGCACTCACTCGGAATCGTTCCCCGGACGTTGATCGTCAGTTTCCGCCGTTATTTCAGCACCAGAATTCCGATGACGATGAAAACCGATCCGACGATTTTGCGAATGTCAAGTTTTTCCCGCAGAAACAGCCAGGTCGCAAGCATGATGAAGACATAACTCAGAGAGGAAAACGCATTCATCCTGCTCAATGTCGTTCCGTTTGCCGCCAGAGCCAGGTACAGCGGCGATTGCATCATGCAGAGCAGTCCGAAAATAAAACGGCGACTCCGAAACTTCTGCCAGAAGCTGCAGTTGCTTTGGGCCGACGCCTTGATCAGCAACAGACCGGCCGCATTGAAAAACGCCATTGCAATTAAAAACAGATCAGCCATTTTTCTTCTCCGTCTCCGGTTGGTTGAGGCGATGAGATGACGTTGTGATGATCAGCACCCCGAGGCAGATCGAGGCCAGACCCCCCATCTGCAACCAGGAGAAGCGCTCCCCCCAGAACAGAATTCCCACCAGATAAGTCAGAAAAAAATTCAGTTCCATAATCGGATAGATGAATGACAACTGGTACTTTTTCCCCACAATCATCCACAGAATCAGCCGGAACAAATAGGTACTGCCCCAGATTCCGACGTAAACCAGCAGAAGCAGGAGCTTCGAAAACTCCATCTGCACCGGAAAACGCCCCGCTACAACCTTGGCCATGACGACGCTCAGAAGATTGCAAGCCATCAGGGCGCCGACCGCGGCTGCGGATTTCGCCGTATCGCTGATCATCGCTCAATTCCGTTCATGCAGCTCCCGGCGCATTGCCGATACCTGGTCGCAGACCAGACCGAAGAGAAAAACCTGCACCGTAGTGATCATCAGCATTTGTGAGGTCATGCTCAATTTCAGTCTTTCATAAAACCAGATGTCCCAGGCCAGACTCAGGAGCGAAAGGACGAAAAAGATTCCGGTGAGATGCAGAAACACCTTCAGCGGATCATACAGCATCGTCAGGCGCAGCATGAGCATGAGCGTATCCGTGCCGTGGCGAAGCTGCCGGACCGAACTCTTGCCGATGCGCGGTTTCACGATGATCGGCACATACTTGATTCGCCGCCCCGTCTTGAGCATCGTAAAGCTGCTCGTGGTCGAAAAACTGAATTTGTCGGAGGCCAGGTGCATGTATTGTGTAATCACCTTACGGCGGAAAATCCGCAATCCGGAGTTGAAATCCGGCAGTTTTTCTCCCGCAAGCCAGTTCGCGAAGTGGCGCAGGATGAATTTCCCCGGCCGGCGGCTGAGTGGCGCGGCACTGCCTTCTCCGCGGATTCCCACAACCATGTCATAATCATCCGCCGCCTCCATCACTTTACGGATGTCTTCGATGCGGTGTTGTCCATCGGCATCGCACATGAGGACATATTCCGTTTCCGCTGCGCGAATTCCGGTCTTCAGAGCGGCTCCGTAGCCGCGGTTCTGCTGATGGTGGATGGCTGTGATTCCCGGCGTGGAGTCGATGATCGCTCCCGTATCATCGGAGGAGCCGTCATCCACGATGATGATCCGGCAGCCGGGGAAATTCTCCCTCAGAGACTCCGCCACCTGGCGGATCGCTCCGGATTCGTTATATGCCGGGACAATGATCGTGACATCTGCTTCTTGTGGCATTGCAATTCCCCGATACGTTAAAGATTTTCATAATACCATTCTGTGGCGGCCTTGAGGCCCTGCCTGACGTTGAATTTCGGGGCGTAGCCGAGCAGCTTTGCGGCCTTGTCGATGCAGGCCAGGCTGTGAGGAATGTCTCCCGCCCGGTTCGGTCCGTAGATCGGCTCGATGCCGCTGATCCCGGGATCGAACTTGCTTAAATTTTCCCGCAGACAGATGAACAGTTCATTTAAGGTCGTGCGCTCTCCGAACGCGATGTTGTAGACCTGGTTGACCGCCTCCGGATTTTCCGTCAGCAGAGCCAGTTCGTTGGCCTGTATGACGTTGTCCACATAGGTGAAGTCGCGGCTGTAGGAGCCGTCCCCGTTGATGACGGGACTTTCGTGCTTCATCAGACTCATGACGAATTTCGGAATCACCGCCGCGTATGCACCGAACGGATCCTGACGGCGGCCGAATACGTTGAAATAGCGCAGCCCGATCGTTTCAATCCCGTACAGCCTGCTGAAATTTTCGGCGAAAAGCTCATCCACATATTTCGTGATGGCATAAGGACTCAGCGGTTTGCCGATTTCGTTTTCGACTTTCGGCAATGTCTTGCTGTCTCCGTAGGTCGAGCTGCTCGCTGCGTAGACGAATCGTTTGACTTTCGCCTCCTGCGCGGCGAACAGCATATTGACGAAACCGCCGATGTTGATCTCCGTCGAGGTCATCGGATCCTTGATCGAGCGCGGCACACTGCCGATCGCGGCTTCATGAAGCACGTAATCCACGCCCTCGACCGCTTCCCGGCATTTGGCCATGTCGCGGATATCGCCGACGATCAACCGGAAACGCCGGTTGCCGATGAACGGTGCGATGTTTTCCGGTTTCCCGGTCAGAAAATTGTCGAGAACGATTACTTCATTCTCCTGGGCCAAAAACCTTTCCACCAGATTTGAGCCGATGAAACCGGCACCGCCGGTAATAAGTATTTTGTGTTTTTCCACTTTCTGCATGATGAGGTGCCAAATTATCTGGAGTGATGAATTTCAATGATCCGTCCGCCCCTGGACGGTAGATTCCGGATGCCGTCTGCCGTAAACATGATGCTACAATCTTCCGCTTACGAGTTCTCTGGGCAGAAACCCCTTGATGTCATAGACAACCGCTTCGCTCTTTTTGTACCGGGCAACATCCAGAGTTGCGAATTCCCGGTGAGACACGGCCAGCACCACTGCGTCGTATGGATCCGACAGCTGCGATAGGTCGCGGAACGATGTCAACCCGTACTCCTTCGCAATTTCCGCCGGATCCGCCCAGGGATCATAGATGTCCACCTGACAGCCGAACTCCTCAAGGCCGCGAACCGTATCGACCGCATGGCTGTTGCGGATATCCGGACAATTTTCCTTGAACGTGATTCCGAGCTGCAGAATTCTTGCTCCGAGGACCTTGTGTCCCTTCCGGATCATCAGTTTCACGATTTCCGCGGCGATATACCGCCCCATGCCGTCATTGATGCGACGCCCGGCAAGAATCACTTCCGGAAGATAGCCGAGCGCCTGAGCCTTGTGCGTAAGGTAGTAGGGGTCAACCCCGATACAGTGCCCCCCGACCAGACCGGGTTTGAACTTGAGGAAATTCCATTTGGTCCCTGCCGCTTCGAGAACTTCACCGGTGTCGATGTTCATCAGATGGAAAATCTTGGCGAGTTCATTGACAAATGCGATGTTCAGGTCGCGCTGGCTGTTTTCAATCACCTTCGCAGCTTCTGCGACTTTCAGGGAGGACGCCCGGTGTGTCCCGTTGGTCAGGATGGTGTTGTACAGGGCGTCTACGACATCGGCCGCACCGGGGGTCGAGCCGGAGGTGATTTTCAAAATCCGGGTCAGAGTGTGTTCCTTGTCGCCGGGATTGATCCGTTCGGGACTGTATCCGCAGAAGAAGTCCCGGTTGAACTTCAGCCCGCTGAATTTTTCGAGAACGGGGACACACTCTTCTTCCGTGCAACCCGGATACACTGTACTCTCATAGATCACGATGACGCCGGGTTTCATGATTTTCCCCACTGTTTCGCTGGCTTTGTACAGTGGAGTCAGATCGGGCCGGTTGTATTTGTCCACGGGAGTCGGAACCGTGACGATGAATATGTCGCGATCCCGCAGATCATCCATCTCTCCGGAATATCGCAGAAAACGCGTTGTTTGAAGTTCTTCCGACGATGTCTCAAGAGTTGTGTCGACACCGCGGCGCAGGGAGTCCAGCCGTTCTTTCTTGATGTCGAAGCCGACCGTGTCGAATTTTTTCCCGAATTCGACCGCAAGCGGCAGACCGACGTAGCCAAGGCCGATCACGGCGAGTTTGAGTTCTCTGTTTTTAATTTTGGACAGCATTCATTCATGTTCCTTCTGTCACAATGCCTTCGTCCGGTAAAAACGGCCGGCGCCGATTGTTGAAAACGGGGCTTGCGCTGTGTTGAAAACCGCCGACGTTTCTCTTTTTCAGAGAATTCCTGCAATCCAGATAAAATAGCATCATTCACCGACTTTTCAACTTCCACCCCTGCTTCCGGTCCGGAAATCCGGCGAAAAAACTCTTTCGCTCATGCTGTCGCAGTCGAAGATCGCTCCGGGTAGTTTTTGCGAATGGCGGGAGGAGGGCGGGGGAAGAAGTTTTCTGAAGCCGGAGTGAAAATTTTTTTTCAGGAATTTTCCATGAATATTTTATTTCCCAAATATTCAAAAAATATTCCATTCATGCTATTGCACCTGTGGGAAAAGTCACTATAGTTAAAGATAAAAGAATGAGGAATTCAGATGAGAACGGCAATGGTATCGAATCCTGGCAGAATGAAATCCGATGTGACGATGAACGACATCGCCGAATATGCGAACGTATCCCAGACAACGGTTTCGCGGGTGATCAACAATCATCCGGGGATCAACTCCGCGACCCGGCAGCTTGTGCTGGATGCGATGCAGAAGTTGAACTATCGCAATTGCGTCCACACCAGGGTTGCGATTGCGCTTTGTCCTCTTCCGGAGCAGAATGATCCGCTGGCGCTGGACTGTTTCAGTTCGATTGTTGCGGGGATTCAGGAGAGTTTCAATCCGCAGGAGTTTGATTTGTCGCTGCAGGTTCTGCCTTTCGGCGCGGAGGAATTGCCGAAACCGGAAAATCCTCAGGGGGTAATTCTGCTTGCCTATCCGGGAGAACAGCTCCGCAGCCATCTGCGTGAACGGAAAATTCCCTATGTGATCGCATCGACGGACTGTTACACTCAGACGGAGGATCTTGTTGCTGTTGACGGGTTCAATGCCGGAGTGGCCGGGGCGTCGTGGCTGCTTTCCTCGGGTCGTACGCGTTTTGGTTTTCTGTTGACGGAATATGATTTGCCGCGTTATGCCGGATTTCAGATGGAGTTGATGCGTCGGGGAGTGCAGATCCGGCCGGAGGATCTCCGGCTGGTTCGTGATTCCGAGTACTCCTCTTTCATGGAGGAGGCCTATCAGTGGCTTGCGCAGGGTGATTTGCCGGAGGTGCTGGTCATCAGTTACATCGATATTTCGATTGTGATAAGAAAAATGCTGATGATGAACCATATTCGAGTTCCGGAAGATGTGCTGATCTTTTCATTTTCCCATCGTCCGAGGAAGAATTCGGAAATCTTCTATGCGAGTTTCGATCCCCGTTTGCTTGGGCGGCGTGCCGCATTGCGACTGATCGAAAAGTTCCGTTCTCCGGACGATTCGCCGATTCAGATCATGATCCCGATGCTGCCGGATGAAAACGAACGGAAGGCAAGAACCCTTAACACCCTATCATAAGGAGTTATGCAATGAACCGACACTTTTTCACACTTATCGAGCTTCTTGTTGTAATTGCGATCATCGCAATTCTTGCCGCGATGCTGCTGCCGGCATTGCAGAAGGCGAGAGAGAGCGCCCGGGCATCGACCTGCATGTCGAATCAGAAACAGATTGCGCTGGCCGCGGTTCAGTATACCGGTGACAACAATGATTTCCTGCCGATGACCGGGGGCGCAGGGGGAACCCTGGGAAATTATGCCTGCTATCTCCTGAAAGGGCGGTATTTGCCAAGTACCGGAACGTTTGGTTCTGACTGGTGGTTGTTTGAGAATGCGCCGATGGGGATTGGCTTCAAACAGAAAAATGCGGGTGACTCCAGTGACGTATTCAGTTGTGCCGGAATTTCTCCTGATGATCTTGATCCCACTGTCGGGTTTTACCTGAACGGCTTCGGTACCCCGAGCGGAGTTATGGGCAACACGGCCGGAATTCGGATCAATCTGATCAAACAGCCGACTGTGGTTGTCCTGACCTATGACGGTACCAATTTTGCAAATGGTTCCAATGAGAAATTCTGGGCTCCGGTCTGGCATGGGTTCTGGAATTATGATTATATGGTTGTCCAAATCGCATTCCGTCACTCTTCAAGGAGCAACGTTTCCCGGGTGGATGGTCATGTTGACCGGATTCAGCGGAATCCGGATGACGTGACGGAAGTCTCTTTCGCACGTGGCAGCGCGTTCGCTTACAAGTAATTCGGGTAGCAGGAGGTTTTCATCATGAAATTTCTGATTGTTCTTGTGGCGCTGTTTATTCTTGTCCCGGGGCTAGAGGCTGCTGATGGGCCACTCTCCTCAGTGAAAGGTGTGATTTACCGTTATCTTGATGCCGATGGGGAGCCCGTTCCCGGCAGTAAGTGGAACGATCCGGAGAATACGTATCTGACCGACGGCGCGGTCGATACCAAGCAGGTTGCCCAGACCGTCTTTCGTGAGCGGCAGGAAAAAGTTATGCGTGTCCGCTTTGAATTTCCGTTTCCGGTTACGGTGACACGGGCGCAGCTCGGCTGGATGTGGGGATTTAACGATGAGCACTGGTTCGATACGGCGGAGTTTTTTTCCGGAAATTCCGCAGAGGCTATGACGCCGATTTGCGTGTTTTCGAATCCCGGAGACCGGAAAGAGAACTGTGCGGTTTTTGAAATTCCGTTTCCCCAGCCGGTGTCGGCACGTCTCTTTGAGATCGTCATCTCCCAGAAGGCCGCGCCGAAGCGGTTTATGTTTGCCATATCGGAAGTTTCGCTTCTGGGGCCGGATTCGCAGTTGGGGCGTCTGCAGTTGGCGGGGAACCGGGAGAGCGGCGAACTTGTGTTTGTCCGTCAACTGCCGGCAAATGTGTACGATTCAGCTTCTCCGGTTGAGCCGGAGATTTTCATCGGAATGAGACCGGGTGAAACCGGCGTACTTGGTTACGCCGTATATGACTATTTCGGCAATCGCGTCGATGACGGCAGATTTTCTTCGCTCAGACAGGAGGAGATTTCATTGCCGCTCGGGAAGATGGAGCCGGGGTATTACACGATCGAAGCGGAAGCGGAGCTGACCGGTTCGGACGGTGCCGTGCGACGTTCCCGGGGATCGACGGCTCTGGTTGTTCAACCATTTCGGCTTCGGAGTGCGCAAGAGGCGAGGGAGGCCGATGCCAGGTTCGGGATTCAGCTCGGGTTCGGGACTCCGGAACTCTCTGACGCATTAACTCGGCTCGGTCTGCCGTTCCGCCGCGGACTGCTCTGTTTCGGCCCGCTGGCCGGAACGAAGGAGAAACCGGACTGGAGCCGTGAGGATCGTTTTTTGAAAGAGTATTTCATCGATCAGCCGAACATCGGCTGCTATGAAGTCAAAACCTATCCATCTTATTGTACGGATGATACTTCCAATCCGAACTGGTCGATCCGGAAACCGACCCGACGTGAGGAGTACATGGCGTTCATCCGTGAACAGGTTCGCCGCGTCCCCGCCGGGCAGAATCTCTTCGAGGTCTGGAATGAGCCATGGGACCACATCAACGCGAAGGAGTTTGCCGAGCTGGCACAATGGACCGTGCAGGCGATCAAGAGCGTTCGTCCCGATGCACAGGTCGGGCCGAATCTCGGGCCGATGGGGCATCTTGCGGGTGTCTGCAGGGCAGGCGGCATGAAAGATATGGATTTTCTTTCGATTCACCCTTACAGTCCGGATTTTACATCGACCCCGGAGAGTGCCGAGTTGCGGCAGCGGATTCGCAATTACCGCAAACTGTTGCGCGAGGAGCTCGGGCGGGAGTTGCCGCTTTATGTCACGGAGATCGGCTGGCCGACGCCGAAGTCCGGGCCGTGCGTGAACAGCGAGAAACAGCAGGCCGCCTACATGGCGCGCGCTTCCCTCATCATGCTCGCCGAGGATGTCAGGGGAATCATGCCTTACTGCCTCGGCCAATCGGAGAAGAATCCGGCCGACAAGGAACATTTTTTCGGTTTCTTCCGCAGCGACAACACCCCGAAGCCGGTGGTCGCCGCCTATGCGACGGTCGCGCGCCTCTTCGAAGGATGCCGGTTCCTCGGCGACCTGAAGCTTGGAACCGACATCGGCGCGATGCTGTTCCAACGTCCCGACGGCGTGCGGATTGCGGCGCTGTATACCGACGGCATCTCCGCGAAGATTCTCTTCCGCCCCGATGCGGAATCCGTGAGGCTGACCGACATCACCGGGCGCGAGCGGAAAATCGAGGTGCGGAACGGTAAACTGCCGCTCACGCTGACCGATGATCCGATCTATCTTACCGGAGTCGGTCCTGCTCTTGAAAAGCTGCTCTCCCCGACGGGTGGCGACTGGAGCCGCATCCGGAAACGCATGGAACGCAACTGCCGGTATGCTGAAACATTCGAAACCGCGTTTGCCGGGGAAACTCCACAATGGAAATTTTCTCTGCCGGGCGTTCCGGAGAGCGAATTCTCCGTTCGCTGGGATGCGGCCTGGAATCGGGAGTATCTGTTTTTGCATTTCGACATCACCGACATTCAGCCCGGATTCAACCCCGCATCGGGCGCGGGCATCTGGCGAGGGGATGCGATCGAACTCTTCATCGGTGCGGAACCGGATCGGATCGTGCCGGGATTTTTGAAGGAGGCCGACCATCAGCTGCTTCTGACTCCGTTCGGTGACGGCGGAAAAAAGGAAATCGCCGTCTATGGCGTCTGCGGCCGGGAGGAGTTACGGGAAAAAAACGTTCCCGGTGTGAAAACCGTCTATACACGCGGCGAAAAGGGATGGAAGGCGCGACTCGCGATTCCGTTCGCAGCGCTCGGACTGCCGGAAGGGCCGGGGGAGACGATCGCGCTTGAAGTCGCTGTCGACGATCTGGGGAAAAATTATCCGCGGCGACAGGGAAACTCGAACTCCTACGCAGACAACAGCGGGAATCCGGCCATCTGGTCACTGTTGCATTTGCGCCGTTGAAGGCATCTGCGCAAGAGCGGTGTTTCCCGCTTGACAAATCCATTTTTCGGCGGTAGTGTAAGATTGAGTTGAGCTGAGCCGAGGGAGGGATTTGTCATGAGGCGTATGGTATGGGTTCTGATGTTGTGTCTGGCCGCTGCGGTCGTTGCTCCGGCCGAGGAGGCGCTGTCGCTGCCGGAGCTTCCGGAACGTGTCGCCGAAACCAGTTCGGAGAAGAAAAATCCCGCTCCGGAAAAAGAACGGGAGGAGGATACCGAACTCGACCGGATCCTCTCCGGCGAACAGGCTCTTCCCGTTTTGAACGAGGAGCGGATCGCCGCAAAAGTCGATCGCCGCTTCACTGAGGCGGAAAACTGGTTTGTCCGCGAAAAGGATGCGCTTTTCACTCTGCTCATCGCTTCCGGTATCGCGATTCTTGCGGGCGCCGCGCTCGCATTCGGACTCCGGTGGCTCGTCGCGCGCAGCGACGCCGAATGCCGCAGAATGCGCTGGCAGTTCATCGCGGCGCTTTCCGGACCGGTGATTCTTATGGTCGTTTCCGGGGTCATCTTCCTCTTTCTGCTGCCGGTGCTCCACTCGCTGCCGGAACTTTATCCGCTCGACGCACGGCTCTTCTTCACGTGGATCACGCTGCTCGCGGCCCGGGCCGGGTTCCAGCTCATTACGCTGCTCGACGTCAAGATGCGCGCATTTGCAAAGCGCCCCGACAACAGTCTCGATTCGCTCATGGTCGACATCACGCGGAAGCTCCTGAAGATCGTCCTCGCGGTCGTGACCGTTCTCTTCATCGGGCAGAGCATCTTTCAACTGAACATCACAACTTTGCTGGCAGGCGCCGGCGTGGTCGGACTGGCCGTCGCATTCGCCTCGCGCGAGACGCTGTCGAATTTCTTCGGCACGCTCGTCATCATTCTCGACCGTCCGTTCCGGATCGGCGACCGTGTGCAGATCGGCGACGTGAACGGCCTCGTGCAGTCGGTCGGTATGCGCAGCACCCGCGTGATCACCGCGAACGAAAGTGTTTTTTCCATCCCGAACAGCCGCATCGCCGAACAGCCGATCGAAAACATCAGCAACCGCGGCGTAATCCGCTACACGCTGGTTCTGGGACTCGATTACGCAACCTCCGCCGAACAGCTCCAACAGGCGATGACGATTCTGCGCGAGATCACGACCGATTTCAAGGGAAAAGATCAGCCGCAGTATTTCCCCCGGATCTTCTTCGAGGAGTTCGGCGCTTCCGCGTTGAACATCCGGGTCATCATGTGGCTCAAGACCACGAGCTTCGATCGGGAGGAGCAGCTGCGGACCGAGGTGAATCTGACGATTCTGCAACGATTCAACGAGGCGGGACTTTCGCTCGCATTCAACACTGTGACGAACAATCTCACCGGCTCGGTCCAGCTTTTGCCGCCGCCTGTTCCTGCGAGTCCGCAGTCGTAATCAGGGGGAGGGGCGCTCACTGGTTTTCGAGCCAGCTTTCGAGGTCGCCGAACACCTCCTGCAGGTCGCTGTACCGTGCGGCGGCGTAACGGTCGAGCGGCGTCGGCTGGGCGTTTACGATCACGATTTTTCCGCCGCCGTAGTGGGTCGCCAGCGGCAGCGAAGCGGCGGGCTGTACGGTCAGGCTGCTGCCGAGCACGAGCAGCAGATCCGCTTTCCCCATCTCCTTGAACGCCTGATTGAGCAGCGACTCGTCAAGATTTTCGCCGTAAAAGACGATGTCCGGCTTGATCACGCCGCCGCAGGAACAGCGCGGCAGCTCATCGGCGAGCACTTTCGGCGCGATTTCTTTGTAGGAGAACTCCTTCCGGCAGCGCAAACAGTGGTGATGAGCGGGACTTCCGTGCAGTTCATAGACGTTTCTGCTGCCCGCTTTCTGATGCAGCAGATCGATGTTCTGCGTGTAGACGCTCGAAAGCATGCCGCGCGCTTCGAGTTTCGCGAGAACCCGGTGGACGGCCGCGGGATGGAAATCGTCGAGCCGGTAGATGAACTCCTTTGCCCATTGGTAAAAGAGGGAGGGATCTTCATAAAAGCACTCCAGTGAAAGAATTTCCTCCACCTGCCGGCCGTGCCACGGCTGAAGATAGACGCCGTTTTTTCCACGGAAATCACGGATTCCCGAGAGCGTCGAGATTCCCGCTCCCGTGAATGCGATGGTGTTGCGGGACTCCCGCAGAAATTGTTTGAGATCATCGTGCATGGTGAACAACTCCCTGTCTGTGAGCTGGTTATTGTGTGTCGCTCTGACTGTCGATTTCATTTTGGTGCGTCGCGAGTACCCGGAGTCGGTTCAAGAGTCCCCGCCCGGGTTTCATCGGGACGGCGCTCTGCTGCGGCGGGGCTCCGTCGGCAGGGAGGTGGTTGACCATGTGCCGCGCAAGCAGATAGCCGATGCCGCCGGCAAGCACGTCGGCCGCAAGCCGTGCCGCGAAGAGCGCAACGAGCGAATGCAAATAGAGCGCGAGCAGTGAGAGCGGAATCATCAATCCGATGATCCGCAGCGCATTCAGCCAGGCCGCCACGGCCGGTCGTCCGCAGCCGGTGAAGAAAAATCCCGAGTAACGGTGGATTTCAATCATGCCGAACCCCCACGGAATGATGTACATGCAAAGTGTCATGATCTGCTGGACATCCTGATCCGGCGAGAAGAACCGCACGAGCACCGGCGCCGCGAAAAAGTAGATCACCGCCATCCCCAGCAGGAACAGAAATGCAAACCGCATGGCAAATCTGCGACAGGCCCGGATCCGGTCGTAGAGTCTTGCTCCGTAGTTCTGACCGACCATCGAGAGCAGCGGGATGCCCAGCGCCATCGGGAAGATGAAGGCGACCATTTCAAGCCGCCCGGCCGCCGCTGTCGCCGCGACGGCCGTGTCTCCGAATGCCGCCGTGATCCGCGTGATGATCGTCGACCCGATCGGCATCATGAGCATGCCGAGCGAGGCCGGAATCGCGAACCGGATGACCAGTTTCCAGGAACCTTTGAGCTGACGCCACGGAATCCGTTCGAACCGGAGCAGTCCGTGCCGCTTGTAAAGCACATAAAGCACCACCAGTGTCGCCACGAGCTGTGAGCCGATGGTCGCGAGAGCCGCGCCGCGGATTCCCATCGCCGGAACAGGGCCGAATCCGAAGATGAAGATCGGGTCGAAAATGACGTTGATGAACATTCCGATAATCATCATGCCGCTTGCGACCTTCGAGTCGCCCGCCGCGATCAGCAGGTCGTTCCCCGTCATCGAGAGTGACGCGGTCGCGCAGCCGAAATACCAGATGTTCATGTACCCCTTGACCAGTTCCAGTGTCTCGCCAGTCGCGCCGAACTGTTCGAACGTCCATTCCGATGTGGCCATTCCCAGCAGCGCCAGCACGATCGAAACGAGGAAGATCAGCAGGATTCCGGAGGAGACGAGCCGCGTCGCCTTGCTTTTGCGCCCGCTCCCGAGCGCCTGTGCGGCAGTGGTCATCACGCCGGAGGCGAGCCCGCGGAAAAGACAGCCGATCAGCATGATGACCGGAAACGTGAACCCCATCGCCGCCAGCGGCGACTTGCCGAGCTGTCCGACGAAGTAGGTGTCGGCGATGTTGTAGCCGGACATGGCGAGTGTTCCGGCCAGCATCGCGCATCCGGTTTTGAGCATGGTTCCCTGAATGGAACCGCGGGTGTAAACGGCATCGTCCTTTTTCAGCATGATTTGGTTTCTTTCGGTTCGAGGAGGCGGCGGAGAAAATCTCCCACGGTCTCCAGTGCTTCGAGTTCCGCTGAAGTGGCGGAGCGGAACAGTTCGGCAACGTGCTCCTTGAAGTTCGCATCGATTTCCGCGAGATTTCTGCGGAATTCCGGCTCCACCGTGATGAGCACGCTGCGGCGGTTCTGCGGATTGACCTCTCGGCGCAGAATCCCCGCCCGCACGAGTTTCGCCACAAAAGCCGAGGCCGCCGGGGCGGACAGCCCGGTATGGCGCATGACATCATGGAGCGAACAAGGTTCGTTCCGCAGAATGGCGCTCAAATGATTCAGCATACGGGGCCCGAACTGTGCGAGCGGATCGTCGGCGTTGCGCTGCTCCCAATATTCGATCACGCATTTCCGCCGCAGATCCTCGACCAGCCCGTGCATCCGATAAAACGAGGTCAAATCCATATTCATTTCCAAAATGGAACATTTTTGTTTTGGAATTATAATATAACCCAAATGGAAGGAAATGCAATGGCGTCTCGAACTTTTCGGGATGGATTTCGGAGAAAAAGGGCGAGGCGGAGCTTCCGGACCATTGTCAGCCGGAAGGGTGGCAGTGGGCGCGGAACGCCCGCGGTGAACAGCCGTATTTCCCGCGAAACGCCGTGGAAAAATAGTAAGGGGAGGTGTAACCGCACCGCCAGCTGATTTCCTTGAGAGGGAGATCGGTGGCTGTGACCATGGATTTGGCGATTTCCAGCCGGAGATCGATCAGCCAGGCCATCGGATGTTTTCCCAGATGACGATGGAACAGACGAACCAGGGTAGACTGGCTCACTCCCGCATTGTATGCGATCTGGGCAAGTGAGATTTTGTGCTGGAACGAACCGTTCATGAAGTCCAACGCGGCAAGCAGCGGCGCGGGAAAGACGCTGCGTTTGGAGTGGAAACATTCCGCCAGCCGAAAGAGAAGCTCATACACATTTCCTGCAATGCGCGATTCGGAATCGTGTTCTTTGCAGCAGAGCTGTTTGAGCAGGGAGTCGATGCGCGACTCGAACTCCGCCGGGTTCTCCGGTTTCAAATGGCGCATCCCCACCAGTTTCAGCGATTCGACGATGGAGTCCAGCAGGCTGCCCGTGAGACAGAGGACTTTTTTCCGGTAAAATCGTCCCTCATCGGTCCGGATGATCGTATCCGCATTGTGATGAACCAGATAGATTTCTCCCGGGAAAACCTTCTCCGCGCAGTGATCATCCTCGTAGACGACCGCCCCGGCGGTTACCAGCTCGATGGCAAGGTCGGGGTTGTGGTTGTGCTGAAAATAGCTCGACCCGTTGCGTTCCACCTCGAAGCCGCTTCTCAGAAAAAGACTCCGGGCGGACATTGCGGAAGTCGGCCAGGTGTGAAACTGCATTTTCATGCTCTGATAGTAACCCGGACTGTACAGATCTCCGTGCTGGTTTTGCAACAGATTCGGCATGTTGAATCCTTTTGACTGTTTTTTGAATCTTTTATGACTCGGGTATGGTTCTCTTTTTGTAGAAAATAGCATATAATAGAAAAAAGACAAGCGTGAATTTTAGATTGATCTACGGAGCCCGGGAGGAGCTTCGGGGAAAACGGCACGTGATCCGGCGAGCCGCTTCCCGGGTGGGAAACGGCAGAAAAACAATACAGAGAGGAAAGAGAAAGGGATTTAGAGGAGTGTGAAAATGGAAAATACGATGCTGCTTTATCGTCTTCCTTACGGGAAATTTCTGCACACGGAGTGGGAAACGCTGGAATTCATGCGGGACGCGGGAATCGATCTGATCGAAATCTCCCCGATGAACACCGCCAATTCGCTGGGGGAGCCTTATTCCGATTATCCGCTGATCTGGCAGCGGGAACGCCTTTATGATTTTGATCTTCTTGATCGTCAGTTTGAAGAAGTTCTCTCGCACCATCCTTCCGCGCGGTTCATCACGACCGTCGATTTAAATTCTCCACTCTGGCTCACGCGGGAACTTTCGATGGATTCCTTTTACAATCTGAGCGACTGTTTTTACCACAAACGGTGGATGGAGCTGACGATGAGCTATCTGGATGCGTTTCTCAACCACTGTGAAACCCGCTGGGGTGACCGTGTGGAAGGGTATGTGGTTGCCTGCGGACGCACATTGGAATGGATTGAACATGCGAATGAAAAACTGACGACTCAGAAAGTTCTCCACTTTCAGCAGTGGTGTGAGAAATATGAGCCCCGTCAGTATCTTCCGCCTCTGATTTATCCGGGTGTTCCCCATCGGTACGATGCGGTCTACGATCCGGATACGGAGGCGAATTTCCCGGCGTGGCTCCGGTATGTCAATGCATCGACGGCGGATCTGGCGATCGAATTCATCACCGCAACCCGCGCCCGGATCCGGAAGGAGGCCCGGATCGGCATCTTCTATTCACACATCCGCAACAGCGGAATTTACGGACAGCTCGACTGCGAACGGGTGCTCGACACTGCTCCGCCGGATTTCGTGATCGGTGCGGCCTGCAACCGGCCGTTCGCCATCGGCGGCAATTCCGGTTACATCGGCGTGACGGAGATGCTGCGCCGCAGAAAGATCAATTTCCTGTTCGAATGCGACCGCATCACCAGCGACGCCAATCTGAAGCTTACGGATTACTTCACTCTTTCCGGTGGAATCTGGAACGGCTGGAAAAATCCGCGGGAGGATGTCGCCGGACTCAAGCGGGAACTCGGCATGTGCATGGTCAACCGGCTCTCATTCTGGTTTTTCAATATCTGGGGCGGAATGTATCGGGCTGAGGAGACCCGCGCCATGATCCGCCGTGCCGTCGAGGTGTGGAAGGAGTACGCCGCCCGTTCCTCCGGTTCCGCCGCCCAGATTCTGCTCGTGATCGATCCGGAGAGCAATTATCAGCTGCACAGTGAGGCGCAGATGTGCCGTTTCGGCGAGCTGGAAAACCGCATCTCCGCGGCCGGACTGCCGGCGGATACGGCGACCTGGGAGGATTTGAAACACGTGGATCTCTCCCGTTACCGGCTGGTGATCTTCCAGAATCTGGTTGTGATGGACGATGCGAAGGAGGCCTTGCTCCGGGAGAAACTCTGCTGCGATGGAAGAACGGTGGTCTTTCTCCATCAGGCGGGGATCATCCGCAATGGGGCGTATGCGCCGGAGAATGTCGAGCGTTTCACCGGATTCCCGGAAGAGCTTCCCGGCATTCACATTCGGGAGCAGGAGAACTGGACGGAGGTCTACGCCCCCGAGGCGAACGATCTGACGGAAGCGGAGATTCGCCGGTTGGCCGAACGGGCCGGAGTGCACATCTACGTGCAGGATGCGGCGTTTCATGCGTCCGCCGAGCTGCTGTCGATTCACTGCGGGACCGGGGGTGTCCGGGAGATTCGGCTTCCGTTCCGGGCGAAACGGGTCGTTGAGATCTTCGACGACCGGGTCGTCGCGCAGGATACGGACTCTTTCACAGATTCATTCGACGCCCCGGGGACGAACCTCTATTTCCTGGAAAGAGATTGAGTGTCCGGTTTTCCGGAGGGAGACTCCTCAGCCGCTTTTTCGGAAACGGACGGGGTGGTTTCCCACGGAATCAGTGCCGCGCGCAGCGAAAAGAGTACGCGCAGCAGAATGATTGCCAGAAGCGCGGCGTAGAGATAGGGGTGTCCGAAGAGCAGCAGCAGCGGCAGAAGGATGCAGAGTACTCCGGCTTGCCGGTTTTTCCGGATCAGAAAACGGATTCCGCAGAGAACGAGAGCGGCCGGAATCAGATAGAGCCACGGCCCGAGCACCCGCGGCAGTTCGAACGGAAGAAACGCGACGCCGGAATCGACCGGAAGCACGAACAGCGTCGCCGCGCAGACGAGGAGAAGTGTGAGAACGAGTTCCTTCCTGGACATCGTTTCCCAGCATTCGAGCGCGGCGAATGCCGCGAGCATGGCGGGGAATGCGCCGAAGACGAAGCGGCGCGCGTCGCAGAAAGTATGGCTGTATCCGAAGAAGAACCAGATGACCGGTACGCTCCAGAGTGCGAAGGTGCTGCGCAGTTTCGCGTTGCGCAGCAGCAGCATGCCGGTGATGCCGAGCGTCCATGCCGCGTGGTTCGCTCCCGCGAGGAAGCGGATGTTGCGCCCTTCGAGGAACGTGCGGAGCGTGAAGCCGTTGACCGGCCGCAGCCCGTCCGCGAGATCGGGGTAGTGCAGCACGTAGCCGAAGGTCATCGGGTTGCCGAACTGGTGGAAGTTGATCCAGAGCTGGATGCCGAATGCCGCGAAGAATCCGGCCGCTGCGATCGGCACGAGGAGTCCGAGCTGTTTCGGGTGGCGCAGCGCGTCGGGAAACTTCCCTGCGGCGATCCAGGCGAGCAGCGGCGCGAAGAAGATATTGTTGATCCGCAGCAGACAGCTGAAGCCGAAGAGAAATCCGAGCAGCAGCACGAAACGCCGTTTCGGCGGCATGTGCAGCGCGAGCGCGATAGAGCCGAGGACGGCGCAGAGACTCGGCGTGTCGCTCATGGCGTTGAATCCCGCGTTGATGAGTGTTCCATAGAAGAACCATGGACTGTTGCCGGGCATGGTGAACAGCGATTGGAACACCCCCTGATTCCAGAGTTCGACGTGAAAGTGGAAGAACGGCCATACGGCCCATGCGAGCATCGGGAGAGCGGCCTTGAGATTCGACAACCCGAGACGGCGCAGAATGAGGAATCCGAGCACGAGCGCGCCGGGAGCGAGCACGTATCCCGAGAAGTATGAGAAGGGAATCGCGATGTCGTAGTAACACTCCGCTCCCGTTGCGAAGAGGAACGGCAGGTAGAGAAGCCCTGTTCCGATCGTGAAACGCCATGGTCCGGAGAACTCTCCGTCCGCCATTCCGGCGGCGGTTTCGAAGTAGCCGTTTTCGTCTGCCGCCGCCGCAAATACGTTCTGCCAGTTGAGCAGAGTGTCGGAGAGCAGAAGCAGCCTGACGAGCACGATGAGTGCGATGAAAATGAGCGCCTCCTGCCGGGAGCTGAGCGGCGGCTTGTCCGGGAGCGGTTTCCGCCGCCGCAGATAACCGATCAGCAGAAGTCCGATCGCCGCCGCGCATGTGACCGTCAGGAGCATACGCACGGTCGGCTGCGGGAGAATCTGGACGGTTTCGCGTTTTCCGTCGATTCCTTTTTCGCTCACGAGTTCCGGCGAGAGAAAACCGCCCCCGGGCAGGGTGTAGAACGTGTTGGCCGTGGCGAGCGGGTGCTGCGCCGAGAATCCGGTGAACGGCTCCCCCTGAAATTCCACGGGGCCGGGCGGCTGGATGCGCAGAACTTTCGCATTCTGGTCGGGACGGTCGAAAACCGGAACCGGGTCTGTAAGCAGAAGCGTCCCGGCGGAGCAGGCCGCCGTCGCCGTGAGCAGCAGGAGTGTCAGAAAAAGTGTGCGCATCGATTCTCCGTCCGGTTTTCCCTTAAGATACACCGGGGAGGGCATTTTTGCCAGTGCTCCGGCTGAAAAGCCGTGTTTTTTCGCCGGAACGGCCGGGAACATGTTTTGCACTTCCGGATTTGAAAAAAACGTTCCGATGTGCTATTTCTAAATAGGCCGGGTATTTTTCATGCCGCAATTGATAGATCCATCATCCAGAACCGGGAGGCGAGCCATGTCTGAAACGGTGATCGGCGTTTCGAGCGTCAATCCGCATTATTTCACGATCAACGGCGAAATTCGGCTGCTGATCAGTTCCGCCGAGCATTACGGCGCTCTGATCAATCGCGCATTCGATTTTCGGCGCTATTTCCGTGAGCTCGAAAAGAACGGCTTCAACCAGACCCGGTTGTTCGGTGGAAGCTACTTCGAGCGGTCCAGCGATTTCCATTTCGACTCGAATCCGCTTGCGCCGGAGGCCGGGCAGCTTGTGCCGCTCTTTGCTGGGCCGGAGAGGGAACGGCTGCATCCCGAATATGTCGCGCGGCTGCGCGATATTCTTTCCACTGCCGATTCGGCGGGCGTCGTCGTCGAGTTCACGCTGTTCTGCGTCTTTTACAACGAGAACAACTACCGCGATTCCCCGTTTTACGATCCGGCGGTCGATCGCCGGGAGTTTTTCAACGCTCTGACGCCGGAGAAGAAGCGTTATGTGCGCCTGGTCCTGGAACAGCTGAACGATTTCGACAACGTCATCATCGAACTCGTCAACGAACCGTACTGGATGGTCCGCGATCCGGCGCCGGTGCTCCGTTTCCAGCAGGAACTTGCGGAATTCGTCAAAACTCTCGCTCCCGGGAAACCCGTCGCGTGGAACGTCGACAACACCTTTTCCTGCGCGTTTGACGAGGTTCCGGCCGCGAATGTGCTGAATTTCCATTACATGCGCCCGGAGTGCGTGCCCGCCAACTGGCATAGAAGTCTGCCGATCGTCGATGACGAGACCGGATTCTGCGGCTCCGCGAACCGGCCCTACCGGCAGGAGGCGTGGCTCGCGCTGCTGGCGGGAGCGGCGGGGTACAGCAATCTGGATATGGCCTATACGGTCGAGACGCCGGACGGGGCGGAACACTGTTCCGCCGGGTGCACGCACGGCGGAGGGAAAGGTTTTCACCGGGAACTGGCGGCGCTCGCGCAGTTTCTGGGGAAATTCGACTTCTCCCGCGCGCGTCCGGCGTTCCACGTATTCCGGCCCGACTGCCGGGCGGCGGCGCTGGCGCTCGGGGGAAAACACTTTCTCGCGTATGCGGCGGAGACGGCGGGGAAAGAGCTCGCCGTTTCGCTGCCCGCCGGAACGTATACGCTGCGCTGGTACGACCCCGTGACGACGGAACTTCTGCGGGAGGAGCCGCACGTTTCCGAAGAGCTCTGGATGCGTCCGGTCACTCCGCCGACGCCGGAGGAGATGCTTCTGGAGATCCTCCCCCGCTGAGGCGTGCGGTTCAGAGGGAATCGGACTCTCCGGCGAGCGGGAGGAACTCCTCTTTTTCGGAGTCGTAATCGTAGAGTTCGCCCTCGTGCAGGTTGAAGTACCAGCCGTGGATCTTGAGATTTCCGGCCTCGACCCGTTCGCGGATCCACGGGAAAGTCATGAGGTTTTCCATGGAAAGCAGGATGGAACTCTCCTCGCAGGCGCGGAGCTGGAGCTCCTCCGGCCTGTCGCCGAGACGCTCTTTGACCCGGTGGCGGGCCGGTTCGGCGAGCGTGAGCCAGCGTGTGAGGAACTCCGACGGATGATTGTGCCACTCCTCGGACATGAGGGTGTGGATTCCGCCGCAGCCGGAGTGGCCGAGCACGATGATGTGCTTGACTTCGAGCACGCATACGGCATATTCGATCGCGGAGCTCACGCCATGGAACGTCGAGTCCGGATGATAGGGCGGCACGAGATTCGCGACATTGCGGATCACGAACATCTCCCCGGGATTGCTTCGGGTGACATGGGCGGGGTCGACGCGCGAGTCGCAGCAGGCGATCATGAGTGCGGCGGGCATCTGGCCGTGCCTGAGGCGCGAATAGAGCTCGGTGCTGTCGGAAAAATAGGTTTTGCGGAAATGGCGGAAGCCGTGAATCATTTTCTGGATGGCCGGATCCATCTGTTCTCCCCTTTCTGGTTGTTCGTGTTCCGGAATATCGCGGAACAATACACGCCCTTGCACGACTTTTCAACTCCCGAAATCGAAACGGCGGGACATATTATTTGAATTTCACCTCGTAGATGCGGGGAAGCCGGCGGGCCGGATAGTAGAGCGCGTCGCGCGCTTCGTCGTAAAATACGTTCGAGACTTCCGGCAGCAGCAGAAGCGGGGACTCCTCCGGATTCTCCAGATCCAGAATCCAGCACCCGAAATCCCCGGCGCTGCAGAGCCACCGGTTTTTCCTCAGTACCGCCGGATGTTGAATCGCGTGATAACCCGGGATTCGGCAGCGGGCCGTCCGCTTGTCGGAGGCGTGCTGCGCGAGAAGCCGGAGCGGTTCCGCCGCGGGGTCGTCGCCGGGAAGCGTGTAAAAGGCGCTGCCGAAATAGGTGCCGTCCTCCCCCAGCAGCAGGTCGCCGCTGCGGCGGAGCAGGAAATAGCCCGCCGCCGACGGGAAACGGCGAATCCGGCGGATGCTTTCGGTTTTCGGATCCAATGCCAGCAGCAGCACTTGATTCCGGTCGTCGACCGTGAAATAGAGCAATCCGTCGCGGCCGGGAAAAAAGCCCGAAACTTCACCCGTTGCCCCGGTTTTCAGCTCCGGACGGGAACTCCGCGCGTCCCAGATGGTTCGCCGGTCTCCCCCCTCCGGATCGCAGGAGTGCAGCGAGAGCGGAATCGAATTGCCACGGTTGCACGCCCCGCAGAGATAGAAGATCCGGGTGCTCGTGACGGTCAGAGCATGGATCTCCTCCCCCGGAAGTTCCGTGAAGAGTTTCCACCGGCGCGATTCGAGGTCGAAACAGCCGAGCCACCGGCGGCCGCCGCACCAGAGACGCTTCCCCTCCAGATACAGCACCGCGTGCGGCCGGGAAACGGGGAGTTCCGTCTCCAGCAGCTTTTCCGCCCGTCCCGTCGATGGATCCCATTGGTAGAGAACGGCTTTGTTTCCATGCGCCTGCCGGAGCGTATAATATTTCCCGTCGGCGAAAAGACTCCCCATCTCCCATCCCGCCCCCGGCAGCGGAATGGAGCGGATCGCGAACGCTCCGTTGAGTTCGGCGAGTGTCGCTTCCCAAACCAGCTGGTCGGGATGTTGATGGAGCAAATTTCCCGTCGTCGTCCGATATGCGATCTCCCTCAAAGGGTCTGTTTCAAGACGTTGATGGAGCGAGCTCCCCAGCATCTGAAGCGAATTTCCCAGATCGTTCCGGCAGATGCCCCGGTATGCGAGACGCCGGATCTCGGGCGCATATTGCAGAAGTTCTTCGTCTGTAGACTGCTGGACGGCGACAATCGCCCTGTCCTCACGGGACAGCGAATGTCCGAACTCTTTCAGGCACTCCCACGGACACTCCATGATGAATCCGCCCAGTTCCGATTCGCGCAGCCCGAAATAATCCCTGGCCGCCGCTTCCAGCAGACCGCCGTAAGAGGTCCGCGGGGAGGGGCGGAAATTCAAATGCTCGACGGCATGGCGGATCCTCGCCCGGAAGATTCGTTTGAACGTCTCCGGCGAACCGTCGCTGTTAAGGTACTCACGCAGAAATTTCAGTTCGGCGAGATGGGCTTCATATTTCGACGCGGGAAGCGCTTTCATCGCCTCCTCCATTTCCGGGAGGCGGGTGTTCAGAAGCTCGCGGGCACACTCCCACGCCCCTCGCCGGTTCCAGATTCCGCGGGCTTGCATGAACGGGCCGGGGAAGTACCACTCTCCGAGTCTGACGAATTTTCCCGGCTTGTCGGCGTGTTTCCGGAAGAGAGCGAGTTCGTCCAGATCGGCCTGCCAGGCGAGGCGCATCGCCTTGACCGCGTCGAAATGCGGCAGAAGATCGATGCCGTAACGGATCGCCCCCTCCTGTTCAGAGATCGACTCCCTGTCGCCGGGAGAATGTTTCCGGTCAAGCATGAGGTGCATGGCGCGGATCTCGTCCGTCAGGCGGTTCAGCTCGGCGGCTTCCTCCGGAGAGGGTGTGACGCGCTGCTCATAGTCGAAGAGGTTGAAAATCGGGCTGTGCAGTCCGGTCGGATGGAGGGTGAAGCCCGCTTTTTGTTTCGGGAACTCCCACTTTGGATATCGTTTCAGGAACGCTTCCGCATCCCGGACAAAACGATTCAGAATTGCGATCCGTTCCTGCCAGGACAGGCCGAAACGCGCGTATTCTCCGAGCTGAAAAAAGATCTCTTCGTAGCGGTAGCGCGGATTTTCCGGGTCGAGCACCCGCATGGCGGTGATCACTCTCCGCATCTTCCGTGTGTGCGGCGGCAGATTGGAGTTCAGATTCGGCGAGCGGCGCAGCAGCGCATAATATTCGTCAAAATACCGTTTCGCCTCGGCTTCGGCGGAAAACGGCACTTCGGAACTCGGGGTGTGCAGGGCATCGCAGATTTCTGCGGCAATCGGTTCCATCGTCCGGAGATCAGGAAAGACACGGTCAAGCAGCTCGTTGCCGTCCGCGGAGATGAGGCGCAGTTCCAGTGTGATCTCCCGGGCGTCGGAGCCCTGACGGAATTCGCATCGAATCTGTGTTTCCGACGGCAGAATCGGATGGATTTCCCCGGTGAGCGTCCGTTCCTCCTGAATCGCGGAGAGATGGTCGCGTTCCAGTAACAGGATCTTTTCCGCGTTGACCAGACGCTCCTGAAGTTCGAGAAGCAGAGCCGCGATTCTGTCGCGCTCCGCCGACGGAACATCGATGATGTCGACGAACGCGATGGAGAGAATCCGGGCGTCCGGTGCGGCACGTTTCTTTGCCGCCTCGGCGATCCATCGCGGAGCCTGCCGCATATCCAGACTCCGGCTCAGCAGTTTTGCCCCGGTTTTCGCGTGGAACAGTTCGAGATGGCTGGCCGAGAGGAGCGCGATCAGGTCGGCGTGGGGAAACAGCCGTTGCAGAACGGCCCCGTTCAGGGCGTCGAGGTGGTGTTCCCGGAGGACGGCATCGATCTCGAGCCGTTCCAGCAGTTCGATCTCCGGATCGGAGGAGAGCGCGGCGGTCAGCTGGTCGACCGGTGTTCTCTCGCCGATCAGAACCACCTTTTCCGCGCCGCCGAGGAGCAGCGGAAACAGCAGCAGCGCCGACAGCAGAAACAGTGCGGCGCCCGTTTTGCGAAAGACGACGGGAGTGACGGATTTCCGATTCGGTATTTCCTGCCGCTTCAAGTTCCGCCGGAGGATCTCCGCACGAGTTCCGAATGTTCCGCCGATTTTCCGCTGGCCGGGCTGATTCATTTTCCGCTCCGTGACTGCTGCTGTTCGAGTTTTTGCTTCAGAGTCTTTCCGGAGATAAGACGTTTTTCTTCCGGAAATCTTAGCGTTTTTCTCCGGCCGGCCGGGCATCTGCCCCGACCTGTTCCGTGGCCGTGTTCAACCGGTCGAGGTCGAGGGTCTGTTCGCGGCCGCGGAAGGTGATGCGGAATTGCTTCTCCGACAACCGTTTCACCACCGGCAGTTCATCGTTTTGCCGAAGCGGAAACAGCAGCGTCGCAAAACGGAACTCCCGCTTCCCCGCCGCTTTCATCGTGACGGTCGTCGCCGGGTGCAGCCGCGCTTCATTCCGGCCGACGTACCAGCCCGCCATGCGCGGCTCCGTCTGCTCCGAGGCGGTCGAGACGGTCAGCTCTTCCGGGAACAGCGGCACGATCAGCACATCGTATTTCCGCCCGAAGTTGGACTTCACCGCCCCCGGAAACTCCGGAACTGCAACGGTTTTCAACGTGTCGAGGTGAAACAGCAGCTCATAGTCGTGGGCCGCATTGTCC
Organism: uncultured Victivallis sp.; assembly: GCF_944391105.1. GTDB lineage: Bacteria > Verrucomicrobiota > Lentisphaeria > Victivallales > Victivallaceae > Victivallis. Next base: position 28,840 of record NZ_CALXSK010000011.1, read on the forward strand.
CGTGGCGTCAGGCTGTCGACGACGCAGAAGAAATCGGGTTTGCAGAACCGCACCTCGCGTCTGTGCACCGCCGGACGATCCTGCCCGAACTCCGCATCGTAACTTCCTCGCGCGTAATCGAATTCCTGCGTAGACACCCAGCCCGCGTCGACCGGCTTTTCGAGCTTTTTCGGTCCGCGCCGGTTCTGCGGCTTCCCGTCGACCAGGATCGTGTTGTGATCCGCCGCCGAGATTCCGTAACGCCGGGCGGCGGACTCCTCGTACTGCCCGCCGCCGTCGTCGAAGATCAACTCCTCGTCGCCCAGATAGAGGTTGATGTTGAGTTTGTCCTGATGCTGGTGTCCCATCCCGAGCGACCCGGCGTCGAAGCAGAGATAGGTCGCCTCCGGCCCCCAGTCGGAACGCATGGCCGCAAATCCCGCCCACGGCAGGAAGCGCGACGCGCTCCCTCCCTGCGGCGGCACCCCCTCGGCGCGGCGGCTCGCCCCCCACTGAAAATCCCGCCGTTCGGGGAAGAGCCGGGACGCTTTCCCGAGCAGCGCGTCCGTACGCAGCGTGAAACAGTCGTTCGTACGCGGCTGCGTGAATCCCGGTGTCGCCAGCGCGAGATACGCCTCCGCCGCCTTTTCGAGCAGCGGCGCGAAGTCCGGCGGCAGCTCCTCCGTCCGGTGATGCAGCTGCGCGAGCCGGAACATCTGGCTGCCGCAGGTGAAAACCACACTGTGATAGTCGGGCGAAAGTTCGTCGTGCATCCCGTCCGGCAGGATCTGTCCGCGCAACGCATCAGAGAGGGTCCTGGCCGATTTTCGCCGGAACGCCTCCGCGTCGGAGAACTCCGGAAAGAGCGTGGCGAACGTATAGACCCCGTTCATCTCCATCAACAGCCAGTTGCCGCTGGTCGGGTGTTCGAGCAGATGCACGGCCTGTCGGTGCATCGACGCGAGCATCAGGCAGAGATTCTCATCGGTGAACTCCGGCGAATGGCGGAACCGGTCGAATGCAACCGGCCAGGACCCCATCAGCCGCAATCCCGCTTCAATCGTGCGCCAGGCGCTGCCCGGAGCATTCCAGTTCGGTGGACAGTCGGTCTGGGCGATCCAGTCGCGGAGCTGGATATTGAATGCGCGCGCGTATTTTTCGTCTCCGGTTGCCGCATAGGCGTTCGCCATGTCATTCCAGAAGCTGTGACGGTTCAACTGCCACAGCCACTCGTGGTTGACCGGGCCGCGGATCGCGGTCGGATCGAAGAGATACCGGATGCGCCCCTCCGGAAATGTCCACGGAATGTTGACTTCCATCATTTCGCCGCGAACGGCCCGCTCCGCCCGGTCGGCGTTGTATCCGCGGCCGGTCTCTGCACTCCCGGGATCCTGCGGCCGTTCCCGGAAATACCGCGCGACGGTTCGGATGAGGGTCTGCGTGTCGCTGTTCCGCAATGCCGCGGCATATTCCGTGCCGAAGCGGGCGGAGTCGAGATGGCGGAACAGCTCTTCCAGGTGGCTCTGCCGTTTCTCCGCGGTCAGTTCGGGGAGCGGTGACGCGGCGGCCGCCGCCAGCATGCCGCAACCGGCGGCCGCGGCGATCAGACGGGACTTGTTGAGTTTCGACATGGTTTCTCCAATCGTGTTTGGCGACGGTGACGGAATTACTCTTTTTCAAGCAGAAACACGCAGCCGACCGCAAAGAGATTCGGCCAGTGGCGGGTCAGCAGCGGGAAGGAGTGTCCGATCGGAATTTCCTGAATCACCTTGATTCCCAGATGTCTGCACAACCGTCTGAAATCCTTGATCGTTCCGAGGTGGATGTTCGGTGTGTTGTACCACTGGTACGGAATCTCCTTCGTGCGCGGCATCGCCCCGGTCAGCATGAGCTGCATCCGGCAGGAGAAGTAGCCGAAGTTGATGAAACTCACCGCCGCGAGTTTTCCGACCCGGACGATCTTCCGCATCAGCTGGTCGGGACGGCGCATCTGCTGGATCGTCTGGCTCAGAATCACGAGGTCGAACGAATTGTCTTCGGCAAAATCCAGTTCCGCATCGAGATCGCTCTGCACGACCGGCACACCGTTGGCGATGCACTCCGCGATGAGATCCTGATCGATCTCCATGCCGAGGACTTTCGCGCCGCGTTCGTGTTTGAGCATCTTGAGAAAACTGCCGTCCCCGCAGCCGAGATCGAGCACCCTGTGTCCGGGATCGACCAGTTCCGCAATGACCGCGAGGTCGGGGCGGTTTCTGAGTTCGGAGTGAAAATGCTTAGCCACGGCGCGCCTCCTGACAGTTTCTCAGAAAATCACGGACCATCCGGCCGAGCGCATCGACCTCCAGCAGGAACGCGTCGTGTCCGTAACCGGATTTGATTTCGCAGAATGAGACGTTCAGCCGGTTTTTCAGCAGTGCATGCACGATTTTGCGCGATTCCGCCGTCGGAAACAGCCAGTCGCTCGAAAACGAGATGACCAGAAACGCCGCTTTCGCTTTCGAGAACGTTTTGGCCAGATCCCCGCCGCTGCGGTTGGCCATATCGAAATAATCCATCGCACGCGTGATGTAAAAATAGCTGTTCGCATCGAAGAGTTCGACGAACCGCCGCCCCTGATGCTCCAGGTAACTCTCCACCGCGAAGTCGCGCTGGAAATCGAAGCTGTAACTGTCGGCATCCTGAAGCTCTCTGCCGAACTTGCGGCTCATCGATTCATCCGAGAGATAGGTGATGTGCGCGAGCATGCGCGCGGTCGCAAGTCCCCCCTCCGGCACCCGGTCGGGCGAGTAGTTCCCCTCGTTCCAGCGCGGATCGTTCTTGATCGCCTCGCGGCCGACCCAGTCGAACGCGATGCTCTGCGGGGAGAGCTGCGACGTCGTCGCAATCGGAATGACGCCGTCAACCATATCCGGATAGTTGATCGCCCATTCGAGCGCCTGCATCCCCCCCATTGAGCCGCCGACGACCGCAAGCAGCCGCTTGATGCCGAGATGTTCGACGAGCTGCTTCTGCGCGCGAACCATGTCCCGGATCGTGATGACCGGGAACGTGAGATTGTAGGGATTCCCCGTGTCCGGATCGATCGAACGCGGCCCGGTCGACCCGGCGCAGCTGCCGATGACATTGCTGCAGATCACGAAATAGCGGTTTGTATCGATCGCCTTGCCGGGGCCGACCATCTCATCCCACCAGCCCGGTTTTGGGTCCTCCGGCGTGTAGCGTCCGCAGACGTGCGCATTTCCGGAGAGGGCGTGCGTAATCAGAACCGCATTGTCCGCTTCCGGAGTCAGCGTCCCGACAATTTCATAACGAATGTTCACCTGCTTGAGCACCCGTCCGCAGTCGAGCGGCAGCGGCTCCTTCAGTTGAAAATTCAATGGTACAGTGATCAGCACCTTGATGCGCTCCTTCCCGGACATAATTGTCAAATTATGTAATATACACGTCCGGAACGCAGAATGCAAGTTCGGCCCCCCTCCGGCCTCAGTCGATCGCGGCGATGTACGGCAGATTGCGGTAGCGTTCGTCCGCGTCGAGCCCGTAGCCGACAAGGTAACGCTGCGGGCAGAGAAAACCGGCCCAGTCGGCGTGTGCGAGCCCGTTCGGGCGCGGGATCTCCTTCTCCACCATGACGGCGGTGCGGACGCCGGAGGCACCGAGCGCACGGAGTTTTTCGCTCACATGCTTCAGTGTCGTGCCGGTGTCGAGCACTTCGTCGAGGAGCAGAATCTCCCGTCCTTTCGGATCGAGTTTCAGCGTCGAGCGGAAGTCGAGACTCCCGGTGCTCGTCCGGTTCGCGTAGCTCGCGACCCCGATCGAGTCGAGCCAGATCGGCAGCGCGATCGCGCGCGACAGATCCGCGGCGAAACAGATTCCGCCGTTCATCAGCGCGATGACGGTCAGCGGTCTGTCGCGGTAGAATTCGGTGATCTCGTTCCCCATCGCGGCGATTCGTTCGGCGATGCGGTCGGTCGAAAAAAGAATATCCATGTGCGTCGGTTCTCCCGGATTATTTCTGTGGTATGACGACATTGCCCGCCGCAACGATGTTTTCCACCGATTCCGGGTCGTAGAATACGCCGGGGTTCGGCACGTTCGGTGAGGCGATGTAGCGGTTGTTCACGATCTTCACATCCGACGCGCTTGTGACGAAGAACGCCGCCCGGTAGGGGAGGGGATCGCGCCGCGGCGTCGGATTCTCGAACGTGTTGCCGCGGAATGTGACGTTCCCGGCCGAGCTGATGAATGCCACGAGCCCGAAGCTGTTCCGGAAACGGTTGTTTTCAAACAGAATGTTCGAGAGAATCGGGTAGCGCGTCCGCTCGGTCGACGGATCGGTCTTCATGTAGACCCCCATGTAGATGTCGCGCGCCTTGCCGTCGTTGGCGACGTCGCGCGGGTTCACGCTGTCGAACGTGTTGTTGCGCACGACGATGTTGTCCGCGCCGTAACCCTCGCTCCAGACGTTGAAGGTGTAGCCGGTTTCGATCTTGATCGCGCCCATTTCGTTGTGGCGGAAACGGTTGTTTTCCAGCGTGATGTCCCGTCCGAGCAGCAGGATGCCGCGCGCGCGGTTGTCGTGGAAGAAGCAGTTCCGCACGATGATGTTGCGTGTATCGTAATTCCAGTTGAAGAGGATGAAGCCGTCGTCGATCGGTTCCGGTACCGGATCGCGGAACGTGATTTCGTGGATTCCCTTTCCGTTGTCGATCGTCCGGGTCGAAACCACGGTGGAACGGAATCCCGACGGAGAGTAGTCGCCATGACGCAGTTCGACCGGCGTGCCGGGCGGATAGGTTTCGATCGCGCGCATGTTTCGGGTGCGGACCGAATGCGTTCCGGATTTTTCCGCATAGCCGGAACAGTCGTGTGCATTCAGGCAGTCGTCCGCGCCGAGGCTGAATTCGCACTCCTCCATGCGGAAGAATCCGCGTGACCGCGCGATGTGGCAGTGGTCGGCCGTGCAGGTGATGATCCGGCGCGGAATTCCCTTCGGCGCGACGATGTTGACCCGCCGGAACTCCCAGAACTGCTGCGTGCCGCTGACCACAAACGCATGTCCCGCGCAGGAGAAGATGTTGACGTCCTCGATCGTGAGGTGACGGTTGTCGGAGAGCACGAATCCGTTCATGTCGTAATAGTAGTGCTGCATCCGGAAGAGCTGTCCAGGCTGGAAACAACTCAGATCCTTCGCGTGAACCCGCAGAAGATTTCCGGAGAGCCACTCGGTTTCCGGACGGTTCTGTCCTGCGAAGAACTCGAATCCGCGGTCGAATCCGCCTTCGATTCCGACCGATTTCGTCGCGGGATCGTAGCTGCTCACGATCGCAACGCGCACATCCCGGCGCGGAAACGTTTCGTACTCGACGAACTTGAAGTCGACACTCTCCGGCGTGACCGCCGCGACCTCGACGAGACTGGCGAGCGGATCTTTTTCCCACTCCCAGTCCATGTTGAAGTTGCGCAACACAAGCCGTTCACACTGTTCCACGAGAAAGTTCGGCTGCCGCTTCTTGAGCCAGACGAATGTCGCACCGCCGCCGTCGAATACAAAGTCGCGCATCTCGCGGAAGCGGAGCGAAACATCTGAAGTCATGCGGTAAACCCCCGGTGCAATCGTGAGACGGGCCGCGCCGGTCCGGCGGCAGTGTTCAAGTGCGCGGTTCAGCGCCGGGATATTGTCTGGATTTTCCGGCGAAACGCCGAATTCCGCCGCATCGACGACCGTACCGCCGGAATTGCGCGGCGGATCGATCGTGAATTCCTTCGCCCCGGTCGGCAGTTCCCCGAGACTGCCGGTGAACGGTTTCGCGTCCGGCGTCGCCGCCAGATAGACTTCTCCGGTTCCTTCTGCAAGCGTAAAATCCATGATCTCCCCCTTGAGTTTGCGGAATGTGTGAATTTGAAACGAGTAGTCGTCCGCCCGGCTTCCCGTGCGGAATTTGATCTTGACCTGCCGGAATTCACCCGCGCCCCCTTCGTTCCGGCGCATGGTGTCGAGTGACGAGTCCGGACGCGAGAACGGCCGGCAGAGAAAGTGGAGAAATTTCTTCTCCATATCAGGCGAATCGATCCGGTATCGAAACGTCACAACGTAGTCGCTTCCCGGCTTCAGTACCCCCGGCCGCGTGCGGAGCACGGGTGTCCACGTTTCATCGCGCCCGGTCGTGTCGATCCGCAGGAGTTCGCCATTTTCGCTCACGCTTCCGACACTCTCGCCGAGCGCGAAACGGGACGGGTCGCGAAAGCCCTGAAGGATCGTCGCCGGCTCTTCCTCCGAAGCGGTCAGCGCGACGGCGGCAAACAGAAGCAACGCGATTTTTGCAATCATAACGACGACCTCTTCCGATTGTTTTACGGTTAAGATAGCCGCTTCCGGAAAAAATGCGAGTGTTTTTTTCAAAAAGCCGGTCCTTTTTCTTGAAACTTAGGAACTCCTGAATTATATTGCTCTTTACTGGCGGGGGACCGTTCCCGGAAGAGGAAGTGGAAAGGAGAACAATCATGAAGGCGTTGGTGGTCTATTCATCGAAAACCGGAAACACGGAAGCGATTGCGGAGGTCGCGGCCGAGGCGTTCGGGCGCGATACGGTTCTTTCTCCGATCGCCGAAGCGCCGGACTACCATGAATTTGACCTCATCGCGGTCGGATTCTGGATCGACAAAGGCCATCCGAATCATGAGATCCAGAAATATATCCGGAGATTGAAGGGGAAGAAGGTTGTACTTTTCTTCACCCTCGGCGCGAATCCCGATTCCGATCATGCGCAGGAGTGCCTGAGAAACGCGGAGGCGATGTTCGCCGGAAATGAGATCGTCGGCCACTTCATCTGCCAGGGGAAGATCGATCCCGCAAACATCAAATGGATGCGCCAGATGGTCGCCGGCGGCCCGCGCATCTCCGCCGGAGACGCCCGCTGGGGGCAGGCCGCGGAACATCCCGGCCCCGACGACCTCGTCCGGGCGCGGGAGGTGTTTTGCGAGATTTTCCTGCGATTGCAGTGAGTTGTGCTGCAAAAAAACGCCGCGGTCTCTTTGGGAAACCGCGGCGTTCCGCCTTTTCTGAAAACGGGTGAATGCGATTACTCGCTCATCTCCTTGAGCGCCGCCTTGCGCGACAAACTGATCTTGCCGTTGGCCGGATCGATGTCGAGCACTTTGACCGAGACGTAATCGCCCTCATTGCAGATGTCCGTCACCTTGTTGACGCGGTAGTCGGCCAGCGCGGAGATGTGCAGCAGCCCTTCCACGCCCGGGAGAATCTCCACAAATGCGCCGAAGTCGCGGATGGAAACGACCTTGCCGCGATAGATCTTGCCGATCTCGGGCTCCGCAGTGCAGGCCGAGACGCGCAGTTTCGCCGCTTCGAGGTGCTCCTTGTCCGGAGCCATGATCTTGACGGTGCCGTCCTCCTCGATGTCGATGGAGGTGCCGGTCTCCTCGGTGATCGCGCGGATGTTCTTGCCGCCGGGGCCGATGAGTGCGCCGATCTTGTCCGGATTGATCTTGACCACTTCGAGGCGCGGAGCGCGCGGCGAGATGTCCGGACGCGGGGCGGCGATGCACGCCTCCATCACGTCGAGAATCTTCATGCGCGCAATGCGGTTGCGCTCCATGCCCTCGCAGAGCAGATCGATCGGAATGCCGGGCAGCTTCAAATCGAGCTGGAATCCGGTGATGCCGTCGCGGGTTCCGCACACCTTGAAGTCCATGTCGCCGAAATGGTCTTCCGCGCCGATGATGTCGGTGAGCAACAGCCGTTTGCCGTCTTTCCCGGTCACAAGTCCGCAGCTGATGCCGGCCACCGGGGCGGAGATCGGAACGCCCGCATCCATGAGCGCGAGCGTCGCGCCGCAGACCGACGCCATCGAAGTCGAACCGTTCGAACTCATGATCTCCGAAACGCAGCGGACCACGTAGGGGAAGTCCTTCGGAACCACCTTGGAGACCGAACGCTCCGCGAGGTTGCCGTGGCCGATTTCGCGGCGGCCCGGGCCGGTGATGCGGCCGACTTCGCCGACGCTGAAATTCGGGAAGTTGTAGTGCAGATAAAACCGCTTCTTCGTGATGCCGGTTTCGCTTGTGAGGTCGTCGGTTTCCTGGGCATCTTTTTCGTTGCCGAGGGTCGCGAGCACGAGCGCCTGGGTTTCGCCGCGCGAGAAGAGCGCGCTGCCGTGAACCACGGGCAGGACGCTGACTTCGGCGGAGAGCGGCCGGATCTCGGTGATCGAACGGCCGTCCGGACGGAACTGTTTTTCCAGGATCACGTTGCGGGTCGTTTCGCGGACGAGGTTGTCGAATCCGATCGCGGTCATGAAGCCGTATTCGGCGTCACTCATATCGGCGAACTGTTCGCGCAGCGCCTCGCGGACTTCGGAACGCAGCGCATCCATCGCGACCATGCGGTCCTCCTTGCCGGGGATCGTGCAGACACCTTCGATGCGGTCGGCGCAGAACTTCTGCATGGCGTCTGCGAGCGCTTCGGGAACGAGGTAGAGTTTGTAGTCTTTCTTCGTGCGTCCGGCGCGTTTGGCGAGTTCGATCTGGGCGTCGCACTGTTTCTTGACGGCTTCGTTCGCGAGGTACATCGCTTCGCGCATCTGGGCTTCGGAGACGAATTCGGCTTCGCCTTCGATCATGATGACCTGGTCGGGACGGCCGGCGTAGATGAGTTCGAGTTTGCTCTTCTCCATCTCGGCGCGGGTCGGATTGACGACGAATTTACCGTCGACGAGGCCGACGCGGACCGCGCCGATCGGGCCGTCGAACGGGAGATCCGAGAGCATCAGAGATGCGGAAGCGCCGACCATCGCGAGCACGTCGGGCTCATTCACGCCGTCGGCGGAGAGCAGCACACATGAGATCTGCACCTCATCGAAGAACCCTTCGGGGAAGAGCGGACGGATGGGGCGGTCGATCATGCGGCAGGTGAGGATCTCCTTGGTGGAGGGGCGGCCTTCGCGTTTGATGTAGCCGCCGGGGAACTTGCCTGCCGCGGAATATTTTTCCCGGTAGTCGACCTGAAGCGGGAAGAAGTCGGTTCCCTCGCGCGGGGCGCCGGAGCAGGCCGCGGCGAGAACGATGGTGTCGCCGAGGCGGACGAGGCAGGAACCGTTTGCGAGGCGGGCGACTTTGCCGGTGGAGATCTCCATCTCCCGTTCGCCGTCGAACTTGAAAATGATTTTTTCTTCAGCCATGATAGATTTCCTTTTCTCCTGTTGGGCTGTTTTGGGGAGGAAAGGCGTGCTCCGGTCGCGTCCGGCCAAGGGCCTTTCGACTCGCGGAATCCCGGTATCAACCCCCGGAACGGATCCCGGATGCTGATAACGACCGAATTCCACAAAATCAAGCCGAAGCCGGAGACACTCCTCTCCCGCATACAATTGAAGTAATATATCGCATTATTGTAAAAAAAACAAGTTGCAAGGCTTGTTTATTCATCGGTTTCTTCGATATTCCGGACTCCATCCAGGACGGGAAGTCGGGTTTCCAGCTCTTTTTGAACACGTTCCGCCGCCACGGCCCGGATACAGTGAAATCTTTCCGCTTTTCCGGAATAGACGCATTGCCAGCGGCAGCCCGCATGGGGACAGCCGCCGCTGATCACACGGGGGGGGCGGACGCCGGGAAGCCATGAGAGATTCTCCGGGTAGGGCAGGAAGATTCCCGGCTGTCCTTGTCCGGCTATGGTCAGGGCGGGAATCCCGGACATCGCCGCAAGATGGATGCCGCCCGTATCGTTGCCGATGACCAGCTGCGCATGGCGGATTGTCGCAGTGAATTCTTCGATGCTTTGCCGTCCGGTCAGATTGTGCTGTCGCCGGCGGCACGATGCGAGCAGCGTTTCCGCCAATGGAGACTCATCCGCAGTTCCGCAGACGACGACGGCATATCCTGCCTCTTCCGCTTTTCTGGCGATTCGACCGAAGTTTTCCGGTGGCCAGATCACTTTTTCGCTCTTGCCGCTGCCAGGCAGAAAAACCACATACGGGGCTGCCGAAAGTTCTGCGGGGAGGGGGGGAAGTTGAAGCTGCGGCATCCGGCAGGTCGTTTCGTTGTCCGTTTCAAGGTGGTTCAGAAAGCAGCGGTTTCGGAGGAGTTCGTGTGCATTCCGCAATTCGCCGGAATCGATTCGTCTGGTGTAAGCCCGTTCCGCAAAACGCATCAGGCGGAAGTGAAGATGATCCGGTGTCGAGGCGAATGCGATGCTTTGCGGCGCACGGACTGCGAGCGCAAGCAGGTCCTCGACCAGAACTTCCCGGTAAAACCGGGGCTGTAACAGCAGATCGAATTGTTCTGTCGCGACCCGTTTCAACTGTTCCCGGCGGTAGCGGGCGTCGGTGAGGAACGCCGCCGGATCAAGTTCCGTGCAGCGGTCAAACCCGAGTTGCCGGGCCAGCGGCATCCAGAGTGGGCGCCCGAGCAGGGTGATTTCATGGGTTTCCGGCGGGTAAATTCGCCGCAACGCCGCTGCGAACGGCAGAAACAGTGCGAAGTCCCCGATCCGGTCGAGACGGATCACCAGAACCCGTTTTCTTCGATGCGTCTCGTTCCGTTCCCGGGCCGGCAGAGGTCGGAGCGTATAGCGGGCAAAGTCGGTCAGCAAACTGAGTTTATGATTCAACCGCATGGTCAGTGCAGCTTTCTCGCCAGCCATCGGCCGAGTCGCCGATGAAACGGATTGGCGTAATCCTCCCGAAAGGTCTCGGCGTCGAGTTTCATATTCGGCACGATAAAGTTCGGATGGCACAGGGGAAACTCCATCGGAATGGCCGGAATCCGGGCGAATGGACTGTCGGCCGTGTGCATTGCATCCGGCGTGCAGCCGATGTTGATCACCAGATTGTGTCGTGGTGTGATGGAGAGAGCATGGTTTTTGAAATGGGCATAACTCCATTGGGCATCCCAGGTGTTGAACGCTGGATCGCCCCGGTAAACCTTCTCAAGTATTTCCGTCCAGCGCTTTCGCTCGGTCCGGTCCGGGAATGTTGCGGAGAGAGCCCCGGATCGGACGAAATCCGGGAAATCCTCCATCTGCGGAGAGTAACAATGCCATGCCCTGCGCCAGGTGGCCCACCCCCAGATGTGGGGATAGCGGGAGAAGTAATAACTCTCGCTTAATTTCGGCTTGCTCAACAAGCTGTTGACGCCGCTGATGTTCATGATCCGCTTATCGTCACGATAGCGTTCCAGCATCTCTCCGCAGAAACGGAAAAAGGTTGGATCAGGCAGGCAGTCCTCTTCAAAGACAATCCCCTCTTCGACTTCGGAAAAAAACCAGCTGATCGCCGACGGTACGGCACTGCGGCACCCGGTGTTGGTGTCGAGAAACCGGGTTTTTACTTCGCACTCCCAGTCCACTGCGGAGGCCAGTGCACGCGACTGCCGCATGCGCTCCCATTCGCCGGAGTGGTCTTTGCGCGGGCCGTCGCAGGCGAAGAACAGCTTCGATGGATGAACGGCGCGAATTCTTTCAAAAACCCGCTCCGCCATTTCCGGACGGTTGAATAATATCAGCAGTATCGGCGTTTGAAACGCCGCCTTGTCCATGACAGTCGTCGGTGTTTCGGTTCCGACGATCGATTTCTCTCTCTTGCTTTCCATATTGGTGACTCTGATTCCGATTCCCTTAGTATACTCTCATTCGCCTCTGAAAGCAAGCTCTGTTGCGAATTTCCACGACGGATTCTTGAAACTGCGCCATCTGCGGGGTATGTTAAGAGCCGGAATATCCCTGTGAGAATGAGGTTGCGGAAAATGTTCGAGGCATTGCGTCGACAAATCGGCTTTTGGGCCGGGCACAGCGGTGTTCGTCGCTACGGCGCGAACACGCTCTGGATGCTGGCAGAAAAAGGAGGGCGCCTCGTTCTCGGATTTCTGGTGGGGATTTACGTCGCCCGGCAGCTCGGCCCTGCGCAGTATGGATTGCTGAATTATGCGATCAGCTTCATCGCGCTGTTTTCCGTGCTTGTGACGCTCGGAATGGATCCGGTGCTTGTGCGGGAACTGGTTAAACGGCCATCCCGTGCGGATTGCATCCTCGGCAGTGCCCTGGCGTTGAAGGCCGCGGGATTCGGTGTAATGGTTGTCGCGGTCGGCGCAATACTGCTCTTTTCGCCGATGACGAATGGAGAACGGTTGCTTTTGGCGATCGTTCTGGCAGGGTATGCGTTTCAAATTTTTCAGGTTTTCGATTTTAGTTTTCAGGCACGGGTTCTCGCCAAATACAGCGCTGTTTCGCAGATCACGGCACTGCTGGTGGTTTCCGGCGCCCGGCTCTGGTTTGCCTGGCGGGGGGCTCCTCTCTGGTGTTTCGCACTCGCTGAATCGATTTACATGGCCTTCTCCGCACTCGGTTATGTGCTGTTTTATCGTTATCTGGGCGGACGCTTCCGGGCATTGCGGGTAGAACGTGAAGAAGTCAAATTTCTGGCGATGGAGTCACTTCCGCTGTTTCTGGCAGCATTCGGAGTTATGTTTTATTTGAGGTTTGATCAGCTGATTGTGACCTGGTTGCTTGGCGATGCGGCGAACGGACAGTATGCCGTGGCTGTGCGGCTCTCGGAGGTTCTGTTTCTCTTTCCTCTTGTGGTCGCCGACTCGTTTTTCCCTTCTCTGATCGGGACACGTTCCACCTCAATTCGGCGTTATTATCAACGGACGGAACGGCTTATGCGATTCCTGTTCTATTCGGCTCTGGCGATTCTTCTTCCTGCCGCATGCGTCGGATATTTTCTGATTGTTCTGCTCTACGGGGAGGCGTACCGGGAGGCTGCGTGGCTTTATGTGATTCTTCTTGCTAAAATTCTTCTGGTTTATCCCGGTCAGGTGAATGCGAAGTGGTATCTTGCGGAAAACATGCAGAAGATTTCCATGGCGGTTTCGTTCTGCGGGTGTGCCTTGAGTGTGGTTCTTGATTATCTGATGATTCGGCTTTGGGGCGTGACCGGAGTCGCGGTTGCCGCTTTTCTAATCAATTTCGCTACTTATCTGGTTTTTCCGCTGCCGTTTCGTAAGGGACGGCAGGGCGTGCGGCTTTTCCTGCGGGCGATGTTGCCGATATTCCGCTGAAGTGGCGGCTGCTCATTCTGCCTTGACCGCTTCGCTGAAGATCTCCGAATAGGCTTCGTAGGCTTTGTGATAGCGGGAGGCGTAGGGTTTGCTGAAGCTTTTCGCCGTGTACTCCCGGTAGCGCCGGATCTTCGGCAGTGAGTGGGTGCAGAAAATCCGCAGCTGATTCACCGTCGAAATTTCCACTTCACTCAACACCTGCTCTCCGCGCAACCGTTCCGTGTCCGTGTACCGGATTCCGAAATGTTTCAGCGTCGGATTCTCTGCGTCAAGAATCGCATTCCCGAGTTTTGTAAAACTGCCCAACCCGCGCACCATCTCCCGCAGCAATTCGATCAGATCGCGGATTCCCTGTTCCCGCGCAGCCGTGTCAGGGCTTGAAAGCGTCAGCAGAATCGAACTCGTGTCGTCCGCGGCGATTTCAAGCAGCCCGGAGATGGTTTCGTAATGTTTCTGCCGCCACCTTTCATCGTGGGCGAAGAGTTCCTGATCGTCGATCAACCGGCTCGCGTGGTCGTATGCCGCATCGCGCCGCCCGAGCAGCGGCGGCAGATTCAGCTTGATGAGCTGATCCGCGTTGCGCGGCGACCGATGAATCGGCGCCGCCGGCCGGATCCACTCCCAGGTGCGCTTGACCCGGTTCAGAAACTCATTGTGCAGATTCATTTCTCTGTGGTTTCCGTTCTGCCGCCCGGAGTTTCCCGGGCGGCGGTTATGTCAACAGCTTACGGCAGATAGGTGAACTGGAACGCCTTGCTCGCATTGACCGCTTCGCGGATCTTCTCCACAAGCATCTCCGGAACTTCGACGTTCGTCTTGACCACCGTGAGCGAAAGCCCGGACTTCAGATCCTGCGGCGCACGGATGTCGACGATGTTGATGTTCTTTTCCCCGAGGATCCCGGCGATACGGCCGATCACGCCCGGTTCGTCCTTGTATTCGACGAAAAGATGATGACCGGTCGGCTCAAGATAGAGCTGATCGAAGTCGTTCAACCGCGAGATCATGAGGTTGTTCTCCGTGATCGTTCCGCGCGCGCTGGCCTTGTAGATCAGATTGCCGCCGACGAAGAGGTCGATGGTCATCGCTTCGCCATAGTGCTTGTTGTTGTCGACTTCCCGGTTCACGAGCTCGATCCCCGCGTCGGAGAGGTAATGCTCCGCGTCGGAAGGAGTGGTGTCGGGCGCGAATTCCGCCGCGATTCCGGCCGCAATCGGCGGCGTCATCCACTTCGCGTACTTCGCAAGGTCTCCGTAGAAGCTGGTTTCAATCCGGGTCGGATTCTCCTTGCCGAGATAGGCATTCGTCAGGCTGGTCAGCACGTAGGCGAGCTTCTGATATTTTGCGTCGAGCCCATCCGGCAGCGCCTTGTTGACCACGCAGTTCGTGATTCCCTGCTCGAAATAGGCGATAGTCTGCTCGGCGGCCCGCTTGGCCGCGACGAAATTCGCTTCAAACGTATTTGCTCCGAGGTGGGGAAGCATGAGGTCGCAGACATCCGCGATCGGCTTTTCGCCGGCCACGTCCTTCGGATAGACGTCGTTGCAGAAGAAGATCTTCTTTTCGGCCTTGACCGCACGCAGATCGGCTTCGTTGAGGATTCCGGCACGCGCGCAGTTCAACAGCATCGCGCCGGGCTTCATGAGTTCGAGCAGCCGGCGGTTGATCATTCCGCGTGTCTCGTCGTTTTCGGGAATGTGCAGAGAGATGAAGTCCGACTCCGTGAAAATGTGTTCGACACTGGTCAGTTCCACCCCGAGTTTCTCCGCCAGCGCGGGCGAGAGCATCGGGTCGTAACCGAGAACCTTCATTTCGAACCCCGAGAGCCGCTTCACGAGCAGCTGACCGATGTGACCGAGTCCGAGGATGCCGATCGTTTTCCCGGTCAGTTCATGCCCCATGAACTTGCTCTTTTCCCAGTCGCCCTTGCGGGTCGAGATGTCGCCCGCTACCACGTGGCGGCTGACCGCGAGCATCATGGCGATGACTTCCTCGGCTACGGCGTTCGAATTGGCGCCGGGCGTGTTCATCACGTCGATGTCGTGCTTGCGCGCATACTTGATGTCGATGGTGTTGTAACCGGCTCCGGCGCGGACGATGAGCTTCAGGTTCGGCAGAAGGTCGATGATTTCCGGTGTGATCTTTTCGCTGCGGACGATCAGAACTTCCGCATCGGAATTCGCCTTGACCAGTTCGTCGAGCGGGGTCGCCGCATCGAGCACCACTTGATAGCCGCGGTCGGACAGCATGGTGGCTGCGAATTTGTCCAGTTTGGTCGGAATCAAAACTTTACGCATGATGATATCTCCAATGTGAATGATGGCCCGCCTCAAAATGAATCAACGCGAAGCGGAATCTGCGGAGCCCCGCAGCCGCTTTCCTCTTAATATACCATGTTCCATCCCTTTTTTCAAGGAACGGTTTCCGGCGAATCAGGTGAATTCAATGAGAACGACCTCCCGGCGGCAGCGGAAACGAAACCGCAGAGAGCGGTTTCCAATCCCGGAACTGACGATCATCCGGGTTCCGGCCCCATGCCGTTCGAAGAGGCCGTAGTCGAGACGGCAGCCATACCGGCTCGACGCATACAGCGGCCCGAACAGGGGAAAACGCACCTGGCCGCCGTGGGTGTGGCCGCACAGAATCAGCAGAACCGGATCGAGCGCCCGCAGCGAATCCAGCGCGATCGCTGTATCCGGACGATGTACGAGCAGCACCGGAAATCGTCCCGCCGGCCACCGTTCCGGCAGGCGGGGATCCCCGTTCATGAGTTCGTCGCAGCCGTAAAAATAGAATTCTCCGCACTCCACCCCGCTGTTGCAGAGGTAGCAAATGCCGGATGCACCGTAAAGCCGTTGCCAGTAGTCCGCGGCCAGCCATGTCTTGCCGCGCTCCCAGTTTCCCGGAATCGCAAGCCGGACGGGGGCGCAGTCGCGGAACTGTTCGAGAAGTTCTGGCAGCACATCGAGTTCGACGGCATCCGCTGCGAGATCTCCTCCAAGGCAGAGCACGTCCGGGCGGAAGGTTCGGATGTGTTCGGTCGCCAGCGCGGCCAGCTCCCTGTCACGCGGAGTCCCGCCGTAATGAAAATCTGTCGCAAACGCGATCCGCTTTCCCGCGGTTCCCGGGGAGGGCGCAGGCAGGAGATACTGCACGGCCGACACTTTCCCCCGGGCCACGACGTCCGCCTGACCGTAGCCGATTTTCCGCACCCACCGCCGCAGCCGTTCCGGCCGCGGGATGGTCAGCGGGTAGTAGATCGAACGGATCGACCGGATCTTCAAGCATCCAGCTCCGCGATGATTTCTTCCGACAGCGGCCGGACGGCCGCGAGCACACATTTGCGCCCGCCGGGCACTTCGATCGAGTCCCCGACCTTGCTGTTCAGCACAGCCTGGCCGAGACGGGTACGGTAGGCGAGGAACTTCCGCTCCGGATCGCCGTCCCACGCGCCGAGCAGCTGATAGACTTCGACTTCGCCGTCATCATATTTGAGTTCGACTTCCGAACCGATCACGGCGGTATCCTCCACCCGCACGGAACGCATGTTCACGGGCTGGATGCGGCTGAGCTCCCGTTCGAGTTCCGAGCGGCGGCGTCCGAGGAAGTTGCGCCGTTCCTTGGCCGCATCGAATTCCGAATTCTCGCGGAAGTCGCCGTGAGCGCGCGCGGCCTTGAGCGCCTCGCGGTTTTCCGGAATGTGGATGTTGATGATGTCATCGAGCTCCTGCATGAGCCGCTTGTGCGACTTCACGCTGGTGTAGTTCGGTTCGTTCCCCGCGGGGGCGTCGGTGTCGATCTTGCCGATGCCGGCCTTCAGGATCCGCTGCCCCGCGCCGTCTTCGAGATAGCTGCGCAGTTCCGGCGAGACGCGCGAAAGTTTCACCATCAGACTCTGCCGTTCACCGGAGCTCAGGAACAGCGCTCCCTGCAGCGCGGCGGCGAACATCGAGACATCGTCCCCCGCGGCCTGGATCAGCTGTTTCTGGAAATCCGCGTTGTTCAACAGCAGCGTCCGGAGTTCGCGAAGTGCCGCTCCCCACGCCTTCGGCAGATTGTCCTGCGACAGCGCACGGGAGACATTGTCGACGTTCAGCAGCTGAGGCAATTCCGTGCTTTCGCGCTTCTTGCGGTTCTTCCAGATCCAGAGCAGGAAGTCCGACGTGCACGATTTCTGTTCGATGAAGAGATCGTAAAGCACTTCGTCCGCAACCGCTGCGCAAAGGGCGTTCAGCGATTTGAGCGGTACGCGCATCGCGCATTCGGCCAGATACTCTTCCGGGAAGATTTCCGCCGTGATCCGCGCAAGCTGCTCGAGCTCCTTCGCGGGGAGTTCCCCCCAGACCGCGAGGCAGTTGAGGTCCGCCGTCGCGGGACTCGCCGGCCAGAAGAGAGCCTTCCCGGTCAGCGGAGAGAGCATCTGCTTGAGCTGTTCGGAGGTCGCGCGCGGTGCGAGGCGGGCCACGATCGAGGCGAGCAGCTTCGAGTCGCGCGCGGCGGTATCCGGCTTCAGATTCGAGAAGAAACGATTGAATGCCGCCGCTTCGGCATCGGAGAAGTTGCCCGCTCCGGCCTTTTCCTCAGCGGAGAGCAGCAGATCGACCTCTTTGAGGCTGCGGCCGTCGCACGCGCGGCGCGTTGCGGGCGCGGCTGCCCCGGCGGCATTGTCGGCCCAGTATTTTTCGAAGGCGGCAGCGTCGAGATTCTTCGCACAGCCGTTTTTCGCCATGAGTTTGGCGACATCGTCACTGACCGGAACGAGCGCCTTGCGTTTCACGATATTCCGGAAATCGGCGGAGGAGACCATGCCGCGAGTCGAATCGATGAGCTTGATGAGTTCCGGACCGGGCGTGAGCAGTACGGCTTCGCGCAGGACGATGTCGAGCGGCACCGCTGCGGCTCCGCCGGTTCCTCCCCAGGTGTTGATCGCGAGAGACCCGATGCTGTCGAGCGACCCGGCGATTCCCCAGCGTCCCGAGCTCGGCAGAAAGACGATCAAGCCGTTTTTGAGTACGCGGAGCCGCTGCAGCCGTGCCGCAAAGTCATTGAGCGCCACATTCTCGTCGCGCACGCCGAGCGCCTTCATGATCGGCGGACGCGAGAGGTAATTCGGCAGAACCGCCTTCACGGCCTGCGCAAGCAGTTTGCGGAACACGGGGCTGTCGGTCATCGGCAGCGCGGCAAGTCCGATGCAGAACGCACCCTGCGCGTCGTCGAGTTCGTCGTTGCCCCACGCTTCCCAGAGCAGATTGAGTTCCTCCACCACGGAGGCGGGGATCGGATTGCCGGCGGTGGCCAGCAAGGCGAGGAGTTTCTCCAGGGTTTTCTTGTCGGGCGAGGTCGTCGCAGCGACCAGAAGATCTTCAAAAGCGGCTGAATCCATCGTTGTCTCCATGTAAGCGCCGCGCCCCGCGAAGGGAGCGCCCTGCGCGTTTTCTTGCAAGTGGATTAATATAACCCGCATCGAAATTTTTTTCAATAGGTCTGCTCTGTTTCCGGTAAATTCGTCTCTTTTTTTTTGCCGGGGGGTGGAAAAAACGGAACTGCAGAGCTACTGTTATTCCCGGAATCAACCAGACAGGATTGAAGTTATGACGAACTTTCACTCGTTTCATCCCGGCGAACTCTGGCCGGACGATCACGGCGTGCACATCAACGCCCACGGCGGCTGCCTGCTCCGGCACGACGGAAGGATCTACTGGTACGGGGAACACAAGGTCGAGGGCCGGCGCGGAAATCTCGCCTGGGTCGGCGTCCACGTCTATGTCTCCACCGATCTGTACAACTGGCGCGACGCCGGAATCGCGTTCGACGTGAACGACGCCGGATCGTCAACGGTGCGTCCGGGCTGCGTGATCGAGCGCCCGAAAGTGCTCTTCTGCCCGAAGACCGGAAAATTTGTGATGTATTTTCATTTCGAGCGGGACTCCACCTATCAGGACGCCTCCGTCGGAATCGCGGTCGCCGACGCGCCGGCCGGGCCGTTCCGGCTGGTCGAAGTGACAAGATTGAACCCCGGAGTCTGGCCGGGGAACACGCCGGAGGAGCTGCGGGATCCGGCCGGAATCGCGCAGAGCGCGGCAAGACTCGGACAGATCGCCTGCGGCGAGAACCCGGAAGCGAAGCAGGGGTCGATCCTCGGCGCCTGCGTGCCCGGAGGGCAGGAGGCGCGCGATATGACGCTTTTCGCCGATGACGACGGCCGGGCGTACCTGATCTACTCCTCCGAACGGAACAGCACCACGCATGTGGCGGAACTGACCGATGACTATCTTGGACGGACGGGACGATACTGGCGGATCTTTCCGTTCCGCTGGATGGAGGCCCCCTCGCTCTTCAAGCACAACGGAAAGTATTATTTCATCGGTTCCGGCTGTACGGGCTGGGCGCCGAACGCTGCGCGCTCCGCGGTGGCGGATTCGCTGACCGGGCCGTGGATCGAGCTCGGGAATCCCGCCGTCGACGAAGGCGGCGAGCTGACTTACGGCGCGCAGAGCACCTGGATCGAACCGCTGGGGGAGGGGCGTTTTCTTTTCATGGCCGATCTCTGGCGTCCCGACGACGCAATCGACGGGCGTTATCTCTGGCTGCCTGTCGAATTCGAGGGGAATAGACCGGTTCTGCGTGCTCCGCGCGAGTGGTCGCTCGATTCACTCTGAGAGGCCGAGCAGCCGTTTCGCGTTGCGGACGGCCGCCATTGCATCCGCGCCGTAGACCGCGCCGATCGATTCCGCGAAGTTCTCATCGACGGCCGCTCCCCCGACGAGAATCGGGATGTCAAGCCCTCTTTCCCGCGCGAGGTCGACGACGACTTTCATCTGCGGCATCGTCGTGGTCATGAGTGCGGAGAGTCCGATGAGCTTCGCCTTTTCGCGGATCGCGGTTTCGACGATCGTCTCCGCCGGAACATCCTTGCCGAGGTCGATGACCCGGAAGTTGTGGTTCTTGAGCAGCAGCGCGACGATGTTCTTGCCGATGTCGTGAATGTCTCCCTTCACCGTCGCCAGCACGAAGACGGGGCCGTCCTCGCGGGCGCCGCCCGCCTTGAGCAGCGGTTCGAGTTTCTCCATCGCCTTCTGCATGGCCGAGGCGCTCTGCATGAGCTGCGGAAGGAAATACTCCTTGCGCTCGAAGCGGTTGCCGACCTCCGTGATCGCCGGAATCAGGATATCGTCGACGATCATTCCGGGGTTCGTTCCGGAGGCGATGAGTTCATCGAGGAGCTTCAGGGCTTCGCCGCGGCGGCCGCTCAGCACGGCGTCGTAGAGACGTTTCGTGAGCGGAAGTTCTTTGGTTTCAGCCGGTTTTGATTCCGGTCCGGATGCCGGGGCCGGTGCCGGAGTCGCCGCGAAGCGGTTGATGTAACGTTCGAGTCGCAAGTCGCGCCCCGTCAGCGCGTCGGCGGCCGCGATCGTATCGAGGATGCCCGGCGCCGCGGGATTGGCGATCGCCGAGGTGAGTCCCCGCCCGATCGCCATGCCGAGGAACGCCTGATTCACCACCGCACGCGACGGCAGACCGAAACTCACATTCGAGAGTCCGCAGGTCGTTGCGATTCCCGCCCGGCTGCGGCATGCTTCGATGAAGTCGAGCGAAATCGCGGCGGCGTCCGGATTCGCGGAGATGGTCATGATGAGCGCGTCGGCGACGAAATCCGATGCGGTATAGCCGAATTTTCGCGCATGTCCGGCGATTTTCGCAAGAACCTGCATACGCTCCTCGACCGTCGCGGGAATCCCCTGATCGGTCAGCGGCAGCAGCACGAGCATCGCACCGTACTTCGCCGCGATCGGCAGAATCGTCCGGATCCGCTCCTCTTCCAGAGAGATTGAGTTGAAGAGCGCCCGTCCGGGATAGAGCCGCAATCCCGCCTCGACCGCCTTCGGGTTGGTCGAGTCGATGCAGAGCGGGGTGTCGACCGTGAGCACGAGCTGCCCGACTGCGCGGTGCATCGTTTCGGCTTCATCGATTCCGGAGAGGCCGAAGTTCACGTCGAGCAGCGCCGCGCCCTGTTCGTTCTGTTCGCGCGCAAACTGTTTCACCAGTTCGAGCGAACCGGCACGCAGTTCGGCCTGAAGCGCCTTTTTGCCGGTCGGATTGATCCGCTCGCCCACGAGTGCGAACGGCTCCTCCGGCGCGAGGCGGCGAAACCGGCCGGGGGAGGCGACGACGCCGCGCTTTTCCGGCATGACCGGATGCGGGCAAATGCTGCCGAGAACCGAGTTCAACTGCCGGATATGTTCCGGCGAAGTGCCGCAGCAGCCGCCGATGAGGTTCGCTCCGGCGTCGACGAGTGTGAGTGCTGCCTGTGCAAACAATTCCGGCTCGAGATCGAATCGGGTCACGCCGTCGACCAGGTGCGGCATTCCCGCGTTCGGTTTGGCCACGAGCGGGATCTCCGCGTAGGGTTTGAGTTCGCGGATGATCTCCGCCATCGCCTCCGGGCCGGTCGAGCAGTTGCAGCCGAACGCGTCCGCTCCGAGCGACTGGAGCGTCACGAGCGCCGAAACCGGATGAACTCCGGTCAGCGTCCGGCCGCCGGGTTCGAAGGTCAGGGTGACGATCGTCGGCAGATCCGAGAGTTCGCGCACGGCAATGAGTGCGGCGCGCGCCTCCTGCAGATCCATCATCGTCTCGATCGCGAATCCGTCGAGACAGCAGGTCGAAAGCAGTGCGCGCAGCTGGCGTTTGTAGAGTTCAACCGCCTCATCGAATGCGAGTTCTCCGTAAGGCTCGATGAGTTTTCCGGTCGGAGCGATGTCGCCGAACACATACCGGTCCGGCAACGCGCGGCGCGAGAGTCGGGCGAGTTCCCGGTTGATTGTTCCGGTCTGTTCTTCAAGCCCGAATTCCGCGAGTTTGAGCGGGTTGGCGCCGAAGGTCGGGGCGTAGATGATGTCGCTTCCCGCCGCAGCGTAATTCTGCTGCACATCGATAATCGCGTCGGGGTGGTCGAGAATCCACGCTTCGGGACAGACCCCCGCGGGCATTCCGCGTTTTGCCAGTTCGGTTCCGGTCGCTCCGTCGAGCCGGAGAATGCGTTGCGCGGCAAGGTCTTTGAATTCACTGCGTGTCATGCGTTGTCCTTCCTGCAAGGTTTTTTCCTTATAAGATACCGCTCTTTCCGCCAAAATTCAACCGGTCGGGGTTTGAAACCGGCGCGGGAGAAGGTATATTTAGAACAAAACGTAATTTTTTCAGGCGTTGAACCAGAGATCAGGAGGGTGAGCGTCATGGACGAGTCGCAGAATATGTTTGCGCCGGGCGCCGGGTTTTTCACGGGATGCAACTATTGGGCCAGCCACGCGGGGACCGCGATGTGGCGCGACTGGCGGCCGGAGGTTGTGGCGGAGGATTTCCGGCTTCTGGGGGAGAATGGCGTTGAGGTGGCGCGGGTGTTTCCGCTCTGGCCCGATTTTCAGCCGATTCAGGCGCTCACGGGCGGAGGGCAGAGCTTTGTCGAAATGCGGTTCGGAGAACTGCCGCTGCCGGAGACTCCGGCAGGGCGCGCAGGCGTCGACGAGACGATGGTCGAACGGTTCCGGGAGCTCTGCCGCATCGCTGCGGAGAATCGCATCCGGCTCATCGTCGGGCTTGTGACCGGATGGATGTCCGGGCGCATGCACGTGCCGCCCGCGTTTGAGCGGGTGAACGTGATTTCCGATGCGACCGCGGTCAAGTGGCAGGTGCGGATGGTCCGGTATCTCGTCCGCTCTTTGAAGGATTGCCCGGCCATTGCGGCGTGGGATCTCGGCAACGAGTGCAACTGCATGGCTTATCCGGTTTCCGCCGACGAGGCGTGGTGCTGGAGCGACGCGATTACGGCGGCGATTCGCCGCGAGGATCCGACGCGTCCGGTGGTTTCCGGCATGCATTCGCTCACCTGCGACGGCGGAGCATGGAAGATCGTTGACCAGGCGGAAGTGACGGACGTGCTCTGCACGCATCCGTACCCGCTTTTTACGCCGCATTGCGCGACCGATCCGGTCAACACGATGCGCAATGCGTTTCACGCCGCCGCCGAGACGAGACTTTACGGAGACATTGGCCGGGTTCCGGCGTTCGTCGAGGAGGCCGGCAGCCTCGGACCGTCGTTTTCGAGTGAGAAAGTGGCCGCCGACTATCTGAACAATATGCTCTGGAACAGTTTCGCGCACGACTGCCGGGGGTTGCTGTGGTGGTGCGCGAACGACCAGACCCGGCTTGAACACGCCCCCTACGACTGGGTCGCGATGGAACGCGAACTCGGGCTGCTGCGTCCCGACCGGGAGGGAAAGCCGACGCTGCGCACGATGAAGGCGTTCGGGGAGATGCTCGACCGGACCGGACTGCGCAAACTCCCGCCCTTCCGGCGTGACGCGGTGATGATTCTCTCGCAGGATCAGGATCAGTGGGGCGTGGCCTATGCGGGATTCCTGCTCGCGAAACAGGCGGGATTCGACATCGAGTTCCAGTTCGCCGATCAGGAGCTCAAACCTGCGAATTTCTACATTCTCCCGTCGATTCGCGGAACCCGGGTGATGCCGGGGCGTTGTTACCATCGGCTGCTGAAGGCGGTGCAGGAGGGCGCGACTTTGTTCGTCACGTCGGATGGCGGTTCGCTCGAACCGTTCAATTCGGTGTTCGGGATCGACATTGCTACGATCAGCCGGGCGGTCGCCGAGACGGTGATCTCTTCGGAGGAGCACGATTTCCATCTGCGCTGCCGTTCGGAGTTCCAGATCGACCTTGTGAACCGCGACGCGGAAATCCTCGCGGTTGACAGCGACGACGATCCGATCTTCTGCTGCCGGGCGTTCGGACAGGGGAAGGTGCTCTTTCTCGCCGCTCCGATCGAGCGGGCCGCCACGGAGACGCCGCGCGCGTTTCTCCCCGGCGGGCAGGAGCTCTATCGGCTCTATGCGCTTGCGGCGGAAAAGGCGGGGGTGCGGCGGCGCGTATTCCGGACGAATCCGCAACTTACGCTCACCGAGCATGAAGTCGATGACGATACGCTGCTTGTGGTGGCGGTCAACAATACCCCGGCCGCATTCACGGACGAGATCACCTGCTCGCCCGAATGGGTGTTCGATTCGATGAAGTGGGGGGAGAATCCGGTCGTCTCCGGATTCACGGTGCAGGGGAACTCCGGCTCCATTCTGAAATTCCGCAGGGCGAGGCGATCTTGAAACATCGAATCAAAGCGGCTCATTTTCAGCTGACGGATCGCTGCAATCTCTCCTGCCGTTTCTGCGGACAGGCGAAAGGGATGCTTGCTGACGGGCACGGAGAGCTGCCGGTGGAGTTCTGGCTGCGCTGTGCCGGGCAGCTCGAACCCGGTGCGGTGATCACGCTCTGGGGGGGAGAGCCGCTGCTGTATGCCGGCTTTGATGCGCTTGCCGAAGCTCTTTCCGGTTCCGGACACCCGCTTGAAGTTGTGACGAATGCGACGCTGGCGGATCGTCATGCCGGAACGCTGGGACGGTGGATCGACCGGATCCACGTTTCGCTCGACGGTCCGGAGGAGCTTCACGACGCGGTGCGCGGGCGCGGAGTGTTCGCCCGCGTGCGCCGCAATCTCGAACTGCTGCGTGAGCGGCGCGGAAAACTGATTTTTCTCTGCACGGTGTCGGATGCGAACGTCGGAAGGATGGCGGAACTGCCGGAACTGCTTGCGGAGCTCGGGCCGGATGAGGTGATTCTCCAGCAGCTCATGTACCTGACCGGGAGGGAGATCGAGCGTTACCGGACCTACAGTGCGGCGCATTTCAACTGCGACTACCCCGAACTCGCGGCCTGGCGGCGCGACGATGATGCGCAGTACATTTCCGAATTCCGCCGCCAGTGTGCGATGGTTGCTGCCCGGAGTTATCCGGTCAAGGTGCGGATTTCGGAGCACGCCTATCCGGATGTGCTCACGGGGACGGCGTTGTGCCTTGCTCCGGAGTCGCGGTTGCACATTCGCTGTGACGGCGAGGTCGGGTTCTGTACGGATTACTTCGGTTTCTCGATCGGGAATGCGAAGGAGAAGAGTCTGAGTGAACTCATCGACTCTCCCCGGGCGGAGCTCTGGCGGCTCGCCCTGCGGGAAGAGGCGCTGCCGGTCTGCAGTCACTGTCCCTGGCGGCGTCAGCTGCCGTACCGGGAGGCGGACGGGAATTAATTGGAAACCATAGGGAAGAAGGAATCATCATAATGAAAGCAGTTGTCTCCGTCATCGGACGGGATTCGGTCGGCATCATCGCCAAGGTCAGCGCGGGGTGCGCGGAGTCGGGAGCGAACATCCTTGACATTTCCCAGACCGTTTTGAATGAATATTTTACGATGATCATGATCGTCGACATCAAGGCGCTCACGGTTCCGTTCAACGACTTCGTCGACCGGATGAGCGCGCTCGGACGGCGCGAGGGGCTTGAGATCCACGCCATGCACGAGGACATCTTCAACTCCATGCACAGGATCTGAACATGTTTGAGACGAAAGACATCCTGGAAACCATCAGCATGATCCGCGAGGAGAAGCTCGACATCCGCACGATCACGATGGGGATTTCGCTTTACGACTGTCAGTGTGACGATCCAAAGCGGCTTGCCGTGCGCATTTACGACCGGGTCATGAGCCGTGCCCGCGATCTCGTCCGCACGGGGGAGGAGATTGAGAAGAAGTACGGCATTCCGATCATCAACAAACGGGTTTCGGTGACTCCGGTCGCGTTGATGGCGGGCGGGCTCGACGTCGACGGAGCGGTCGGAATCGCGAAAACGCTCGACCGTGCCGCGCACGAGCTCGGGATCAACTTTATCGGCGGTTACAGCGCGCTGGTGCAGAAAGGGTTCACGAACGGCAGCCGGACGCTGATCAGTTCGATTCCGCAGGCGCTCGCCGAGACGGAGCGGGTCTGTTCGTCGGTGAACGTCGCGAGCACGAAAGCCGGAATCAACATAGACGCGGTTGCGGAGATGGGACAGATCGTCCGCGAGACGGCGGAACGCACGAAGGAGAACGGTTCGATCGGCTGCGCGAAGCTGGTCATCTTCGCGAACGTGCCGGAGGACAACCCGTTCATGGCAGGGGCGTTTCACGGGATCGGCGAACCGGAGACGGTCATCAATGTGGGAGTTTCCGGGCCGGGGGTGGTCGCCTCCGCGATCCGGCGCAAGGGGGCGTGTGACCTGACCGAGATCGCCGAGACGGTCAAGCGCACGGCGTTCAAGATCACGCGGGTCGGTCAGCTCGTCGCGCGCGAAGCGTCGGAGAGGCTCGGAGTTCCGTTCGGAATCGTCGACCTTTCGCTCGCTCCGACTCCGGCGGTGGGGGATTCGGTCGCCTACATCCTCGAATCGATGGGGCTTGAGAAGTGCGGCTGTCACGGCACGACCGCGGCGCTGGCGATGTTGAATGACGCGGTGAAGAAAGGCGGCGTGATGGCCTCCTCGCATGTTGGCGGTCTCTCGGGCGCGTTCATTCCGGTTTCGGAGGATGCGGGGATGATCGAGGCGGTGCGCTGCGGCGCGCTGAATCTCGAGAAACTCGAAGCGATGACGGCGGTCTGTTCGGTCGGGCTGGACATGATTGCGATTCCGGGGGATACGCCGGCGGAGGTGATCTCCGGCATCATCGCCGACGAGATCGCGATCGGCGTGGTGAATTTCAAGACCACGGCGGTGCGTCTGATCCCCGCATACGGTTGCAAAGTCGGGGACACGGTTTCGTTCGGCGGACTGCTCGGCGAAGCGCCGGTGATGCCGGTGAACACCCGTTCTCCGGCAAAGTTCATCGCGCGCGGCGGTCGGATTCCGGCGCCGATCCAGAGCTTGAAGAACTGATTTGGAGAGGGTGTTCGGGAGGATGAAGCCGGGAATACGCGAAAAGGCGGTCACGATCAAGGACATTGCGGAATACTGCGGGGTGTCCAAGAGCCTCGTCGGGTATATCCTGAGCAATTCGCCCACGCGCCACGGTTCGCCCGAGGTGCGGCAGCGGGTGCTCGAGGCGGCGCGAAAGCTCGGTTACCGGCCGAACCGGGCGGCGAAGATGCTGGTCGGCCAGAGCAGCCGTTTGATCGGCATCTGCATCTGCAGCCAGATGCCTCCGGTGCTGTTCCGCTGTCTTGCGGCGATGGAGCGTGAAGCCAAGAAGCGCGGCTACCAGCTGATGATCAGCGAGAGTTTCGGGATGCCCGAGGACCTGCTTCAAAGTTATTATACTTTTATGGAATACGGGATCAACGGCGTGATTTTTCTGGGCGTCGAACATCCCCGCGACCGGGAGCAGATCCGGGCCGGCTTTCTGGATGCACGCAACCTTCTGTTCATGGGACAGTCCCCGCTGGAAAGCGCCTGCTGTGTCGATGTGGACTGGGGTGCGGGGTGTTACGCCGGAGCGGAACACTTCATACGGTGCGGGCGGAGATGTCCGGCCCTGGTGGTGGATCGGCTGCCCTTTGGATCGATTTTGAGCCGGATTCACGGATTCCAAGAGGCGATGCGGCGCGCCGGGCGTGTGGAGGGGAGGGACTTTTTTATCTCCCGCCTCGATTACACCCTGGACCGGGAGCGGATGCGCAACGAGATCATCCGGGTCCTTGAGGAAGAGCTGCTGCCGAACCGGGTGGATGCGGTCATGATTCAGAATGACGTTTATGCCGCAAGTCTGCTTCAGGCTTTGTCCCGGCGCGGCATCCGGGTGCCGGACGATATGGCGGTGATCGGGTTTGACGATGAACTCTTCTCCTCTGCAACGATTCCGCCGCTGGCCACTGTCGACCAGAATGTGGAACAGCAGGCGGTGGCCGCCATCAATCTGCTTGTCGCCCAGATCAATGCCGACGGGGAGCTCCCGGCGGAGCAACGCAGCGTCCGTATTCCCTGTTCTCTGGTTCTGCGCGAATCCGCCGGAATCCCCACTGCCTGATTTTTTCGAAAAATCGTTTTTTTTTGCGTCCCCCTCTTGACTTTGATCGCAAAGTTTGGTATAATATAAAAAAAACGTGGAACGTTCCACAGTGATGGGTTTCATCCCGATGGAAAGGAGTGTCATAATGAGAAAAAGTCGGTGCAGAATGATCTGTAAAGTTCATAAATTCACATTGATAGAACTTCTCGTCGTGATTGCGATCATCGCGATTCTGGCCTCGATGCTGCTTCCGGCGCTGAATCAGGCGCGGGAACGGGCGAAATCCGCGAATTGTGTCAGCAACTTGAAGCAGCTTGGGCAGGCATTGCTCGCTTATGCGGACGACTCGAAGGGGTGGGGGCCGTCCTGCTATTTTGACAACGGCATCTGGTTGTTGCCACTATTGGATGGAGGGTACATTCCAGGTCCATCCTATACGCTTTCCTGGAACAATGCGACGTTTGATACCAATACGAAAGGGGTTTTCTGCTGTCCGTCGGTCACTTTCCCCGGCACGATGAAGTATACCTACGGAATATTGACTTACGGGAATTGGGGAATGTTCCACCTGACGGGAGGAAAACTTTTCCTGATCAACAATTCGAACGGAATCCCCAAGCCGTATTCGACAATGAATTCAAATCTTTCCCATAGCCAGTCCTTGATTCTCGGAGATTCCAGTGTGGTTGCTTCGGCAGCCGACTCCTATTTCCGGATCGATATGGTCACCAGCTGGAATGGAGAGGCGAGTTTGCTTCACAGCGGCGGGCTGGGGAATTTCCTGCATGCGGACGGTCATGTCGCCGCTCTCCGGAATTACGAATTGAGGAAGCACTGCAGCTGGACCTATGGAGCAGAACAGGATATTACGGTCAAATACGCACTGCCGGGCATGACCGCTCCACTTGTCGCACCATAAATATTTTCATTAACGAATTCACTCATCTGAACATTTCCGGAGGGTACAAAAATGGATCGAAGATTTTGGAGGGTGGCGGCTGTTTCCGCTGTATTGGCGGCGGGCACCTGGCTTTCCGCGGGGGAGGAGTTTCTGCTTGGCTCTTGTGCGCACTTTTCCAAGAGCCGGGCTGATGTCAATGCGACGCTCGATTTGATGGTGGAGGGGGGACTTTCCGCCACCCGGGACGATATCGTCTGGGCCAGCTGGGAGAGAGAACGGGGCAAGTACGTTCCGCATGGATATTATGAGGATTACATCAACCGTGCGTTCAAACTCGGCCTCCGGCCGATGCATCTCATCAACTACGGCAACAAGATCTACGATCCGTCCGGCGCCGTCCTTTACGAAAATCCGAATCCGCCGCAGGAGGAGTTCGACGCTTTCGGCCGCTTTGCCGGCTGGGTCGCCGCCCGGTATCGCGGCAGGGGGAACGCTCCGCAGATCTATCAGATCTGGAATGAGTGGCCGGGACAGGCCGCCCCTTATGCAAAAGCGCTTGCCGCGGCTTATGCGCAGATGAAAAAAGCGGATCCCGACTGCATCGTCGTGGCGAACTCCTGCCATCGCCGGGAACCGTTTCTGGAGGAGACGTTTCAGCAGGGAGTTCTGCAGAACTGCGACGGAATCGCCTGGCACAACTACAACCACGGAGAACTCGGGGAAAAAAATCGTTCCTCCGAAACGTTTTTCGCCCGGGTCTGCAATGCGCTGGAACTCTCGAAGAAATACAACAACGGAGTCCCGAAGCCGATTTACCTGACCGAAATCGGCCGCCCGAGTCATCTTGGAATTGACGGAAGTACGGAAGCGGAAGCCGCCGACTATCTCACGCAGCTGCTGCTTCTGTTCCGTACCGAGCCGGCGATCAAGGGTGCTTGGATTTACAACTTTTCGGACAGCGGCTATGATCCTTATAATCAGGAGGACAATTTCGGACTCTGCACCGCCGACGAAACTCCGAAAGAGGCGTTCTACGCCGTACGCTCCATCGCCGACGTGGTTCGTCACGCTAAGTTTGTGCGGCGTTGGAAGACGCCGGACGATGTGCGGCTTCTGCAGTTCCGCATGCCGGACGGGCGCGATGTTCTGGCGGCGTGGACCGCGGTTCCCGATGTGCGGCATCAGTTGATCTTCTCCCGCGGCAGCGCGCCGGATGTCCCTGCCGAACTGCTGGTTGCCGGCGGTGTCCCGACCGTACGCAAGTGGGGATGGCTCGAATGGGTCGACGCCGACAACAACAAACAGATCGGTCTCGGCGGCAGACGCAAAGACGAGATCAGCTTTACCGCGGGCAGCCGCCCCGTGCTGCTCTTCGGAAAGCTCGACGGGGTTTCTCTGCGGACGGTCAAGCGGATCGAGCGTCTGCCGAAGGACGGCGGCAATGGCGGAATCAAAGTGCCGGAGGAGGTCATCCTTGCCGGAAAATCCCTCGATCAGGCGCAGGATCATCCGTTCGGCTCGGAACTTCTGTACCGTCGCATGGGCGGATTCGGGCCGCGCAACGGTGTCGCGGATCTCGACGCTTCGTTCCGTATCGCGTACGACAAAGAAAATCTGCTGCTCGAAGTGAGCGTGACCGATGATGTTTCATTCAACAACTTTCACGGCAATATGCTCTGGGGCGGGGATTCGCTTCAGCTCGCATTTTCCGCGCTGACCCGCAATGAGAGGGGACCGGCCGGAACCGAATACGGTCTGGCATTGACGCCGCAGGGACCCGAGGTGTTCCGTGAGGCCTCCCAGATTGGTCTCGAGACCCCGACCCGGGTGAAGCTGGATGCGAAACGCACCGGGACGAAGACCGTCTACCGGGTCACCGTTCCCTTTGCGGAAATCGGCGTCAGTCCGAAGCCGGGTATTCCGATCGGCATGTCGCTGGTGGTCAACGACAACGACGGCAAGGGTCGCAAGGGGTACCTGCACTGGGCAGATGGTATCGCCAACGGCAAGAATGCTGATCAGTACAACTGGATCGTTCTGCAATGAAAAAATTGTTCTATTGGCTGTTGTTCTCCGGCGCGGTTTTCCCGGCTGTTGCGGGAGCTCTGGAGATCGGGTTCGACAAGGGGACGAATCCCGGCTGGGGGTTCTTCATCGGCATGGAGGCGCCGGGAGCCCAGGGAAATCTGGTCATGATGCCGGAAAAAGTCGGCATCCCGGCGCTTCCCGCCGCCCGGCTGGAAGGTGCGTTCAATAACGGCGGCTGGTACGTGGCGATGAGCCGCCATTTTCAGAAGCCCGTTCCGTTCGGAAAGCTCAAAATCAAACTCGCCAGTTGGGATTATAACGCGATTATCATCCGACTGATTGACTCCACCGGTCAGACGCATCAGATGCCGGTCTGGTTCCGGAGCGGAGGGGAATGGAAGGAGCTCGTCATCGAGCGGCCGAAGTGGTCGCGGATTCACTGGGGCGGCGCCAACGACGGCAAGTGGCACGGCAACCTGAAGTCGGTCATCATTCTCGTCGAGGGAAACGGTCTTGTGGACAGGAAGAAGGGGCAGGGGTTTCTCTACCTCAACCGGATTGCCATCGAAGCGCCCTGAGGTGATAAGGTGGGTCCTTATCTCAGCATAGCATGAGGCGGCACAGCTTCATACGGAAAATGGATGAACGATTCTGTTCGTTATGGGACAGAATCGTTTTTTCTCTCTCTCTCTGCA
This sequence comes from uncultured Victivallis sp., assembly GCF_944391105.1. Lineage (GTDB taxonomy): Bacteria > Verrucomicrobiota > Lentisphaeria > Victivallales > Victivallaceae > Victivallis. The sequence goes on from NZ_CALXSK010000011.1 coordinate 60,391, forward strand.
TTCATGCAGATCATTGGGAACGTGTTCGTTAAGGAGTGAAAGCCGGGGCGCAGATCGATCCGGCAGCTTTTCTTTTTTCCCGATCGAAGTTTTTTGAAGCTGCAGCAGAAATAAATCATCGGAAGATTCTCGCCCGATGTTTGATAAAACTGATATTTGAGTGTATTTTAATAAGTTTTCCCTCTGCATGATGCGGAAAATCATTGCAATGATTGAATGAGGAACAGCAGGATTATGGTTTCAGTTTCGTCAGCTCCCCGTTTTCATGCCCCGGAGGCATTTGGTGTGCGGCCGGGGAGTGAGTTCTTTTTTCCGCTTCCGGTAGAAGGGGAAAAGGTCAGTTTGCATTGCCTGAACCCGCCGCCGGGAACCCGGTTCGACGCGGCGACCCGATCGCTGCGGGGGAAAATTTCCGCTCCCCGCGTCTACCGGGTCGAGTTCGAGGCGGAGAATCCCGCCGGGCACGTCGCCTGTGCCGTCAAATTTGTGGTTGGCGACTCCATTCAGCTGACGCCGCCGATGGGATGGAACAGCTGGTACTGCTTTTCCGAGGGGGTCGGCGATGCGAGAATTCGCACCGTGGCCGACGCCATGGTTGAGCGCGGACTCGCCGCGCATGGCTGGAATTTCGTGAACATCGATGACTGCTGGCAGGGCGAACGCGGAGGAAAATACGGCGCATTGCAGGGGAATGAACGCTTCCCGGATATGGGGGCTCTGGCTGATTACGTGCATTCCCGCGGTTTGCGATTCGGGCTCTACTCGACGCCGTGGATCTCCACCTACGCCGGTTTTCGCGGCGGCAGCACCGATGGCGGGTGCGAGGAACGTTTTTTCCTTCCGCCGGGCGAACGTTTGCAGCCCAATCAGGTGTTCGGACGTTATCCAGGGCTGCACCGGCTCAAGGTTGACCGGATCGGTTTCGTTTGGAATGTCGGCGATGATATCCGCCAATGGGCCGAGTGGGGCGTCGATTTTGTGAAGATGGACTGGCTCCCGAATGATCTCCCGACAACGCGACGAATCGCAACTGAACTGCGGAACTGCGGACGCGACATCGTTCTGAGCCTCTCGAACAACGCGCCGGTCGCGGAGGCGCAGGAGCTGCTCGATTGCGCCGAGCTCTGCCGGATCACGGGGGATATCCGGGACGAGTGGGAGAGCATCTCCGCCATCGGCTTCGACCATCCCGCCGGGTGGCGTCAGGCGGCGGGACCGGGGCGGCATCCCGACCCGGATATGCTGCAGATCGGCGCGATCGGCATCCCGAACCGGCCGAATCCGACCTATACGCCGAGCCGGCTGACTCCGGAGGAGCAGCGTTTGCAGTTTTCCCTCTGGTGTCTGCTGTCGGCGCCGCTGCTGCTGAGCTGCGATATCGCCGGGATGGATGACCAAACCTTCCGGCTCCTGACGAACGACGACCTCATCGCGGTCGATCAGGATCCTCTGGTCTGCCCGCCCCGGATCCGCGATTGCGGCGACGGTGTCCTCGAATACCGGAAACCGCTCGCGGACGGTTCCGAGGCGATCGGCCTCTTCAACCGTGCGGACGAAATTCGCCGGACCCGGCTGGCGATTCCCAGTCGCGGGCGCGAACTTTGGAGCGGCGAAGAGCGCGAACTTTGCGGAGAGTTCACCATCGCCCCGCACTCCTGCGCGGTCTACCGGAGCGGGAGCCCGGCAGAATCCGGCCGGTGACGCCGGAAGAGCGCTTTGACCGTGTCGAACGCAAGTTTCGGGCGGCGGTATTCGTCGAGCAGTCCGGCGCAGTTGAATCCGCGCGGTTTTGTCCGGATCTGGCCGCAGAGCGTATAACTCTTGCAGTCGAACATCTGCCAGAGCGTGATTCCGCAGTAGCGCGGATTTCCGAGGATGGCGTCGATCGCAGTCGCGAAGTAGTCGGATTGATACTCCTCGCTCCACTGAGCGCGTTCGCGGCTGCGGATTCCGTAGATGCCGCATGCGCCGCTTTCACTCACAAGCAGCGGTTTTTGCGCGAACTGCGGCGCGCTGAAATAATCGGCCCAGCGGTCCATCTCCGGCTTGACCGCTTCGAGATTGTTCCGACTCCAGTCGTCACATTCGCTGATCCAGCCCGGATAGGGATTGATCGAGATGATATCCGCAAGATCGAAGCAGATGTCGCGGTCGAAGCGGTTTGAAGCGTAGGAGATGAGCCGGGTGTCGTCCTCCGCGCGGATCGATTCGATGATCTTCCGGTAGAGGTCGCGCCCGGCCATCGTGTCGGAACAGCTTTCATTCAGAAATCCGTAGATGATGACCGACGGATGATTCACGCTCGCGCGCGCCATTGCGGCGGAGGCGCGGCAGAAGAGTTCGACTTTGACGGGATCCTCCGCATCTGCGGCGGGTTGTCCCCAGCCGTAACTCTCCTCCCAGACGAGAAATCCCATCTGGTCGCAGAGTTCGAGGAACTCCGGATTCTGCTGATAGTGAGCGCCGCGGATGAAATTGGCATGGAGTTCCTTCGCGTATTTAAGGTCGTCGACCATGAGCTGAGTCGGCTGAACCGGGCCGAATTCGGGGTGGGATTCGTGGCGGTTCACGCCGAGGAGGCGCAACGGTTCTCCGTTGAGCAGCAGTTGGCAGCCGTCGGTTTCGATGGTGCGGATTCCGAACCGTTCGACGATCGTATCCCTTCCGACCCGGACGCACAATGTGTGCAGATCGGGCTGTTCCGGACTCCAGATCCGGAAGTCGGGCACTTCGACCTCGAACGCAATCTCATTTTTCTCCACGCGCGCCTCGGCACGCTGGAGCTCCGCGCCGTCGAATGCATACTGAAAAGCGAGCATTTCCGGGACGGCGCCGCGCAGGGAAAGTTCGACCCGCACGAGTCCGGTTTCGAGATTCAGCGTTTTGATCCGGAGCCGATCGATCGCAAGCTCCGGCAGGCGCTGGATCGAGACGCTGCGGTAGATTCCGCCGAACGCATAGAAATCATTGCAAGGTTGCACCAGCGGAGCGTTTTCCGGATTGAAACGGTTGTCGACGGCGATCACGAGTTCGTGCATCCCGTCTTCGACGGAAAAATCGAATTCAAGTGTGGCATACGGGATTCTGCATTGTCCGATCTCGTTTCCGTCGAACCAGATGCGTGCGTACAACCCGAGCCCTTCCAGCGAGAGCCGACAGAGTCCGGCGGGAAAGTGGAACCATTTCCGGTAGAGTCCGGCTCCGCGGCATCCGATCCGTTCGCCCGCCGTGTCGAAACACCCCGGCACCGCGGCGGTTTCATTGAATACTTCGAGTGAAGGAACGATCGCATTCACATCGACCGCATCGCCGAGCCACGCGAAATCCCAGGCCCCGTCGAGAAGCCGGGTGAGACGATCCGGATAAAATGGAAATTTCCTCATGATGATTTCTCCCTGTGACTGTATCTGCATATTCCGGCATGATCTGAAAATACACCCGTCCGACCCGCTTGTCAAGCCTTGTCCAAGATATTCGAACCGGCAAAATAATTCGAAAAAAAACGTTTTATCACTTGACATTTTCCAAAAAATTCAGTATAATTAATGCCGAAGATAAAACGTTTTCTTTGGAGTGAAAATGGTCAAGAACGGGATCAGGAGCGTGGCGGAACTGGCGGGAGTGTCGATCGGGACGGTCTCGAAGATATTGAACCCCGCTTCTTCCGCGAACATCCGGGTGTCGGCGGAGACGCGGGAAAAGGTTCTCGCCGCGGTGGAAAAACTCGACTATCGGCCGAGTTACGGCGCGAAGCTGTTGCGAGGAGAGAGCACACGAACGATCGGATTTGCGATTTCGATGCCGAAGGACCACAATGTCGCCTATCTTTCGAGTTACACGTTTCGGCTGTTGAACGGAATCGGCCATGAGGCCTCGATGAAGGGTTATCAGGTGCTGCTGCTGAACGGCGTCGACTACCGCTGCTTCATGAATATCAAGCGGGTCGACGCACTGATTATGATCAATTTCGCCTTGTCGTCGAATCCGGAACAGGAACAGATGCGCGAGATGTTCGAACTCTTCAATGAACGGCATTATCCCTACGTGGTCATCAACCGGGAGCCGGGGGAAGAAAAGATGCCGAAGATTCCGTTGATCCGGGTCGACAACGCTTCCGGGATGAGGCAGGTGGCGGATTTCATTGTCCGCAAAGGATATTCGACCGTGGGATTTGTCGGGGAGTTGACTTCCAATCCGCAGCAGCATCATCTGGACCGCTGCCGATTTCTGGCGGAATATCTTGCCGGGACACCATGCCGGCTGTTGCCGGGAGCGGTTTTGAACGGGAGCGGCGGCGGGATTCCCGATGTTCCACGGGTCGGCCGCTACAGCCACGATGAAGGGCGCGTCGCATTGCGGTATCTGATGGAAAAAAAGAGTGTTCCCCGCTGCCTCGTCTGCGGAGACGACGACATCGCCATGGGGGTCTTGAAGGCTGCGATTGAAGCCGGGATCCGGGTGCCGGAAGAGCTTGCCGTGATCGGGTTTGACGACGATCAGAACACGGATTATCTGAATCCGGCCTTGACGACGGTTCACCAGCCGCTCGAGGAGTTCGGACGCCTCGCCGTCGATTATGTCCTCGCGAAGATGGAGGAGCCGGAAAAGTTGATCGAACTGGTGATCGAACCGAAACTGATCGAACGGGAATCGGCATAGAAACAAGATGGAATGGAATCCGAAGGCATTGCAATACAGGAGGTTTTTTATGACGAAACGGTACTTTACACTCATCGAGTTGCTGGTGGTGATTGCAATCATCGCGATTCTTGCCGGGATGCTGCTGCCGGCGCTGAATCAGGCGCGCGAGCGTGCACAGAGCGCGAAATGTATGGGTAATTTCAAGACGATCGGCCAGGCTTCCGCCATGTATCAGGGAGATAACAATGACTATTTTGTGAATGGAGGCATCACAAATTACGATGTGGAACCGACGACAACAGGAAGATGGTTTCACAAACTAGAAGTGTACACGAAGAATTATACCGTATTCAACTGTCCGGCCATGGTCAAGGAGTCGCCGAATTGTGAAGTCGCGAATTACAACGGCCAGTCCGTCGGCGGTTGGAACCCCTCCTGGGGGCAAATACCGCGTGGCCGGGCCGGTTATGGCGCTGTTTGTTGTTCCGCCTTGAACACCAGTCAGTTTGGAGCGGCCAATAAATCAACCGGAGTACCGGATTATACGGTGAAGGTCAAACAACTTCAGGAGCAGATCAACTCCATGTGGAAGGGGACCCGTCCTTCGGTGAGCAAAATCGTGTTTGTGACAGATGGTCTGATGAAGGTCAATTCCACTGTCAACAATGGAACGGATTCGATTTTGACGCTTAAGCATTTTGTTCACCGCGACCGGCGCAATGTCGTATATATCGACGGTCGGGTGGAGTCCAAGGGGGTCAACGACTTCCGCGGCTGTGAAGGGGATAACGCCGCAGGTCCGTACTGGCGGGTGATTTTCAGCAATTAGGGGATAAAGATAAGGAAAGGAATCCCGTTTATGAAATCTCTACTTCTATTTCTGGTTGCGTGTCTGTTTTGCGTGACCGCTCCGGCCGCTGTGAAACTTACCGCCTCCGGAATCGAGGTCGACGGCGGCGCGATGGGAAAACTGACGTTCCGCTATCCGAAATTTACGCCACAGGGCGGCAAGGACGTGAAGCCGGAAGTGAAATTCGTCGACGATGCCCGCGTCGAAATCAGCTATCTGACCGAAGGAGCTCCCGCCATCGTTCTGACTCGCGACGGTGATACTGTAACCGGCATTCTGACAACGAAATCCGCCGGAAAACTCTACTGGGAAATGCACATCCCGATCACGTTTGCCGGAGCTGTTTTTTTCTCTTTCGGCGCGAATGGCGAAAAGAAACCTTTTCCGAAAAATCTGCCGGAAAAACCACATCTGCTCCAGGCGAACGGCAACGCGCTGCAACTGTTTGACGGCAATTCCGACTGTTCCATTTCGATTCGCATTGATCCCGGCGCCTACTGGCAGCTGCAGGACAACCGCGCCTGGAAGTGGAAGATTTTCCAGCTCAGTTTGCTTCAGGATGTCTATGCGAATCGCCGGGGACAGAAAATCTCCTTCAACTTCGGTGCGGAGCAGCCGAAAGTCGCCAAAGTTCGCGTCGACCGTTTCGGGCAGCCGACCGATCTCGATTTCCCCGGAAAAGTCCACTCGGAACAGGAGTTGAAGAACGACGTCGCAGCCGACAAGGCCTATTTCGACTCTCTCAAGCCGCCCGCCCGGACCGCCTGGGGCGGCATGCCCGGCAGCCGGGAGAAGTTCAACCTCAAGGCGACCGGCTTCTTCCGCACTGACAAGGTTGCGGGCCGCGATATCCTCGTCACCCCGGAGGGTGACGTTTTTTTTCAATTGGGCGTCTGTTCGGTTTCCCCCTGTGACGATTACACCTACACGGGCGGGCGCGAACAGATTTACGCGTGGCTGCCGAAGTACGAAAGTGAATTCAAAACCGCTTACCGCGGCCACTGGGCCACGGAATTTTCCTACTACCTCGCAAACCGGATTCGCAAGACAGGGAAACCCTTTGTGCTCGACGAGTGGAAAGCCGAACAGATCGACCGTCTGCGGAAATGGGGGTTCAACAGCGACGGCGCATTTACCGCATACTCAAAGGTAAACCGCGGGAAAAAATTCGGTCGGGTTCCCGGACTTTACAAGTCGAAGGGGCTGATCGGCGACATCTGCGATCCGTTCGATCCGGCGATCCGCGAAGATCTCGACCGGAATTTCAGCAAGCTGGCCGACTCCAAAGACGATCCGACCATCATCGGATATTTCATCGCGAATGAGCAGCCCTATCCCGAGGTCGCCCGCATGGTGCCGGGATTTGACGGCAAAGTCGCCGCCAAACGCGAACTCGTCCGCATGCTTCAGAAAAAGTACCGCAGCATTGAAACGTTCAACGCGGCCTGGAATTTGAAAGCCTCCAGTTTCGAGGAACTCAACGAACTGCCGCTTCCGGTTCAGACCCGTGAGGCGTGGACCGACATGGAAGCGTATGCGGCGCACTTTTTCGACGCCTATTTCAAACTCATCGGTGAGACGTTCCGCAAATACGATCCGAACCATCTGCTGATCGGCGCCCGCTTCCTCGTGGCGAACGCGAATGTGGAAAGTGCGGTAGCCGCATGCGGAAAATATTGTGATATATTCAGTTACAACTATTATACCCGGGCGATCGATCCGGCGCTGCTCGACCGCATTCATCGTCTGTCCGGGAAGCCGATCATCCTCTCCGAGTGGAGTTACGGCACGGGCGAGCAGGGGTTGTCCGGCGGTGTCGTCGATGTTCGCAACCAGATCGAGCGCGGCAAGGCGTACCGCAGTTATGTCGAAGAGGCCGCTTCGCTGCCGTACGTGGTCGGCAGCCAGTGGTTCGCCTATATCGATCAGGCGCTGACCGGAAGATTTTTCCAGCATTACAATGGCGAGTGCATGAACATCGGGCTCGTGAATGTGGCAGATCGTCCGTTCAAGGAGTTCCTCGCGCTGGCGATGGAGACGAACTACCGCATCTATGATGTATTGTTCGGCAAGGTTGAGCCGTTCGTCTGGCGCGCAGAGGGATCGGTCGGCGAGAGGGCCGCGAAGAGTGTGCAGATTCCGCACGCGGTTGCGGGACACAAGTTGGACGGCATCCGCCAGCCGTGGCCGGGGCGGCCGTCGGAGCGGATCGACGGCTCCTGTCTCGTCGACGGCGCGGAGGACGGCGGAGTGAGTGCCGATTTCTGGCTCTGCTGGGATAAGGAAAATCTCTATCTCTTCGCGGAGGTCCGTGATCCGAGTCCTGCCCGGAACAGCCGCAAAGAAAAGCACTTGTGGCAGAGTGACTGCATCGAGCTCTTCATCGGCGCTGAAGAGCTTGAGAAAGGGGGCCCGCTTCTTTTCTCCGATCGGCAGATTCTGATTTCGGCCGAACCTTCCAAGGGCGGGGCATGGTTCATGAATCAGCCCTCCCAGCCGAAAATTCCGGTCGTGGTGACCCCGAATTCACAGGGATACGCGATGGAGGCGGCGGTTCCGTGGAGCGCGCTCGGAATCAAACCGGAATCCGGACGTAAAATCCGCTTCGACATCGGTCTTGACGATGGCGACGATGGCCCGCGGCGGCTGCGGCAGTTCATGTGGAGCGGACGTTCGGGCAACAGCGCCGAACGCACCCACTGGGGAACCGCGACGCTCGTCGATTGATTCCAACTTCCTCCCAGGAGGGGAGTTCCCACAAGGAGCTCTCCTCCTTTTTGCCTCTTGACTTTTCGCCGAAATGAAGCTATATTACATTCATAAAGGTTGTTTATGAATAAAAAAGGATTTTGGTGATGAAAGTCGCGGGCACGTCGCCGAATGTGCGACAATGTAACTGCAATCTGGTAAAATGGTTTCTGCTCTCGAACGGCGGTGCGACGAAACCGGAGATCGCCGAGGCGACCGGGATCAGCCTGATGACCGTCGGCAAGATCGTCAATGCGATGCTGGAAGACGGTTCTTTGCGGAAGAGCGGGATGAGCGATGCCGGACTGGGCCGGCGGGCGGAGCGGTTCGAGCTTGATGGCGACCGGAGCTGTTCGGTGTCGTTGCGGTTCCGCGATGTCGGGGTCGATTTTGTGGCGGCGAACGAGTTCGGGCATGTGCTGCGCGAATTGTTTGCGCCGATGCCGGAAGGGTATCTTGTCGACGATCTGTCGCTGGTGCTCCCGGCGTTTCTCTCCGGACTGCCGCCGGTGCGTTCGGCGGTAGCGGGGTTTCCCGCGGCGGTGTTCGGCGGGCGGATCCACAGCGGCCACCTCTGTCAGTTTCGCAGCGTCGATCTGCAGAACGAACTCGATGCATTGCTCGGGGTTCCGGTCTGGATGGGGCGCGATTTGAATCTCGCCACGGTGGGGTTCAGCCGCCGCAATCTCGCGCCGATGGCACAGCAGAAGCCGGAGCTTCAGGACATCGCCTGTTTCCTGCTCGATCCCGCCGGTTACGGCGTCGGCTGCATGGCCGGGGGAAGGGTGTTGCGCGGTGCGGATTTCTTTGCGGGGGAGATCGGACGCATGCCGCTTCCCGGCGGACGGTATATTCGCGAAATTTCCGCGCCGGAAGTGCCGGATGAAGAGTATATTGAAGGCGTTGCCCTGCTGCTCGGCGCGGTGGTCTGCATCGTGAATCCGCGCGTAGCGGTCCTTTCGGGACGGTCGGTCCGGGTTGCGCTGCTGCCTGAGATCGGGAGGCGGATTCGCGAACGCATCCGGTTTCTCTGGGAAGGGGAGAAGGCGGTCTGCCCGGAACTTCTCCATGAATCCGACCTCTGGCCGGACTATCGCGCCGGAATGATCTACCGCGCAACCCGACGCCTCCACTCCGGCGTGCAGATGGTCGACGATGTCTTCTGACGGAAAAAGGAGCGGGGAGTCGGAAACGGAATTCGGGTTTGCCTGCCGGCCCGGGTGCGGCGCATGTTGCATCGCCCCTTCGATTTCCTCGCCGATTCCGGGTATGCCGGACGGGAAACCCGCAGGAGTTCCCTGCGTGAATCTCGATCCGGAATATCATTGTCGTATCTTCGGTTCCCCGGAGCGGCCGCGGGTCTGCGCTTCGCTCAGGCCTGATCCGGAGATGTGTGGAGCCTGCCGCGGGGAGGCGCTCGCCTTCCTCGCGCGACTTGAAGAGCTCACCCGGCCGTGACGGGATGGAGCCCCGAGACTTTCCGGTCAGAGCAGGTCCGCGGCGAGCGCGGCCAGTTCGCTGCGTTCGCTGCGCGCGAGCGTGATGTGTCCGAAGAGCGGCTGCCCCTTCATGCGCTCGACCGTGTAGCTCAACCCGTTGCTCGATGCATCAAGATAGGGGTTGTCGATCTGGTGCGGGTCGCCGGTCAGGACCATTTTCGTATCCTCACCGGCGCGGCTGATGATCGTCTTGACCTCGTGCGGTGTCAGGTTCTGAGCCTCGTCGACGATGACGAACTGACGTGGAATGCTGCGGCCGCGGATATAGGTCAGCGCTTCAAGTTCGAGTTTCCCGCTGTTCATCAACCCCTCGACCGAGTAGCGCGATGAGCTTTTCACCTTGCGTTCCGCTTCGCCGCCGAGCAGAAAATCGAGGTTGTCGAAGATCGGCTGCATCCAGCTCTTGAGCTTCGCTCCCTTGTCGCCGGGGAGGAAGCCGATGTCGTTGCCGAGCGGAATGATCGGGCGCGAGACGAGAATCCGGTCATACGCATTCTCCGTCAAGACGAGCTGCATGGCGGCGGCGAGTGCGAGCAGCGTCTTTCCGGTTCCCGCGCCGCCGACGAGCGTCACGAGCCGCACTTCCGGATCGAGCAGCAGTTCGAGCGCCATGCGCTGCTCCTTGTTGCGCGGCGATACGTTCCAGACCCGGTTTGTGCGGGCGGAGTCGACGACCTGAAGCTGCCGGTTTCCGTTCATGCGCGCGAGAGCGCTCTGCTTTGTGCCGTCGGCGGTGAATACCATGAATTCGTTTTGGAGCAGTTGCCGGGAGCCGGCCGGGATCTCATGTTTCTTGTAGAGCGCATCGAGTTCGGCGGCGGAGAGCTTTCCCTCCTGGAATCCGGTATAGAGCGCCCTTTCGTCGACCTTGCCGCGTTCGAAGTCCATGACCTTGAGCCCGACTGCGTCGGCCTTCAGCCGCAGGTTGATGTCTTTGCTGATGAAGACAACCTGCCGGCCTTTTTCGCGCAGCCCGAACGCGACTTTCAGAATCCGGTTGTCCGGGGAGTCTCCGCTCAGATCGAATCGGAACACTTCCCGGATTTTCGAATCCATTTTGCCGTCATCAAGTTCCGCAAAGGAGAGCACGAAGAGTTTGCCGGTTGCGGTCGCCGAGATCGTCGAAAGCGGAATCCCGTTGCGCAACTGGCCTGGTTGTTTGGCTGACTGGCGCAGTTTGTCGAGACGCCGGATCACCTGCCGGGCGTTGCGGCCGAGCTCATCGGAGTTCTTCTTGAATTTGTCGAGTTCCTCGACCACCGCCATCGGAATGACGACGTCGTTGTCGTGGAACGATTCAATGCTCTGCGCGCTGTGCAGAAGAACGTTTGTGTCCAGTACAAATGCCTTGATCGCCATACTCTCCTCCTCTTCGTGTTTTACCGCGGGTTCTGCTTCAGTAGCTCGGAACCGGCTCCTGATCGAACTGCTGAACCGCGCGGTCGCGTGCTTCGGTCCGGGTCCGGACTCCGGTCCCGGAAGCCTGCATCACGCGTTTTGTAAGAAGTCCGAGGCAGGCGGGTTGTTCGATCATGAAGGTCTGCGCATTGATCACGCGCGCACCGTTTTTCGAGCGGATCTCGCTGGTCAGCAGATGCATGACGCTTTCGACATCCGCATTGTTCTGAAAGATCGACATCTTGCCCGATCCTGCCGCACTGCCGCCGATGAGCGGAATTCCCCAGAAGGTGTAGCACGGAATTTCAACGAACGTGTGGCAGACCGCCTTGTCTCCCCGTTCCGAGAGTCCGAGCCCGTTGAATTTCTGCGTGGATTCGACCGACGTACAGCCGCTGAGCAGAGCCAGCGCCGCAGCGCCGCAGAAACACCATGCCGCAAATTTCTTCATTGTTTTCATACTCCTTTATTTGTTGTATTTCAACGCTTTTGCGCCGATGTCACGGCGGCAGAATCCGCCTTCGAACGAAATTTTGTCCACCGCCTCGTACGCCTTTTCGATCGCTTCGGCGATGGTTTTTCCGCGGGCGGAGACCCCGAGGACCCGGCCGCCCGCATTCACGATTTTCCCATCCTTGAATGCGGTTCCTGCGTGGAATACCACCGCTCCGGTCGCGGCGGCCTCCGCAAGCCCGCTGATCTCAAACCCTTTTTGATAGCTGCCCGGATAGCCGCCCGAGGCGAGCACAACCGACACGGCCGGATCTTCCGACCAGACGAGGTCGGCCTCCGCGAGACGTCCGCGCGCAACCTTGTCGAGCACGTCGAACCAGTCTCCGTCGAAACGGCGCAGAACCGGCTGGATTTCCGGGTCGCCGAATCGGACGTTGAACTCCAGCACCTTCGGCTCTCCGTCGCAGACCATGATGCCGACGAAGATCACACCGCGGAAGTCGAGTTTCTCCGCCTGCACACCCTTGAGGAACGGCGCGAGAATCCGCGTATTGATCTTCTCCCACACCTTGTCGTTCACGACCGGGGCAGGGGAGTAGGCTCCCATTCCACCGGTGTTGAGTCCGGTGTCGCCGTCGCCGACGCGCTTGTGGTCCTGCGAGGAGACGAGCGGAACGATCGTTTTTCCGTCGCAGAGTGCGAGGATCGACGCCTCTTCTCCGTAAAGACACTCCTCCACGAGCACCTTTGCGCCTGCCGCGCCGAATGCGCCGTCGAAGCAGCCGTGCAGGAATGCGAGCGCGTCCGCTTCGTTGTCGGCGACGAGCACGCCCTTTCCGGCGGCGAGGCCGTCGGCCTTGATGACGATCCCCTTCGCGCCGGAGGCGAACTCCTTCTTCACATACTCCGCTGCCGGAACTTCGCTTTCGAACGTCGCGGCTTTTGCGGTCGGGATGTTGTACTTCAGCATGAACGCCTTCGCGAAGTCCTTGCTCCCTTCTAGCTGTGCGGCTTCCTTCGCAGGGCCGAACACGGTAAGATTCCGGTTGCGGAAGCAGTCGACCACGCCGTCGCAGAGCGGCGCTTCGGGGCCGACCACGGTGAGGTCGATGTGGTTCTGTTCCGCGAAATCCGCGAGTTTTTCGAGTTCGCCGACGCCGATGTCGACACATTCTGCGTCCGCCGCGATTCCGGCATTGCCGGGGGCGCAGTAGACCTTTTCCACCTGCGAACTCTGTTTCAACTTCCAGACCAGCGCATGTTCGCGCCCGCCCGAACCGATCACCAAAACTTTCATTTCTTCTCCATTCCCGGCAGCATTCCCGGAAATCTGCCGGGAGCGCTTGCAATCCGTCTGTTTTGATATTACTATAACAATAGCGCAAAATTCGGAAAGTTAAAGTAAATATGCTGGAAAATCGCGACGAAATCTTGAAATCAGACGACGAAACCCTCTCTCATGTGTGCGAACTTGAGTTTTTCAAGGGGAGCGGCAACGGCGGGCAGAAGCGGAACAAAACTTCGAGCGCCGCCCGCGTACGGCTGATCGGAACCGCTTACGTCGCCTCCGACTGCTCCGAACGCAGTCAGCACCGCAACCGGGCGGCGGCGCTCGCGAAGCTGAGGATCGCACTCGCCTACGGGGAACGGAACGCCCCCGCGACGCCGCCGGAACGGTTCGAGTGTGCGCTGGAACACCCGGAGTATCCGCTCTGGCTCGCGCACGTGCTCGACGTGGCCGATGCGAATGGATGGGATCTCAAGGCGACGGCGGCGGCTCTCGGCTGTTCGCCCTCCGCGCTCGTCAAGAAGTTCGCGCGCGATCCGGAGCTCTGGCAGTTTGCGAATCAGGCCAGGGTGAAACGGGAACTGCCGCCTCTGCGCCGTCCCTGAATTCTGCCGGATGGATTCAGGCGGGCATCCAGTCGAGCAGTTCCTCGACCGGATGGTGCTTCCGGAATTCGATAAACTCCGCGAACGTGCGGACGCCGCCCTCCTGAACCGCGTGATAGTATTCCACGCCGGGGATCGACTCTGAATCGGGGGTTTCGTATTTGAGGCGCAGCACAGCGAGTTTCATCTCCGGCGTGAAGTGCTCCGCTATGCGGTCGGCGACGCGCTCGAAGTGGCCGTCGTAACGCGAGCCGGAAACGATGTGGATCATATCGATCCGCCACTCGAATCCCTCGGCATCCGGCAGGAGAATGTGATATTCGAGACACCGTTCCGGCGTGTTGAGCAGATTCGTGTATTCGATCCGGCGGACCGGATGATTCTCCGCGAGCGTCCGGAGCGCGGAGAGTCCCTCGGAGGGGGAGGGGAAGCGCGAATAGAGATGCAGGTCGATGTCGCGGTGCTTCATCATGAGTCCGTTGCGGAGTGAGCCGACGATCTCGACTTTGACGCCGAGCATCTCCCAGATTTCGACGATCCGGCACAGTGCAAGCAGTTTTCGCGCGCGTTCGCATTGTCCGGCGGCGAGCGCCGAGAGTTCCGTGTCTTTCATTCGGATATTTCCTTTCCTGGAATGAGATGGGAATATACACCCGGAATCGCTCCTGTCAAGCCGGTCGCGCTTGCATTTCCGCCCTCCCGGTGCTATCTTCTCCGTAACGGCTTTCAGAGAGGCGAGTATGGGTTGGAAACGGTGGTGCGGCTTGCAGAACCGGGCGGCCGGGGCGGTGTTCGCCCTGACGCTGCCGGGGGGCGGAATCTATATCGCGCTGTCGCTCGCGCTTGTGCTGTGGCGGAGCGGGCGGATCGCTTTCATCCAGGCCGCATTTCTCGTCTGCTGTGCGTGTTGTCTCGTCACATTCTGGTATGTGATTGCGACGACCTGGTTTTATCACATCGCCTACCGCCGCGTGTTCCGGTGTCATCCGCTGCGCCGATTGCCGCTTGTCGCGGGGTTGCTGCTGCCGTTTGTGTGGCTGATACTCTGGTATTTCGAGCGTTACTGGGACTGGTTCTGGGTGACGTGGCTTCTGTACGGCTGGCTGTTGCCGCTTGTGATTGCGCTGCGTTCGCTGCGGACGGCGCTGCTGGAATGGCTGACCGTCGTCTCGGGGGCGATCGGGATCTTTCTGCTGGCGCTCGTCGGCGGGCATTTGTTTTCCACGTTTCTGCTGCAATTTGCCTTTCTTGAAGAATTGTCCGGAGGGCCGCCTTATTATGAGTTCGCTCTGCCGGTGAGAGTGGCACTTCCATTGCTTTCGGAGCTGCCGCTGCGTTACGGCATTTCCGGGGAGGGGTGGGGATGGCTGGCGTTTTCGGCATTGTTTTTTCTGGCGGCCGCGTACTGTTTCCGGATCGGATGGATCGCCCGGATGAGCGGATGCAGGGTGCGTCGGCTGCTGTGTTGGCCGGTGTGGGTGCTCTGGAGCTGTGTCGCGCTCGTCTACGCCGGGTCGCTGTTTCTGGCGCATCAGGCGGAGCGGGAAGTCGCGCAGCGTCATCTCCGGCTCGAACGTCATTTCGGGCGGCCGGTCACGGCGGCGGCATTGCGGGAGATGTGGAATCCCGCGCGCGTCTGCCCCGAATCCCTTTTGCATGAGGCGAAAAAACAGTGGCGCGTTCTGCTTCAGCGTCGTTTTTCCTCCTATGAACATTGTGGGTGGATCGAGTCATCATGGTCTGTCATTCGATTCGGCCTGATTCCCGCGCAGGATTGGAATGCGTTCAAAGAAAATTATCTGCGCGATTCCGAGGCGTGGGCGGAACTGGACCGCTGGATCGATGAGCATGCTCTGCTCGAAGCGGAGAGAACGTTTGAAACCGGAAAACTCCGGCGCGGATATTTTCAGGTCGGATTCTACTCTGATGTTTCGTACCTGCTTGAGATGGAACTTTTCCGGGTGAGACTTGCGCTCGAGCAGGGCGAGCTGCCGGAAGCGCTCGAGCGCCTGGAACGGCTCAGGAGGAATGCCGACCGCTTTCTCGATTCCGCCGGGGCGCGAATCGGAATTCAGGAGGCTTTTTTTGCAAACGGTCTGCTCGAACTGGAGATGTACTGTCTCGAATTGATTCTCGAGTCCGGTCTGGCGGACGAAGCGCTGCTGCGACATTGGGAACGCATTCTGGTCGAGACCGAGGCGCGTCTGCCGGAGTCCGAAAGACGGATGCTCTATTGTGATACAGTGGTTTTTGTCGATGAGTTCGAAGCGATTGCCCGGTTCGGCAGCCCGTATGCCGGAAATCCCGAAATTCCGTTCCAGCTCGTGCCTCTGCAAAGTGTACGTTACTCCTGTCCGCTGATCTGGTGGCTCTTCCGGCGCGAGCAGGCTGCTTACATGGAGAGCTGCGAGTCGCCGGATTCGGCGCCTCCGGTCGCGGTGATTGTGCGGGAAAGAATCTGGCGGCCCGGATACTCCTGCATTCGGATGCGGATTCCGGAAATGTACCGCATGATGAGCGCGCGTCTCCGCACGGCCCGGGCGCTGCTCGCGCTGGAACTGGAGTTCCGCCGGAACGGACGGTATCCGGAAACGCCGGATTTTCTGCCGGAGGATCCGTTCTCCGGAAAGCCGCTGCTGTTCCGGATCGGCCCTTATGAAACCAGGGGCGAGCCCGTCGGCTCCGGAATTCAGGTCTGGAGCGTCGGGCCGAATGGTCGCGACGATGGCGGCGCCCGTGATGACATCCGCGCCGTCCGGCTTCTTGCCGCCCCGCCCGGTGGCCCCTTTCGGAAGGAATGAAAAAGCGGAGCGGACTGGATTTCGCCCCGCCCGGTTTCCGGATTGTTCGTCAGCGGGAGCTGATCGAAACCGATTCTGGACCGACCAGGTAGAGAATCGCCGGAGTGACGGTGTACTCTTTTCCCGGATGCGGCTGCTTTTCCCCGAGGTGGTTCAGCGCTTCGGCGACTTCTCCCCGGACGTTGAGTTCGACTTCACAGGCTTTCATGGCGCTCCAGATGGCCCACACTTTCGTTCCGTCCGGCTGCGTCCAGTTTGCCAGATATGCGCTGCCCTTCTTTTCCAGCGACGGTCGGCTCGACCCGGTGGGGCAGAGACGCGAGAGCGTCTGGTACGCACGGAATGAAGGTTTGGGGTCAAGGTTCTTTCGGACGATGCCGAAGTGCGCTTCCCGCTCGTCGGGCTCCCATTCGCCGGAACGGAAGTTGTACCAGAAAATCCGCTCGACTCCGCTTGCCAGCGCGATGAGATAGGTGCGCGGCAGCATTTCCGCCTGACGTTCTTCCGGAACGGTTTCGTAAGTCGACATCCGGGTGCAGATGATGATGTTGCCCTTCAAATCACTGTTGAGCTTGTAGAGCGCCGCAACTGCGGATTGATAGTTGTCGGTGCCTGCCGCAATGATCGGGATGAATTCGTCTCCTTCCCGGAGATTCCGGTCATGCAGGAAACGGCTGGCGGGTTTGAAGTAGACTTTGAAGGCGTTGGCGAATTCGGGACCCGGCTTCTGCCAGGTTTCCTGTTTCGGCACGCCGTCTCTGGTCCACCACGCTTCCCAGCCGATATGGAACTCCTTCATGTGCTTATCGTTGACCTGAACTTTTCTCCCGTCAGGCTGAAGTTCGTAGTAGAACGGCAGACCGGAGGGGAGCAGCAGCGTTCCGCCGCGTTTCACGTAGTTGAGCAGCGCTGGCAGATATTTCACCGGGAACTCTTCTCCGATGGAGGGAACCAGCACCGGGTAGCGCTTGACGGAGAGATTGGGAAGTTCTTCGAGCGTAATCTCGTCCACCTGCCGGAACATGGCAAGATTTCCACTCTGCTTTAATATCGCCGCACCTGCAAATCCTTTTTCCAGATCACTGATGACCGCAGCGGCAGATTTCCCCGGGTCGATTCCCGCCCGTTCGAAGGCGGCAGGCAGAACTTCCCGGAAAAATGTGTTCGGCTTTGCCGTTGACCAGCCGACTTCGGTGATCCAGATCGGCTTGTCTTCGAGCTTGTACTTTTTCATCAGCGTTTTCAGATCGTGGATCTGGTCCAGCATCAGTTCCGGAGTCCCCTGCCAGTTGTAGGGGTGAATGTTCATCGCGTCGAAGTAGTTGCCGGCTCCGGCCTTGAAGGAATCCTCGATGAAGGCGAGCGGGACTCCTGCCGTTCCGCCGTAGAGGACAGTCAGAGTCGGATCGATCTTTTTGATTTCCTCATAGGAATGTTTCAGCAGCGTCGTGTAATTTTTCCCGCTTGGCGTATCGCGCCAGAATCCTCCACTGTTCTGTTCGTTCCACACCTCCCAGCAGCGCAGATCCTTTGCATAACGGGAAACGATCCTGCGCACATATTCTCCCCACGCATTGAGATGGTTCCATGCCGGTCTTGCCCACAGCACATCATAGTCCAGGATCGGCAGAATGTTGATTTTGTCCTGCTTTGCGATCGAGATGAGCTTGTCGAGACGGTCGAAGTTCCACGATCCCTGTTTCGTTTCGACTCCGCGCCAGTCGAAGTCGGTCCGGACCCAGGTGATGTCAGCTTCGTGCATGCGTTTGAATTCCTGAGGTGCGATTTCAAGCTCCCCGCGGCTGACATGGGCGCAGACACCATATGGATTGTGTTCAATCTTATCCGCCGCTTCCAGCGCAGGCATCTGCACTGCGGCAGCAAGAGCAATTGTCAAAAATATCGGATATTTCATGTGGAAAAATTCCTTTTCTCGGATTGATTTCTTTTTCCATGAACTCAAAGGCGTTTGCCGGATTCGTCCAGAACCCACGAGATTTTCATCGGGGACGCCTCCAACTCTCCCTTGTTCTGCGATTCAACATGACCGTCTGCCATGCCGAGATTGGATTCTCCGTTGTGAATGGCTCCGACACCCACACCGTCGCCGGGCGATGTGGCAGGATTCCACTGCCACGAGCTCAGGCCGGCGTTGGCAGAGCCTTCTTCACAAACCGTGTCCGCACAGAGCGCCGTTGAGCTTGGCTGTTTCATCCGGCCGAGAAGATAGAACTGGCGCCTTACGAATACGAAAGATGGTTTCAGGCGTCTGCTGCATAAAAGGCATAAAGAACTCTCAAAAAGAGAAATTTGCATTTTTTGACTGCTTCTACGTAATGCCACCCTTGAAAAAAGGGGTGCATTACAGACCCATATTTTTTATATCTATCATGATTTTACCATTTATATGAAATTTACTAATATACGGAACATCAATAATCTTGGCACGTTTATACCTATAACTAGAACAAGAACATAGCTTGAATACCAATTCAAAATTATAGGGATTAGGTTTGAAATCAAGATTCTTTAAAGGATATTGCCTAGAGATTTTCACTGCTTCATTGCTATTCTTAGCTATGACTAGAAACATAGCATCT
Source organism: uncultured Victivallis sp. (assembly GCF_944391105.1). Taxonomy (GTDB): domain Bacteria; phylum Verrucomicrobiota; class Lentisphaeria; order Victivallales; family Victivallaceae; genus Victivallis. The sequence goes on from NZ_CALXSK010000011.1 coordinate 79,274, forward strand.
CCCTTACTACAAGCATGAGTAGTAGAGAATATATCGAAATCTCCCTCATAAATACCAAACCTGACAACAAGAAAATATGCCCTTTCTCTTGAACTGAGCCGCTAGCGCGGCAGGGAAAGCGAAACGAGAATATCCAAATGAAGAAAAATCGCTGGTGAT
>NZ_CALXSK010000012.1 GCF_944391105.1 uncultured Victivallis sp.
GCGCCGAAACGGTTTTGACGCACGAAAAAACAAGTGATTAACACGAGAGAGCCAATACTTTTGAAATTGGCTCTGTATTCCGATCTTTCTGCCCCGTTGGTTTAAACTTGCTAATAACTCATCTGTCACTTCAGCGGCAGATTGGTAACACCAAGCTGCTTGAAGATGTCGTAACGGTCGTATTTGGCTCGTTTTTCAATGATTTTTCCCGCGTCGTTGAAAGTGAGCCAGGTCATGAAGTCCATCATGATATGTTTTTTCGGAGCAGGCACTCCATGCCAGGAATCCCCGAGAAGTGTGCCCTCAAATGTGAGATAGACCGCCACGAAATCGCCATCTGCCGCGATTCTTTCGACTTTCATTTTGAAATCGCCGGCGGGATCCATATTTGCCCGCTCGTAATCAATGAATGCCTGCAGACCTTCCAGTTTTGTATGGATCTGCGGATAATAGACGAAATTCTCATCGCAAAGTTCGAAGAGCTTGTCATATTGTTTGCTGGCAATCCGTTCATAAAACTTTCTGGCGGTTTCCTTGTTCATCGCGGTTTTCTGCTCGCTCATGATTTTTTCCTTTCCTGATTTGTAGAGGTTGAGGAGTTGTTGTCCGATCCTTCGGAGATGAAGAGCTGTCACATCTCCGAAGGAATTGTATTTCATGGATTTATTCCTTCTGCTTATCGGGACATTGCGTGGTCGGGGATTCCGCCTCCAGCGTGGCGTGGCTGATTCCGTGTTCGGCGAGCTCCTCGTGCAGACGCTTCCGGGTCTCCTCCCACTCTCCCGCGTCGCGGAGAACGACATGTGCGGTCAGGGCGTTTTCCGTCGTGCTGATCGGCCAGATGTGGAGATGATGAACCGCCTCCACATTCGGATCCTCCAGCAGATGCTCCCGGATGGTCTCGACGTGAATCCCGGCCGGAACTCCGTCCATCGCCAGACGCACGCTCTCTTTCAGGAGTCCCCAGGTGGAGAACAGAATCACCACGGCGACCACCAGCCCGATCAGCGGGTCGACGATGTTCCAGCCGGTCCAGAGAATCAGAATTCCGGAGAGAACCACCCCCACCGAAACCAGCGTGTCGGCCAGCATGTGCAGATAGGCGCCTTTCACATTCAGATCATGCTCCTTTTCCCGCTGGAAGAAGAACACGGTCAGTCCGTTGATGACCACCCCGATGCCGGCCGTGATGATGATCGGCCAGCCGCCGACCTCCTCCGGAGAGAGGAACTTCCGGATGCACTCCGTCACAATCGCGCCCACGGCGACCAGAAGGATCGCCGCATTCAGCAGCGACGCCCAGATCGTCCCCTTCCGAAGCCCGTAGGTGTAGTTCGGAAGATAACGTTTTTTCGCCAGCAGAAATGCGACCAGCGAAATCAACAGCCCGCTCACATCTCCGAGATTGTGTCCCGCATCCGCGAGCAGCCCCATTGAGTTGAAGAGGAATCCCGCCGTGAATTCCCCGATGACGAAGAGTGTGTTCAACACGATTCCGACCAGGAATGCGCGCCCTTTGACCGCATCCGCGGAGAGTTCATGATGGTGATGATGATGTTCATGAGCCGGCATGATCGATTCCTCCCGTTCAGAATTCGCAGACTTCCCCGTCTTCCGGGACAAGGAGCCGCGTTTCCAGATGATGCTGCTGCACATAGCGTTTCAAATCCCTGCGCCAGAGCGTTTCATGACCGACATTGTCCATGTGGCTGGCGATGACGACGGCATGCGGAGCGTGATCGAGCACCGCCTGGACATCTTCCAGATCCATGATGATCCGTCCGAAGCCGCGGATGGTCGCCGCCGCCGCGTTCACCACGATCACATCGGGTTTGAACGAGTCGAGCGCGGCTTTCACATAGTCGCACCAGATCGTATCTCCGACGAGGTAGAGGGTTTTCTCTTCGGCCGGGTGGCGCATCACGACGCCGCAGGCGGAACTGCGCAACTCCATTTTCTCATACAGCAGACCGATGTTTCCGGGCTGGCCATGCAGGCAGTCGGTTTTTGTGAGCTGCACACCGTTGAATTCCACTCCGGCATATTTCAGAATCCGGACATCCTGAAATCCTTTCGCCAGCAACGTCTCCCCGTCGATCTCGTCCTGCACGAAAATCACCATGGATTTCGGAATCTTCTCCATGGCCGTTTCATCGAAGTGATCGAAATGCAGATGGGTCGCGATGACGGCATCCACATCCAGAATTTCGTCCAGCGGCAGCGGCAGATCACTCACCGGACAGCGCAGATCCGGATTCGGAGAGCCCGGAATCGGCGGAATCGACCCCTTGTCCCCCAGCCACGGATCCACGAGAAAACGCACCCCGCCGAATGTCACGATCGCCGTCGCACTTCTGATTTCTTGAAATTTCATAGCTGCCCCCTTTATTCATCATTTTATGAAATATTGAATTGTTGTATAAAAAAATATCACTCTTTCAACTGCATGAGGTGATCGATCAGCTGCTGACGCTGCTGCTCCATGCAGACGGTTTTTTCTTCAGGCGAAAGGCGGTTGAATTCGTCGCGCGCTTCCATGAAACGGATCATCCAGGGAATGCACGGATACGCAAGACGGTAAAAAACGTGTTTGCCGCGCTTGTCGCTCTCCACGACATGCGCTTTCTTCAAAACGTTCAGATGCTGGCTGATCGAGGAAAACTCCTCGCCGGTTCCGGTGACGAAATCACAGACGCAGAGCTCCTTTCCCTCCAGATTTTTTGCGATCCAGAGCCGGGTCGGATGTCCAAGCGCCTTGAATACCTCCGCAAGGTTGGCAAGTTCTCTGGTTTCATCGTTTGCCATTGAAAACTTCTCCTTTCAACATTTTATAATATAATGTAATGATAAAATTTATCAAGCTGGAAAAGGATTTTTTTCATGAATTTTCCGGCCGACGGAGTCGATCCTTCACTCTTGTCCCGGAATCTTGTTGATTTCCGGGACACTATGGTCGCATGAATGCTCCGGTTCGTGCGTCAATCTTCCGGGCACGGATCGGGAATACCGAGATATTCGAAGTAGTTGTGCCCCCAGTCACTCATGGCGTTGACGATCGGCACGAGGGTTTTGCCCAGTTCCGTCAGAGAATATTCCGTCTTCGGCGGGACAACCGGATACAGTTTCCGCCGGATGATGCCGTCGCTCTCGAGTTCTTTCAACTGCTGGCTGAGCATTTTGGCTGTCGCCTGCGGGATGGCTTTCTGAATCTCGTTGTAGCGCATGACGGAAGAGACGTTCAAATGCCAGATGATGATGGCCTTGTATTTCCCGCCGAGCACCGCCATCGCGGCCTCCACCGAACAGTGAAACGACAACGCTTTTTTCTTGTCCATCTGAAAACTTCCACTTTTATTCCAGAAAAAATCAATTTTTCTTTTACTATATCCCGCAATGTTCCGAAAAGCAAATTCTGAGCATAAAACGTATACTAACTCAAAAGATAGTATTATACGGTTATGATATTATAGTACAAAATAGTGCATTCTTGACAGAAAAACTTTTCGGGTTATATTGATTGGAAAGAAAATATTTGATCGGACGATCCGGGGAAGGAAGGGGCGAAATCCTCTTTCCCCGGATCCATTTGGAAAACATCAGAAAAGGAGTTGGAAAAATGAGCAGGAAAATTCTGGTTCTGAACGGCAGCCCGCGCTTGAACGGCAATACGGCGGCCCTGATAGAGGAGTTCACCCGCGGTGCGGAAGCAGGCGGCAATACGGTGGTCCGCTTCGATCTGGATCGGATGTCGATTCACGGCTGCAAGGGGTGTCTCGGCGGCGGCCGGAATCCTGACTCTCCCTGCGTACAGAAAGATGATATGGAGAAGATCTATCCGGAGTACCGGTCGGCGGACATTCTGGTTTTCGCCTCGCCGATGTACTACTGGGGATTTTCCGGTCAGTTGAAGTGCGTGCTGGACCGTCTGTTCGCTGTGACCGAGTCCGATCCGAACTGGGTGACTCCGCACAAGCAGACGATTCTGCTGATGGCCTCGGAGGGCAGCGGGCGGGAGAACGAGGAGCCGGTTCTCCATTACTACAAAGCGCTGCTCGGGTTTCTGGACTGGGAGGATCTCGGCACTCTGATTGCGGGAGGGGTCTTGAAACTCGGCGACATCGCGGGGCATCCGGAGCTGAAGAAAGCGTTCGAGCTCGGGGAGAGCATTCGTTAAACTCAAAGAGGAGCAAGTTTCCATGAAAGTGTTACTGGTCAACGGAAGTCCCCATCGGGACGGCTGCACATTCACTTCTCTTTCCGAGGTGGCCGGCGCATTGCACAAAAACGGCGTCGAGTCGGAAATCTTCTGGATCGGGAATCGGGCTGTTCAGGGATGCATCGGTTGCTGGAAGTGCCATGAAGAGGGGGCGGACGGCTGCGTGTTCCGGGAGAAACTTTATACAGATTTTGTAACGAAGATGAAAGAGAGTGACGCTCTGGTCATCGGAGCGCCCGTCTACTATGCGGGTCCTCCGGGAGCTCTCTGCGCGATTCTCGACCGGGTGTTTTTCTCGGCGTCGGAATATTTTCAGTTCAAACCCGCGGCCTGTGTGGTCAACTGCCGCCGCGGTGGAGCGAGCGCGACATTTGACCGGTTGAACAAATACTTCACCATTCTGCAAATGCCGGTCGTCTCAAGTCAGTACTGGAACTCGACCCACGGGTTGACACCGGACGAGGTCCGGCGTGATCTCGAAGGTCTCCAGACCATGCGCACCCTTGGGAACAATATGGCGTATCTGCTTAAAAGCATGGCGCAATCGAACCTGCCGCGCCCGCCTCAGGAGCCGAAGGTCGCGACCAATTTCATCTCGTAGGAGAAGAGTCGGAGCGATGCCGGTCATCTGCGAAATGCCGATTTCGCGCACGTTTGCAGATGACCGGCATCGCTTTTTCCTCCCACCGTTTTGTCCCCGATCTTGTGAAACACATTTGTAAATTTCCACACCGATGACGACGCTTTCGGCAGTCGTCATCATGCGTTTCCCCTGTCAAGGCATTCCAATCCGTTTTTTTGGAACAAAAATGGTCTTACCAACGCCGCAGCTTATACAAAATTGTAAAACATAAGTCGGACGATTCAACACGATCCGCCTCAGAAAACAACATTGGCATCAATTCTGCTTAAGACAGGACAGCCAACCGTTCATAAGACAAGGAGGTTGAAAATGAGTGGTTTTAAGTTTGTCTTAGCAGGAATCCTGAGTGTTGTCACTCCTCTGATTATGATGGCGGCTGACCAGCCGACGCTGCGAATCGGATACAGCGACTGGCCCGGCTGGACCGCCTGGGAGATCGCCGACAAAAAAGGATTTTTCCAGAAACACGGTGTGAACGTCAAACTCGAATGGTTCGAGTACGGGCCCTCACTCGATGCGTTTTCCGTCGGGAAAATCGATGCGGTAGGACTCTCCAACGGCGACGCGATGGTGCTCAATGCAACCGGCGCGCGGAACGTCATCATCCTCATCAACGATTACAGCAACGGCAACGACAAAATCGTCGCCCGCCCCGGAATCAATTCCGTCAAGGAACTCAAGGGGAAAAAGGTCGGGGTTGAATTCGGATGTCTGAGCCATGCGCTTCTCATCAACGCTCTCACAAAGAACGGGCTCAAAGAGTCGGATGTGGAACTCGTGAACATGCCGACCCATCAGGCCGCGCAGATCCTCGAGACCGGCGAGGTCGACGCCGTGGTCGCCTGGCAGCCGCACTCGGGCAACGCGCTTGAACTCGTGAAGGGTTCCAAAGCCATCTATACGAGCGCGGATGAGCCCGGCATCATCTACGATACACTGACCGTTTCGACGGAAAGTCTGATGAAGCATCGCGACGAATGGCGGAAGGTCGTTGCCGCCTGGTATGACGTCATCGATTTTCTGAACGATCCCGCAACTCGTCCGGAAGCGATCAAAATCATGGCCGACCGGGTCGGCGTTTCCGCAAAAAAATATGGGGAATATATCGACGGGACCCGTTTTCTCACTGCGGAGGAGGCTCTGGCCCGTTTCCGCAAAACGCCGGGCTTCGACTCCATTTACGGTTCGTCGGAAATTGTCGACAAGTTCTTCTTCGGGAATAAGATCTACAAGAAAAGCGTCGATGTGAACCGGCATATCACGCCGATCTTTACGAAAGAGTATCTGACCCGTCAGAAATAATTCACGGTTCCGGATTGAGGTAGTTCATGATGAAAATGCAGAACGTTGGCTGTTTTGCCATACGAAAAAAATTAACCAGACGTCAGGAATATATTCTGCTGTTTCTCTCGTTCGCACTGCCGCTTCTGCTCTGGTGCCTGGTAAGCTACGTCCCGTTTCTCTATCACCCGCTGATCCGGGTGACGGACGCCGGGGACAGCTTCCTGTGCGCCCCGGGCGATCTCATCGAGCGCAGCGCGTTTGAAGAGGAAAATCGGGAACTGGCCTCGGGCGGCGGGAAGGTCATGCGGGGGGAGCGGGCGAACCCCGCATATCTCCCGGCGCCGCATCAGGTTGCCCGATCGCTGGTTACCGCGTTTCTTACTCCGCCGCGCCGCGACGGGGAGGCGTGGTTTCACGAGAGCATCGGGCACAGCATCCGGATTGTATTCCTCGGATTTCTGATCTCTTCGCTCTTCGGTGTCCCGCTGGGGATTCTCTGTGGGACATTTCCGTTTTTCGAGCGTCTGATCGAACCGTTCATCGAATTTTTCCGTTATTTCCCCGCGCCGGTGTTTGCGACACTGTGCGTGGCGATCCTCGGAATCAACGATGCGCCGAAGATTGCGATCATCTTCATCGGAACCTTTTTCCAGCAGCTGCCGATGGTGGCCAATACCACCCGCAGCGCGGACGGCGCATTGATCGAGGCGGCTCAGACGCTCGGCGCATCCCGGAGAAGAATCCTCATGAAAGTCATCATCCCGAGTGTTCTCCCGCGGCTCTACAAGGATATGCGGATTCTGCTCGGCTGGGCGTGGACCTATCTGATCGTCGCGGAAGTGGTCGGAACGAGTTCCGGAATCAGCTGGTTCATCAACCAGCAGGCGAAATACCGGGACTTTTCGAATGTGTACGCCGCGATCATCATCATCTGCTGCATCGGATTGTTCTGTGATATGTTCCTCGCGTGGTTCGGCCGCCAGATCTTCCCGTGGGAGAGCAAGCACAAGGGGATTTTCTACCGGGCGGCGGAGGAGATTTTCGGTCCCCGTGACCAGGTGTTTTCGATCGTTCTTTCCAAAGAGGAGAGGAGGAAAAGAGATGAACAGCACTCTGCCTGATTACAAACAAATGATGAGTCCCGAGGTGCGTGACCGGCTCGCACGGCTGGTTCGCCGCCCGGTCATCATGGAAACCCTGAATCTCTTCAAGGAGTTTCCGACTTCCAGCGGGAAAAAACAGATTGTCCTGAAAGATATTTCGTTTCAGGTCCATCAGCGGGAGTTTCTCTCGATCATCGGCCCCTCCGGTTGCGGAAAGTCGACGCTGATCCGCATTCTGGCCGGACTCGAAACGGCGACTTCCGGCGAAATTCTGCTGGACGGCAAACCGGTCGTCGCTCCCGGCGCGGAACGCGGTATGGTCTTTCAGAAGTACACGCTCTTCCCCTGGCTGACCGTCTGCCGGAACGTCATGTTCGGGCTGGAATCGATCGGCAAGGATCGCGACACCGCCGAAAACATCGCACTGCAGTGGCTGGACATCATCGGGCTGGCCCGGTATGCGGACTACTATCCCGGACAGCTTTCCGGAGGCATGCAGCAGCGTGTGGCGATCGCCAGAGCCCTCGCGCCTCAGCCGCGCGTTCTGCTCATGGACGAACCGTTCGGGGCGCTCGACGCGCAGACCCGGACTCAGATGCAGAATTATCTGCTTGAAGTCTGGCGGAACATCGACATCACGATCATTTTCGTGACGCACGATCTGGATGAGGCGGTCTATCTCTCAGACCGCATTCTGGCGCTGAAAGCGAATCCGGGCGAAATCAATGAACTCATCGAAGTTCCGCTCCCGCGGCCGCGCCGTTCGCGAATGCTGCTCGAACCGGAGTTTCTCGCAACCCGGGAGCACATCGACAAGTTGATCCGTCCTCCCGTCAAGCGGGAAGACGAGTGTGAATTCAAAGTCGTCAATATGGTCGGCGACAAGACATTTTTGTAAAACCCGAACAGGAGGTATGATTATGAACAACGACATCACGGATCGGATCATCACGGAAACCACCATCGCCGGAGGCTGGAACTACTCGCGCATCATTCGCCGGGGCCAGGCTCTGCGGCTGACCGATATCGAGGGCGGCGGAAACGTTTCGGCCATGTTCTACAACGCCGCGAATTTCTCGGAACGGTTCAATCTCGGGGACACCCTGAAGATTCAACATATCTGCCGTCTCACGAAAGATTGCTGCATCTACTCCGACATGGGGCGGATTCTCATGAGCGTTCCCGCGGACACCTGCGGATGGCACGACATGCTCTGCGGCTGCGCCCACGCCTCCCTCATCGAGAAGAAGTTCGGAAAGAAGGAGTACCAGGAGGCGCACAACGACTTCTACCGGAACGGTTACGACTCTCTGCTCGTCGAACTGGGCAAGCACGGCATGACCAAACGCGACTTCACGGAGATCATCAACTTCTTCTCCAAAGTCGTTGTGGATGACAAGGGCGCCATGAGTTTCATCGAGGGCAACTCCAAACCCGGCGATTACGTCGACCTGCGTGCGGAGATTGATACGCTGGTGATTCTCGATACCGGCATGCATCCGCTTTCCCCCGCGACCGAATATCCGCGCAAGCCGATCAAGGCGACGGTTTACCGCTGCGAGCCCGGAACGAAGGAGGATCCCTGCTTCACCTGGTGTCCGGAGAACGAGCGGGGTTTCATTGCAACTGAACTTTATCTTGCGTGAGGTGATGTCATGGTTACGGAATATCTTGAAAGCAATCGCAAAGAGGCCGATGCCGTCTATGTCGAAACCGTCAAGGCCGGTAACGGATGGATGCACACCGTGAAAAAGGGACAGGTCCTGCGGATCGTCGATGTGAACGGCAATCAGGCGGTCGACACCATCTTCTACAACGCCGATGACATTTATGAGCGTTACAGCGTGCAGCAGACGGTTCAAGCGCAGCGGAACGCCCTCGTCGGGCTCGGAACCGAGCTGCGCTCCAACGACGACAACGTCATGCTCAAGGTGGTGGCCGACACCTGCGGAGATCACGATACGCTCGGCAGCGCCTGCTCCTGCGAAAGCAATATGATCCGTTACGGATTCCATACGCGCTACATGCACGCGTGCCGGGAGACGTTTCTGGCCAAACTGCTTGCGACGCCGGGGATGGACAAGCGCGATCAGGTCAACAATCTGAATTTCTTCATGTACGTTCCGCTCGACGCGGAGGGCCGGCTCAATTTTGCCGACGGCATCTCCTCTCCGGGGAAATACATCGAACTGCAGGCGATGATGAACGTCATCGTTCTGGTGTCGAACTGCCCGCAGCTGAACAATCCCTGCAACGGTTACGATCCGACGCCGGTCAAAATGATCATCTGGGATAACTGAAATGGAGAGAAGAACATGAACGATAAGCTGTTGGACATCCCGCGCGACAGGGCTTCCGCCGTCTATTCGGAAACCGTCAAGGCCGGAACCGGCTGGATGCACACCGTGAAGAAAGGGCAGATCCTGCGGATCATCGATCTCTGCGGCAACCAGTCCGTCGACATGCTTCTCTACAATGCGCACAATCCGGGCGAGCGCTACAACGTCAACAATACGCTGGCGGCTCAGCGCAAGGCGCTGATCGAACTTGGAACCGAAATCCGTTCCAACGACGACAACGTCATGTTCCGGGTGGTGGCAGACACCTGCGGCGAACACGATACACTCGGCAGCGGCTGCTCCGCGGAGGGGAACACGATCCGTTACACCGGTCGGACCCGTTACATGCACAGCTGCCGTGACACTTTTGTCCGGAAGTTTCTGGAGACGCCGGGGATGAGCAAGCGCGACCAGACCTGCAATCTGAATTTTTTCACGAAAGTCCTGCTCGACGACAGCGGACATCTGGAATTTGCCGACGGCATTTCCGGTGCCGGAAAGTACGTCGATCTGCTTGCGGAGATGGATGTTCTGGTTCTCGTCTCGAACTGTGCGCAGTTGAACAATCCCTGCAATGATTACAATCCGACACCGGTTGAGATGATCATCTGGGATCAAGAGGAGTGACAAACGATCATGTTTACGAAAGTATTGATTGCGAACCGCGGCGAAATCGCCTGCCGCATCATCCGCACGCTCAGAAAGATGGGGGTGGGGTCCGTCGCCGTCTATTCGGACCCGGATGCGACCGCCGCCCACGTTCTGCAGGCGGATGAGGCGGTGCGGGTCGGCCCCGCATCGGCCGCGGAGAGCTACTTGAATGTGGAGGCGATTCTTGACGCCGCCCGCCGGACCGGAGCGCAGGCGATTCACCCCGGTTACGGTTTTCTGAGCGAAAACGCCACATTTGCGCGTCTCTGTGCGGAGAACGGAATCGAATTCATCGGCCCGACGCCGGAGCAGCTCGTCGACTTCGGGCTCAAGCACAAGGCGCGGGAACTTGCGGAACGCTGGAGTGTTCCGCTTGTCCCCGGGAGCGGACTTCTGGATGAGGTACAGGCGGCGAAACGGGCCGCTGCCGAAATCGGTTATCCCGTGATGCTCAAGAGCACCGCCGGCGGCGGCGGAATCGGGATGTGCATCTGCCGGAACGATAAGGAGCTTGCGGAGGGGTTCGAGCGGATCGGACGCCTGAGCCGCAACAACTTCAAGGATTCCGGGCTCTTTCTCGAGAAGTACATCGAACGGGCCCGCCACGTCGAGGTGCAGATTTTCGGCGACGGAAAGGGCGGCGTTGCGATTCTCGGCGAACGCGACTGTTCCGTCCAGCGGCGCAACCAGAAAGTGATCGAGGAGACCCCCGCGCCAAATCTGCCGGACGCGACCCGGCGCGCGCTTCATGAGGCGGCCCGCCGGCTCGCGGAGGGAGTCGCCTATCGTTCCGCCGGAACTGTCGAATTCATCTACGACAGCGAGGCGGATCGTTTCTATTTTCTGGAAGTCAATACGCGGCTGCAGGTCGAGCACGGCGTCACGGAGTCCGTGTTCGGAATCGATCTGGTCGAGTGGATGGTGAGGCTCGCCGCCGGGGAGAGTCCGTTCCGGCCGGGGGAGAGTTTCCGTCCCGAGGGGGCGGCCATGGAGTTCCGGATTTACGCGGAGGATCCCGGCCGGAACTTCCAGCCGTCGAGCGGACTGGTCACGCGCGCGGCGTTTCCAGCGGGCGTCCGGTGCGACACCTGGATTTCGACCGGAACTGAAGTCAGCGCGTTCTACGATCCGCTGCTCGCGAAGATCATCGTGAAAGGCGGAGACCGCGCCGAGGTGATCCGCAAGGCGGAAGAAGCGCTCAAGGCGACCGAGATCGCCGGATTTGAAACGAATCTTCTGCTGCTGCGCGACGTCCTCGGCATGGCGCCGTTCCGCGAGGGGCGGGCCGGGACCTGGCTGCTGAAGGAATATGTCTATTCTGCGCCGACGTTTGAAATTCTCTCCCCTGGAACGCAGACCACGGTGCAGGATTATCCCGGCCGTCTCGGTTACTGGGCGGTCGGCGTTCCGCCGTCGGGGCCGATGGATGCGTACAGTTTCCGGCTGGCCAACCGGATCGTCGGGAACGCGCCGGAGGCTCCGGGGCTGGAGATGACGCTTTCGGGCGCCTCGCTCCGTTTCAACACGGATGCGCTCTTCGCTCTGACCGGCGGAGAGTTTCCGGCGACCCTGAACGGAACGGAGATTCCCCGGAATACACCGGTCTCTGCGAAGAGGGGCGATGTGCTCAAAGTCGGCACGACCCGCTGCGGGCAGCGCTGTTATTTCGCCGTTGCCGGCGGAATCGACGTGCCGGAGTACCTCGGCAGCCGTTCGACGTTTACGCTCGGCCGGTTCGGCGGACACGGGGGGAGGGCGCTCGCCGCGGGCGACGTGCTCCATATCGGCAACTGGAAGGTTTCCGAACCGCTGTCTCCGGCGGCAGCTGCCGTTCCGTCCATCGGGAACAGCTGGAAGATCGCCGTTCTTTACGGGCCGCACGGCGCGCCCGACTACTTCACGGATGAAGACATCGAAGAGTTCTTCCGGGCGGAATGGGAGGTTCATTACAACTCCTCGCGCACCGGCGTCCGGCTGGTCGGCCCCCGGCCGAAGTGGGCGCGTCCGGACGGCGGAGAGGCCGGACTGCATCCGTCCAATCTGCATGACAACGCCTACGCCGTCGGAACGATCGACTTCACGGGCGACATGCCGGTGATTCTCGGCAAGGACGGGCCGAGCCTCGGCGGGTTCGTCTGTCCGGCGACGATCATCACGGCGGATCTCTGGAAAGTCGGGCAGCTCCGCAGCGGCGACAAGGTGAAGTTCGTCCCCGTCACTCCGGCGCAGGCCGCTGAACGTCGCGAGGCGCTCGAAGCGATTCTGGAGCACCCGGAAAAGGCGGATCATCCGGTCGCGGAACCTGTCGGCACGGTTCCCGGGTCGCCGGTTCTTGCGGAGTTTCATCGTGAGGACGCCATGTCGCACATCGTCTGCCGCCAGGACGGAGACGCGAATTTCCTGCTGGAGTTCGGGCCGCCGGTCATCGATTTGCGACTCCGCTTCACGGCGCACGCGTGGATGCTGAAACTCGAAGAGATGCACCTTCCGGCGATTCTCGACATCACGCCGGGAATCCGTTCGATTCAGATTCATTTCGATCCGGCGAAGATGACGCAGGAGGAACTTCTGAAGTTGATCGCCGCTCTGGCGGAGAAACTCAAAACGGAGACGATCCGCTCGGTTCCGACCCGCACGGTCTATCTGCCGCTGAGCTGGGACGACCCGGCGACACGTCTCGCGATTCAGAAGTACGTCAGCACGGTTCGTCCGGACGCCCCCTGGTGCTGCCCGAACAACATCGAGTTCATCCGCCGGATCAACGGGCTCGACTCCGTCGAGGAGGTCGCAAAGATCGTGTTCGACGCGAATTACATCGTAATGGGTCTCGGAGACGTCTATCTCGGTGCGCCGGTGGCAACGCCGCTGGATCCGCGCCGCCGTCTGGTCACGACCAAGTACAACCCCGCCCGGACCTGGACGCCCGAAAACGCCGTCGGCATCGGCGGCGCGTACATGTGCGTTTACGGGATGGAGGGGCCCGGAGGCTACCAGTTCGTCGGACGGACGGTTCAGATGTGGAACCGCTTCAACGTCACACCGGAATTCGAGGAGGGCAAGCCTTATCTGCTCCGATTCTTCGACCAGGTCCGGTTCTTCCCGGTCGAGGCGGATGAACTGCTGAAAATCCGGCGCGACTTCATCGCGGGGAAATATCATATCCGCATGGAAGAGAGCGTGTTCGACATTCAGGAATATGAGAAGTTCCTCGAGGAGAACGCCGCTTCCATCGAGGCTTTCGAGACAAAGCGGAAACAGGCTTTTGAAGAGGAGAAGGCGCGCTGGATCGCCAACGGTCAGCTCACTTTCGAGAGCCATACGGTCGAAAGCGCCGCGCCCGCGGAGGAGGCCGAGTTGAAACCCGGTGAGAGCGGGGTTTACTCGCCGGTTGCCGGCAGTCTCTGGAAGCTGAACATAACCGAACCCGGCAAACGAGTGCGCGCAGGAGAGATTCTCGCAGTACTCGAGAGCATGAAAACCGAAATTCCGGTAGCCGCGGAATCCGACTGTGAAATCGTCCGGATCTTCTGTGCCGCCGGAAACGAGGTCAAGAGCGGACAGTGTCTGTTCGCAGTGAAGACGAATTGAACCTCGTCCGCTCCGCGTTGCCACGCCGGCCGACGCGGAACGCGGAGCGGAAAGAGGGAAAGGAGAGAGACACGATGAGAAGTTGCGAATTGTCGATTGCCGCACTCAGGCGGGCTTACCGGAGCGGTTCAAAGACCCCGCGCAGCGTTCTTACAGAACTGCTCGACGCATGTGCCGCCGCTCCGGACGGGATCTGGATTTCCCTGATCGGCCGGGGGCAGCTGGAGGGCTGGATCGCCAGACTTGAGGCATCTTCACCGGAGGAGCTTCCGCTCTACGGGATTCCATTTGCCGTGAAGGACAATATCGATGTGGCAGGATTGCCGACGACGGCGGGGTGTCCGGATTACCGTTATCGGCCGGAACGTTCCGCACGGGTGGTGGAACTCCTGATCGAAGCCGGAGCCGTTCCGCTCGGCAAGACGAACATGGATCAGTTCGCCACCGGTCTGGTCGGCGTCCGTTCTCCCTACGGGGCGGCGCCGAACCGTCTGGCGCCGGGATACGTCTCCGGCGGATCGAGCAGCGGATCGGCCGCGGCGCTGGCGTATGATCTGTGCAGTTTTTCTCTGGGAACCGATACGGCGGGGTCGGGCCGGGTTCCGGCGGCGTTCAATGAACTCGTCGGGGTGAAGCCGAGCCGGGGAGTTCTGAGCTGCCGCGGCGTGGTGCCGGCCTGCCGCTCGCTCGACTGCGTTTCGATCTTCGCCCGGAATCTCGAAGATGCCGGAATCCTGCTGGAAACGACCGCACGCTTCGACCCGGAGGATGCCTACAGCCGAATTCTGCCGGAACGCGATCCGCTGCCGCGCCACTGGAAATTCGGCGTTCCGCGGGAGGAGGATCTCGTGTTCTTCGGCCGGGAGGAGTACCGGGAGGCGTTTCGTCGCGCGGTACGGCGGATGCAGGATGCGGGGGGCGAAAAAGTGGAGATCGATTTCACCCCGTTTCTGACGGCGGCTCGGCTGCTCTACGAAGGCCCGTGGGTGTTTGAACGTTACGCGGCGGTCGGGGAATTCATTGAAAAGCATCCGGATTCGGTGCTGCCGGTGATCCGGTCGATCATCACGCCGGAGCAGACGCCGCATCCGTCGGAGGTGTTCCAGGCGATGTACCGTCTGCAGGAGTGCAGGGCGGCGGCGGACGCGCAGTTTGCGGCGGTGGATCTGATCCTCACGCCGACCGCCGGAACCATCTACCGGATCAACGAGGTCAAAGCCGATCCGATCCGGCTCAACAGCAATCTCGGATACTACACCAACTATATGAACCTGCTGGACTGTTCGGCGCTGGCCGTTCCGGCGGATCGCGCCGGAGATCTTCCATTCGGTATCACGCTGGTGGGGAAAGCGTTCGATGATTACAAACTTCTGGAAGCGGCCCGCCGTTTCCGGAGCGCGGGGCGGTTTCCGATCGCGGTCTGCGGCGCGCATCTCGCCGGAATGCCGCTGCACCCGGAGCTTGAGGCGCTCGGCGCGCGCTTTCTCGGCAGCGCGAAAACCGCTCCATGCTATCGGATGTACGAGTTGGAGGAGGGAGGCGCCCGCCCGGCTCTGCTGCGAACCGGCAAAGGGGGCGTGTCCTGCTATGTGGAAATCTACGAGCTTGAAGCGGAGTCCTTCGCCGGATTCGTGGCAGGAATCCGTCCTCCGCTCGGGCTCGGCACTCTGGAGCTGGCGGATGGACGGCGGGTGCCGGGATTCATCGGGGAGGCGGTCATCGCGGAATATGCGCCGGACATCTCCGACGTCGCCGACTGGCGTGTCCGGGTGAAAGAACGGAAACGAAAATCACATCGAGACTCCTCTCATGACAACACTCTATCGTAACATTCGAACCCGCGAAGAACTTGACGCGGCTTACGACAATACACGCGCCGTCGCCGACTGTGCGCGGATTCTCGCCGGCTTCGAGGAGCGCAGCCGTCTCATCGCGGAACAGTACCCGGAGGAGCTGAATTTGCGCTTCGGATCGCGGGAGCGGCAGCGGATTGATTTTTTCCGTGCCGGTTCTCCCGGCGCGCCGCTTCTGGTGTTCATCCACGGCGGCTACTGGCAGATGCGTCGCAAGGAGACCTTCCGGTTTCTGGCCGCGGGAGCGCTTCATCACGGAATTTCAGTGGCGCTGCCGGGGTATACGCTGGCGCCGGAACAGAATCTGGCCGGAATCGTTATGGAGATTCGCGATGCGCTGCGCTGGCTGCGGGAACACGCCGACGCTCTTGGATTCGACCGTTCCCGGATCGTCGTCGCCGGCTGGTCGGCGGGCGGACATCTCGCGGCCATGGCGGCCGACGAACCGGGCGTAACCGGGGTCCTTGCGATCAGCGGAATCTTCGATCTGGAGCCGATCCGTCTCTGCTATCTGAACGATAAACTTCAGCTGAAACCGGAAGAGGTTGATTCCCTGAGTCCGCTTCGACTTCCCCTGTCGAAGAAAACACTGTTCGCGGTCTGCGGCTCGGACGAGCTGCCGGAACTGCAGCGCCAGAGCTGGGATTTCGCCCGGCATCGGGCCGCGGCGAAACTTCCCGGAGGCGCGTTCACGCTGGCCGGGCGCAACCACTTCACGATTCTTGAGGAGCTTGAGACTCCCGGCGGAGTGATCACGACTCTGCTGCGGATGCTGCTTCCCTCGCTCTGACCGTTTCTCCTCCCGCAATGTACGAGATAAGCCTTTGTGGCTGTCCGGCTTGCGGGAGGACAATTTTGTTAAACGAAGAGTTTTCTTTCACAATTTTGTCGCACGATTCGTTCTGAATCTGCGTTGAAACCGGAACCCCATCGCCGTTTTTTCCGGGAAAATTACGATTTTTCATCCTTTTTCCTCAAGTTGGCATTCTTTCTGCTATAACACTGGTATCCGCGGCGTCCGATTCCGGGCGCCATTGGGTCAACCCGTAAACCAGGAGGTAGCCGAATGAAATGCATCAACCCATGGAAGCTCGCGGCCCTGTTGTGCACGCTGCCCGCGCTGCTCTGCGCGGAAGAGGGCAATCAGCGGACCATCGTATTCAACGAGGATCGCAATCAGCACTACATGACCACCAAAGTCTACGAACTCAAAAACGTCCGGGCTCACGACCTGATGCCGTTCGTACGCGGAGCGGTCAAACGATTCGACAGCCAGTCACGGGTCCAGAGCGTCGATTACGCCAGCGGCGGGAAGCAGTTTCTCGTCGTCTCCACCGGGAGCACGTTTCTCCCCTGGGTCGATGAAATGATCGCCACACTCGATTATCCATCCCCGAAAGTCGACGAATCCGGGGCGCGCATCGAGGGTGACGGCATCAGCCGCTGGGTCTATGCGCCGGTTCATCGCGGCAGCGAAACGATGTACAAGGCGCTCGAACAGGTGTTCACCTCCGCCGGAGGGGAGGGGGCGTCTTTCTACGATGCACCGAGCAATCTGTTCTATTTCAAGAGTTCGAAATCCCAGGGGGAAGCGTATCTCTCGCTGTTGAAGACGCTCGATCGTCCGGTTCCGCAGCTTGAGGTGAAGTTCGATGTCTACGTCGTAAGTGACAACGACTTCCGCGAACTCGGGCTCGATTATCTCTCGTGGAAGAACGGACCCGGAGCGCAGCTGCTTTCGACCGGATTCAACTTCGCGGACCTCGATGCGGATTTCGATTCGCTTGGACCGGAGGCGTTTGAAAGCATTCTCGGTTTCCTGCCGAATTCCGTGAACGGCGTCGGCGGCATTCTGGTTGCTCCGAACATCGATGCGACGTTTCTGCGGATGCTCGCCCAGAAGGGGAAGGCGTGGACCGCATCGTCCGGATCGCTTACGCTGATCAACAGCTTCGATCCGGCGGCGAACGACACCGGGGAAGGGGTGTTCCGACTGGCATTTGCCCCGGAATTCCAGAACATCGTGAAGGACGAGAATCAGACCATTGCGATCGGCGCACTGGCGGAATCGAGCTTTGAGTTCGAGTTTTACGCTCCGTCCATCAACTTCACCGCTGATCCATCGGAAGGGAAACTCACGCTCATGAGCAACTGGAGTCTGACGATCAACTCCCTGGCGGAAGTCGACAACGTCGGAAACGCCTCGATCGAAAGCAACCGCTTTTCCGGAAGTCTCACACTCGACACCGGCGTGGAGAAACTCGTCGGCGCATTCGACAAGCATGTGATGGTCGAACAGTATATCGGCATGCCGTTCCTCGGAAGCATTCCGGTGCTGAAGTATCTGTTCGGTTCGGAAAGCAAGGTCGACAGCAAACTCAAGGTCTTCGTCACAATGACCGCCAAGCCGGTTGAGACGGAGAATCTTCCGGCCCCCGCCGCCGGAAAGGTGATCGACACATTGACCGCCATGAACAAGGCTGAATAAGGAAAGGAGTAATTCAAATGGTTTTCAATCCGAAACTTACATCGGGTGTTCTCGCCGCGTTTCTCGTTTCGGGGAAACTCTGTGCGGGAACCGTGGATATCCCGACTCCACCGGCGCTTCCGACCCAGGTTCAGCCGCAGCTGAACGTGTCGATCGACAAGTCGACCGACGAAATCACGTTCATCAATACGAACAACGATCCGTATGTCTATACGAAAGTGTATAAACTCAAGCATGCAGATCCCTACGAGATCCGGCCGTATCTGATGTCGGCCATCCGGTCCCGGCGGATCGACACGAACGAGACGAAAGTAGAAGCGATCAAATATGTCGACGGCACCGGAATGGTGATCGTCTCGGCGGAACAGTACCGCTTTGAAAAACTCGACAACGGAATGACCATCGACCAGGTCGTCGAGATGCTGGATCGACCCGATCTCTCCGCACAGGCCGGACGCCGCTTCTTCGTCTACTATGCGAAATATTTCGATGCGACGACGCTGGCGAAACTGATTGAACAGGTCGGAATCATGCACGCCGACGATGCCGTCGAACTCGACGGAGTGGACACTGTTCGACCGGACAACGGCATGAACGCACTGCTGTTCTTCTGTACGCCGATTTCTCAGAAGAACATCGAAGCTCTGCTCGCGCAGTACGATACGCCGCTCTCGGAAGCGCTGTTCACCTATACGATCTATGAGATCGACAGCGAGAACGACGGCAATCTCGGAGTCGATTTCCAGGCGTGGAAGAACGGTCCCGGCGCTGATCTCTTCGCAGCGGGAGCAACCTATCTGAACGGATGGGATCCGCTGATCGGAACGATCGGCAACGCAACGGAAATGGTCAAGGATGCCCATGTGAACTACATCAACTTCAATCCGAAGTGGAACGCGAAGTATCTGGACTTTCTCGTCAGCAAAAGCAAGGCGAAAGTGCTGACCAGCGGAACGCTGAATGTCTGGAACAAGGCGGTGGGCACGGTCGAGAGCGTGACCCGTTTCCCCGTCATCGGTGATGGAGAGACGGAGATTGCGGAAACCGCAAACGACACATCCGAAATCACCATTTCGATTCCGGGTCAGAGCGAACCTTTGACGTTGACCACGAACAAACCCGGCGAAACCACCGTCACGACCGTGAAAGAGAGCCGGCTGCGCAAAACCAATAACGCGGAATTCGGCTTCCGGATGGAACTTCTGCCCGAAGTTTACGGTGAGTCGACAATCGTCCGGGTTGCGATGGAGAACACGAACCTGCTCGGATTCCACAGCGACGGGACTCCGCGCACCAGCCGAACCGAACTGGAGACCACGCTGCAGGTCAACAACAAGGGCAGCGTCTTCTACATCGGCGGGTTGGAGAAGTCCGATCTGGTCCGAAGCGTGAGCAAGGTTCCGTTTCTCGGGGATATTCCGGGACTCGGGTGGCTCTTTTCGGGAGAGAGCGAAACGGTTAAAAAGAGCCGGATCGTGGCGGTCCTGACCGTCAACCCGGGAACACCCACAACCCGGATTCCCGGAGAAATCGAAACGCTCTCCGGACAGACGAAGCGGAAAATCGAGGAGTTTGGTCTTAAATCCCTCGATGAAAACGAGTATGGATTTGATCAGATCGGTCTTGATCCGGATCGGCGTTAAAAAAACAAAGCAAACTTCCCGGGGAGAGTCTTCTCCGGGAAGTTTTTTCAGCTTCTTCTGCGGTTCGCGGCAAAACGAAGCCGCTGGATCCGCCGTTCCCGAAGTCGGAGTCGGACGGCGTAGACAAACAATCCGATGCCGAGAGCCATCCCGGCAAGAACCGCGACTCCACGAACCCAATAACGCGGGGGAATACCGCGGTCAATGACCGCCTCCAGAGGTGACGTCGGATCGACATAGCAGTTGATCCGCTCCTTCGCGGGATATTGCCGAAGAAGCGGCTCGAGCAGCTGCGTTTTCCGGCGAAAGTCCTCTGAAAAGAATCCGTAACGGGTTGATCCGAAGACATTTCCTTCATATTCATATCGATAGTCGATCCGGAAAACACCCTCTCCGGTTCCCGGCAGAATGTCGATCCGGCTCGAAATCACCGTCGCAGGAACGACATCCCAGCTCCAGGCGCGGATCGCGTTCCGGCATGGTGCCCAGACGGTTTCCTTTCCCAGAAAAAGCGCAAAGACAAACAAAATCATGGCGAACGCGGTCAGCATTCGAAATCGATCACGACTTGTATTTTGATTGAGTTCCATACGTTTACTATACCTCGTCAGATAAAAAAAGGCAAACGTCTTTGACTCGGCTTGCATCTTCCGGAAAACGGAGTACTGTATGGCGTAACAACCAATGCGGGGGATTTTTCATGGAAAAACGGGCGATTTCGCTGGATCAGGTTCTGACCGACTCCTGGAAACGAATGGTGGGGCTGCTGTTCAAGCCGTTTGATTTCAAAAAATGGCTGATCCTCGGTTTCTGTGCATGGATGACAATCCTCATCTATGATCTGGCGAGTATTCAGCAGAGAATTCTCGAACCGGTGTTTCAGAATCTGGAGCAATCCGAATCGTTTAACCAGACGGTGCACAATATCTTCAAGGGAACGGAGGGAACCTTGTGGAGCCGGCTGCTGCAGGAACTCGAACCGTATACCGGAATCATCTGCCTGATTGCGGCCCTCTACATCGGCTATCTGATTCTCTGTCTGGTTGTTTACTGGGTGCGTTGCCGATTTGAGTTTGTGCTCCTTGCCAATCTGCTTCGCGGGACGCAGGAAGTCAGGAATCCCTGGCGGGAATACCGGAAAATCGGAAATTCCTATTTTATCGGCAGTTTTCTGGTGAATTGTCTCGTATTCCTCTACTATATGGTGATTCTGGCCATCCTCATGCCCATGCTCATTGCCTACCTGACGGAACTGGCCGCCGGCGAGGTGTCTCTGCCGGGCCCCGGTATCTGGATCTGCTTGGGGATTTTGCTTGTGTCCGCAATCATTCTCGGCTACTACATGTGGTTCTTCTATCAGCTGCTGATTCCGATCATGTACCGGGACAAGCTCACGTTCAGACAGGGGCTCCGGGTGATGAACCGGCTTATCTGGAAACACTTCGGGATCTGCTTCCTGTATTATCTGGTCATCATGGTTGTCTGGTTCGGGTTTCTGATCGCAGTGCTGGCAGCTTCGGCGTTGACCTGCTGCATCTTCCTGCTGCTGTTGACCAGTGTGCCTTATATCCGGGCAGTCATTGTACTGCCGTTCTGGGTCTTTTTCCGCCTGCTCGGGTTCAGACTCCTGGAGGAGCTTGATCCGCGCGATCCGGAACCGGAATCCGGCAGCGGACCGTTGCCAGAACCGGAAAGTGTTCCGAAAGAAATTCCGGCCGAACCGTAAGCAAATCCCTCAACTGTTCCGCTGGCGTGGATCAAGCGCATCGCGCAGTGCATCCCCCAGGACATTCAGAGCGAGGACAAGTACGAACATGAAGCCGGTTGCCGCGACAATCTCCCACCAGATGCCGCGCCAGAGACGTTCCTGTCCATCAGAGATCATCACGCCCCAGCTGGGTGCGCCCTGTGCACCGAAGCCGAGATAGCTTACGATCACCTCCAGCATGATCGCTCCGGCGAACGAGAGTGTGAAGTAGATGATGACCAGATGAAATACATTCGGCAGAATATGGCGCAGCACAATAACCGGGCCGCTTACACCCGCGACTCGCGCTGCCGCAACGAACGGCATGTTTCGGAGTTTCATCGCCTCAGCCCGAACCACCCGGCAGAGCGTGACCCATCCCGTGATGCCGATTGCGAGGTAAATTGCGAGCATCCCCGGCTCGGCCCGGAGGAGGCTCCCGATACCTTCGGCTATCAGCATCAGGCTGTCCGGCAGAAAGTTGCGCGAGACCAGCAACGCGAAGGCCAGAATGAACAACAAAGTCGGCATCGAAGCGAACGTACTGTACAGCCAGACGACGATGTCATCGAATTTTCCGCCGAAAAATCCCGCGACGGCACCGAGCAACACGCCGATGACAGCGGAAATCAGACTTGCAATGACGCCGACCTTCACCGCAGTGGCGCTTCCCGCGATCGCCCGCAACAGCACGTCCCGCCCCTGATAATCCGTTCCGAGCCAGTGACCGGGGGAGGGGGGGGCGTACCGTGCCGCATCATCCACAACGTTATAAATCGGAATGATTTTATGGTGTTCGCACCAGACCGTGTAAAGTTCGGTTCCGACTGCGGCAAGCACATACAGCAGAACAATCCCCAGCGAAATCATCGCAAGTTTACTGCGGCAGAGTCGCTTCCATGCAGTTGTTCCGGGACGGCTCATGCTCCGGCATTCTCCCGGTTCCGGCGAACGATCGAAATCTGGAGCAACGCGATATCGGCGGGGGTCACGCCATCGATCCGTCCCGCCTGGGCGAGGGTGGTCGGGCGTACTTTGACCAGTTTGGAACGTGCTTCGTTGCTGAGCCCCTTCACCGTTTCATAGTCGAAATCAGCCGGCATTTCCAATGCTTCCAGTTTCCGCATCCGATTGATCTCCGCAACTTCGCGCTGCAGATACCCGTCGTAACGAGCCTCCACCATGAGTTCACGCCAGATGCGCCGCCCGAGACGCCCCTCCGGAAACTCCGGCAGCAGGCCGGCGGGGAAGGGGAGGTGATCGTGCGCCTCCTCTCTGGAAACGGTGTCCGGAAGTTCCTTCAGATGAACGAGCAGCGGTTTCCCCGCTGATTTCGTATTGCGGAAACAGGTGACGACGCGTTCCAGCTCCGCCCGGTAGGTTGCAAATTCGCGGTATTTCTCCTCGGGCAGAAGTCCGAGTTCATGTGCCTGTTCCGAGAGCCGCAGGTCGGCATTGTCCTGCCGCAGGGTCAAGCGATATTCGGCGCGGCTTGTGAAGAGTCGATAGGGTTCGATGATCTCCTTGGTACAGAGGTCATCGATCATGACCCCGATGTAGCTTTTTTCCCGTCCGAATTCGACAGTGCTCTTTCCGGCGGCCGTGCGTGCGGCATTGAGCCCGGCGACCAGCCCCTGACCGGCAGCCTCCTCATAGCCGCTCGTCCCGTTGATCTGGCCGGCGGTGAAGAGGTTGGGCCAGGATTTGACCCGCAGTGAACGCTCCAGCTGATCGGGATAAAGGAAATCATATTCGATCGCATAGGCGTAGCGTGAAATCACAGCCCGTTCCATCCCCGGGATCGAGTGAATCATCTGTCGCTGAACCTCGACCGGGAGACTCGTCGAGATGCCGTTGATGTAGTATTCCCTGGTCTGGGCTCCCTCGGGTTCAAGATAAAGCAGATGGACCGGGTGTTGCGGGAAACGCACGACCTTATCTTCGAACGACGGACAATAGCGTGTACCAATTCCTTTGATAACACCTTGATACATGGGAGAATATTGAATATTTTCCCGAACGATCTCCGCCGTTTTCTCCGTCGAATAAACCATGTGACAAGGCAGGTCGTGTTTCCGGGCGCGGGGAAGGGGGGGACGCAATGCCTCGCTCCAGTTGCAGAACTCCTCCTCCTGCCCTGCGGCTTCCTGGATGCGCATGGCGGAGAAATCGATGGTTTTGGCAAGGATTCGCGGAGGCGTGCCGGTTTTGAGTCGTCCAATGCGGAGATTGAGCTGTTCCGCAAGGGCGCAGGAGAGCGCGTTCGACGGGAAATCGCCCGCTCGCCCGCCGGGAAAATTCCGCATTCCGTAATGGAGTTTGCCGTTCAGAAAAGTTCCGGTAGTGACGACGACGGCGCGGCAGCGGATCTGGTCTCCGAACTGATTCACAACGCCGGCAATCCCGCCGTTTTCCACCAGAAATCCGGTGACTTCCGCCTGAAGAAGGTCGATTCCCGGTGTCTCTTCGAGCAACAGTTTCATCCCGCGCTGATACACGACCTTGTCACATTGCGACCGAGGGGACCATACGGCCGGTCCCTTGGTCTGATTCAACATCCGGAATTGGATGGATGCGGCATCGGTCACCATGCCCTGGGCTCCACCCATGGCATCAATTTCGCGCACGACCTGTCCTTTGGCGATTCCGCCGACTGCGGGATTGCAGCTCATCTGGGCGATGTGATCCAGATTCAGCGTAATGAGCATCACCGATGCGCCGACCCGGGCCGCG
Organism: uncultured Victivallis sp.; assembly: GCF_944391105.1. Classification (GTDB taxonomy): domain Bacteria; phylum Verrucomicrobiota; class Lentisphaeria; order Victivallales; family Victivallaceae; genus Victivallis. Next base: position 24,289 of record NZ_CALXSK010000012.1, read on the forward strand.
GCGAAAGCGGCTTCGCACCCGGCATGACCGGCGCCGATTACAATAACATCATACTCTTTCATGTTTTCGCTTTCGTAGAACAACCATTTTTATAAGATACCTTCAAAGGTTGACATTATCAATCTATATGGAGAGGATTTTTCCGGAAAATCCGGCGACTTTTCTCCGGACATCCCCTCCCCGGAAATCCTGGCTCGATACTTAACATAACGCACATTATGCGACGTTATATATTGGCGCCGGAATCCCCCCTCTCGTCGAGAATCTTCTGCAAACGAACACGAAGCTCAGCATCATCGGCGGAATGCTGCAAGGCATCGCGGATCAGATCGAGAAGATTTTGATGTTCGTTTTCTGCGGCGCGCTCTGCATCGATCGATAAAGCACGTTCCGAGGCACGTTTCCAATATCCGGGCATGTTTGGTTTCTCCTTGTTTTGAAGTTGACGATTGAGAATATCGGCGATTGCATCGGCAAGTGAAGAGCAAAAGTTTTCTCCCCATTCTTCCGAATCACTGAATTCTATGCCGAAATGGATAGAATCCTGCAACTTGATCAGCCAGTTGCCTAACTTGTCATATAAAACGTAAACCATTACAACACCCCGACAGCGTCTTTATGGAATTCAATTCCGCGCTTGAAAAGCAAACCGGAAGCTCGTTCGTAATCATCAATGGCGGCATAGTTCCGAAGCAAAGCCTTTTCCGCCGTGGTAAGTCTGCGGAATCCATCGGCGATAATATCCATGAACTTTTTTAACTCAGGCTGCGCCGCTCCCTCCGTAATGGCCTGATCAGAAAAACGATCCGCGGCCTGGTTCCGTCAATAAAGTCCCCTGCCCCATCCGTTTTATTTTCCCGAAATCTGGAATGAACCGCAGGGAAAAAGAAAATATGCGGCGGGTTATACGCTTTCCTGATGCGGATGAATTCGATATTCAGAAACGATGACAGAGAGAATAAGACAATAAAACTATCTTCGAGCGAAAGGAGAATACACCGGGAGGCCAAAACGAAATTGCAGTGGATCCGCCTCAAATATCGGATCGCTGCATCGAAAGACAACAAATGAGCAGCCGGAAGTAAGCAGAGCAATAAAACTCAAAAAAACACACGTTACCCCGATGTTGCATTTCCTGCCGCAATCATGCACAGCAATTGCAACATTCCATCAACAATCATCGGGAAGGACTCCGGCCAACCACGACGCCAGCCAAAGCCCTCCCCTCCCCGATTTTCCGGTTGATGGCGGAAATCACCAGTTCTCGGCAAGAACCTCGAAGTAAGCCTGCGGGTGAGCACAGGCCGGACAGACCGCCGGCGCTTCAAAGCCGACATGCAGATAACCGCAGTTCAGGCAGCGCCAGACAACCTCAGTCGATTTCTTGAAAACGGTGGAATTCTTCAGATTTTCCAGCAATCCACGATAACGACGCTCATGCTGTTTTTCTGCGACACAGACGCGGTCCCACACCTCGGCAATTTCCGGAAACCCTTCCTTGCGGGCGACTTCCGCAAACGCCGGGTACATCGAACTCCACTCCTCGTACTCTCCGCCCGCGGCAGCAGTCAGGTTCGCGACCGTGTCCGAGATGACCCCGGCCGGGAAACTCGCGGTAATTTCAAGATCGCCGCCTTCAAGAAACTTGAAGAAACGTTTTGCATGCTCTTTTTCCTGATTTGCGGTCTCCTCGAAGATGTTCGCAATCTGAACATATCCCTCTTTGCGGGCGACGCCGGCAAAATAGGTGTAACGGTTGCGCGCCTGGGACTCCCCGGCGAAAGATTTCATGAGGTTCTTTTCGGTTTCGGTTCCCCGGATCGATTTCATCTTTCTGTCCTCCATGTTTGCTTTGCAATTTTCCGCCGCGGTAAGACGGCGCTCCGACACCGCATTACATTAGCAGATTTCCCGGAAAAGTCAAGCAGAACCAACTCTCCCCTTGCATTCCGCCTCCACACATTTATATTATGAAGAAACCAATGATGAATCTGGGGGATACCATGTCGAAAGAATTCAACATATTGCTGGCGCAAGTTCATGAAATCCGTGACCTTGCTGCGACGCTCGCGCTTCTGGAGTGGGATATGCAGACTTATCTGCCGGCCGGCGCAGCCGACGGACGGGCCGCACAGATGGAGACTCTCGCAGGTGTCGTTCATGAAAAACTCACCTCCCGCGCATTCGCCCACGCACTGGAGAGTGCGGAAGCCGCAAAGTATGAACCCGGCTCATTCGAAGCGGCGCTGCTGCGGAAACTCCGGAACAATTTCGAAAAAGAGCGAAAAATGCCCGCCCGGCTCGTGCGGGAGATCGGGGCGGCAAGTTCCGCCGCCTACGGAGCCTGGTTACGGGCGCGCGAGGAGCAGAAATTCTCATCCTTTGCGCCGCATCTGGAAAAACTCCTGAAACTGCGTCAGGAGCAGTCCGCGCTCTACACCCCGGCTGCTCATCCGCTCGATCCGCTGCTGGACGATTATGAGGAAGGGCTCACCGTCGCGGAAATCGATCCGGTCTTTGCCGTGCTTCGAAAAGAACAGACCGCGCTGGTCCGCGAAGCCGCCGACCGGAAGCAGCCGGATGATTCGTTCCTTCATGACCATCCGTTTTCGACGAAAAAGCAGCTTGAGCTTGCACGATTCGCGGCGAAGCGGATCGGTTACGACTTCCGGCGAGGCCGCATCGACCTGACGGAGCATCCATTCACAACGAGCTTCGGGCTCTCGGATGTGCGGATCACGACAAAGGCGTTTCCGCAACTGCCGCTCTCGTGCCTTTTCAGCACGATTCACGAGGCGGGGCACGCCATTTATGAGCAGGGAATCGATCGGAAGTTTGACCGCACCCCGCTGGCGGACGGTGCGTCGCTCGCGTTCCACGAATCGCAGTCGCGGCTCTGGGAGAATCAGGTCGGGCGCGGGCTGCCGTTCTGGCGCTGGTTCTACCCGTACATGCAGCGAAAATTCCCGGGGGAGCTCGGAACCATTTCGCTTGAACGCTTCTACGGAGCGATCAACCGGGTCGAGTGCTCGCTCGTGCGCATTGAGGCGGATGAAGCCACCTACAATCTGCACATTCTGCTGCGGTACGACCTCGAAAAGGCGCTGTTCGAAAATCGTCTCTCCGTCGAGGAACTCCCGGAGGCGTGGAACGAAAAGATGCGCCAATACCTCGGACTCGTTCCCCCGAACGACCTTGCGGGCGTTCTTCAGGACGTTCACTGGGCAGGCGGAAGTTTCGGTTACTTCCCGACTTACGCGCTCGGCAACCTGATTGCTGCGCAGGTGTGGAGCCTCGCACACAAGGAGATACCGGATCTTGATGAAGAAATCGCGTCCGGACGGTTTGCCGCATTTCGCGCGTTCCTGCGGGAAAAGGTTCATCACTTCGGCGCATCGCTCCCGCCAAGGGAACTGCTGCGGAAATTGACCGGGACGGAGAAAATCAACCCCGCCCCGTTTCTCGCCTATCTGCGCGAAAAATATCTGCCGTAATTACCTGTGTTGTTCAACACAACAGAGCAAGCAGCTGACGCAGCCATTCGGGATGTGCAGGCCATGCCGGTGCAGTCACGATGTGGCCGTCAGTCACGGCGCCGGTCATCGGAAGATCGACGAATTCTCCTCCGGCAAGTTCGACCTCAGGTCGCACCGCCGGATAGGCGCTGATCCGTTTCCCGGCAATGACTCCGGCGGCAGCGAGCAGCTGCGGTCCGTGACAGACGGCTGCAATCGGCTTTCTGTGCCGGTCAAAGGCCCGGATCAGCTCGATGACCCGAACGTCGAGCCGCAGATATTCCGGAGAGCGTCCTCCCGGCAGGACAAGAGCATCGAAGTTCTTCTCCTCCACAAGGTTGAAGTCTCCGTTCAGCACAAAATTGTGGCCGCGCTTTTCGGAGTAGGTCATATCACCCTCGAAATCATGAATCGCGGTTCGAATCACCTCCCCCGTCTTCTTCCCCGGTGCGACGGCTGTCACCTCGCTGCCGAAAATCTGAAGAGCCTGAAACGGAACCATCATCTCGTAATCTTCGACGTAATCGCCGGCAATCATCAAAATTTTCTTCATAACACAACCTCCTGATAACCAATCATTTCATTCTCCATCAACATACCACTCCGGAGTAATGCCGAGCCTGTTGATTTTATAATGAATCACACGCGGCGAAAGTCCGAGACTGCGAGCGGCCGCCGACATGTTGCCGGAGTTCCGCTTCAGGGCCTCCACAATAAGCTCGCGTTCGTAGGAATCCACCAGAACGTTGAACGACGCCTTCCCGTCCGGCAGAAGCTGCGAGCCGGACTCCTTGCCGGTCTGCAGTGACGGCGGAAGATTGTAACCATGAATGCAATCGTCCTGTGCCGTGAGCACCGCCCGTTCGATGCAGTTCTCCAACTCCCGGACATTGCCGGGCCAGTGGTAGGCCATGAGCATGTTGATCGCGGGCGTCGAGAGACGTGACACCTTCTTGCCGTATTTCACATTCATCTTTTCGATGAAATGCTCCGCAAGCAATATGATGTCGCTCTTGCGCTTCGACAGATCCGGCATGACGATCGGAAAGATGTTCAGCCGGTAGTAGAGGTCTTCCCGGAAGAGTTTGCGGCTCATGAGATCCTCCAGATTCCGACTCGTCGCCGCGAGAAACCGGACGTTCGACCGCAGCTCGACATTGCTGCCCACCCGCGAAAATGTGCGTTCCTGGATGAACCGCAACAGCTTTACCTGCGTCTGAAGCGAAAGGTCGCCGATCTCATCGAGAAAGAGCGTTCCGCCGTCGGCAGCTTCGGCGCGTCCGATCCGACGGCCAACCGCCCCCGTGAATGCGCCTTTTTCATGTCCGAAAAGTTCGCTTTCGACCAGGTTTTCCGGCAGCGCCGCGCAGTTCAGACAGACGAACGGCTTATCCTTCCGGCTGGAGAGATTTACAATTGCGCGGGCGACGAGCTCCTTGCCGGTTCCGGAACTGCCGCGGATCAGCACGGTTGCATCGGACGGCGCGACCTGACGGATCAACTCGTACACCTGCTGCATGGCGCGGCAGTTGCCGACCATTTCGCCGGGATTCTCCGAGAGCATCTCACGCAGTTTGCGGTTCTCTTCGAGCAGACTTTCGCGCTCTTCGTGCTCCTTCATAACGGCGGCGACGGCCTCGGCAGTGATATTGCCGATGATCTCAAGCAATGCCATGTCGTTCTCAAGATCGGTGTCCGGCGTGATAAGCCGGTCGATGCTCAAAGTTCCGATCACCTGTTCCAGGTGGATGATCGGCACGCAGATGAATGCGACCGGATCTTTGTAATCCCGTGATTTCGTGCGATTCAGAAAACGGTGGTCGCTGCGGATGTCGGGGATCAGATGCGGGCGGCCGGTTTCCGCGACGTGCCCGGTGATCCCCTCCCCCAGCCGATAGCGGCCAAGCTGTTTTTCCGTCGCGTCAAGTCCCTGTGACGCCTCAATGACGAGCATGTCGCCATGGCGCAGCGTGAAAGTCCCGCGCAACATTCCCATGCGGCGGTTCAACACATCAAGCACCTTGTTGAGAACGGCATCGACGTTGCGCTCGTGCACAATCGCCGAACTGATCTCCTGCAGAACGGTGATTTCGGATTTTAATCGTTCATCCATCATACCGAATCATCTCCCCGGTCCGGCTGGTTGTTTCAGTCGAAAAGTGAGCTCGCGCAGATGCGCTCCACCGCTTCGACGGTGCGCTCCCGGTCTCCGAAAGCGGTCAGCCGGAAATATCCCTCTCCGCCCGGGCCGAATCCGACACCGGGGGTTCCGACCACACGGCATCGTTCCAGTAATGTATCAGCAAAACGCATGGAGTCAAGTCCTCCGGGAAGTTTCCACCAGATATATGGCGCATTTTCTCCGCCGAAGACGGTGTAACCCGCCTGCGAAAGCCCTTCACGGATGATCCGTGCATTCTCCATGTAATAATCGATCTGTTCGCGGATCTGCGGCTGCCCGGCCTCGGAATAAACCGCCTCAGCCGCCCGCTGAACAATATAGTTAACGCCGTTGAATTTCGTACACTGCCGCCGATTCCAGAGCGCATTCAGACTCTGGAGCGATCCATCGGAGGCGCGCCCCCGGAGCGCTTCCGGAACAACGGTGAACGCACAGCGCACTCCCGTGAAACCCGCCGTTTTGGAGAACGATTTGAATTCGATCGCCACCTCCTTTGCTCCGGGAATTTCGTAGATGCTGTGCGGCAGTTCCGGATCACGGATGAAGGAGCTGTAAGCGCTGTCAAAGAGGATGATGCTCCCGTTCTCCTTCGCGTAAATGACCCATTTTGCCAGCTCCTCGCGCGGCAGAACCGTTCCGGTGGGGTTGTTCGGGCTGCAGAGATAGATGAGATCTACCGGCTGTTCCGGCAGCGCCGGGCGGAAACCGTTTTCCGCGGTGGCGGAGAGATAGGTGATTCCCTCGAACCGTCCTGTCGCTCCGTCGAGTTCTCCGGAACGCCCGGCCATGACGTTTGTATCGAGATAGACCGGGTAAACGGGGTCTCCGATCGCAACGCGGCTGCGGCCGTCGAAAATCTCCTGAATGTTCCCGACATCACATTTGGATCCATCGCTTACGAACACTTCATTTCGTTCAAGTTCAACGCCGCGCGGCGCATATTCGCCGCGGATGATCGCATCAATCAGGAAGTCGTACCCCTGTTCCGGTCCGTAACCGCGGAAGGTCTCGGGCGAAGCCATCTCGTCAACCGCGCGGTGCATCGCCTCGATGACGGCGGGGGCGAGCGGACGGGTCACGTCGCCGATTCCGAGCCGGATGATGTCGGCCTCGGGATGGGCGGCTTTATAGGCGGCAACCTTCTTCGCCATCGCCGCAAAAAGATAGCTGCCGGGAAGTTTCAGATAATTCGAATTGATTTGCACCATTTCAGATCTTCTCCACAAGTTCTCCCCGGAACACCTCGACGGCGGGGCCGGTCATGTAAACGTGATTGTCCTCTTCGGAATACTCCACCTGAAGTTCGCCGCCGTCGAGCAGAACGGTCACGCGCGAATCCGTGCGGCCGGAGAGCCGTCCCGCAACCGCCGTCGCGCAACTGCCGGTCCCGCAGGCGAGCGTGACGCCGCACCCCCGCTCCCAGACCCGCATCCGCACCATCTGCGGACCGCGGACCTCTGCGAATTCGACATTGATCCGCTCCGGAAATTGCGGATCGCACTCAAACAGCGGCCCCCACTGCTCCAGCTCGACGGTCCGGATATCAGGAACAAAAATGACCGCGTGCGGATTGCCCATCGAAACGCAGAACGCGGAAAATTCGCGTCCGCCGACATGCAGCTTCACGTCCCTGGCTTCCGATTCCGGGTTGCCGGTCACGGGGATCTCTCCGCGCCGCAACCGGGGTTCCCCCATGTCGACCCGCACCGTGCCGTTTTCGAGCACTTTCGGACGGACGATTCCCCCTTTCGTATGGAGTTCAAATTCGTTTCCGTGCGCGAGCATGCGTCGCTTGATGTAGAGACCGACGCAGCGGGTTGCGTTGCCGCACATCTCCGGTTCGGAGCCGTCGGCGTTGTAGATGCGCATCTCGAACGCATTGCCCGAGAGATGACGGATCGTCACGACGCCGTCTGCTCCGATGCCGAAATGACGGTCGCAGAGCCGCGCTGCTACACCGCGCATATCGAATGTGGAACTCTTCGGCAGCTCGGTCAGAATGAAATCATTGCCGAGCCCGTGCCACTTGGAGATTTTCATAACGCACCTCCTGAAAGATAACGCTCCGCCTCCTGTGCGACGCTCCGTCCCGCCGCGATCGCCCGCACCACGAGCGACGCGCCGGAGGCGCAGTCACCGGCGCAGAAGATTCCACGTTCCGGAGCGGCCTGCACGCGCCCGCGCTCATCGACCTTGAGTCCGAGTTCCGCGGCGACTCCGTCGGCCGGAACGCCGATGAATCCCATTGCGAGCAACACGAGGTCGGCAGGAATGATCTCTTCCGACCCGGCCACCTCATGGAACCGGAGCGGTTTGCCGAGCGGAGAAAGTTCCCACTCAACCGTCACGGCCTCAATGCCGGTGACGTGCCCCTCATCATCGGAAAGGAACCGCTTCGATGCGAGATTCCACCGCCGTTCGCCTCCCTCCTTGTGGCTCGAACTCGTCCGGAGCATATAGGGCCACTGGGGCCACGGGGTCGAGGGGGAGCGGTTCACCGGCGGTTTCGGCATGATCTCGATCTGGAGGATCGATTCGGCGCCCTGCCGGATCGAGGTGCCGACACAGTCGCTGCCGGTGTCACCGCCGCCGATCACGACCACACGCTTCCCCGTCGCGCAGACCGGAAGATCCGCGCATTCGCGGCCGATAACGCGATTCTGCCCCTGGAGGAATTCGAGCGCAAAATGGATCCCTGCGGCCTCACGGCCCGGAATTTTCAAGTCGCGTGCCATCGGCGTGCCGATGGCGAGAACGACCGCGTCATTGCGGCGCGCAAGGTAATCGCCCGAGACGTCGCGCCCGACCTCGGTGTTGAGTTCAAACCGGATTCCGGCTTCACGCATGAGGTTGATCCGGCGGTCGATGATCTTTTTCGCAAGTTTGAAATCCGGAATGCCATAGCGCAGCAGACCGCCGGGAGAGGCGTTCTTTTCAAAAACCGTCACCTCGTGTCCCGCGAGATTCAGTGCCGCGGCGACGGCAAGCCCTGCGGGGCCCGCACCGATCACGGCCACGCGGCGGCCCGTACGTTTTGCCGGAATGAGAGGCTTTACGAAACCACTGCGGAATGCGGTTTCGGTCACGGCCTTCTCCAGCTGCCGGATCATGACCGGCTCGCTGTTGATGCCATCCGTGCAGGACCCCTCGCACAAAGCGGGGCAGATCCGGCTGGTGAACTCGGGGAACGAACTCGTCGAGGAGAGGATATCCCACGCTTTCTCCCAGTTTCCGGCCCCCGCGGCCGCGTTGATCTCGGGGATCACATTGCCGAGCGGGCAGCCGGTTCCGTGGCAGAACGGGATGCCGCAGTTCATGCAGCGTTCCGCCTGCCCCTTGAGTTCATCGAACGAAAGAGTGCGTTCGACCTCATCAAAATCCCGGCGGCGCAATTCGACCGGGCGGTATATCTCCTGAATTCTCTGATTCATTGTCGTATCTCCTTACAGATTCCGCACTTCAATTGTCTTCCTTGCGGCGGTCGACCGCCTCGGCGTCCTCGCGTGCCATGCGTCCGAGCGCCTGGCGATATTCCACCGGGAACACCTTTACGAACATCGGACGGGTGTTGACCCAGTCCGCGAGAACGGCGGCGGCCTTTTCGCTGCCGGTCGCGGCGGCATGTTCGCGCAGAAGTCCGAGCAGTTCGGCTTCGTCCTCGCTGCCGGGCTCGACCGTCTCGAGGTCGACGCTCCCGACGTTGCAACGCAGATCGAAGTCGCCCGACTCGTCATACACATATGCGATGCCGCCGGTCATGCCGGCCGCAAAGTTCACGCCGGTCGAACCGAGCACGACCACGCGCCCGCCGGTCATGTATTCGCAGCCGTGGTCGCCGACCCCTTCGGTGACGAGCGTCGCGCCGGAGTTGCGGATGGCGAACCGTTCGCCCGCCTGCCCCGCGAGGAAGATCTTCCCCGAGGTGGCGCCGTAACCGATCACGTTGCCGGCGATGACGTTGTCTGCCGCGCAGAACCGTGCCTCCGGAGCGGGACGGATCACAATGCAGCCGCCCGAAAGCCCTTTGCCGACGAAGTCGTTCGCCTCGCCTGCGAGTTCGAACGTGATGCCCGGCGCGAGAAATGCGCCGAAGCTCTGCCCCGCGCAACCAGTAAAGTGCACGCGGATCGTCCCTTCCGGCAAACCATTCTCCCCGAAACGCTCCGTCACCTCGCCCGAAAGTTCCGTTCCGGCGGTGCGGTCGACGTTGCGGATCACGCACTCGAGTTCAGCGGGCTTGCCGCTCTTGAGACTTGCTGCGAGCTTCGGCAGAAGTTCGCGCCGGTCGAAGTTTACGAGCGGCTCGTGCGGGGCAGCCGCATCAAAGCGGATCGCAGCCCCGGCCGCCGGACGAAGCAGATTCGAGAAGTCGAGATTGCGCGCCTTGTAGAAGTCGATCGCGCGATTCATCTCAAGCAGGTCGCTGCGGCCGCATGCCTCGTCGAGACTGTGCAGTCCGAGGCGAGCGAGGTGTTCGCGCACCTCTTCGGCGATGAAGCGCAGGAAGTTGATGATATACTCCGGCTTGCCGGCGAAGCGCTTGCGCAGTTCCGGATCCTGGGTCGCGACGCCGACCGGGCAGGAGTTCTCATGGCATTTGCGCATCATCACACAGCCGAGACAGACAAGTACGGTCGTGGCGAATCCGAACTCCTCAGCGCCGAGCAGCGCGCCGATCACGACGTCGCGCCCGGTCTTGAGCTGGCCGTCGACCTGCACCTTCACACGATTGCGCAAGTTGTTCAACACAAGGGTTTGCTGAGTTTCCGCAAGGCCGAGTTCCCACGGCAGTCCCGCATGCTTGATGCTGGTCAACGGCGAAGCGCCGGTCCCGCCGTCATGCCCGGCGACGAGCACCACGTCGGCATGCGCCTTGGCGACACCGGCGGCGATGGTTCCGACGCCGACTTCCGAAACAAGCTTGACCGAGACGCGCGCCTTCGGATTCGCGTTCCGCAGATCGTAGATGAGCTGCGCGAGATCCTCGATCGAATAGATGTCATGGTGCGGCGGCGGCGAGATCAGCGTCACATTCGGCATCGAATGGCGCAGTTTCGCAATGAAGCGGTCGACTTTGTGGCCGGGGAGCTGCCCCCCCTCGCCCGGCTTCGCGCCCTGCGCCATTTTGATCTGGAGATCCTTCGCGTGGCGCAGATAGTCGATGGTCACGCCGAAACGGCCCGATGCGATCTGCTTGATCGCGCTCATCTTGCTGTCGCCTTCCGGAGTCGGCACGTAACGGGAGGAGTCTTCACCGCCCTCGCCGCAGTTGCTCATGCCGCCGAGCCGGTTCATGGCGATCGCAATGGTCTCATGCGCTTCCGGGCTGAGCGACCCGAGCGACATCGCACCGGAGACGAACCGTTTCACGATCGAGTCGACACTCTCGACCTCCTCGATCGGAATGCTCCTGGTCTCGACAAATCCGAAGAGGCCGCGCAATGTGCAGAGATGTCCGGCCTGGTCATCGATGAGTTTCGAATACTCCTTGAACTTCGCGTAGTCGCCGGTCTGCACCGCCTGGCGGAAGGCCGCGAGCGAAGCGGGGGTCCAGAGATGCTGTTCCCCGTCCTTGCGGAACCGGTAGGAGCCGCCGTCCGGCAGGAGCGGGCTTTCCTGCTGCGCGGCTGCGCGGCGGGTGTTCGCTTCTTCGGCGATTTCGGCAAGTCCGATGCCGCCGATGCGGCTGGCGGTTCCGGGCAGATATTCGTCGATGAGTTCACGCGAGAGCCCCACCGCCTCAAACACCTGGCCGGAACGATAGCTGCGCAGCGTAGAAATCCCCATCTTGGACATGACCTTCAAAAGGCCCTTGTCAACCGCATTGATGTAATTTGTCGCCGCGGTCACCGGGTCGACGGAAACCGCGCCGGAACGGGCGAGCCCGGTCACGGTTTCGAGCGCGAGGTACGGATTCACCGCCGTCGCGCCGTAGCCGATCAGCAGTGCGAAGTGCATGATCTCGCGCACTTCACCGGACTCGACCACAACGCCGGTCTCGGGGCGAAGTCCCGCCGCCGAGAGTGCGCGGTTCACGGCAGCCGTCGCAAGCAGCGACGGAATCGGCGTCGTGCCGGGGGACGGATTCCGGTCCGAAAGGATCAGAATCCGGCAGTTCTCACGCACGGCGGCAATCGCGTCGGTGGCAAGCCGCTTCAAGGCCTTGTCGAGCTGTCGCCCGTCCCCGCCGGCCGGGAATTCCATCGGCAGTGTCTTTGACCGGAAATCGTTCGCTCCGATGTGGCGCAGCCGGGAAAGTTCATCGTCGGTCAGCACGGGACGTTGAAGTTTCACAAGCCGCGCATGCAGCGGAGTTTCTGCGAGGATATTTCCCTTGTTTCCGATGTAGGTGAGCAGACTCATGACCAGCTCTTCGCGGATCGGGTCGATCGGCGGATTCGTCACCTGAGCAAAAAGCTGCTTGAAATAATTGAAGAGCAGCTGCGGCTTCGTCGAGAGCACGGCGAGCGCCGCATCGTTGCCCATCGAGCCGACCGGTTCGTGACCGGTCGCGGCCATCGGGCCGATCAGCATCTCGACATCTTCACGGGTGTAGCCGAAGAGCTTCTGCATATAGAGCAGATTGCCGGGAACCTCCGCAGGAGTGATTTCCGAAAAGAGTCCATGAACCGGAATCTTGTTCTCCTCAACCCAGCGGCGATAGGGCTTCTGCCGCGCGACGCGGTTCTTGATTTCGCGGTCGGAGAGCAGCCGATGGTGTTCGAGATCGAGATAGATCATCTCGCCCGGACGCAACCGCCCCTTGCGCACAACCTCGGCCGGATCGAGATCGAGCACGCCGGTTTCCGAAGCGAGAACAAAAAGTCCGTCCCGGCAGAGTGTGTAGCGGGCGGGGCGCAGTCCGTTTCGATCGAGGATCGCACAGGCGTTCACACCATCGCTCGCAGCGACCGCGGCGGGGCCGTCCCACGGCTCCATCAGAGCGGAGTGATATTCGAAGAATCCGCGCACGTCGCGTCCGAGATGGTAATTCTTGCCCCACGCCTGCGGCATGAGCATCAAAAGCGCGTGCGCAAGGTCACGACCCGCAGCCACGAGCAGTTCGAACATGTTGTCGAGCGAAGCCGAGTCGCTCTGCCCGGGCGCCACGAGCGGCAGGAGCTTGGCCATGTCGTCACCGAAGAGCTCCGAGGCGAGAAACGGCTCGCGGGCGCGCAGACTGTTCAAATTTCCGCGCAGAGTATTGATTTCTCCGTTGTGCGCGAGATAGCGGAACGGGTGCGCGAGATTCCAGGTGGGAAACGTGTTCGTGCTGTACCGTTGATGCACAAGTGCGAGCGGCGACTGGAAGTCCGGGTCGCCGAGATCGGGATAGAACGCCTCCAGCTGCGTCGCGAGCAGCAATCCCTTGTAGACGATGCTGCGGCTGGACATGCTGCAGATATACGCTTCGGGGATGGACTTCTCGATGAGACGCCGCATGACGAAGAGCTTGCGTTCGAACGCGGCGCGATCGGGATAATTTGCGCCGCCGATGAAGAGCTGACGGATCTCCGGACAGCTTTCGCGCGCTGCGCGACCGATCCGGTCAGGAACGGTCGGAACCTCGCGCCAGCAGAGGATTTCACCGCCCTCCCCCTTGACGATCGACTCGATTTCCGCCTCGTGCCCGGTTCCGCCGAAGATCATCGCGACACCGTAAGCGCCAGGTTCCGGAAGATTCGGAACCGTCTTGCGGAAAAACTTGTCCGGCATCGACAGAAGCAGCCCGGCGCCGTCACCGGTGTTCGGATCACCGCCGGAAGCGCCACGGTGCATGAGCCGCTTCAGCACGGTCAGACCCATTGTTACAATTTTGTGAGACGGCACATTGTTGAGGTCGGCTACCATGCCGACACCGCATGCGTCATGTTCGTTGGCGAAGCGGTAGAGGCCGTTCTCCGCCACGGGAGGGCGGTCAAACCGCCGTTGCTGTCGTTGCTTTTCCATAAAATTCAGTGCTCCTTTCTGAATTGTTAATTTTTTTAAAGGATATAAGCAATTATCGTGCCAGCTCTGTTATGAGCGGAGAACGGGCCTTTCTGTACCGCCATATCTTACAAAAATGTAAAATCCCGCCATGACTCTTACATTTTTGTAAAACATTATCGGAAGAAACGGCCCCCTTTGTGCTCAAAACAAAGTTGGCACGCAATCTGCTGGACATGAAGCAGCAAAAATCCCAACCGAACCACAGGAGGAAGCATCATGAGCAATCTGAACCGAATGAAGGCCGTTGACGCGGTGGCGGAACTCCGCGGAGGCGAACCGATGCCGGCCAAGCCGGTCAATCTCGACTGCTATGCCGAGGACGTGTTCAACATCGACTGCATGCGGGAATATCTCTCGAAGTCCGTCTGCGAAAAGCTGCTCGCGACGATCACCAAGGGCGAACCGCTCGACCCGGACATCGCCGGCGACGTCGCCCACGCGATGAAGCACTGGGCGCTGGAACGCGGCGCGACCCACTACACGCACTGGTTCCAGCCGCTGACCGGCTCCACCGCCGAGAAGCACGACGCGTTCCTCGAACCGGACGGAGCGAAGGCGATCATGAGCTTCTCCGGAAAAAACCTCATTGTCGGCGAGCCCGATGCGTCGAGCTTCCCATCCGGCGGGCTGCGCTCCACCTTCGAGGCGCGCGGTTATACGGCCTGGGACCCGACCAGCCCGGCTTTCATCAAACGTCATGCGAACGGCGCGACGCTCTGCATTCCGACCGCGTTCTGCAGTTACACCGGCGAGGCGCTCGACAAGAAGACTCCGCTGCTGCGCTCCATGCAGGCTCTCTCAGTCTCCACAAAACGACTGATGAAGTGCTTCGGACTGCCCGAGGAGCGGGTCACGATCACGCTTGGACCTGAACAGGAGTACTTCCTCGTGGACAAGCACTTCTATTTGCAGCGCCCCGACCTCGTCCAGACCGGGCGCACCGTCTTCGGCGCGCCGCCGCCGAAACATCAGCAGCTGGAAGACCACTACTTCGGCTCCATCAAGAACCGCATTCTCTCGTTCATGACCGAGGTCGAGCAGGAGCTCTGGAAACTCGGAATTCCGGCCAAGACCCGTCACAACGAGGTTGCGCCCGCCCAGTTCGAGCTCGCGCCGATGTTCGAGGAGCTGAATCTCGCCTGCGACCACAACATGCTCGTCATGGAAGTGCTCCGCCAGGTTGCCGACCGCAACGGACTGGTCTGCCTGCTGCATGAAAAGCCGTTCGCAGGAATCAACGGCTCCGGCAAGCACAACAACTGGTCGGTCGCCTACGGCAAGCGCAATCTGCTCAATCCGGGTACGGATCCGCATCAGAACGCGATCTTCCTGACCGTGCTTACGGCGATCATCGAAGCGGTCGACATGCACGGAGATCTGCTGCGGGCCTCCGTCACCGGCGCGGGCAACGACCACCGGCTCGGAGCGAACGAAGCGCCCCCGGCGATCATCTCGATGTATCTCGGCGACCAGCTCGCGGATGTGATCGACCAGCTCGAAAAGGGAACCCCCACGTCGAGCCGCCATCCTGGCGCGATGCGAATCGGAGCGGACACGCTCCCGCCGCTGCCGCGCGATGCGACCGATCGCAACCGGACCAGCCCCTTCGCCTTCACCGGCAACAAGTTCGAATTCCGGGCCCCGGGTTCGAGCCAGTCCTGCTCCGGTCCGAACACGATCCTCAACACGATCGTTGCCGAGGCGTTCGACCGCATGAGCGATGTGCTTGAGAAACTCAGCAAGGAAGAGTTTCACGCCGGGCTTCAGAAGCATCTGCAGCAGGTCATCAAGGCGCACAAGCGGATCATCTTCAACGGCGACGGCTACACCGAAGAGTGGCTCAAGGAGGCCGAAAAGCGCGGTCTGCCGAATGCCCGGACCACGATGGAGGCGCTGCGCTGCCTGACCGCTCCGGCGAACGTCGCGATGCTCGAAAAGTACGGCGTCTACAACCGCCGCGAACTCGAATCGCGGTTTGAGGTCTTCCTTGAGGAGTACCATCGCCGGATCCGCATCGAAGGTGAGATCGCGCTTGAGATCGCGACCAGCATGATCACGCCGGTCGTCACCGCTGAATACGGCAAAGTCGCGAAATCCCTCGCCGCGGCAAAAGAGGCCGGACTCACTGCCGGACTCGCTGCGATGGAGAGCTCCGCAGCCGCCCTCGGCGCCGGACTCGACGATCTCGCGCAGAAGTGTGCGGAACTCAAGACCGCTCTCGGCGGACTCCATGAAGAGATCCTCGAAGCGATGGCGAATTTGCGCGGAACGGTCGACTCGCTCGAACGGCTCGTCGCCGATGAGTGCTGGCCGCTGCCGAAGTACCGCGAAATGCTCTTCGTCTACTAAAAAGAAAGGAGTGGCGGCATGTCCGATTCGATTCAACACGAGTGTGCGGTCAGCATGTTGCGGCTCCGCCGCAACATCGCCCACTATGTCCGCAAGTACGGAACGCCGTTCTACGGGTACGAACACCTCGCGCTTCTGCTCGAAAAACAGCACAACCGCGGGCAGGACGGCGCGGGTATCGGCTGCGTCCGGCTCGACCCCGTTCCCGGCGAACCGTGTTTCTCGCTCGAAAAGTCGAACCGGAACATGCCGCTTGCCGACCTGCTTGAGCGGATCGGCAAGACGATCCCGCAGGGGGAGGATCCCCGCTCCGCCTCGGAACGGCGGAATCACCCCTTCTGCGGAGAGCTCTACCTCGGGCATCTGCGGTACGGCACCTTCGGACGGGGCGGGCTCGACGCCTGTCATCCCTTTGTCCGCCCGAATTCCTGCCTGAACCGCACGCTGCTGCTCGCGGGAAACTTCAACCTGACCGATACGCGGGAACTGTTTGCAAAACTCATTGCGACCGGCCACCACCCGGCGAGCCGTGCGGACGGGTATCTGATTCTGCAGATGATCGGCCACTGCCTGGAAAAGGCGCTCGACCGGAATCCGCACGGCGCGGATCTCGCGGCGGTACTGCGCGAGGCATGCGGCGATTTCGACGGAGCGTTCACCCTCTGCGGGCTGCTTGGAGACGGAACCGGATTCGCGATTCGCGATGCAGCCGGAATCCGCCCGGGTTATTTCTATTTCGATGATGAAGTCGCCGTCGTAAGCTCCGAACGTCCGGCCATTCAGGCCGCGTTCGACTGCACGACCGCCGAAGTCTCCGAACTTCCTCCGGGGGAAGCTCTGATCATCGGCCGGGACGGCAACGTTGAATTCCGCCCCTGTCTCGATCCGAAGCCGCTGCGCCGCTGTGTGTTTGAGCGCATCTACTTCTCGCGCCCGAACGACGCGGACATCCACCGCGAACGGCGCGCGCTCGGCCGCAAACTCGTGCCTGCCGTGCTGCACGAAGTGGAGGAGGATTTTGAAAACACGCTCTTCTCCTACATTCCGAACACCGCCCAGGCGAGTTTCCACGGCCTGCTCGACACCTTGAACCACATCGCCTGCGAGGCGGGGCGCACCGTCCGGTTCGGCCAGATCGCGATCAAGGACGCGAAGTTCCGCACCTTCATCGCCGACGCGGCCAGCCGGAAGGAGTTCTACATGCACATTTATGACGTGACCTACGGGCTGGTCCGGCCCGGTTCGGACACGCTCGTCGCGCTCGACGATTCGATCGTGCGCGGCAATACGCTCAGAAACGCGATTCTTCCGATCTTCGACCGGCTCTCACCGAAGAAGATCGTCATTGCCTCGGCCGCGCCGCCGATCAAATATCCCGACTGTTACGGCATCGACATGGCCAGCCTGAAAGAACTTGTCGCCTTCGAAGCCGCCGTCGATCTGCTGCGCGAACGCGGAAACCTCGCACTGCTCCAGCAGTGCTACGAAAATGCAAAACGACAGCTCGAAGGCCCCGCCGACGAGATGACCAACTGTGTACGCCCGGTCTATGACGAGATTTCCGACGCGGATCTCAGCCGTGCGATCGCCGCACGATTGAAACCGGAGGGAATGCGCGCGGAGTTTGCAGTCATCTTCCAGAGCTGCGAAGATCTCGCCGAGTGCTGTCCGGAACACACCGGCAACTGGTATTTCACCGGAGATTATCCGACTCCGGGCGGGTTCCGCGTCGTGAACCGCGCCCTCGTGAACTATATCGAACACATCGACGCAAGAGCTTACTGAAACGAAACATGGAACATCAAACATACTGATAAGGAGCACAGATATGTTACATTGGAAAGAGCGGCGCGAACGGGCCGCATTCCTCGCGCTCGCGAACGGGGCGATATTCCGGGGCTGGAGCTTCGGCGCCCCCGTCGACACGGTCGGGGAAGCGGTGTTCAACACCGGCATGAGCGGGTATCAGGAGATTGTGACGGATCCCTCCTACGCAGGGCAGTTCGTCACGTTGACCGCCCCCGAAATTGGAAATTACGGCTGCAATCCGCAGGACGAGGAGTCCCGCGGATTGTTTCTGAACGGGCTCGTGATCCACGAACTCAATGAGCCCTCGAACTTCCGCTCCGAGGAGTCGCTTGCGGACTACCTCAAGCGGAACGGCAAACCCGGCATCGCCGGGGTCGATACGCGCCGTCTCACGCTCATGCTGCGCGACGAAGGCAGTCAGAAGGCGTATCTGCACACAAGTGCCGAGCCGCTCACGGAAGCCGAGGCGGTCGAACGCGCCCGCGCCTGGGAGGGACTTGACGGACAGGATTACGCCGCCCGGGTCACGACCGGGAAGCCTTACGAATGGAATTCCGAGGGAGAGTTCCACGTCGTCGCGTTCGACTTCGGGATCAAATACAACATTCTGCGCGGACTTGCCGCAAACAACATGCGCGTAACCGTCCTGCCCGCCGCAGCGACGGCGGAAGACGCACTTGCGCGGAATCCCGACGGAGTGTTCCTCTCGAACGGCCCGGCCGACCCGGCCGCCGTCGGCTATGCGATCCGGACGATCCGGGAGCTCATCGGCAAGGTGCCGCTCTTCGGGATCTGCCTCGGGCATCAGCTTTTCGGGCTCGCCTCCGGAGCGGAGTGCGGAAGATTGAAATTCGGCCACCACGGCTGCAACCACCCGGTCCGGAATCTGCTGACGAACCGGGTAGAGATCACCTCCCAGAATCACAACTTCGCGCTGAAAGCCGGGGCGCTGCCCGCGACGCTCGAAGTCACGCACATCAACTTGAACGACAATACGATCGAGGGTGTCCGCCACCGCACGGAGCCCGCCGCGTCGGTGCAGTTCCATCCGGAAGCCGCGCCGGGTCCGCACGATTCGTTTTCGCTTTTCCAGGAATTCCGGAAACTCATGGAGCGCTGAAATATCATGACCAGACACATCTTCATTACCGGCGGGGTCGTTTCGAGCCTCGGCAAAGGCATCACGGGCGCGGCGCTCGCGATGCTGCTTGCGAAACGGGGTTATCGCGTCGCCATGCAGAAGCTCGATCCCTATCTGAACGTCGACCCCGGCACCATGAGCCCCTACCAGCACGGCGAGGTGTTCGTGACCGACGACGGCGCCGAGACGGACCTCGACCTCGGCCACTATGAACGCATCGCCGGAGTCGTATGCACGAAGGCGAGCAACTATACGAGCGGCAAAATCTACAGCAACGTCATCAACCGCGAACGTTCCGGCGGCTATCTCGGCGGAACCGTGCAGGTCGTTCCTCACATCACCGACGAGATCAAGCGCGCGATGCAGTCACTGCACCGACCGCAGGTCGACATCGCGATCACCGAGATCGGAGGAACGGCGGGAGACATCGAAAGTCTCCCGTTCCTTGAAGCTGCGCGGCAGTTCAAACTCGCGGCGCGGCGCGACGAGGTGATCTTTGTGCACCTCACGCTCGTTCCCTACATCCGCGCGGCGAAGGAGCTCAAGACCAAGCCGTCTCAGCACTCGGTCTCGACGCTTCAGAGCATCGGCATCGCGCCGGACATCCTCGTCTGCCGCACGGAGATCCCGATGGAGGAGGAGCATTTCAAGAAGCTCTCGATGTTCTGCAACGTCCCGCGCGACTGCGTGATCGAGGAGCTCGACGTGAAAAACTCGATCTACGAAGTTCCGCTCGAACTCGCGCGGCAGGGACTCGACCTCAAGGTGCTTGAACTCCTGCGGCTTGAGCCGGGCGAACTCGATCTGGACGACTACCGCGTCTGGCTCGACGGCGTGCTGCATCCGGAAACGGAGTGCACCGTCGCCGTGGTCGGAAAATACATCCGCCACCAGGACGCCTACAAGAGCATCTACGAAGCGCTCAGCCACGCTGGAATCCACCACCATGCGAAAGTCCATTTTCTGCCGGTCGAAGCCGAGGAGCTCGAGACCGGCGACGCGGCAGAGATCCTCGGGAAAGCGGACGCGATCCTCGTCCCCGGCGGCTTCGGCGAACGCGGTGTGCCCGGCAAGATCAAGGCGGTCGAATACGCCAGAACGCACAAGATCCCGTTCCTCGGCATCTGCCTCGGCATGCAGTGCGCGGTCATTGAATTCGCACGCGACGTGGTCGGCTGGGGAGATGCGAACAGCACCGAGTTCGACAGTGCGACGACGCACCCGGTCATCGACCTCATGGAGGAGCAGCGCTCCGTCACAGCCAAGGGCGGCACGATGCGGCTCGGCGCCTATCCGTGCGTTCTCGTTCCGGGGAGCCGCAGTGCGAAACTCTACAACGCCTCCGAAATCAGTGAACGTCATCGCCACCGTTACGAGTTCAATCCGGCGTTCAAGCGCGAACTTGAAGCGGCCGGGCTCAAAGTCGCTGGCGCGAGCCCCGATGGACAGCTCGCAGAGATCGTGGAACTCGAAGCGGGACATCCGTTCTTCATCGGCTGCCAGTTCCATCCTGAATTCAAATCCCGCCCCCGGCAGCCCCATCCGCTCTTCGACGGACTGATCGCGGCGGCGCTTCAGCAGCGGAAAGGAAATTGATTATGCCGAAACGCGACGATATCAGAAAAATCATGTTGATCGGCTCCGGCCCGATCGTCATCGGCCAGGGGTGCGAATTTGACTACTCCGGCGTACAGGCGTGCAAGGCGCTGAAGCGCGAGGGATTCGAGGTTGTGCTCGTAAACAGCAATCCGGCCACGATCATGACGGATCCGGAGTTCGCCGACCGCACCTACATCGAACCGTTGACGGCGGACATTCTGCACGAGATCATCCGGCGGGAACGGCCCGACGCGCTGCTGCCGACCCTCGGCGGTCAGACCGCGCTGAACCTCGCGATGGAACTCGAAAAACGGGGCATTCTCGAACGCTATCAGGTCGAACTCATCGGCGCGACCGCCGAAGCGATCGAACGCGCCGAGGACCGGCAGCTCTTCAAACAGTGCATGCTCGGGATCGGCCTCGATCTGCCGCGCTCCGGATCGGCCCATTCGATGGCCGAAGCGCAGGCGGTCGCCTCGACGATCGGCAGCTGGCCGCTCATCATACGGCCCGGCTTCACGCTCGGCGGCACCGGCGGCGGCATCGCCCGGGATCAGAAGGAGTTCGAAGAGATCGTCCGGCGCGGACTTGACGCGAGCATGAACTCCGAAGTGCTCATTGAGGAGTCACTGCTCGGCTGGAAGGAGTTCGAGATGGAGGTCATGCGCGACAAGGCCGGCAACGCGGTCATCGTCTGCTCGATCGAAAACCTCGATCCGATGGGCGTCCACACGGGCGACTCGATCACGATTGCGCCGATCCAGACTCTCACCGACCGCGAATATCAGGCCATGCGCGACGATTCGCTCGCAGTCATGGCGGCGATCGGCGTCGAAACCGGCGGCTCGAACGTCCAGTGGGCCGTGAATCCGGAAACCGGACGGCGGATCATCATCGAGATGAATCCGCGCGTGTCGCGGTCAAGCGCCCTCGCCTCCAAGGCGACCGGTTTTCCGATCGCGAAGATCGCCGCCCTGCTGGCGGTCGGCTACACGCTCGATGAACTGCGCAACGATATCACCGGCAGCACGCCGAGCTGTTTCGAGCCGTCGCTCGACTATGTGGTGACGAAAGTTCCGCGCTTCACGTTCGAGAAGTTCCCGATGGCCGACTCGACGCTCGGCACTCAGATGAAGTCGGTCGGGGAAGCCATGGCGATCGGACGCAACCTCAAGCAGTCGCTGCAGAAGGCGCTGCGCTCGCTCGAGACCGGACGGGCCGGATTCGGCGCCGACGGCAAAGACGGCAAATTCGAATCGATGGACGACGAGACGCTCAAAGCCGAACTCATCCGCCCGAACGCGGAGCGGATCTTCGTCATCCGCGCCGCACTGAAGCGCGGCTGGAACGTCGAAACGCTCAACGAACTCACCGGAATCGACCCGTATTTTCTGCGCCATCTCGCGGAACTTGCGGCTTTTGAGGAGGAGATCCGCTCGGCCGGAACGCTCGCGGGACTCGAAGCCGACCGGCCGCTCTTCCTGCAGGCCAAGGAGCTCGGGTACAGCGACCGCCAGATCGCGTTCCTGCTCGGAACGACGGAACTTGAGGTGCGCGCCGCACGGCGCCGCATCGGGCTCGAACCGTTCTACGGGACCGTCGACACCTGCGCCGGAGAGTTCGAGGCGATCACGCCCTACTACTACTCGGCCTGGGGCGAAGGGGGCGAACCGGTCCGCGATCACGGCGGCCGCAAAACGATCATGGTGCTCGGCGGCGGTCCGAACCGCATCGGTCAGGGGATCGAATTCGACTACTGCTGCTGCCACGCCGCTTTCGCGCTGCACAAAGCCGGTTACGAGGTGGTCATGGTCAACAGCAATCCGGAAACCGTCTCGACCGACTACGATACGAGCGACAAACTCTATTTCGAGCCGCTCACTCTTGAGGATGTCATGCACATCTACGAGCGGGAGTCGTGTTCGGGGGTGATCGTGCAGTTCGGCGGCCAGACGCCGCTGAATCTCGCGCAGCAGCTCCGCGCCGCGGGAGCGAACGTGATCGGCACGTCGCCGGACGACATCGACGCGGCCGAGGACCGCGACTTCTTCAAACAGCTCGCCTCCCGGATCGGCATCCGTCAGCCCGAGAGCGGCATTGCGCACAGCGTCGACGAAGCGGTCGCCATCGCGGAGAAGATCGGCTACCCGCTGCTGGTGCGTCCATCGTTCGTGCTCGGCGGGCGCGGCATGGTCATCGTCTACAAGGAGAAGTATCTGCGTAAATTCGTCGAGGAGGCCGCCGCTGTCGCGGAAGGGAAACCGATTCTGATCGACCGTTTCCTCGAGGATGCGACCGAACTCGACGTCGACTGCATCTCGGACGGGAAAACCACGGTGATCGGCGCGATTCTCGAACACGTCGAACCGGCGGGGATCCACTCCGGCGACTCGGCCAGCGTGATTCCGCCGATGACGCTTTCAAAGGAGATTCAGGAGCAGGTGCGCGAATATGCCCGGGCGTTCGCCCGCGAACTTCACGTCTGCGGACTCATGAACATGCAGCTTGCGGTCAAGGACGGAGAAATCTACATCATCGAAGTCAATCCGCGCGCCTCGCGGACGGTGCCTTTCGTGAGCAAGGCGACCGGGGTGCCGCTGGCGGCGCTCGCGGCGCGCTGCATGGCGGGAGAAACGCTTGAATCGCTCGGCTTCACGCAGGAGGTGCACATTCCGTACACCGCCGTGAAAGAGGCGGTCTTCCCGTTCGTGAAGTTCCCGGGGGTGGACATCGTGCTTTCGCCGGAGATGAAATCCACGGGCGAGGTCATGAGTCTCGATGCGGAACGGGGGCTGGCATATCTGAAGAGCCAGCTTGCGGCGGGGAACAAGCTGCCTCCTGCGGGGAACGTCTTCATCTCGCTGCGCGACCAGGACAAGCCCAAGGCGGTGAAACTCGCGGAAAAGCTTGTAAAGCTCGGGTACAACCTTTACGCGACGCTCGGGACTTCGACGCTGCTCTACAATGCGGGAATCAAGACCAAAGCGGTCTTCCGAATCTCGCGTGGACGGCCGAACATCCTCGACCTGATCCGGGAGAAGGAGATCCAGTGGATCATCAACTCCTCGGAATCCGGCGCAGAGGCGATGGTCGACGAGATCCGTATGCGCTCCGGCGCGGTTGTCTCAGGGATACCGATCACGACCACGATCGCGGGGCTGACCGCCGCCATCGAGGGGCTCGCAGACAAGGCGGACTTCGGCCGTTTCGAAGTGTGCAGCCTCCAGGAGTACCACCGGCATATTCACCGCTGATGTTGATTCTGCGGGTGGGGAGAACGTTTCTCCTCCCCTTTTTTTGCCCCGTTTACCGAAAAAAATGTTAACATTTTAAAGAAAAGTCCTTGCCGGAGCTTCAGAGCCATGCTATCTTAATGACAGAACAGCCAAGGCAACGCTTAATCAAGGAGAACGTTTTGATGCGCCTGGGATTTTTCTCGTTGCTGTTACTGGGAGTAACAACAACGTTCTCTCTGGATGCCAATCCTCTGTTTCTGCCGGAGTATGAACGCGAAGTAAAACTCACCTTCCCCTCGGAAGAAGCGGCAGAAACGGCGAAACTCGAACTGCTCCCTCTGCCGGAAGGAAAAGTGTTCGCCTTTTCGACCCGATGGGACGACAGCAATCCCAAACACGTCCGAATGGCTGAACTTCTCGCGAAACATGGATTCAAGGCGACCTTCTTCCTCTGTGCCGCCAATCAGAAGTTCTATGATGACACATTGCCGCAGCTGATCCGGCGAGGACATTCGATCGGCAATCACACACTGAACCATCCGAATCTCGCGACTTTGATTCCGAACGAAGTCGCTCGACAGATCCTGCGGAACCGGGTCGAATATGAATCCCGTACCGACCAGACGATCAATTCATTCGTGCTGCCCTACTGCGCCTACAAGAACGCAACGGACAGCCTCTGTCCATTGCGGATCGGCGAAGCACTCCATCGTTCCGGAGAACTGGGCTCACCCGAATATTTTCAGGAGCTCGAAAAGGAGTACGGCATGCCGGAAGGGAGCTGGGGAACGAGCCGCCTCTTCGGCATCGATGACCGCCACCCCTCCGCGGAAGCATTCGACCGGGCGATTGTCGAACGGACGAAAAACATGAAGCCAGGGGAAGTCCGCCATGCCACGCTCGGACTCCACACCTGGCAGGATGATGCCGGATTCGAGACCCTCGACAAGATCTTCACGAAATACGCAAACCGCCCAGACTGGTGGTACTGCAACGAAAACGAATACAACGCCTACCGCTACGCACAGCGGCACACCCGCGTGGAAAAACGCGTTGACGGCAGAAATGCCGTGTTCAAGCTGACCGGTCCGACCCCTGCGGCGCTCGGCTCGAATACGCCGCTCTGGGCGAAAGTCTCTCCCGCCACGGCCGATGGCCGGACAATGGTCAAACTGCCGCATACATTGCCGTTGCCGGAAAAGATCGACATGATCGTAAGCGATGGCGCCTCCGTGGTTCCGTCGAAGGAGTTCCCGTTTCTCGCAGCCTCGCTTGTGATGAATGTGGAAGAGGATTCCAGTATCGTTCTTACGCTTGCGAACCGCAGCAAACGTCCGCTGACGAATGTGACCGTGGCGTTCCGGCTGCCGTTGCTTTTCACCGGCGAAGAGCGTGTTCCCCGCAACGATCTTGAGATGATCAATCCGGAAGTCACGCGAACGGTTTCCCACTATTTCCCGGAACATCGCCGCACGGCGCTCTATCAGTGCGGTCCTCTCTTCGCCGCGGCGGAAGTGAATTTTGAAGTTGACGGCAGACCGCAACGGCTGTGGGTTTGCGCCCAGTCGGAGATTCCACAGTTTGCGGAGGCGGTTCCGCGTGACACGGCGCTCGCGCTCGGCCCCCTCCCCCCGGGGCAGCTTACGGAAAAGTTGCTCGCCGCCGCGTCGAATCCGGACGAAACACTCTCAGGATGGTCGCAGCTTCAGCCGGGCAAGTGGGTTCTGCCCTACATCGTACGGCTGCCGAAAAAGGCCGGGGAAGAAGTCGCCGTAGCACTGACATTTCGTGCCGATGCCGTCATCGACAGCTGGAAACTCCACGTTCCGAAAAACAACGTCAAAGGAGTCTTTCTGAACGGGAAAAAAATGGAAAACCTGACAATTCCGACTCCGATCGTCACCCGCAAAGGATTGAACCGCGTCGTTGTTCTGTACAACGCCAACGGCGGCGATCAGATGATCTCCGTCACCAGAGGAAGCAACCCGAATCTGCCGGTTGAATTCGTCCGCGAATGACCTTAAAAAGAAAGGAAGGAAGGAAGATCATGTTTTGTCCGAAATGTGGAAATCAGATGGATGAGGGAAGCAAGTTCTGCCCGAAATGCGGAAATCAGATGGGATCTGCGCAAACGGTGGCGGTAGACGACAGCAGCGGACTGGGTATTCTGATCCCGCGCAACACGCTGGCGCTCTGGGCCTACTACCTCGGAATCTTCTCCCTGCTCTGCGGAATCACTGCGATTCCGGCACTGATCACCGGAATTCTCGGGCTGCGCTATGCGAAACAGCACCCGGAGGCCAGAGGCGCCATCCACGCATGGGTGGGAATCATCATCGGCGGAATCGCACTTCTGCTGTTTTTGTTCATTCTCATCATATCAATCCTGCATGGATAATGTTGCAAACGTAAAAGAATCATTCTTTTCTTTCACAGCAATCATTCCCCAAAACCGAATAAGGAAAGGAGTCGCTCATGTTCTGTCCGAAGTGTGGAAAAGAGGTCCAGGAAGGTACAACGTTCTGCCCGAACTGCGGTAATTCGTTCGCTGCTGGCGGAACCCAGGCCGCCCAGCCTCCGATGCAGACGAAAGTTATCAGTTCCGGCCTTGTTCCGGCGATTCTGGTGACGCTGTTCTGCTGCCTGCCGTTCGGTATTGTTTCGATCGTCTATGCGGCCAAAGTCAGTGGTTTGGTCGCTGCGGGCAACATCGCGGAAGCGGAAAGAGCGGCAAAGAACGCCAAGACCTGGGCTCTGGTGGGAGCGATCTGCGGTATCGTCGGCAGCCTCCTGTATTTTCTTGTCATGGCACTTGGTGCTGCAGCAAGTGAAATGTAATTTCCGGCGCAAAACACAAAGCTGTCCTGTTTCATGCAGGGCAGCTTTTTTTATTCCGTTACACGTTCTCGTGCGCAATATTGCTCTTGCCGGAGATGGTTTCGGCAACGAGCCGCAGGATCGCGGTACGCTCAAGCATCGGCTCGGGGTAATCGAATGAGCCGGGGGCGCCGCAGTGATTCATCAGGCAGTCGAGCGCGCGTCTCTTCGCTTCCGGCGCGGTGACGAATTCGATCCGCCCGGTCGCGATCACGCTCTCATAGCGGCAGGTCGAGCGGCAGACGGGAGTCCCGAGCTCGATCCGGTTGTCACCGACGGCGCAGAGCGAAACCCGCGAATCCTCGCGCAGACAGTCGATCTTGTGCCCCTCGACCGCCGAGTGGAAGTAGAAGACAAAACGCCCGCCCTCCTGCCGGAATCCGAATGAAACCGGCACCAGGGCAGGCATTCCGCCGTCGAGAAACGCGAGTACAGCATAGTCCGCCCGGCCGAGAATCCCGGCCAGAGCAGCCGCATCCGTGATCTCCCGTTCCGCGCGACGCATGTCAGAAGGAGTTCCCCATGTCGACGATGGCGGCCTTGACCTCACGTTTCTTGTACTTCGAATTCTTGATGAGCTCATGCAGCATCGCATCGAATTTTTCGGTATCCATCGGAATGGAAACTTCCTCGCCCTTGAGCCCGGAATAGAGCATCGCGTTGCCGAATTCAACCGAGCGGATCCCCTCTTCGCCGCGGGCGACGAGTTCCGCTTTCGGATCGAGCACCGCTTTCACGAACGCCTCGATCACATCCTGGTGTTCGTGACCGGTGTCCTTGCGGGTCGGAACAACAATTTCCCACGTATCCATGCTCGGGAACGACTCCGGGGTCGTGCGGCAGAACTCGTTCACATCGACCTCGGTCCGCTTGAAACGGATCACGCCGTCCTCAAACACCATGCGACCGCGCGTACCGGAGATCTCCAGACGGTTGGTACCGGGGAATTCACCGGTCGAGGTGATGAAGTTGCCCGTCGAGCCGTCGGCAAATTCGCAATAGGTGTTCACGTCGTCCTCGACTTCGATGTCGTGATACTTGCCGATCGAAATCGAGCTGCGAACTTTGACCGGCAAACCGAAGAACCACTGGAAAAGATCAAGGTGATGCGGGCACTGATTCAGCAACACGCCGCCGCCCTCCCCGGCCCAGGTTGCCCGCCAGGAACCACTGTCATAGTAACTCTGCGAACGAAACCAGTCCGTCACCGTCCAGTTCACGCGCACGATCTTGCCGAATTCACCGTTGTCGATCATCTGTTTGATCTTCTTGTGCGCCTGCCGCGTACGCTGGTTGAACATCAGCGCAAACCGCAGTTCAGGGTGTTCCGCATGAGCATCGATCATCTTCTGCGCGAGGCTCTTGGTCACGGCAACCGGCTTCTCGCAAAGGACATGCACGCCCTTCTCGAACGCCTGAATCGCAATCGGCGTATGGTCATAGTGCGGCACCGAAATGATGACCGCGTCAACCGTGCCGGAATTCAGCAGATCATCCACGGAATAAAACACCCGGCAATCCTTCGGCGCATTCTTCGCCATTCTGTCGGCACGCTCCTTGTCGCGGTCGCAGATGGCGGCCAGCACCGCCTCCGGAACATTCTGTACGTTCGTGATGTGCGCCGAACCCATATTGCCGACGCCGATGATGCCGATCCTGACCTTTTCCATAGTTGACGCGCCTCCGCTACTTTGTTAATCGGGTTAACTTATTATAAAATACCACCCTTTCAGCCGGATTGCAAGGTTTGAAATTCGATTTTTTTGTTTCCTGTGCTATATTAATCGGAATATCAACCAAGAAAAGGAATGTTCCCGTGCTGAACTCGATCATAGAAAATGCTTACAAAGTGCTGGACGGCGGAATTCTCACCCGCGAAGAGGCGCTCGAAATCGCCGAAAAGATCAATGGCGAAGATATTCTCGACCTGATTTCGCTGGCGAACAAGGTACGCCGGAAGTTCGCGCGCGAGATCGCTCCGTGTTCGATTCTGAACGCCAAATCCGGAGTCTGTTCGCAGAACTGCCGATTCTGCGCGCAGAGCGGACACCACAACACCGGAATTGAAACCTACGATCTGCTTCCGGCGGAACAGGTGCTTGAGGCCGCGCGCCGCGCGTATGAAAACGGTGTGCGCGCATTCGGATACGTCACAAGCGGTTTCGGCTACAAAACACCGACCCCGGAATTTCAGAAGATCCTCGATACGCTCGATCTGCTGCATCGGGAGCTGCCGGATCTGAAGATCTGCGTATCGATCGGCATCCTCTCGCGCGAAACCGCAAAACTGCTCGCCGAACACCATGCTTGGAGATACAACATGAATCTCCAGACCAGCCCGAAACGCTATGCGGAACTGATCTCCGACACCCACACGATCGAAGAGAAAATCGCGACGATCCGTTACCTTCAGGAGTTTGGCGTGACCAACTGCACCGGAGGAATTCTCGGACTCGGGGAAACCTGGGAGGACCGCATCGACATGGCGTTTGCGATCCGCGACCTCGACGTCGAGGGAACGCCTTTGAACGTGCTTCTGCCGATCAAGGGAACGCCGCTCGAGGGGCGCGAAATCATGGCTCCGGCTGATGTGGCGAAAGCGTTTGCGATTTTCCGTCTCGTGAATCCGACCAAGATGATCAAATTCGCTGCCGGACGCGAAACGGTCATGAAGGATTTCCAGGGACTTCTGATGCTCTCCGGACTCAACAGCATGATCACCGGCGGCTACCTCACAACCCGCGGCCGCAGCGTCGAGGATGATGTGAAATTCATCGAACAGCTGAACCGGTTCTGAGGAGGAATGAAGATGGGATTCCGGGAAGAACTCGCCGCCGACGCGGCGGAACTTGAGGCCGGCGGCCGACTGCGACTGCTGCGGGAAATCACGCCGGAAGGAGACGGTCTCTGCCGGTGCAACGGCAGAACGTTCTGGAATTTTTCGAGCAACGACTACATGGGCATCGCGGCGGATGCGAAGCTGAGGAGAAGATTCTATGCGGAGTATCCGGACACGGCCACGCCGGAGCTTGCGCTTTCGAGCGCCTCCAGCCGGCTGCTGACGGGGAACACACCAGCCTATACGCGGCTCGAAGCGAAACTCTCGGAGCTCTACGGAAACCGTGCCGCGCTCGTGTTCAACAGCGGCTACCATGCGAACATCGGGATATTGCCCGCACTCTCGTCGAACCGCGACCTGATTCTCTCGGACAAGCTCAATCACGCAAGCATCATCGACGGGATGCGTCTTGCGGAGGCGGAATTCCGCCGCTATCCCCATCTCGACTGCGACCGTCTGGAAGCGATTCTCAGGCAGAAACGGGCGGCTTACCGGAGAGTTTTCCTCGTGACCGAATCGGTCTTCAGCATGGATGGAGACGCGGCCGACCTGCGCCGGCTCGTCGAACTGAAGAAACAGTACGACTGCATCCTCGTGGTGGACGAAGCCCATTCGGTCGGTGTGCGTGGTCCGAAAGGAACCGGGCTTGCGGCCGAACTAGGGATCGCGAATGACGTCGATGTGCTTATCGGCACCTTCGGCAAGGCGTTCGGTTCGACCGGGGCTTATGCGATTATGGAGTCGGAGACGCGGAACTATCTGATCAATCACATGCGGCCGCTCATCTTCACGACCGGGCTGCCGCCGGCGGTGCTGAACTGGAGCTGTTTCGTGCTCGACCGCTGTGCGGAAATGGATGAAGAACGTGCGAGATTGCGCCGCATGGGGGAAGTGTTGCGCACAGCCTTCGGGAAGAACACGGTCGCGGGCGATTCGCAGATCGTCCCATTTCTGATCGGAGGAGATCAGGAGGCGGTCGACAAGGCGGCCTACTTCCAGGAGAACGGGATTCTCGTCTTTGCGATCCGCCCGCCGACGGTTCCCCCGAACGGAGCGCGGCTGCGTTTTTCGCTCTCGGCAGGATTGCCGGAAGAGGCGGTGGAACAACTCCGGAGGCTGGTTTGAAAATCGAACTGCTCCACCGCGCCGGAAACGGAACCAGACTCCTGCTCTTCTTCAACGGCTGGAGCATGGACGGCACACTCTTCAAAGACTGGAAGAAACCGGACTTCGACATCATGGCCGTCTGCGACTACACCACGCTTGAACCATTACCGGAACTCTCTCATTACAAAGAACTTCATCTCGCGGCATGGTCGCTCGGGGTGCGGGTCGCGGCGGAACTGCTCGAAGGTCTTCCATACCACTTCATAACGGCAACCGCTTTCAACGGCACACTGCGCCCGATCGACGCAGAGTTCGGAATCGACCCGGCGGTGTTCTCCGGAACAGCGGCCAACTGGGGGGATGAACGTGCACGCGCCCGCTTCTACCGGCGGCTCGCCGGCAGTACGGAGTTCCGTCTGCCGGAGCGTACGCCGGAGTCGCAGCAGGCGGAACTCATTTCCCTGCAAAAACATATCGAATCTGCCAAGGTTCCGTGCAATCCATTCCGGCGGGCGTGGATCGGAGGACGGGACCGGATCATTCCGGCGGCGGCGCAACGGAAGTTCTGGGCGGAAGAGTCCGTCTCCGTGCGGGAAGAGGCAGACGCACCGCACTACCCCTTCGGGGCCGTTCACTCTTTCGAGGAGATCATCGATGTCGGACGTGATTGACAAGAACGCGGTCCGGCAACGTTTCCGGCGGAGCCTCGAAACCTACAGCCGTTCTGCGACAATCCAGCGCGACATGGCCGAAACACTGCTCGACCTCCTTACTTCGGCCACACTCGAACGGCAGTTCGAAACCATCACGGAACTTGGATGCGGAGCGGGAATTCTGACTGGCCGCATCGTGGAACGGTTCGATTTTGCGAACCTCACGCTCATCGACCTTGTGCCGGAGTGTGAAGCGTTCTATCGCGGTCTGACCGGAGCGCATTTTCTCTGCGGGGACATCGAAGAGATCGAGCTGCCGGAGTCGGATCTCTTTCTCTCGAACGCTGTTTTTCAGTGGCTCAACGATCCGGCAACATTTTTCGGGCGGCTTGCAATGAAGTTGCGCAAGGGCGGTTTTCTCGCCTTCACGACCTTCGGCCCGGAGACGCTGCGCGAAATCTCAGCATTGACTGGAAACGGATTGACGTATCAGACCGTGAAAGAACTGGTCAACATTCTGGAATCGAACGGCTTCGAAGTTCTCGCATCCCGGGAGGAACTCATCACGCAGGAGTTCGATTCACCGCTGGCGGCACTGCGCAGTTTGAAGGAAACCGGCGTAACCGCCGTTGCGCCGGCCCGGCCATGGAGCCGGCGCCGCCTTGCGGAATTCAGTGACGCCTATACCGGCCGCTTCCGCCTTCCGAACGGAAACGTGCCGCTGACCTATCATCCGATCGCCCTTGTGGCGGGAAAGAAGCTGACAAAATGAGCGTATATTTCATTTCAGGAATCGACACCGACATCGGCAAAAGCGTCGCTGTCGGCATGATGGCGCGCGACCTCCATTTGCGCGGGAAGCGGGTCATTACCATGAAACTTGTGCAGACCGGCAACGACGGTTTTTCCGAGGATCTCGACAAGCACCGCGCGATGATGAACGTCCCCCGGTTTCCGGAGGACGAGGCGGGGCTGACCGCGCCGCAGATCTTCCGCTTCCCCTCTTCGCCCCATCTCGCGGCGAAACTCGAAGGACGCGAACTTGATCTCGACGCGATCCGCCGCGCCGTCGCGGAGGTGTCGAATCACTATGAGTTCGTGCTGCTGGAAGGAGCCGGGGGACTCGCGGTTCCGTTGACCGAGGATCTTTTGACCATCGACTTCGCGGCGGAACTCGGATGCCCGCTGATTCTCGTGACCTCGGGGAGGCTCGGAAGCCTGAACCATACGATCCTCTCGATCGAGGCGGCGGCGAACCGCGACATGCGCATCGCCGGAGTCGTCTACAACCGCTATCCGAAAGCTGATCCGATCATCGATGAAGATTCTCCGCGCATGATCCGCAAATACTTGAAACGGAACGGAATGCCGGAAACTCTCGTCGATCTGCCCGAAGTGCGCGAACCGCTGCCCCGGGTTGATTTCTCCGCGATCTTCACCCCGGAGGCGTCGAAATGAACCGCGAAGAACTGCTTGCCGTCGATCGCAATCACCTCTGGCACCCCTATGCGTCGATTTCCGCTCCGCCGCCGGTGAATCTCGCGGTTGCGGCGAAGGGAACGCACATCCGGCTCGACGACGGGCTGGAACTCATCGACGGAATCTCAAGCTGGTGGTGCATGGCGCACGGCCACAACCATCCGGCCATCGTCGCGGCGATCCGCGCACAGGCCGAAAAGTTCGCGCAGGTCATGTTCGCGGGTTTCACGCACGAACCGGCCATCGAACTTGCCTCCGAGCTCGTCAAACACACCCCGGCGGGCGTGAACAAGATTTTCTTCGCCGACTCCGGTTCCGTCGCGGTCGAATGCGCCGCCAAGATGGCTGTGCAGTACCAGTTCGCGGCGGGACGTCCGCGACGCTGCCGGCTCGCGGCGCTGCGCGGCGGATACCACGGCGACACCGCCGGAGCGATGGCGCTCTGCGACCCGGAGGGGATGCACCAGGTGTTTCACGGTTATCTGCAGCAGAATTTCTTCCTGCCGAAACCACGCATTCCATTCGACGGTGCGTGGGATGAGTCGGAGTTCAAGCCGATGGAGGAGCTGCTTGACCGCCACGGCGACGAGATCGCGGCGGTCTTCATCGAACCGGTCTTTCAGGGCGGAAACGCGATGTGGTTCTACCACCCGATGTATATGAAGAAACTGCGCGAAGCGTGCAGCGAACGCGGAATTTTGCTCGTGATCGACGAAATTGCAACCGGATTTGGACGAATCGGCCGTTACTTCGCGTGCGAGTACGCAGGAGTCACGCCGGACATCATGTGCGTCGGGAAAGGGTTGACCGGCGGCTCGATCACGCTCGCGGCGGCGATCGCCTCCGAAGAGGTTGCCGAAACCATCTGCGCGACACCGCCCGGCAAATTCATGCATGGACCGACCTTCATGGCCAATCCGATCGCCTGCGCGGCGGGCGTCGCCTCGCTGCGGCTCTTCGATTCGTATGACTGGAAAGCGAAGGTCGACGCGATCGAGTCACAGCTCAAGCGTGAACTCGCCCCGTACGGGGAACACCCGAACGTCACGGACGTGCGCGTGCTCGGCGCAATCGGA
Source organism: uncultured Victivallis sp. (assembly GCF_944391105.1). Taxonomy (GTDB): domain Bacteria; phylum Verrucomicrobiota; class Lentisphaeria; order Victivallales; family Victivallaceae; genus Victivallis. The sequence goes on from NZ_CALXSK010000012.1 coordinate 58,143, forward strand.
GTCGTTGAACTCAAGACGCCCCCCTCCCCCGAACGGGTCCAGAAACTCGTGCGCGAAACCGGCGTCTGGCTGCGGCCGTTCGGACCGTGGCTCTATACGATGCCGCCCTTCGTCACGCCGCCGGAGGAGATCTCCATCATCGTCGACGCGATGGGGAAGATGCTTTAACAATCAGGGGAGCAGAAACTTCAGCGCTTTCCCGTCCAGCGTCGGACGGCGATGGGAAAGCGTTTCGAGCCGGAAGCGCGGCAGAATCGCGTCGACACTCAACTCCTCGCCGAACTCGGCCCAGCCGCCCCAGAAGGCGAGGAGTCCGAGAATCCGCTCCGGCGGCACTCCGGCCGAGAAGAGCGCGTCGAGCGTAAGCCCGCCGGTCCGTTTCGCAAGCCGCTTTCCGTCGGAATCGACCACGACCGGCAGATGACAGTACTCCGGCAGCGGCCGCTCCGGCGCGAGCGCTTTCCACAGCAGGATCTGCCACGGCGTGCAGGCGAGCAGATCTCCGCCGCGCACGATCTGCGTCACCTCCATGTCGATGTCATCCGCCACGACCGCAAGCTGGTAGCCGATGCCGTCCGGATGGCGCGCGACCGGGAAGTCTCCATAGGTCTCCGCGAGATTCACGCGCTGTTCACCACAGAGCCGGTCCCGGAACACGATTTCCCCCTCCGGAACCCGGAACCTCCACGCGGGGAGCCGCCCGCTCCCCTCAAGCACCCGCCTCGCCTCATCATAAGAGCGGAAGCGTCCGCGGCAGCGACCGTCATAGGGATGGAAATCCCCCGCATGCGGCGCCGCCCCCATGCGCTGCACGTCGCGTCGGGAACAGACGCACGGATAGACGAGCTTCTGTTCGAGCAGCCGGTCGAGTGAAATGCGGTACAGCGCACTGCGCCCGCTCTGGCGGTAAGGTTCGTGCGGGCCGCCGACACCGTACCCCTCGTCCCAGTCGAGGCCGAGGCGGCGCAGATCGCGGCAGTTGCCGTCGATCACGGCGGGATCCCGCCCGTGTCCCTCGATATCCTCGATCCGCATGAGAATCCGCCCGCCCCGGCTGCGCACGCAGAGCCACGCGACCAGAAACGTCATCGCGTTTCCAAGATGCAGCGGCCCGGTCGGACTGGGTGCAAACCGTCCGAGGAGGCGGCGTTGAACAGGATTCGTTTTCATATCCATCAGGGCATCCTCACAACAGCGACTGTGCGTCGACATCGACGTAGACGTCGATCCCTTTCGGGACGGGGCGGTGCAATGCGAGCACGCGCAGCGCCTGCTTCAGAATCTTCATCTTCCGTCCGCGAATCACGAGCATGTAACGGAATTTCCCCTTGATCCGCTCGATCGGGGAGGGCGACGGCCCGGCAATGCGGATCTCGTCATGGACGTATTTGCGCACCTCACCCGAAAACGCGGTGGCGTAATCCGCGAGCTTCGACTCATCCTCGCCTCGAAAGAAAACCGTAATCAGATGCGTGTAAGGCGGATAGTCCAGCAATTCCCGGAACTCAAGGTCGAATTTCGAAAATCCGTCGAAATCGCGGTTTGCGGCATAGAGGATCGTCTCATTCTCCGGGTTGTGGGTCTGAATGATGACCTCCCCCCGGATGTCGCCGCGCCCGGCCCGGCCGGCCACCTGCGTAATCAGCTGAAATGTCCGCTCATTCGCGCGGAAATCCGGCATCGAGAGTCCGAGATCGGCGTTGATGATTCCGACGAGCGTCACGTTCGGGAAGTGCAACCCCTTGGCAATCATCTGGGTACCGATGAGAATATCGAGTTCGCCGCGGCGGAACCGTTCAAGCACGATCTCATAGTCGTCAGCGCCGCGCATCGTGTCGGAATCCATGCGCGCTATCCGGGCCGGATAAAACACCGCTCCGGCCGCCGCCTCGATCTTCTCCGTCCCGACACCGGCATAGCGGATCTTCTCCGACCCGCACTGCGGACACTCTCTGTAGGCAGGAATCACCCCGCCGCACAAGTGGCAGCTCAACAGCTCGCGCTGTTTCGAATAGGTGTAACTCACGGAACAATCCGGGCAGCGCGCTTCGAACCCGCACTCCCCGCAGATCATGATCCGCGCATAACCGCGCCGGTTCAGAAAGAGAATACTCTGCTCCCCCCGGTTCATCCGGTCGCGCACCGCCTCGATCAGCATGCGCGAGAAAAATGTGCTCTTGCCCGGCTCCGGCGGCCCGTCGAGCCGCTGATCGACGATGCGGATGTGCGGCGGAAGTTTGTTGTCCACCTGCGCCGCCATGCGCGCGAGCAGAAATTTTCCGGTTTCCGCGTTGTACATGCTTTCCGCCGAAGGAGTTGCCGAACCCAGAATCACAACCGCCCCCTCGAGCTTGCCGCGCATGACCGCGACGTCGCGCGCTGAATAGCGCGGGGCTTCGGACTGCTTGTAGCTCGACTCGTGCTCCTCGTCGACGATGATGAGCCCGAGATCGCGGAACGGCGCAAACAACGCCGACCGCGCGCCGACCGCAATTTTCACTTCTCCATCGTTGATCCGGTTCCACTCGTCGAACCGCTCCCCGTCGGAGAGGCGGCTGTGCAGAATGCTCAATGCATCACCGAAACGCGCCCGAAAGCGACGCACGGTCTGCGGCGTGAGCGAGATCTCCGGGACGAGTACGATCGAGGATTTTCCGCGCTCAAGCGCCATCGCAATCGATTGCAGATAAACTTCGGTCTTTCCGGAGTTGGTCACGCCGAGCAGCAGCAGCACATGGCTGGAGGTCTCGCCGTCAAGCATCTTCCGGATCGTCGAAAGCGCCTTCTTCTGATCGGGCGACGGTTCGAGCGGCTTCGTCGGGATCACCTGTCCCTCCCCGAACACGTCGCGCCGGACAAGCTCCTCGACCGTCTCGACCAGCCCCTTCCGAACCAGCGTCTGCAGCGAAGAATTTGAAAATGCCGGGACAGATACCTTCAACGATTCGATCGGCTGCGCACCGTCCGACAACAGGGATTTGAGCAGATCGACCCGCAACGCGGCCGATGGCTTCGCAGCGTTGACCGCCACGAAATCCGAGGCCGCCTCGCGATCCGCTATCCGGTAGAGTCTGCGTTTCTTCGGCTTCACTTTGCCGCTGCGCACAGCCGCGGGCAGCAGGGTGCGGATCGCCTGCTCCTGACTGCAGCAGTAGTAGTCGGCCATCCAGCGGCCGAGCGTCACAAGCTGCTCGGGAACATGGGCGCGATCCCCGCAGATTCCGAGAATCGGTTTGATCTTCCCGGCGTAATCGCTCGTTTCAGCCAGGCTGAGCACATAACCGTCCCTCCGGGAGCTGCCGAAAGGGACCGACACCATCGTGCCGACTTTGACGCGGCCTTCAAGTTCCGCCGGAATCGCGTAGTCGAACTCCTTGTCGAGCGCAAGATCAACGATCACTTTCGCAACAGCCATACCGGTTTTCTCTCCTTCTCTCCCGAAATCGTGGTAATATACCGGGTATTCCGCCCGAATGCAACCGCGAAAAATAAAAAACCGCCCTCCGAAGAGAGCGGCTCCATGTCCGGTATTCCGGCGTCTTACTTCACAGCGTTCGCAGAGACATTGATCGAACGGGTGTAGAAGATGAACCCGCCGACCGAATACTGCGACGCGAGGTCGAGCGTCCGGCTCGCCTTGAGTTCATTGCTCTTGGCCGTGACCATCGGAATCATCGACTCGACATTCACCGTATCCTCCAGCACGGCAATGTTGCCCGGACTCGTGGTCGAACCCGTCAAAAGCGGAATGGTAAAGAGATAAATCCCCCAGTTCTGCGCATTCAGATGCGCGACCGGCGTTCCGGAAAGCGAAACCCGCTGACCATTCAAGTTCGGATTCTGAACTGCTTCAACGCTGGCGCAACCCGCGAACAGCAGAGCAACGGCAGCAACAGAAAGGAAAAGTGCAATCTTTTTCATGAGTACATTCCTGTAAATTAAATGTTATGCATGCCGGAGAGCGCTTACTTCACCGCATTGCCGGAAACCGTGACCGTCTTCACATAGAACAGGAACGGGAACGGAATCGGAATATTGGTGCTGCCTGCCGAAGAGACGAGATCCACCGTCTCGGAAGCGTTCATCGCCTTCGCCTGTCCCGTGACCATCTTCGTCACCGCGGTGACGTTGCAGGAATCCTCGCCGAACGCAATCGTGCCCGGCGCCTCGGTCGAACCGACAATCAGAGGAATCCACAACAGGTAAAGCCCGCTGCTGTAACCCGAAATGTGGGCGACTCCAGTGCCGGAAGCGGTGATCTTCTGCCCATTGAATTTCGACGAATCTGCCGTTTGCAGCGACGAGCAGCCGGCAAACAGAACGGCCACACCTGCCAGAGCAAACAGAAACGCGATTTTTTTCTTCATTTCCTTGATCCTTCTTTTGCTTGTAAACCGGAAACCGCGAATCTCACCCCACCCGGGCAAAACCCATGCGGACTCCACATCCTGCGCTGAATATACCATAATGCTCTTGAAAATACAAGCGGCCCGCAAACAGAATCAATCGAAAAACGGAATTTACTTCTCCGGCTCGAGATATGCTTTCAGATACCGCCCGGTATGGGAACGTTTCACCTTCGCGACCTCCTCGGGAGTCCCCTTCGCAATGACCCGTCCTCCGTGATTGCCCCCTTCCGGCCCCATGTCGATGATGTAATCAGCCGTCTTGATGACATCAAGATTATGTTCGATCACAATGACCGTGTTGCCCATGTCACGCAACCGGCAGAGCACTTTAAGCAACTGATCGATGTCGGCAAGATGCAGTCCCGTCGTCGGCTCATCGAGGATGTAGACCGTGTGGCCGCGCGGAATGCGCGCAAGTTCCGCGGCAAGTTTGACCCGCTGCGCCTCTCCGCCCGAAAGTGTCGTTGCCGGCTGCCCCAGCGTGATATAGCCGAGCCCGACCTCCTGCAGCGTCTTGAACTTTCGCGCAAGAGACGGAACCGCACGGAAGAACTCCACCGCCTGATTCACCGTCATATCGAGCACATCAGCGATGTTTTTCTTCTTGTAATGGACGCCGAGCGTCTCCTTGTTGAACCGACGCCCCCCACAGGCGGAACACTCCACGTAGACGTCCGAAAGGAACTGCATTTCGATCTTCTTGATGCCGTCGCCGCGACACTCCTCACAGCGCCCGCCTTTCACATTGAAGCTGAACCGCCCCGGTCCGTAGCCGCGCACCTTCGACTCGGGCAGCTCGGAAAAGAGCTTGCGGATCGCGCCGAACGCGTCTGTGTAGGTGGCCGGATTCGAGCGCGGCGTGCGCCCGATCGGACTCTGATCGATCACAATCGCCTTGTCCACATATTCAAGGCCTTCGATCGCGGTATGCTTCCCGGGGGGCAGATCCTGAATCCCCTGATGCGCGTTCAGAGCCCGCACGAGGATCCCGTTGATGAGCGAACTCTTGCCGGAACCCGAAACCCCGGTCACACAGGTGAAGGTTCCGAGCGGAATCTCGACATCGACCTTCTTCAGATTGTTCAGCGCCGCGCCGAGAATGCGCAACTTCTTACCGTTCCCTGGATTGCGCGTCTCCGGAACCGCGATCTCGCGGCGTCCGGCGAGAAAATCCCCGGTCAGGGAACGAGGAAATGCCGGAATCTCTTCCGGCTTTCCGTAAGCGACAAGTTCCCCGCCGTGCACACCCGCTCCGGGGCCCAGGTCGAGAACGTAGTCAGCCCTCCGGATCGTGTCGAGATCGTGTTCGACCACAAGCACTGTGTTGCCGATGTCGCGCAGTTTTTCAAGGGTGTCGAGCAGCCGGTCATTGTCTCGCTGATGCAATCCGATCGACGGTTCGTCGAGAATGTAGAGCACTCCGACCAGCCCGCAGCCGAGCTGGGTCGCGAGACGGATCCGCTGCGCCTCGCCTCCCGAAAGCGTACTTGAAACACGGTTCAGCGTCAAATAATTCAACCCTACGTCGGAAAGGAATGCAAGGCGGCTGCGAATCTCCTTGAGGATATCCCCGGCAATCGCCGCCTGCTCCCCCTCAAGCTTCAGATTCGTCACGAAATCCCGCGCCGCCTCCACCGAAAGCGCGTTGAACTCGTGCAGTCCGAGTCCTCCGACCGTCACGGCCAGACTGACCGGATTGAGACGCGCGCCATGGCAGACCGGACACTCCTGCGGACTCAGATATTCGCCGAGACGTTCGCGCACGGAGTCCGACTCCGTCTCCTCCATGCGGCGGCGCAGATTATCAAGCACCCCCTCGAACGGCTTGCTCCAGTGGTATTTGCGACCGTGCATCCAGTAGTCGAATTCGAGCGGTTCCTTCCCGCTGCCGTAGAGAATGACCTGCCTGACCCTTTCCGGAAGCTCTCCGAACGGTGTCGTCAACATCGCGGGTTCCTTCAACCACTCGGCGAGTTTGCGCAGCAGCAGATTGTAGTAGATAATCAGATGACGCGGGCCGCGACGCCATCCTGGAATTGCCCCGTTTTTGATCGAGAGCGATGGATCCGGAATCACCTTCGCAGGATCCATCACCTGCTGAATCCCGAGCCCGTTGCAGTGCGGACACGCTCCGTACGGGGAGTTGAATGAAAAGTTGCGTGGCAGCAGCTCCCCGTAGGAGACGCCACAGTGGACGCAGGCGAGGTTTTCGCTGAACGACTCCTCCGTGAACTCCGGTGCTTCCTCTGCCGAAGCGGGCGCCTCGAGCAGTACGGTCAGTGTTCCACCGCCGTGACGCAATGCGAGCTCCACCGAATCGGTCAGACGGGACGCGTCGGTTTTCCCGGTGATGAGCCGGTCGACAACCGCCTCGATCGTATGGCGTTTCGTCTTTTCGAGCGCGGGAGGCTCCTCCTCGTCGAGGGAGACGATCTTCCCGTCGACGCGGGCGCGGACGAACCCCTCCGAACGAATCGACTCGAACACGTCGCGATGCTCCCCCTTCTTGCCGCTGACGAACGGAGCGAGGATCATCATCCGGTTTCCTGGACGCAACGCAAGCAACTGTGTTGCAATCGCTTCCGCAGACTGAGACGCAAGAACTCTCCCGCAGTGCGGACAGTGCGGCACTCCGACGTGCGCATAGAGAAGCCGGAGATAGTCATAGATCTCCGTCACCGTTGCAACGGTCGAACGCGGCGTTCCTCCGGCCGTGCGCTGTTCAATCGCAATCGCCGGTGAAAGTCCTTCGATGTGTTCGACTTTCGGCTTTTGCATGCGATCGAGGAACTGCCGCGCATAAGCGGAGAGACTCTCAACATAGCGCCGCTGCCCCTCGGCGTAAAGCGTATCGAACGCGAGTGACGATTTTCCCGAACCGGAGAGCCCGGTGATGACGACAAGCTGATTGCGCGGAATCGTCACATCGACGTTCTTCAGATTATGCTGTGACGCGCCGCGAATTTCGATTTTTTCGAACATACGATGCGATCCTTTCTTCGATCCTTATAATATAATGCCAAATCGAAGAAAAGTATACCGCGATCCGCAAAAAACCGGCAGGAAAAACGTCCCGGTTCAAAAGCGATTCCGCTTCATGTATTTCAACAGCACCCGGCGGCGCGGAGTGTCGCCGATCTTGCGGGGATCGCTTTTGACGGAACCACGCTCCGCGTCCCACCCCTCGTACTCCCGGAACGCGTGATACGTCCAGTCCCAGCCGTACTTTTCAAAGATCGAAATCACATCCTCAAGCCACTGTTCCGCTCCGGGCGACCAGCGTGCGACACCGAATTCACCGACATAAATCGGAACCTGGTATTTCCGCTGAAATGCGATCACCGGAGCCATCTCCCGCTCAAGCATCTCGCGATTCCAGAGCTTGCCCGCGATCACGCCCGGGTAGACGACGTTCTCCGGACGGTTGTAGATGCCCTGATGGGTGTATTCCGCCGGATTGTAGATGTGGAAGCTGTAAACCACATTCGGCACGTCGATTGGAATGAGATTCTCAAACCCGGCTGCGCTTCCCCACTGTGCGGACTCCACGATGATCGGCGTATCGGGGTCGACCTCACGGATCGCCCTGGCCACCTTCTCCGCCAACCGGTTCCAATCGAGTCCGCCCTCCGGCGTATAGACATAGTTCTCCTCACGCGGTTCATTCAGGAGGTCGTATCCCCAGATGACGGGTTCATCCCGGTATTTTGCGGCAATCTCCCGCCAGACGTCGGCAAGGAGCTGCTGCATTTCCGGTTCCCAGCTCAACTTGTTGCTGAGCAACTCATTCAGGCTTGTGCCGGGACCGACGTGCATGTCGATCAGCAACCGGATGCCGTACTGCCGGACGATCGGAATAACCGCATCGAGCTCCTTCAAATTGCGTTCGATGATTTTTCGAAATCCCGCCGGGGTCGTGTGATCTTCGCCACGCAGGCGCTTGATCTGATAACGCATGAGATTCGCATTCCACACTTCGCGCAGCTCACGGAACGCCTCGGGCGAAAGGTCGCCGCCCGACATCACGCCGCGGAACTTCGTCTCCTTCTGAAGCGGGGCGGAGTTCCGGGAGGCCGGAGCCGGCGGAGTCGGAGCCGGAACGAGCGAAACTTTCACATCGTCGACCCAAACTTTCCCCGTGCATCCCTGCAGACCGATACAGAGTTCCACCTTCTGCGCCGAGTGCGGAATCCGGGCAAACACGGTGAATTTCCGCCAGTCGTAACTTCCGAACGCCTTCTCCTGATCGGGATGATTCTTCCCTCCATCACGCCCGGTGACGGCCAGCATAAGTTTCGGCCCGAGGTAGGAGAGTTCGGGGCGTCCGACCTCTTCGGCCTTCATCCAGCCCTCAACCAGAACGGCACGCCCCTGAAGTTTCTCCACCTCGAGCGGAATCGCGGCGAGCGAACTCTGATCCTTGCGCGTATTCTCAAACAACACGCAGCCTGAATCCGCAATGCCGCCTTGCGCCTCGTACCGCATGGTCGGCGGCCGATTCCAGCCGTCGAGCGAGCCGAGAGTGTTGAAATCATTCCGAAAGACCACCTCTTCCGCCAGAGAAAGCACGGCGGTGGCCGAAAGCAGCACGGCAGACAGGAAAACTCTCATCATCGCAATCCTCTCAACGGTCGTAAAGATTATTCCATTTCATATCCCAGCGCAGCGGATGCCAGTGCGTCGTCTCGACATGTCCATCGAAAAAGGTGACGTTGGCATAGGAGTTTCCACCGTGACGGAAAGCGACGGGAGAAGTGCTCGGATCCGTATTCTCCTCCCCGTGATAGTTGCCGAATTCAGCGGTCCACTGCGCAATCATCCAGTCGATGCCGTCCGCAAAGGCGACCGACAGCGACGGCTGCGCCAGACGCGATATCTTGATCGGAACCGCAAGACTCGGCCGCGGATCAAGTTTGTTGTGAAAATCGTAGTTCATTCCGTAACTCGCTTCGAGATGTTCCCATTTCGCGCTGTCCCCCACCTTCAGAAACGCTCGCGACATCGGGCAGAGCATCCCCGAAGCGATTCTTTCATCGCAGTGATTCAATGCGGGATTTTCATAAACGATGCCGCCGAGGAGGCGTCGATAGGCAAGGTTCTGGTACCATGCTTTGCCTCCCTGACCGCAAAGCATAGGTACCCAGCAACCGTCGTAACTGTCGGCATACATGATTCCAGCCAGACCCATCTGCTTCAAATTGCCGGAGCATTTGATCTGCTTTGCGCGATCGCGCGCACCGTTCAATGCCGGCAGCAGCATTCCGGCCAGAATCGTGATAATCGCAATAACAACGAGAAGCTCAATCAATGTAAAGTGTTGCCGTTTCATGTTTTACACTCCTGTTATTTTCCGGTGAATCCGCGAAGACAATTTCATGAGAAACGGGCAGACGACGCGCAAGACGAGGCATGCGTTCCGCCCCGAGTTCCAGAAGGTCGACCACTTCCGGAGCAATCCGTTCGAGATGGGTGTGAACCCGCAAACCATTGAAGTGCCATTTCCGGTCGATCCAGAGGTCGTCACAAGCGATCAGACAGCGATTGAGTTCCGGATGTCGCCGGATCGCCTCGGGAAATCCGATCGCCTTGCAGTTGAAGATGATACCTTCAGGAGGACAACCAAGTGCGACCATCCGGTCCAGCTCCTGTTCCGACTCCCGGTCCGGCCCGAGAACGCATCCGGCAGGAAACGTTATCCCCGCCTCTGCGCAGGCGCGTTCAACTCCGACAACCGCTTCCGGATGATCGCCCGACATCACAAGAGCAAGCCGTCTGGCGCCATTCGAAATCATCCATCCGGCGATCTCGTAATTCTCTTCCTCGAAATCATAGTAGTAACAGTCAAACCCCGGAATCCGGCCGCTCAAAACCACGACCGGAATCGTCTCGGCGATGCGCTGCATATCGGGGATCACCTTCTCTTCCCCCACCCACCAGCAGATGCCGGAAAGCATTGAAAGTTCCGGGAACCGCTCCTGCTGAGTTTCACCCATCGTTATAAGTTTCAACAAGTTGTGATTGTCCCGCGCAAGCAGTTCTTCCCCGATGCATCCGGCCATGTGGAATGCGTCGCGACTCAAAAATGCCCAGCGACCGTCCCCGAAGACGATTCCCCAGATCTTGCCCTCTCTCGTCGCAAGTTTGCCCGGATTGCTGAACAATCCCACTCCCGGGCGGTTCGTCAAATACTCCTCTTTCACCAGTTCCTGAAGCGCACGAACCACCGTCGGCTGGCTGACGCCGAACTTTTCCGCGAGGTCCCGGCTCGACGGCAGACGCGTAACCGACCCCCTGCTCGCAGCAAGCCAGTCGAACACATAGTGCCGAATCCGCATGAACGATGCCAGCGCCTGATTTTTCATCCCTTCTCCGCATTCTACTGAACAAAGGAGATTCACTACATGAATCACCAGTTATCACCTGGCATATATTATGACTCAAATCACAGAAAATGTCAAGACGTATTTTGAAAAAAAACAAAAAAACGGCTGCCTGACGGAAAGCAGCCGTCGCCGGCTGACAAAAGCCGGAAATACAGGGGGATTATTATTTGCGGAAGGAGGCGATGAAGTCACGCAACTCCCCTTCCCGGCCGGCCGGAACCGAATCACGGATCATGAAAAGTTCAGGGCGGCCGATCTCCTCGATCAACTGTGCCGCCTCCCGGAAGTTACCTCCGGGAGAGATCCAGATTTTCCTGCCGGCATCCGCGATTTGTCGATAAACGTCAACCCAGTCGAGCAACGACCCGCCCCCGGCGCCATAAACCCATTGAACACCATCAAGTTCTTTGATCGAAAGGATTTGCTGCAGATGCGGCAACTCGCCCTTTCCGTCCAGATGGTAGAAACAGCGCTCCAGTTTCCGGCAGCTCCGGCGCAACTCCGGCAAAACGAATTCCCCGAACATCTCCGGAGAAATCATGTAGCAGAAATCGCATTGCAGCATGTAGAACGGGCGGGCCGAAAGCGTTCCATCCCAGGCGCTGAATCCGTGATTCTCCGGCAAAATTCCACTGAAATAGTCAAACGCCTCAAACCACGCCTCGTGAACTTCCCCGGCAATGCGCTTGATCTCCTCCGGGCAGTCGTACAGCGCATAGAGAAGTTCTTCCCCCGGAATGAGCGAACTGACCACATCGAGCGTTCCCCCCAGATCCGTGCAGCCGACGTGAAAACGGCCGTTCCTCCCACGAGCCGCCAGCAGAAACTCCTCCACCCGGCGGAACCACGGAGAATTCCGGTCGAGGCGCGGATGAATCTCTCCGGGCGTTTTCCCGCCCCATCTTCCCGGAGTGAACCAGACCGTCTCCTCCCCGTTGTGCCCTTCCCCGCCGACCATCGCTGCCAGCACACCGGGACCGAAATTCAACCAGACTGACGGATAGGATTCTCCGACGTAGACACACTGCTCCAGATACATTTCGATCTCGTCGAGAATCCGCTCCGCCGGAATCGAAAAATCGTATTGCGAAAGATAGGAATGCGGCTTGATTGCACTCCCGTCCGGCGGAACCACGGAAACATGAAACACCGGGCCGGAAAACTCGCCACGATGCCAGGCCTCCCACCGCGAACAAACGCCTTCCCAGTCAAATTGTTCCAACCTGTCCACACTCTCCTCCCCGGCTTATTTTTTCACAAGCCCTGCCGCCGGATCACTGCCGGTATCCGGACGGCGGACACCCCATGTAACGTTTGAACTGCGCCGAAAATTCGTAGGGGGAAGCATACCCCAGTCTCTCCGAAATTTCCGTGATCGACAACTCGGGCCGCAGAAGCAGCGCACAAGCCGCATCCAGCCTTCGCCGAATCCGGTAGCGATGCGGTGAAATCCCGAGTTCCGCCCGGAAAAGTTTGCGGAAATTTTCATATCCGCATCCCTTGCGGCGACAGAACTCCACAAGATCAGCGGGTTTCTGAAAATCGCGCCCGAGGTAGTCGCACGCCGCGGCAATCAATGCCCGGTGAGCGCTCCCGGAAACATCTTCGGAACTCCCTGCGCCGTTCAGGCACCTCCACGCCAGAGCCACCACATCAGGAATTCGACTCAGCAGTTCGGCGTCCGAAGCGCAGCGGCAGTACTCCCCGAGCTCGGCAAACCGCTCCGCCAGCACAGCGGTCGCAGCGGTTTTCAAGACAGGTCTTTCCGGATCAGCGACACCGTATCCGAAAAGAAGGTTCGCCACCGAAACTCCGAGTTCGAGAAAACATTCCAGATAGCCGCTGTCCGGGTCGATCTCCGTCGTATGCGGCACGCCGCGAAACCGCTGAAACACCGATCCGGCCGACAGCGCATACGTCTCGCCGCCACAGGTGCGGTAGACTCCGCGTCCGCGCAAAACCAGAACGATCACATACTCCGGATGCGCACGGTTGACGTAATCGACCGCCACACCGGACTTGTCCATAACGCCGACACCGATGCGTTCGCCCGCCGCTCCGATCGAGCGGTAAACCGTGAACGGTGACGGAAATTTACCGGAAAACATATTCAACTTCCCCAAAGATCGTATCGTATTGCGCTTTCATTCCTCGAAAAGCGTGTTATCTTAAAGCAGGAACAACATCCGATTTTCAACAAACATAAGGAATATACCATGAAACTTTTCGATTGCAAATCGGTCCGGCTCTGGGAAAATCCGCTCTGCACAAGCGTGAACCGGCTTCGCAGCCGCGCCACGCTCTTTCCGTTCCTCTCCGAACGCGAAGCGAGGAAACCCTCCTTCGAGCCGTTCGACTGTCCGCAGATCACGAGCCTGAACGGCGACTGGAAGTTTCAATACCTCACCTGCCCGGAAAATGTCGAACCAGCCTTCACGTCGGAAACCTGCGACGATGCCGCGTGGGACACGATCACCGTCCCCGGCAACTGGACCATGCAGGGATACGACAAACCTCACTACACGAATGTCCAGATGCCGTGGCCTCAGCAGCCGCCATTCGTTCCGAAGGAGAATCCGACCGGAGTCTACCGCCGCAAATTCCAGATCGACGAATCACTTGCGGAACGCCGGTTCGTGCTGCATTTCAGCGGAGTGGAAAGCTGCTTTTTCGTCTTTGTGAACGGGGTTGAAGTCGGCATGGCGAAGGATTCGCGCACCTGCGTCGAATTTGATGTGACGCCGTTCGTCCGAACCGGGGAGAACACGCTCGCGGTCATCGTGATCCGCTGGTCGGACGGCAGTGTGCTTGAAGACCAGGATCACTGGTGGATGGCCGGAATCTACCGCGACGTCTACCTCTATCATACCGCCAAAGAGTACATCCGCGATGTTTTCGCAAAGACGAAACTCGAGAACAACTACACCGACGGCATCCTTGAAGTGACCGTTGATGCGGGCTTCTCCACAGACATTCACCCGGAGAACTACACCGCGGTCATCCGACTTTACGATGCGAAGAACAAGATGGTTCTCGACAAGCCGGAAACCATGGAAATCATTGCGAACAAGGGCGTTCCGATCGGCTTCAAACGAATCGGCGTTCCGGCGCCCGCTCTCTGGTCGGCGGAAACGCCGAACCTTTACCGGCTGACCGTCACGCTGCTTGATCCGGAGAAACAGGTCGTCGAATCGACCGGTTGCGACATCGGCTTCAAATCGGTCGAACTCAAGGGGGGGAACATCCTCATCAACGGCCAACCGGTGAAATTTCTCGGTGTAAACCGCCACGACTTCGACCCGGTTCACGGCAAGACCGTACCGTTCGAGACGATGCGGCGAGACGTGGAGCTGATGAAGTCCTTCAACTTCAACGCGGTGCGCACCTGCCACTACCCGAACGACCCGCGTTTCTGCTCGCTCTGCGACCGGTACGGCCTCTACGTCATCGACGAGACGAACATCGAATGCCACGCCTTTTACGACTTCATCACCGACGATCCGGAGTGGCTTCCCGCGATGATGGAGCGCGTAACCCGCATGGTTGTACGGGACAAAAATCATCCGTGCGTATTCGAGTGGTCGCTCGGCAACGAATCCGGAATCGGGGCGAACTTCGGAGCGATGGCCGGTTGGATCCGCCGTTACGATCCGACCCGTCTCGTCCATTATGAGGGCGCGATGCGCAAGCACATCTGGGACAGAAAGGAGGGATGGTCCGAGTGGGAGACGATCATGGGTCTGAATGCGGACATCTCGGATTCGATCTGCCCGATGTACCCCTCGTTCGAGTCTGTCGCCAAATACCTCGCGGGCAACGACCCGCGCCCGTTCATCATGTGCGAATATACGCATGCGATGGGCAACAGCAACGGTTCGCTCGTGCACTACTTCGAACTTTTCCGGAAGGAACGCCGCATGCAGGGCGGTTTCATCTGGGACTGGGTCGATCAGGGGATCGAAAAATGCGATGAGAAGGGACGAAAATTCTACGCCTACGGCGGCGATTTCGGCGACTTCCCGAATGATTTTGATTTCTGCTGCAACGGCATGATCTGGCCGAATCGCGTGCCGCACCCGTCGATGTACGAATTCAAATATCTCGCGAAACCGTTCACAATCCACGCGGTTGAACTTTCGTCGGGGCTTTTTGAACTCGTCAACTACCACTACTTCAAGACACTCGATGACCTTGTGTTCTCCTACCGGATCGAAGTCGACGGCAGGATAACGGACCGTGGAACGCTCGAAATGCCGAGTGTCGCCCCGCAGAGCGCAGCGCAGTTCCGGATCGGCTGGAAGCTCCCGCTGCTCGGACACAATCAGGAGGCGTTTCTTATCGTAACAGCGAAACAGAAATCCGCAACTCTCTGGGCCAAGGCCGGATACGAGGTCGGCAGCGAACAGTTCAAACTCGAACTTCCGCCGCCTGTCGGAGTTGCCAGCCCCCTTCCGACCCATGAATTGCATCAGAACGGCTGCACGGTCACGACTGGAGATTCCGAGCTGATGTTCGATGCCGCCGGGTTGCCGATCTCATGGAAATTCCGCGGGGTTGACCTGATTGAAAATTCTCCTGCCGAGCAGTTTATGCGTGGAGCAACCGACAACGACGCGATCCGTTGCTTCATTCACACGGATGAACGCAAGACCGGATATCGCTGGCTTGAGCTTTATGGTCTCGACAACCTCAAGCGCAAGGATTCCGCCGCGAAATTCCACACGGAAAATGGAGCTCTCGTGATCGACTCCGAAACGGTCTACACTGCGAAGAACAAAGCGAAACTCTCTGTGCGGCGCACACTTTCGCTGCTTCCGACCGGAGCGCTGGCGGTCAATCTCGAATTCGACGTTCCGGAAGAACTTGACGATCTGCCGCGTCTCGGCTGGACAATTTCCATGCCGAAGGGATTCGAAAACTTCACCTTCTTCGGGAACGGTCCGGAGGAAAACTACTGCGACCGTCACGCTGGAAGCATCGTATCCCTCTACAAGCAAACTGTTTCAGACCAGTACGTTCCGTACGTTCTCCCGCAGGAGTGCGGAAACCACACGGCTGTCCGGTTTGCCGCGGTCGACAACGGGGAAGCGGGCCTGCTCGCGGTTGCGCCACAACAGATGGAGTGTTCGGCGCTGCACTTCACTCCGGCGGACTTCCTCGCAGCGAACCACACGAACGAGCTTGAAGCGCGGGAGCAGACCTTCTTCAATCTCGATCTCGGCCAGCGAGGACTCGGAACGAACAGCTGCGGCGAGGATGCGCTGCCGAAATACCGCATCCACAGCGGGTGTCACCGCTTCAGCTTCCTGCTGCTGCCGTTCAAGGCTTCCGCCCGGGTGGCGGAACTCGCGCGGCAACTGTAAGAAACAAATTGCGCGGGAAAGAGTTGAACGCTCTCCCGCGCCGACTTCAGCTCCGCCTTCCTCTATCGGGGAGACGGGGCTTTTCTTTCTCAGGAACTAAATGATTTCCAATCCGTTGCGATCAGGCAGCGCCGGAAACGGCCGATGCGGTTCGCTCTGATAGAAGTAAGCAACCGACGAAATGTCATCCTGCAACGGCAGATACCGGCCGCCCGACCTCCAGCCGATCGCCTGAATCGTCACCTTCAAGCGTTCGTGGAAGTGAATCGGATCAGGCATGTGGAAGCGATAAAGAGTGTGACGCGCCCCGGTCCGGTTCTCTCCCCCGAACGGATACCCGAGAAACGGAGACGTGAAAGTCTTGCCGAAGCACCACGCGCCACCGAAGTAATCCTCCGTCCCGGTTCCGCAGAAGGTGGGAAACTCCCCGTCGCCATCGAGGAACATCTTAACCTCGCCTTCTCCCCACCAACCGTCGTTGTTCTGCTGCCAGGTGAGGTAACAACCGGCGAAGTTCCCCCTCCCCTCAACGCCGTCGAGAATCACATAATCCTCCCCGGAAACAAGCGGATTTGTGCGGTTGAAACGCGCATGAAAACAGGTGTTGCCGACCGGTTCGTCCAGTTCCTCAAAGGAGATCGCATAATAGAATCCCCCAACAGCTTCCGGCAGAAGATTTTCAATGGTGATCTCCGCATGACTGGAAAACGGCATCGGGAAATAGCAGTTCATGCCGTTGGTCGGGTTGACGTTGATCGGGATCGCCCTGACCTCCGCTGTGTGCTTGAAGGCGTTGCAGAAGAAATCTCCGAGTGGAACTTCCACACTGGGAAGAGGTTCGCCGTTCCAGTACATCCGCAGCACAAGATCGCGCAGATACTTCTCATTCACAGTGATCCAGATGTGCCGGATGCAGCCGGGACCATCCACATCCATCAGTTTCGTCACCGATTCCGGTGCAAGCGTGATGCAGGGACGCACCTTCCATTTCTGTCCGAGTTCTCGTGCGCAGCGGTTGTTTTCCCAGCGCTGCCCGATCCGGACAACATCCGGCTGCGGCGTATCGCTGACGTCGGCCATTCCGCCATGTCCCGGTTTGCCGTAAACATTCTCCGCCGTAATCAAACGGGTGCGGGCAGCGGAAACATACATGAGGGAATCGAGCGTACCAAACATGCAAACCTCCTTGTCAATTTGGCATTTCTTATGGGAACGATTATATTATACCACAAAACATGCCCGATTCATATGGCAAAAACGATGAAAAGAATGGCAGAAACGATGAAATTCCGGACTCTCCGCTTCGAGATGCCACCACGGCGCGGCCCGGTGGTCGTTTCCGGAACCGGCGTCCAGGAGGAGATGCCTCCCTGCATGGTCAACCGGCCCGGCGGCACCGGCGACCGGCTTCTGATGCTGTTCCATCAACCGGTTCATCTCCGGGTCGGGGAACAGGAAATCATCACCACGACACCAGTGCTCCGGCTTTGGCGCGAAGGCGCAGGGCACTTCTACGGCCGGGAAGATGTGTGCTGGATTCACAGCTGGATTCACTTTCACGGCAGCGAAACGGCCTCTCTTCTCTCCGCAGCCGGACTGGAGGAGGAGTTCTGCCTGGAATGGCACGATCCAGGCCTTTTCGAGTCCTACCTCGCACTCATCTACCGGGAGATCACCGGAGAAATTCCCCCGGATCCGCGCCTGCTCCGGAATCATCTGGCCTCGCTCTTCCTGGAAATCGCCCGCGCAGCCGGAAAAAACAGCGTTCCGCGACGAATCCCCGAACCGTGGCTCGAACTCCGCCGCCGTCTCGATTCCGCACCGGAGCGGGAGTGGAATCTCGCGGAACTGGCAGGAATGGTGAACCTGTCGGTTCCGGCCTTTGCCGCTAAATTCCGTCGATACTTCGGGACCTCCCCGATCCGCTGCCTTCTCGACGGCCGTATGGAACTCGCAAGACACCTGCTTCGCGGCAGCAGCCTGAGTATCAAGGAGATCGGCGCACGTTGCGGCTACCGGGACCAGCTGCACTTTTCGCGCATGTTCCGTCGCCGTACAGGCGTCCCCCCTCGGAGTTCCGCGAACACGAGAACGAAGGGAATCAATAAACTTCCCGAATGTCGATAACATTCAGCTGTGGAGTTTCAACTCCCTGATGCGTATTGATTTGCGGAGTTGCGAGAATATCGAGCGTCTTGCCGTAAAACTGTGAGCTGTGACGGTTGAACGCAATGAAGTCACTCTGCCCCGTCCGACTGCGCATGATTCCCCGTGTATGCGACCCGCCGACGGTTGAACACCGCACGACCTGTACCTCGTTAAACCGGTAAATCGGCTTGACATTGCTGTGCCCGAAAGGAGAAAGCATCGCCAGATACCGGAAGAATTCGGGAGTCAACTCGTGCAGCTGCGCCTCACCGTCATAACGGATGAAATCCTCCAGATCGGCCGAGGAAATCTGCTTGCGCACCTCGCGATCCATCGCTTCGAAGAAATCGGCAATCCGGTCCGCCTTGAGTCCGATTCCAACCGCCATCGGATGGCCGCCGTAACGGTCAAGAAGATCAGCGGTATGACTGAGCACCTCAACGAGATTCAGGCATGCGACGCTGCGTCCGGAACCGTAGGCGACGTCCCCCTGAATCGTCAACACAATAGTCGGACGGTTGTAATCGCGGGCGAGCCTTGAGGCGACGATTCCGATCACCCCCTGATGCCAGTCCCGTCCGGCGACGAGGAGGGAATATTCGCTCTGCCACGCGAGATTGCGTTCGATCTGTTCGCACGCCTCCTGGTAAATCTCCTGTTCTTTCTCCTGGCGGATGCGGTTGAAGGTTTCGAGCTGAGAAGCGCAACGATAAGCGTCGACGATATGTTCAGACTCAAGCAGTTGCAGAGCTACATTGGCATCCCCCACCCGGCCGGCGGCATTGATTCGCGGAGCCATACGGAAGGTGATGTCGGCGGGAGTCAGTTCGGAACGCAGCCGAGAGCTTTCGATGAGAGCGCGTACCCCCGGACGGATCTGTCGCCGGAGCGCTTCGATACCGTACTTGACCATGATCCGGTTTTCGCCGAGCAACGGTACAATGTCCGCAACCGTGCCGAGGGCGACGTAATCGAGGACCTCTTCCAACCGGGTTTGAAAGCCTCCAAGATTGTTTTCGCGGCCGTATTTAATGAATGCGTGCGAGAGCTTAAACGCGGCCCCTGCCCCGGCGAGCAGTTGGAGGTCCTCAAGTTCGGGATAGACCTTGGGATTGATAATCGCGATGGCGTTGGGCAGCTGAGGCCCTGCCTCGTGATGATCGGTGACAATGACGTCGATTCCACGTTTGACGGCCTCATCAACAGCGTCGCAGCTGGTAATACCGCAGTCGACCGTGACGAGGACGCTGGCCGGGCCGAAGGTATCGAGAGCCTTTTGAAGGGACTCAGGGGTAAAGCCGTAGCCGTCGTCAAAACGGTGCGGAATAAACGAATGGACATTCGCCCCGTTCTGCCTGAGGACAAGAGCGAGCAGAGCGCTGGCGGTGATGCCGTCAGTGTCGTAGTCGCCGTGGATCAGGATGGTTTCTTTGTTTGCGATGGCCTCCCACAACCGTTTGGCCGCGTCCTTGATTTTCGGGAAGCGGTAAGGATCGGTCAGGTTGGCCAGGCGCGGATTCAGAAAATCCTGGACGTCTTCGATGCCGCGCGAAGCAAAGAAGAGTGCGATCGGGCGCGGCAGAGCGAACTTTCGCTGAATCGCGTCGATTTGGCTGTCCAGATTATTCCCGGCAAGTTTCCAATTTTTTACACCCATGTTTCTCTTTCCAATCATGAACTCATTTTATACAATAGCGCCAAAACCGGGATAAGTCCAAGCGGAAATAATCTTTTTTTCACATTTTCTGCAAAAAGGGGGTTGCATTTTAAAAAAAGGCGTGTACATTAGGCAACATCGAGCGGGACGTGATGAGCGTGAAGTTCGATGAAGTTGATTGGAAAAGCCGTCGTGGCGGAATGGCAGACGCGC
The DNA here is from genome assembly GCF_944391105.1 of uncultured Victivallis sp. Lineage (GTDB taxonomy): Bacteria > Verrucomicrobiota > Lentisphaeria > Victivallales > Victivallaceae > Victivallis. The sequence goes on from NZ_CALXSK010000012.1 coordinate 78,316, forward strand.
TAGGTTCAGGTCCTAGTTCCTTCACCGGAGTGAGGGTTCAACTCCCTCCGACGGCACCAATATTTTCGGTTCGGCAACGGCCGGGTCGAAGTTATGCGGGTATGGCATAACGGCTGTGCACCAGCCTTCCAAGCTGGTTATACGGGTTCGACCCCCGTTACCCGCTCCACTGGTGGGATTCCCGAGTGGCCAAAGGGGGCAGACTGTAAATCTGCTAGCACCGCTTTCGATGGTTCGAATCCATCTCCCACCACCATTTTTGATTTTTTTTGCCGTCCGAAG
>NZ_CALXSK010000013.1 GCF_944391105.1 uncultured Victivallis sp.
TGCGACCAGGCGAAGCCGGCGAGCTGCGGCAGGAAGCGGCAGTAACTCGTCGGGCAGCAGGAGCAGTCGAACCACGGTCGACGCTCGCGGGTAACTGTTTCCCGATCATAATTCGTATCATCCACTGTGAGCGTATTAGCATAGAAGAAACGATCTCCCGAGAGGGAAATACCCGAGAGGCAGCCGTTGTAGAGCGACTGTTCCATCGCGTCGGCGTACCGTGCCTCTCCGGTCGCGTCGGCCATGCGGCGCGCGAACTGCGCGAACGCCATCGAGGCGCAGCTCTCTGCATATGCGGTTTGATTCGGCAGGTCGTAGTCGACGGTGAACGCCTCGCCGATGGCGGTCGATCCGCAGCCGCCGATCAGGTACATTCTTTTTTTCGTAACGCTGTCGAAGAGTGTGCGACAGGCGTCGAGCAGAGTCTCGTCGCCCGTGCGCATGGCAACGTCGGCCATGCCGATGTAGAGGTAGAGTGCTCGGACCGCGTGGCCGACCGCATCCTTCTGCTCGCGGACCGGAAGATGAGCCTGACGGTTCTCCAGATCGGCTTCCGAGAGAGGTACATTGCGTCGTTTGGCCTCTTCGAGGAAGAAGTTGGGTTTTCTGCCGCGTTCGTCGATGAAATATTCCGCAAGGTCGAGATACTTCTGTTCTCCGGTCGCGTCGGCGAGTTTGCACAGCGCAAGTTCGATCTCCTCGTGTCCGGGATAGCCGTGGAGTTTGCCCGGTTCGGTTCCGAAGACCGTCGCGATGTAGTCGGCGTAGCGGCAGAGCGTGTCGAGGAACTTCCGATTCCCGGTCGCGCGGAAGTGGGCGACGGCGGCTTCCATCATGTGCCCCGCGCAGAAGAGTTCATGCCGGTCGAAGACATTCTTCCAGCGCCGATCGGGTTCGACCTGGGTTCCGTAGGCATTCAGATAGCCGTCCGGTTGCTGAGCGGAGATGACGAGGTCGACGTATCCGTCGAGTTCAGCGGCGAGCTTTTTGTCCTCCGGATTCTGCGCGAGTGCGAGCGCCATGCCTTCAAGCACCTTCGCGACGTGGGCGTCCCAGAACATATGTGGACAATTCGGCATTCCGGGTTTCCAGGCGAGGCGGAATGAGTCGAATCTGCCACTCTCCCTGCATTTTGCGACTGCAGCGGGAATCGTGAATTTGCGGCAGCTTTCGATCCGCTGCGAGAAGACCGGATCGTTCAAGTGCACGGCAGTCGGCTCCACCGGAAAAAATGCTGATCTCATGGAGAAATTCCTTTCCTCGAAATGGATGTTCTGAGCGGGAGTGATGTTTTTTTCTGAAGGACGTTGTACGGCCGCAGCCTGTTTCCGTGTTATGGAATCCGCCCGTTCGTCTTTCAGATTTCCGCAACCGGAAGAGAGAAGGACAATGAACGTGGTGTGTGCGAGGATCAGCGGAAAATAGTTTTTCAACGTCGGCCACCTCTTGGTGAAAGGAGTTTCTCTTGATTGCGAAATATTATACCTCAATTTGCTTTTTGCGGCGAGAGTGATAAATTAGATGAAAAAGGAGACAATTCCGACTTCATGAAAAAGATGGAACTAGTTGAACTCATTCATGCCGGGCGTTTTGTTTCACGTGGGAGGGGGAGGCACATAACCCGGATTATCGACAGTTACGAGTTGATTTTCGTGCAATCCGGAACGCTTGAGATGTTTGAAGCGGAAAGAAATTATGCCGTTCCGGCCGGGAGTTTTCTGCTGCTGCACCCGGGACTGCGGCATGGTGGATTGTCCGCCTACGGGAACGATCTGGTTTTCTTCTGGTGTCATTTTCTGCCGCGCGGCGTCGAACGGAAGGCGCGGCTGGAGGCGATGGACACCTGTCGGGCGGTGGTTCGCCCGGAACGGATGGGGGAGTATTTTCAGCTGCTGCTCTCCGAACTGCGCGAGGTCGGCTCCGGCTGTTCGGCGGATCTGCTGGCCGAACTGCTGCTGGCGGAAGCGGAACGGATTTCTCCTGCCGCCGAAGCAGACGATTGTGTCGCTTCAGAGCTGGCGAGCCGGGCGAAGGAGTACATCATCCTTCATTTCGAGGAGTCGCTTTCGACCGCGGTTCTCGGAGAGGCGCTTCACTGCAATCCGGATTACCTGAACCGGGTCTGTCATCGCAGTTGGGGACACACCGTGACGGAGGAGATCAATCTTGCGCGGTTGCGCTACGCCTGCCGTCTGCTCTCTCAGGGAAAACTCAGCGTGAAGGAGATCGCATTCGAGTCGGGATTCAACGATCCGGCCTATTTCCGGCGGCGGTTCCGCCGGGAGTTCGGACTCTCCCCGGCGGAGTACCGCGCGGCTCATTCTCTCGGGCACGTGAATACGGCCTGAAATCCGGATCGTTTTCCGACTCATTCGAAGAACACGACCGGATAACGCAGCGTGTTGCGCTCGTCACCGACACCGGGAGCGAGCCGGATCCATCCTTCCCGCTCGTCGCCGGGAACATCACTGTCGTTCACGAGCAGATTGAATCGGAATCCCTCCCACAGCATCTGCGGGGTCAATCCGATGGCTTTGAACGGGATGTGGATTTCACAGGTCGTGACGGATCCGACACGGCCGGCCTTCGACCGGATCGCGGAGCGCGCGGCTGCGGCCGTGAATCCTTCCGGCGCTCTCCACACCCAGTGTTCTCCGCCTGCGGAAGTCAACGCGTTTCCGAGTTCCCACTCCCCCTTCTGACCGGGCAGCTGGAAAAAGAGCTGCAAGCTGTCGCCGCGCCAGATTTCGGAACCGGAGTCGTTCTGGCGGTGAATGTCATCGGTCACTTCGGCCCGGACGACCAGTTCGTCCTGTTCGATTCCACAGCTGATGCGCGCACTCAGATCTTCCGGGCCTTCCCAGATGGAGTGTCCCGGTACTTTGTCGTAGACGCTCACAACCTGTCCGCGGCGGTTGAGCACGAAATCGGGATTCTCCGGCGACAACGCGCGCGAGAGTTTCCACGCCGGATAGACCGGAATCAAAATTTCGGCTTCGCCTCCTCCCGGAATCGCGATCCGAAGCGGGAGTTGCCGCATTTCCGTACCGAGTCCGCTGCCGACGGTCAGGGTTTTGCGGATTTTCGTCCGGCTGCCGGGGACGGCTTTCAGGAGGAATTTCTTTTCCCGGATCTGAAACGGCTTTTCCGCGGCGAGTTCGCACTTCAGCATCGGAATGGAGTCGTCCGGCAATTCGAACTCCAGCGTAGCCGGCCTTCCTTCCGCAACGGGGCCGATTGTGGCGATGTTCAGCACCGGATGGAATGCGAGACGGCTGCCGCCCTCCACAACGAGGCTCTCCGGAATTCGGCCGGGCTGAAAGAGAAAACGACCGTTTTCCAGAGGCACATCGGTCGAATTGCCCATGATGTCGACCCGGCGGACGCGGGTTCCGTCGGTCGTCCCCGCGTAAAGGCCGCCGGTGGCGTCGTCGGCGGAGACTTCCCGCCAGGCTCCGAGGATAAGTTCTCCTTTTTTCCGGAACAGAAACGCGAATTCCCCCGTCCCGAGCGGCAGTTCACGATCGAAATCCGCATCCCGGTAGAGGTTCACCAGTGCCGCGAAGGCCGGATAGACCGCTTTCGGATAGAAGTCGTTTGTGACCATGCCGTAATTGTGCTCCGCATCGGTCACGCTGAAGCCGTCGTTGCGCAGATCGTACCAGGTGTAGCCGATCGCGCCGCGCGCCCGGGCGAAGATCAGTTTTTTGAAGAGCGATTCGGCCTGAAGCTGTTCCCGTCCCCCGAGCGAATGCATGGCGGTTTCGTTTGCAAACCAGGGAACGGCCGTGCCGGTCTCGCGCCGCTGCGGCAGAAACAATTCGTCGATCACCTGCCGGAACACGCCGAATTCTCCGTGCTGATGAAATGCGTGCACGTCGAATGTTCCCCGGGCGAGTTCGAGAAAACGGCGTTGATACTCGACCTGGGCCGGAGCGGTGAGCCCCGCAAAACCGCCGTTCATCATGCGCGCTTCCGGATCGGCTCTGCGGATCTCTTCGGCCGAGGCCGCGAGCAGCCGCGCATAATCTTCCACGCCGAAGTTGGCGAAGTGTGTGAGATCCGGTTCGTTCCAGACCTCCCAGAAACGGATTTTCCCGCGATAGCGGCTCACCGTGTTGCGGACGTACAAGCGCCAGAGTTCAAGATCAGGCATGGAGCGACCGTTGTTCAACCGGTCGGGCGAGCCGTCACGCATCTTTGCGTCGGCGGCTTTGCCCCACTGGTTGCAAAGCCCGAATCCGGCCTGAAGCTCCATCCCGGAAGCGGCGTATTGTTCCACCATGCGGTCGTAGAGCGTGTAATCCCACGCGCCTTTTTTCGGCTGGACGATCTCCCAGCCGGGCGAGGAACGGATCACCTTCGCGCCTGCGAGCGCACAGGCGAGCACCTCAAGTTCCCGGTCACGGATTCCCCAGCGTTCGGTATGCGTGCAGATTCCGAAAAGAAATCCCTGCGCTCGTCCCGGAGTCGGTCCGGCGGGGGTCATGCGGGCGAAGCTGATCCGCCCGGAAACTCCTTCCGAAGAGTTCTCATCCGGATTGACAAAGCGATAGTCGACGTAGTAGATTCCGTCGCGCGGAAATGGAGTCGTGTCAACAGGAATGCGCATTGATTTTCCGGCGGGCAGAGCGATGTCCCGTTCGAACTGGGCGCATTCTCCGAAGTAGTCGGAAAGCGTGAACTTTCCCTTGAGTGTGAGCGGCCTCTCCGCCCGGTTGGTCAGCACGAGTACCGCGGTGCGGCTCTTCCCCGGCAACAGCAGATGAAGCGGATGGCCTGTATCCACCGCTGCGGAGAGTGCGGCGGCGGTTTCTTTCTCCGTCCATAATTCGAGCGTTTCGAGTTCGAGCCGGAGCGAGCCGCCGCGGTTGTCGATCCGGAGTTGCTCGATTCTTACGGGCGAGGCAAGCCCGGCAAGCGGAAACGACAGGCGGTTCCGGCCGGAAACAAGGGGGAGCGCCGTGAGCAGCTGCGACTTCCCGGCGCCGTCGCGGACGCGCACTGCCACCGTGGCGTTCCCGTTTTGAAGCGTACAGCTCAGACGCAGTTCCCGGCACTCCTCCGCCGGGCGGATGGCGAACATTCGCTCGTTCAGAAAAATTTCGCCGTTCCGGTCAGCCGAGACCGTCTGTTTTTCGAGTCTGCCGGCTCCCCAGCTTTTCCAGAACTCCGCTTTTTCATCGAAGTTCCAGGAGTATTCGAGCACCGGAATCTTCTTCTTTTCCTCCGGAAAGCGGAAACGAAGTGCGCCGAACCAGACCGGACCGGAACTCTCCCGGCAGAACCCCGCTCCAAATCCGATGAGCCGTGCGGGGAAATCGATCGTCTTGTTCCCGTCGCCTCCCCAGCAACTGTTGAAGTTGCGCGGCGTGAGGCGGCAGCGGATGGTTTTCCAGCCGGGGAGATCGTCTCCGGCCGGGCAGCTCCACTGGAACACCTCGCCGGAGGCGTCGGCGATCCGGAATCCGCAGCTGTCAAGCTGCCGTCTGCCGCTGGAACTGTAATCGAGCGCGAGTTCCAGCTCCTGAAACGAGGTGATTTGGAGCGGCTTGCGCAAATTCACCTCCGCAAACTTGAAGCGGCTGAAATCCCAGCCGAGTCGGGTTGCGGGTTTCCCGTCGGGAGCGGTTGTGAATTCCAGACTTTGGCCTCGCGTTTCTCCTTTGTACAGGTAACTTCCGCCGGCACGGAGAAATGAGTTGTCCATCTCCTGCGCGCCGGAAAGAGCAGAGGCCAGCGCCAGTGTCAGCCCCGTGAAGAATGTGTACGGTTTTCTCATGATTCAGTCGACATACCAGGAGTAATGTTCCTGGAGCAGCTGGTTGTTGTCAGGATCGAAAAATACCTGACTGTTGTATTTTTTGACATGCAGACCGATGCAGAGCCCGTTCCGCTCTCCCCCCTGACCGTCGTGCCCGTATTCCGGCTTGAACTCCCACCAGGGGGCGGTATTCGTCCCGTTCTGCTGACTGTATTCGTTGCCGCCGAGAATGATGCGGTCGGAAAGCAGAACCATGTTCGGCGTGTTCCTCCCATATTTGGAGGGGTTGGAGTTGCTGATTTTGTCCAGGCGGATCGCCCGTTCGCGTGGAATGTCCTGACCGGATTTGTAGATGGCGGTTCCGTTGGTGCCGAGCCCGTAGTTGAAGGTGTAGCTGACCCGGGTTTTCTTGCTTCCCGCGATCGGATTTTTATCGGTCGGACAGGTCAGAATCGGGGCGACCGTCCGGAAACGGGCGCCGTGGCTGCCGTCTCCTCCCATGATCTGCACGAGAATCTCGTCCCATGACCATGGCTGGGATTCATCGGTACTGCCATTGGTGCGCGGCGGAAAGTAATCCCCGTTCTCATACATCGCCAGCCCCGTGCCGAGCTGTTTGAGATTGTTGATGCAGGCGGTTGATTGACCGGCGTATCTGGCCCGGTTCAACGCGGGCAGCAGCATCGATGCGAGAATGGCGATGATCGCAATTACCACCAGCAGTTCAATCAATGTGAAATATCTCATCCGTTTCTTCATGATTTTCCTCCTTCTTGTTGAAGAGTTGAAAAATTTTACAGCATCAGATTTCTGACACTGGCTCGACGATGCAGTTCCGGAGGAGTCAGAGACCGTTCCGGAAATTTTTTCTCCGGCATCAGGATGATCTCAAACGCCCGGTCCATCAGTACACGTGCCGGATAGGAGACCGTTGTGAGTGCCGGTATCGTATAATTTTCACTTCCACAGAAACAGGATGTCGCGATGACGGAAATCTCATCGGGACATCGCCTCCCCAGCTCGTTCAATGCCGCAAGGCCTGCCTGCGCGCCGGGACACGTATCGTAAAAAATGGCCGTCACTTCCGGATGCTCCTGCAGCAGTGGCAGCGTTCCATAGTACCCGGCATCGAGAGAACTCTGCCAGGAGGCGTTCACCATGGGAGACTTCCGGATGTTCTTCCAGCGCAATCTGCGATCGTACAGCGCCTGCTTGACGCCGTTCAGAAACTCCTTGCGGCTTGGAGTGAACGGTTCGTTTGCCACATAACCGATTTCGCGATGGCCGTTTTCCAAAAGCTCATTCATCAGCAGAAATCCCTGCCGGAACTGGTCGCCGCAGACGCCGTAAAGCCCCGGCATCCGGCAATCGGTGAACTGATCCGCAGCCACGACCCGCCGCGCATATTGCAGCAGCTGGTGATAAACGCTGCACGGCACACCTTCCCCCGGGGGAATGACAATGACCCCGAGCAGTTCGGTCGAGCGCTCCGCCATGGAAAACAGAATCGAGTAATCGCTTTTCGGCCGCAGTTTCACCGGAGTCAGCCGGATGTTGTGCTTCGACGCAAGCTCTTCCGCCTGATCGACCATCTCCCAGAGGATGGACCCGAAAAAATTCGGGTAAACGATGATGATTTCTCCTTGAAAACGACCGGTCCTCCCGGTTTCGCCGTCCGCATACCGGATCTCCGTGTCGCGCGGCATGACGTAGGTCCCGCTGCCGATTCGCCGCCGCACATACGATTCCCGCTCCAGTTCCACGATCACTTTGTTGACCGTACTGCGCGAAAATCCATACTTTTCGCTCAGCTCCCGTTCCGTCGGCAGCCGCGTCCCCGGCGCGCTGACCCGGATCTGTTCGAGCAATTGCAGCTTCAGGTGTTCGCTTTTTGACATCGATCAAAACCGCTTGAATCAAAGATTTTGCTATTTTTTATTGAATTGGTCTACACATATTATACCACAAAGCTGCGCCAATGTCAACTATTTTTCCGGAAAAATTTGATTTTTCCTGCCGCCGGAGGAGCCTTTGACCCGAAACGCTTTTTTCTTTCATTCCGGCGTGGGGGGCGGGCTTGAAATCGTGACGGGGGGGAGGTATATTGAACGAAGCGGGTCATTCTCTAACACAGGAGTTTTATGATGAAAAAACAGCAGATCGCCGCTCAGCTCTACACCCTCCGGGATTTTCTGAAAACCGAACCTGAAATCGCTGAATCCCTGAAGAAAGTCAAAGCGATCGGTTACGATGCCGTTCAAATTTCCGGCATGGGACCGATCGCGGAAGAGAAACTGGCCGCCATCTGCGCGGACCTCGGGCTTGACATCTGCGCAACCCACGAGGGCGGACAGATGATCGTCGAAGAGCCGGAGCGGGTCATCGAGCGGCTCGACAAACTGAACTGCAAATATACGGCTTATCCATGGCCGCACATCATTCCGGCGACGCGCGCGGAGGCGGTCGACCTCGCGCACAGGATCAACGCTTCCGCCGAAAAACTGGCCGCCGCCGGGAAAGTGCTCTGCTACCACAACCACGACATCGAATTCATGCGCATGGAGGACGGAGCGCTGATTCTCGACCTCTTTTATGACAACGCCCCCGCGCTTCAGGGCGAAATCGATACCTTCTGGGTGCAGGCCGGCGGCCAGAATCCTTCCTGCTGGGTGCGCAAACTCTCCGGACGCATGCCGCTGCTGCATCTGAAGGATTACGGCATCCACGAGCGCCAGCGTGCGATGTTCCCGATCGGTTCGGGCAATCTCGACTGGAAGTCGATCATCGCCGAAGGGGAGGCTGCCGGCGTCGAATACTTCATCGTCGAACAGGATGTCTGCCTGAAGGATCCTTTCGAGTCGCTCGCGGACAGCTTCCGTTATCTCGTGAAAAACTTCGTGAAATAATCCCGGAAACAGCGGGAGCCGGCAGATCATCCGGCGCGACACGAATCTTCTCTCGACTGCTCTGCGGGGGGGAGGCGCCGGGCGTCTCTGCCGCAGGGCATTTCAGCCGGAGTTCCTCGGGAACCCCCGGCTCCATGGTTCCCGGGGTCTTCGAACGTGGAAGGCCGCTCCGGGCACGGGATGAAGTGGTCAGCGCCGGATCTTCTCGATGATGGTGGTCGTCGAAAATCCCGGAACAAACGGTTTGAACCGGATCTCCGTCCCGGCCTCTTCGAGCGCCGCCCGTTCGGTCGGGTCGAGCTTCTCAAGCGTGTAATCGCCGCCTTTCACATAGAGGTCCGCGGCCAGTTCGCGCAGTTCGCGGTCGCACCGTTCGCCATCGAAGACCACTGCGGCATCGACGCTTGCAAGCGCGCAGAGCATGTAACAGCGACTGTACTGATCCACGACCGGCCGTTCGGGTCCCTTCAACCGGCTCACGCTCGCGTCGGAGTTCACCAGTACGAGCAGAGCGTCGCCGAGCGAACGGCTCTCGTACAGATACGCGGCGTGACCACGGTGCATGATGTCGAAACAGCCGTTGGTGATGACGAGTTTCTTCCCCTGTGAGCGCAGGGTTTCGCGCCACTTCTTCGCCTGTTCGAGAGTCATGACGCCGTCTGCGGGATTCTTATTCATGATTCCGCTCCTCCCGGCGGGATTCTTCCGACTCCTCAAGCGCCCGGACGATGACGCCCGCCTCGTGCAGCAGTGCAAGCGAAACGTCGTCGATCGAGTAGCGCGTGTGGTAGACCACTTCGCAGATTCCCGCGTTGATGATCATCTTCGCGCAGAGCAGGCACGGGCTGTAGGTCGTGTAGAGTGTCGCCCCCTTGACCGCGATGCCGTGGTAGGCGGCCTGCACGATCGCATTCTCCTCGGCGTGGCTGCAGAGGCACTGCGTGAGATTCGTCCCGGAGGGGGCGTCCGAATTGCAGCGCGGACAGCCTCCGTCCGAGCAGTTCCGCACGCCGCGCGGTGTGCCGTTGTAGCCGGTCGAGATGATCCGGCAGTCCCGCACCAGCACGGCCGCAACCTGCCGCCGCGAACAGTTGCTGCGGCTTGCCGCCACATGCGCGATGTCCATGAAATATTGATCCCAGCCAGGCCGCTTTCTCGTACTCATTGCTGCTTTTCCTTTGGTTCTGTTTGCGGTATTTCGCGGGTATCCTGCCGGCCGGAGAGCGCGAACTGCAGAATGGTGATGACCAGCAGAAACAGAAACGCCTGCGCGACCAGAATCGCCGCAGTGCGGAAATCCCCCCAGAACACCGGCAGAATCCCGAGTCCGATGCAGAGCGCCATCAGATGAACGAGCAGCACCGCCTGCCGCCGCGAGAGTCCCATACGGACGAACCGGTGCGAAATGTGGTTGTGATCGCCGATCCAGAACGGTTTCCCCTTCAACGTGCGGATCAGCACGACCATGCCGGTGTCGAAGAGCGGCAGCGCGAGGATGAACAGCGGCATCAGGATCGGGAAGCGCGAAAGCGAGAAATCGATTCCGAACCAGGTCACTTCCGCCGAGATCACCGCGGCCATGTAACCGAGAAAATGGCTGCCCGAATCCCCCATGAAGATCGTCGCCGGCGAGGTGTTGTAGAACCAGAATCCCGCACAGACTCCGCAGGTCAGAGCTGCGAGCGCCGTGATGAAGAACTGTCCGTTCAGCGCCGCGATGACCGTGAAGAATCCCATTGCGATGGTCACGGTTCCGACCGCGAGCCCGTCCATGTTGTCGAAGAAGTTGATCGAATTCATGAGCAGCATGATCCAGAAGATCGACGCCCCCCAGACCAGAACCGGATTCGTGAAGAAGATATTGACCCGCACCCCGCCGAGTCCGACCGCGATGAGCGCGATGAGGAACTGTCCGCCGAACTTGCTTCCGGCCGAGAGCGCATATTTGTCGTCCACAAGCCCGAGCAGAACCGCGAGAAATCCGCCGAGAATCAGAAATCCGAGTTTCGGAAGCGACGCTTCCAGCCCCGGCAGATGTCCCGCGATTTCGTCGAACAGCACGGCTATGCCTCCCCACATCGTCATTCCGACCGCACCCGCGATGCAGATGAACCACCCCGTGAAGATCGCCGCCCCTCCAAGCAGCGGCGTGGCGCGGCCGTGTCCCTTGTGGTTGGCCTGCGGCACGTCCATGAAATTGAATTTCCGCGCAAGCCAGCCGAAGAACGGTGTCGCCAGCAGTGTCGAAACCGCCCCCGCCAGAAACGCGAAGAGATAGATTTGATTCCAGACCGACATGAGATTCACCCCTTCCTGCACTCGCTGCGCCGGACATATTCAAAGAGAAAGATGGTCGCCGCCTGCGCCGCGTTCAGCGACTCGTAGTTGCCGGGCATCGGGATCATGACGTGCCGGGCTCCTTCGAGCGGCGTCACGCCGTTCGCTTCGCCTCCGATCACGATCACACTGCGGTCGTAGAGGTTCGGCGCGGTGAAGCAGCTTTCTCCATCGTGCGGATCCGTGAGCCAGGTTTCGGTATAGCCGAAATGTTTCGCCGCATCGCTCAGCGCGGCAAGTGTTTCGAACGAACGCAGCTTCAACGCGAATTGCGCGCCGAGCGCCGAACGAACCGCCTTGTCCCCGAAGGGATCGATCGAGCCTTTCGTATACCAGAGTTCCGAGAGGCCCGCGGCCCGCAGCGTCCGGCAGATCGTGCCGAAGTTTCCGGGATCTCCGAGCTGGTCGATCGCGAAGAGAAACGGATCCGCCGGGCGCACATGCGCCGGAGGCTCTTCCGGAATCGCGGCGACGGCGAGAATTCCCTGCGAATTGACCGTTCCCGAGAGTTCCCGCATCTTCTCCTCGCCGACGAGGAACCGTTCTCCGGGAATTGCGACCGCTTTGCATCCCGCCTCCGTCGCGACCGTAAAGCGAACCAGCTCCGGGCGGAGCGTATAAAGTTCCCGCGCCGCTCTCACCCCTTCGCAGACGCAGCACTTTGCCTTGCGGCGTCCGTGCCGGGTGTAGAGCGAACGGATCAGCGACTCATGCTTGCGCGTCAGCCCGTTCGAATTCATGCGAAATCCGCCTTACAGCGCCTTCGGTTCGGCGGGAACAGCACCGTATTCCCCCGATTCGATCGCCCGCAGCAGAGCCGCCGAGGATTCGTCCCAGCTGCTCGCAACACCCTGCGTCGAACCGTCTGACGGGGCCTGCTCCAGAAGCGCTCTGGCCCGGGCCAGATCGTTCTGGGCGACGAAGAGCCGGCCGGCGGCGAACCGCGCTTCGGCCCGCATCGCCGCCGGGAAGGTCGCATTCCCGCTCACTTCGGCAAATGCCCCGGCCGCTTCGGCGGGTTTGCCGGAGAGTTCGAGGACATACCCCCGGGCGAGCGCGACAGTCCCGTTGAGGAAGGGGTCCTCTCCGCCTTCGGCCAGCTCAAGCTGCTTGAGCGCCTCATCGTACTTCTTCTCCTTGATGCAGAGCTGTGCGAGCCGGTAACGTCCCGCCGGGGCGGCGGAGGTGTCGCCGTAGGTTTCGAGCGCCTTGGTCAGGGCGGCGATGTCCGCCGCTCCCGAGATGGCTTCCTGCGCCTTGAGTTCCGAGCTCTTCTGATGTTCCGCGGCCCAGCAGATCACGGCCACGAGCAGTGCGATTCCCACGACCACGAGCGTGAGCGGTTTCCAGTTGTCGACGAATCCCTGGCCGATCCGCTCAAAGTCGTTCATCATGGCTTTGGAGATTTCCGCGTTCAGCGCTTTCCTGTCGATTTGTTTCTTCGCCATACGTTCGATTCCTTATCGTTGAATTGTCTCAATCGTTGCTCATCAATGGTGCGAGAAGATGCGCTCGGGCGCGTGGTAGAGCGCAACGCCGAGTTCGTTCGCGCGCTTGATGACGTCCGCGTCGCGCAGCGAGCCGGAGGGGGCGATGATCGCGGTCACACCGGCTTTCGCGGCGGTTTCGACGCCGTCCTCGAACGGGAAGAAGCCGTCGCTGGACATGACTGAATCCTTCAGCGTGCCGCTGCCGGTGTATTTCTGGTTGAATTTTGCGATCGCCTGTTCGATTGCGCCGACCCGGTCCTGTTCACCGGTGCCGACCGAGAGCGTCTGGCCGTCTTTCATGATGACCACGCCGTTCGAACGGACGCTGAGGTTGACATACCAGGCGGCGAGGAGGTCGAGCTTCTGCTGTTCGGTCGCCTCGACGGTTGACTTCTGGTGCCCGCAGCGCTTGTTTTCCGCTTCGGCCGGAACCAGATCCTCGATGCCGTGCAGCGAGGTGAGCAGCGGCTGCGCCATCACGAGCGAGCCGTCGGCGAGAACCTTGAAGGTGTTGTGAATCTCTTTCGCCTCGCCGACAAAGCGCGGCAGCGAAGAGAGCGCGCCGCAGCGGATGATCCGGATGTGCCGGTTGAGCTTGTAGGTTTCGCCGTCATTGAAGATTTCGAGCACGCCGGGCGCATAGGAGGGGGCGACGACGCATTCGACGAATGTACCCATGATTTCGCGCGCGGTATCGGCGTCGACCTCGGAATTGAACGCGATCACGCTGCCGAAGGCGGCGCGGGCGTCGGCGTCGCGCGCCTTGAGGTAGACCGATTTCATGCTTTCGCCGGGCAGTCCGACCGCGGCGCCGGAGGGGTTCACATGTTTCATCACCGCGCAGGCGGTGCGGTCGAAGAACTTCACGATGTTGAGCGCGTAGGAGATGTCCTCAAGATTCGTCTGCGAGAGACCGCTCTTGCCGTTTTTCAGGATCTCCATGTCTCCGATCGCGCAGATTTCGCCGGCGGGTTTGTAGTAGCAGGCGGCCTGATGGGGGTTGGTTCCGTAGCGGAGATCGTCCACTTTCACGTAGGTGCGTCCGCCGATTGTGACTTCCGCGGGGAAGTCGCCGACATGTTTGGACAGATAGGTGTCCCGGGTCAATTCTTTTGCCATGATCTTATTTTCCGGTTAATGTTGAAAAAAATCATATCGTAGAATATAACACCGGTTGAACTTTCCGGCAAATGGAGCTATCTTCTTTTTGCAAGGAAAAAACGGGAATTATGGCAAACAAAGCACTCAAACACTCGTACAACGGATTTTTCATCACGTTCGAAGGTCCCGAAGGTTCCGGCAAAAGCACGCAGGTGCGGAAGCTCGCCGAACACTTCGCCGCCCGCGGACGCGAAGTCCTCGTCACCCGCGAACCCGGCGGAACGCCGCTGGCGGAACGGATGCGCACACTCGTGAAGAATTTCGACGGCCCGGAGAAGATGCACGCGAGCACCGAGCTGCTGCTCATGGAGGCTGCGCGCGCCCAGCATGTGCGGGAGAAGATTCGCCCCGCGCTCTCCGCTGGGACGATCGTGATCTGCGACCGTTTTGCGGATTCCACGACCGCCTATCAGGGGGGCGCGCGCGGCATCGAGCCGCCTGCGATCGACTTTCTGAACCGGTTTGCGATGGCCGAGTGCGTGCCGGACCTCACTTTTCTGCTGGACCTCCCGCCCGAAATCGGTTTCGCGCGTACCAGCATCCGGGAGGAGACCCGGGGGGAACATGACCGCTTCGAGGAGGAGAAGCTGGAGTTTCACGAGCGTGTGCGCGCCGCATTTCTGGCGATTGCCGCGCGCGAACCGGAGAGGATTCGCATTGTCGACGCAACCCGTTCTCCGGAGACGATTCACGAGGAGATTCGAGCAATTGCCGATGAGCTTGTACGATAGTTACCGGGAACGGTATCCGGTTATTCTTCAACATCTTGAAAACGCCTCCCGTACGGGGAGGCTCTCGCACGCGTTTCTGCTTCAGGCGGATTCCGAGCGCATCCGGCAGGAGTTTGCGACGGTGCTTGCGCAGCTTGCGGCGTGTCCCGAAAGCCGCGCCGGAAGGCCGTGCGGAGTCTGCCGTGTCTGCCGCGGGATTGAGGCACGCACCTTTCAGGAGCTCTATACGCTCACTCCGGTCGGGAAGATGTACGAGATCAAAATCGGCGACCGGAACAATCCGGAGCCGAACACGCTGCGCCATTTTGAAAAACAGTTTCACCTGACCAGCGTCTCCGGAGGGCGGCGCAAGGTCGGGATCATCTTCGACGCGGACCGGCTCAACGAAGAGTCGCAGAACGCGCTCCTGAAAACCCTTGAGGAGCCGCCGCCGGAGACGCTGCTCATCCTCGCGACCGGGAATCCCGCCGCGCTGCTGCCGACTACGCGGTCGCGCTGCCAGCTTCTGCCGCTTTTGTCGAACCGGTGCGAGTACGGGTTTTCGGGGGTTGAGGAGCTGGTTGCCGCACTGAACGAACTCGCCGGCCGGGCGCGCGGCAACCTTGCGCTTGCCGAGGCGCAGGCCGCTGTGATCTGCCGGGTGGCGGCGGGGCTCAACAACGACGCCGTTGCCCGGACTGCCGCGGAGTGGGAGGCGCGGGTCAATGCCGCCGCGCAGTCCGGCGACGCCGCTTACGTCAAGCGGGTCGAGGCGCAGGCGGCCGATGCGGGATACGGCGCGTACATGAAGGAGCGGGGAATGTTTTTAAGTGCGATTCACACCTTTGCCTCGCAGCTGTTTTTGCTTGCGTCGAACGTTCCGTTTGAAGCGCTTGCGAATCCGGAGCTGTTTCCGGCCGGGCCGCCGGAAGGTGTGACGCCGGAGTTCGCCGCACGGATGCTCAGGGAGGCGGATGAACTGCTGTTCACGCTCCGCTTCAATGTCAACGAAGAGCTGGCGCTGCGCGCGTTCGCAGTCGGCACAGCCATGAAATCATGAGGAGAAGTTCGATCATATGAAGAAATTATTCGGAACGGACGGAATTCGCGGTCGTGCGAACAGTTATCCGATCACCCCGGAACTTGCGCTGCTGGTCGGCAAGGCGACGGCGAAGGTGCTCGGCGGCGCGTCGGGTCATAAACGGGTCGTGCTCGGGAAAGACACGCGCATTTCGGGGTACATGCTGGAAAACGCGATCACGAGCGGATTGCTCAGCATGGGGATGGATGTGCTGGCGGTCGGACCGATGCCGACTCCGGCGGTCGCCCATTTGACGAAATCTATGGGGGCGGTCTGCGGAATCATGATCACCGCGAGTCACAATCCCGCCTGCGACAACGGCATCAAGATCTTCGCGGAGGACGGCTTCAAGCTGCCGGATTCGGTCGAACTCGAAATCGAGAAGGAGATTCTCGGCGGAAAACTCGCGGAGGACGGCGTTCCCGGCGAGGCGATCGGCAAGGCGTACCGCATCGAGGATGCGCGCGGGCGCTACATTGAGTTTGCGAAAGGATCGATCCGGAATTTGAGTCTGCGCGGGCTCAAGCTCGTTCTCGACTGCGCGAACGGCGCGGCCTACTCGATCGCGCCGCCGATTTTCCGGGAGCTCGGGGCGGAGGTGATCGAGACGGCGGTGAAGCCGAACGGACTCAACATCAACGATGGCTGCGGCGCGCTGCATCCGGAGAACATGGGCGAACTCGTCCGCAAGTACGGCGCCGACGCGGGAATCGCGCTCGACGGCGACGCCGACCGCGTGATCTTCTGCGATGCGGCGGGCAACGAGGTCAACGGCGACCGGATTATCGGGATGCTCGCGCTCTCGTTCCAGAGAGAGAAGAAACTCGCCTCGGATACGGTCGTGGTCACGAGCATGAGCAACCTCGGCCTCTCGCGCGCGATGAAGCAGATGGGGATCCGGGTCGAAGTGACCGATGTCGGCGACCGTTATGTGATCGAACGGATGCGCGCGGGCGGATTCAACGTCGGCGGGGAGCAGTCCGGGCACATCATCTTCATGGATTACGCGACGACGGGGGATGGAATCATCTCGGCGCTGCATGTCCTCAAGCTCATGAAGGAGAGTGGGAAGCCGCTCGCGGAGCTTGCCGGATTCATGACGGTTTTTCCGCAGGAGCTATGTTCGTTCGCGGTTGCTCGAAAGACGCCGCTCGACGAGCTTTCACTGCTTCCGGCGGAGATTGCGGCGTGCCGCGCGGCTCTCGGAGAATCCGGCCGCACGATCGTGCGTTACTCCGGAACCGAGAACAAGATCCGGATCCTCGTCGAGGCGGAGGCGGAAGCCGATGTCAAACACTGGATCGACCGTCTCTCCGCCGCCGCCCGGCGCGAATTGAACTGAATTCCTGTTCCGGAGAGCCTGCCGCGGCCGGGCGGGACAGTCATGGTTACGGATCGGTTTCGGCGAAGCGGAAGTGGCGGATGAGGAGTTCCGCCGCCGTTTCCGCATCTCCTGCGATCATCGCGTCGAGCAGACCGATCCGCTCCGAGCGCGGCGTCTCCGGGATCGTGCAGTTGCGCAGTGTCCGGTACGGCGCCGACCGTTTCAGCAGGTTCAGAGCAATCTCCCGGAAGAAGCGGTTGCCGCAGTGTTCCGCGATCAGCCGGTGCATCGCTTCATCCACAGCGAGCGACTCTTCCGGGCCGCCCGTTTCGATCCGTCTGCGCAGCTCGCGCAGTTCGGATGTCGGAATGTGCGGCAGCGCTTCGCGCAGAAGCTGCGGCTCGATCCGGCTCCGGCAGTCGAAGAGTTCCGCAATCTCCTCCGGCGAAGGCGAGACGACCCGGAGTCCCCGTTTCGGCAGCGGTTCGATCAGCCCTTCGGCCGTGAGACGGCGCAACGCCTCGCGCAGCGGAGTCCGGCTGATCCCGAACTCCGCGGCAAGGACCTCCTCGGTCAGGCGCGTTCCGGCCGGATACCGTCCGCCGATGATCCGTTCCGCCAGCAGCCGGTAGGCCTGTTCGCTCAAATTGCTCTTTCGCAGCATTAATCCACCCAGCTGACCTGCAGCGGATGCCGCTGCGGTATGCGTTTGTGCCGGTAGCGGGGAATCCCCGCGACGATCGCTCCCGTCACGATTTTTCCCTGAGGCAGTTTCAGGAGGTCGAGCAGCTGCGGGTCTCCATCCATCGCCGCGACCTCGAACAGTCCAGCCCAGCAGCTTCCGAGCCCGAGCATCGGGGCGTAAAGTTCGGCGTAGGTCAGCATGAATCTTCCATTCTGCCGGAACATCGGCCTGGTGGATTCATCCATGAGAGCGAGAATCAGGCACGGCGCATTTCGCAGGACATTGTCCCAGCCGGTAGCGCGATGAAACGCCACCATCGAGGCGAGATGAGGTGCGAGAGTCTGCCGGTTTTCCGCCCATGCCATGGTGGCGGCCGTGATCTCTTTGAGCCGGGAAGGATTGTCGATCACATGGAACTGCACCCCCTGGGCATTCCCTGCGGTTGGCGCAAAACGTGCGATGTCGAGCAGTTTCTCAATCGTTTCGTGAGGAACGCGCTCCTTTTCAAATCCGCGAATGGAACGCCGCGTGCGCAGAAAACAGGCGGCCTCCTCCGGTGTCGGGAGTTTTTCCGGATCAATGAGTTCCTGGTCGGCGCGCGGAGTTCTGGCATTGTTGAGCGCCTCTGTCGGGCAGACCGAGACGCAGTGTCCGCATTCGATGCACTGGTCCTCCCGGATCTGCGGACCATCTTCCCCCATTTCCAGCACGCAGGTGGGACAGTCTGTGATGCAGAATCCGCATTTGATGCACTTTTTTCTGTCGATTTTGATGAAGTCTGTACTCATTTCTTTCCTCCCTTCCTTTCCGCCGGAAGATTTCCCCCCGCATTGTACAGGCGGTCTTCTGATACAATACTGCATTTTTGGGAAAAGTTACAATCCGAAATCGAAAAAATGAAAATATTCCGAATTGTTCCGCGGAAAACTTGTATTTCAATCCATCTCTGTATACAGTATACAAATGATTTTCCTTATTTACAATCAGAAGGATGCGAGGCGATGAAGAACGAGTGGAAGGATTTCCGGATACCGAATGCCGCGGCATACCGGCCGGTCCGCCGTGCCGATTTCGGAGGAAGAGGGCTGGAGGAGCAGTCGCTGTACATCAGCGTTCCGATCGGGGAGGGGCCGCATCCCGTCGCGGTCTGGTTTCACGGCGGCGGGCTCACCGCCGGAGGGCAGGAGGTCCCGGATTGTCTCTATGACGGGCGGCTGATTGTCATCGAGGCGCGTTACCGGCTCAGCCCGGCATATCCCGCGCCCGCCGCGCTCGAGGATGCCGCCGCCGCCGTCGCGTGGGCGATGATCCATGCGGAGGAGTTCGATATCGACCAGGGACGGCTCTTTGTCGGCGGCATGTCGGCGGGAGCGTGGCTTGCGGCGATGGTCGGAATGGACGGCAGCCGGCTCGCCCGTCACGGGTTCGATCACCGGAAACTCGCGGGCCTCTTTCCGATCAGCGGGCAGATGACGACCCACTTCCGTTTCAAGGAAGATCTGCACTATCCGCAGTCCCAGTTCGAGCCGGTCATCGACCGGTATGCGCCGCTCGGACACCTCTGCGCCGATCTGCCGCCGATTCTGCTCGTGACCGGAGAATCGGGACTCGACATGCCGGGACGACCCGAGGAGAACGCACTCATGGCCGCCTCCCTGAAGGCGCTCGGGCATCCGCTGGTCCGCTGTGTGCATCTGAAGGGATGCGACCACGGCGCCGCGCTCGACAACTGCGGACCGGCGCTCACTGCGTTCCTCGACGAACTTCTGGAAGGGAAGAGATGAATGCTCTCTGGATCGCCGGGCCGCTGATCGGGTTCGTCGGGATGATGTCAGGCGGATTCTGGGGTGTCGGCTGCGGCTGGATCGTTGTGCCGGCGATGCTGATTCTCGGATTCGATCCGTTCGACGCGGTCGGCATCGGGCTGCTGCAGATGGTTCCCGCCACGATTCCGACCGTCGTGCGGCAGTTTCCCGAGATCGGCTGGCGCACGGGCGATCCGGGGAGGTTGCTGGTTCTGCCGCTTGCGGTCGGCGCGATCGGAGCTTCGCTCTTCGGGAAGATGTTCAACGAGAAACTCTTCGCCCTTTTCGGCGGACCGGAGATTTTGCAGTGGATGCTGGCCGGATTCATTCTGGTTGTCGCCTGTCAGACCGCCTGCTCACGCACGCTTGTCAGGGCCGATGAGTTTCCGAGCTTTTCCCCCGCGAAACGGGCGGGTGTGTTCGTCACCGGCGTTGCAACCGGGGTGCTCTCATCGATGCTCGGGGTCGGCGGCGGGCTTCTGATGCGGCCGCTGCTGACTTCGGGATTCAAAGTGCCGGAATACTTTACGAGCCGGATCGTGCGGCTTATGGTGACGTTGACCACGCTTTCGGGCGGAATCACCTACCTCTTTCAATCCGGCACGGTGGCGTGGCAGGTGCTCTGGGGCGCGGTGCTGGTTTCCGCGGGCGGATTCGCGGGGTTTCCGCTCGGGACGCGGATGCACACGGTCGCGTTCAATGCGGGATATGCGCAGTACATTCACAAGAGCTTTGCGATTCCGGCCGGTGCGATGTTCCTCAACACGCTGCTGAATGTGACCGGCTGCCGCGAGGCGAGCCGCATCGCGATGGTTGTGATCGCATTCGGCGTCGCCGCGGGACTCGTGCTCTTCACCTGGTATGCGGCGCACCACCGGAAGGAGAACGGCGGGGCGATCTAAGGGTTTTCGCGGCTTTTCGGCTTCGAAAACTTGAAAAAATCTCCGGGCGGGTATATTCTTAACTCCGTGAACATTCAGGGAGGCGCAATCGATGGGCTTGTTTAAATTCAGATGCGTATTCTGCCGTCAGAAGATCGCGGCGGAAGAGGAGTGGATCGGGATGTTTGCGGAGTGTCCGAGCTGCCATCGCCGGATCGACATCCGCCGCGATGACGAATTTCTCGATGATGTTCCGGAGCAGCCGGAGCCGGAGGTCTCGGCTCCGCCCGAACCGGAGGCTCCCCCGCCGTTTCCGGAACCGTTTCAGATCAACCTGCCGAAATGGGAGCTGCCGAAGGCGGAGAAGCCTTGAGAACACACGGCGTTGCCGCCGGATTGCGAGGTTTTTGCAATTTAAAACGCGGTTCCGCCGGGCGGGGACTTGCGAAAACCGTCTTTCGCGCATAAATTATACGGGTGTTGCAACTTTTAACCTTTAGTGGAGAGTATTGTTTCATGCGCCGACTTTTGTTTGCTCTTGCCGCCGTTGCCGCGGCGTTCGTTTTCGGCGGCTGCGCCGATCCCGAAGTGATGTCCGAGGTCCTTCAGCAGACGCAGGATCAGAGAATTTACACCCGGTACAACCTCTGGTATCTGAATCCTGCCGAGATCAGCTGCCTGAACATCCAGCAGGGGAGTTTTCTGCCGCTCGGCAGCGAAATTGAGCCGATCGGCACGAGTTACAGCATGATTACCGGAAAGAGCACGGTTTCGTTCCGCGACATGGACGGGCGGGAGTACACGATCATCTTCGATCCCGGATACCGGCTCTGTTCGTTGCGCGACTACATCTCCGCAACTTTCACGACTGAGCCGCCCGAGGAGATGCTCAAGGGGATTCCGCCTGCGACGCTTGAACGGATCAAAGCCGGGCAGGTGGTCGCCGGCATGGGGCGGCGTGACGTGCTGCTCGCCTACGGGCCGCCGCCGGCGGTGCGCACGCCGGATCTGCGCAACGAGACCTGGATGTACTGGCTTACCCCCTCCGAAACCGCGCGGGTGATCTTCCGCGGGGACACGGTCCGCAATGTGCTCAACCTCAATGAGTGAGATGACGTTCAGCGGATTTACGGCGGGGGAGCTCGCCGGGGCGACCGGCGGTCGCTGGACGGCGGATCCCGGGGAACTCCGGTTCAGCGGGGTGTACACCGATACGCGGCAGCCGGGAGCCGGGCGGCTGTTCATTGCCCTTGCCGGGGAGAAGTTCGATGCGCACGACTTTCTCGGCGCGGCGGTCGCTTCCGGCTGCGGCGCGCTCTGCATCGCGGAACAAAAGCGCGGGAAGATTCCGGCCGGTTGTCCGGTTCCGGTGCTTCTGGTGGATGAGCCGCTCCGTGCTTATCAGGCGATTGCGCGGGCTTACCGGATGCGTTTTCCGGCGCTCAAGCTCGCCGCCGTCACCGGCAGCGTCGGCAAGACCAGCGTCAAGGAGATGCTGCGCGCGATCTTTTCCGAAGCTGTCGGCGGGGAAAAGGTCCTTTCCACTGTCGGAAATACGAACAATCAGATCGGGGTTCCGCAGAATCTGCTCCGGCTGACGCCCGACCATTGCTGCGCGGTCATCGAGATGGGAACCAACCATCACGGGGAGATCGAGCCGTTGAGTCGCTGTGCGCTGCCGCAGGTGGCGCTGGTCAACTCGATTGCGCCGTGTCATCTGGAGTTTCTCGGGGATCTCGCCGGGGTTGCGCGCGAAAAGAGCCGGATTTTCTGCGGTCTGCCGTCGGACGGCACGGCCGTGATCCCGATGGAGTGTCCGGCCCGGGAGGTGCTGGAAGCGGCGGCGGAACCGTATCGCGTGCTGCGTTTCGGCGAGGAGTCCGGGGATGTCCGGGCGCGTTATCTCGGGGGCGAGCTTGAAGGCAGTTCGTTCAGGCTGCTGTTTCCGGATGGGGAAGAGTTCCGGGTTTCGTGGAGACTTGCCGGACGCCATCAGGCGCGGAACGCCGCCGCTGCCGCCGCCGCCGCGCTGGCGGCGGGAGTCGAACCCGCGGTGATCGCGAAGGGATTGGAGCATACGGTTCTGCCGGGCATGCGCAGTCGCGTGACCCGGATCGACGGCGTGACCTATCTGAACGACGCCTACAATGCGAATCCCGGCAGTATGCGCGCGGCTTTCGAACATCTGGCGGAGTTCGCGGATCCCGTCCATCTCGTGCTTCTGCTCGGCGAAATGCGCGAGCTCGGGGCGGAGTCGGAACGCGAGCACGTCGGAGTGTTTGAGCTGGCAAAGAGGATGTTTCCCGGCTCACGCATCGCGACGGTCGGGGAGGGATTTCGTTGCGCGGGCTGTGAGCGCCACTTCGAGAGCGCGTCGGAAGCGCGGAGTTTTATCGCGGAGGCGAGGGCGGGCGACCTCGTGTTTGTGAAGGGGTCGCGCGGAATCGCCGCGGAGGAGGCGCTGCCCGCAGCGGCGCGCTGAATCGGGAAAGGAAGAGGATACCATGATTCTGTCATTTGAAAAAGTGCTCGGGGAGCTGTTGATTGCACGGCGCGGTTTTCACGGGAATGCCGCGCGCGGGCGGGTGGTGAACGACTCGCGCAAGGTGCTTCCGGGAGATGTGTTCGTCGCGATTCCGGGGACGGTCAGCGACGGGCACAACTACATCGACGCCGCAATCAAGGCGCGGGCGCAGGTTGTGATTCATCAACATCCGCTTTCGCACTACGAGCCGGCGACGACCTATCTCATGGTGACGAATACGCGCCTGGCCTATGCGCGCTGCTGCCGCGAATTCTGCGGTCGCCCGGATGAAAAACTGCCGCTTTTCGGCGTGACCGGCACGAACGGAAAGACCACGACGGTCTACCTCATCGAACATCTGCTGCGGGAGGGAGGGCGCTCCTGCGGACTCGTCTCCACCGTTGAAACGCGCGACGGCAAGGTTGTGCGTCCGGCCGACTGCACGACGCCGGAAGCGGGGACGCTCTTTCCGCTGCTTGCGGAGATGCTCCGGAACCGGATGGCGGCCGCAGCGATGGAACTTTCGAGTCACGCGCTCGATCAGGGGCGGGTCGCGGGGGCGCGTTTCCGGGTGGCGATCTTTACGAATTTGAGCGGGGATCATCTCGATTACCACCACGATATGGAGCATTACTATCAGGCGAAGCGGCGACTCTTTACGGAACAGCTCTCATCGAAGGGGGCGGCGGTCATCAACGTCAATGATCCTTACGGGGCGCGGCTGGCCGAGGAGCTTTCCGGCGATGTGAAACTCATCACCTTCGGCGGACCGGATTCCGATGCGAAGTGGCACATCACAAACGTCGAACTTTCGGCGGACGGGGTGAAATTCCGGCTGGAAGGGCGCAGTTCGGCATTCGATGTCGCGTCGAACCTCATCGGTGAGCACAACATCTGCAATCTTGCCGGTGCGATTCTCGCGGTGCGGGAATTCGGGCTGAAACCCGATGAGATCGACCGCGCGCTCGCCGTCCCGATTCAGGTTCCCGGACGGCTCGAACGGATTGACAGCCAGATGGGGTTCCCCGTCTACGTCGACTACGCCCACACCGACGATGCGCTGAGCCGTGTGCTGGAGATTCTGCGGCGGATCACGGCCAGACGGGTGATTGTGGTCTTCGGCGCGGGCGGCGACCGTGACCGGACAAAGCGGCCCCGCATGGGACGCGCGGCGGCGGAGGCGGCAGACCGGATCGTTTTGACCAGCGACAATCCGCGCAGCGAGAATCCGGAGTCGATCATCCGGGAAATCGCCTCCGGAATTCCAGAGGGGGTCGCGTATGAAGTCGAACCCGATCGCGGCCGGGCGATCCGCCGGGCGATTCAACTTGCCGAACCGGGCGATGTGGTGCTCGTGGCGGGCAAGGGACATGAGAGCTACCAGGAGATTTGCGGAGTTCGGCATTCGTTCGACGACCGCAAGGCCGTCAAGACGATTCTTGCGGAGCTGCGGGCCGCGTCGAAGTGACGGCTTTTCCGGAGAACGTGGAAAATTTCGCTGCATTGCTGCCGTTGCGCTTGATTTCCGGGGCGGGGATGTTATCTTGAATGAAAAAGGAGAAGCGCATCATGATCCGTCCCCCAGCTTACAGCGATATGCTCCAGAACTATTATGAGGAGAAGTTTCTGCGTTTGCGCGCGGAACGTCAGGCACGGCTGGCCGCCGTTGCAACCCCGGAGGAGGCGCGCGACTATGCCGCGTGGGCGCGGCGCACGGTGCGCGGGGCGTTCATGCTGCCGGAGGAGCGTACGCCGCTTTATGCGTGCGTGACGGCCGACATGGAGGAGGACGGTGTCCTGACGGAGGCGGTCCTGTTTGAACCGCGCCCGTGCTATCTCGCTTCCGCTCTGCTGTACCGCCCTGCCGGGGAGGTTGCGGACGGGTCGTTGCCGGCGGTGCTGGGACTCTGCGGCCATTCGCAGAATGGAAAAAGCTGCGATACGTACCGCACATTTGCGCGGACGCTTGCGAAGATCGGATTCCTTGTGCTGCTTGTAGACCCGGCGGGTCAGGGGGAGCGACTGCAGTTCGTGCGCACTGCCGGAGACCGTTTTTCCGACTGTTGTGTGTTCGAGCACAATCAGCTGGGGAAGATGCTCGGGCTCTTCGGCGACAGCTTCGCCTGCTGGCGGGTCTGGGATGCGATGCGCGCGCTGGATTATCTGCTCTCCCGGCCGGAGGCGGACGTCTCGCGAGTCGGCGTGACGGGGAACTCCGGCGGCGGGACGATGTCGACCTATCTCTGGGCGCTTGACGACCGGCTCACGATGGCGGCGCCGGGTTGTTATGTGACAAGTTTTTATCGGAATTTCGACAATGAACTTCCCGTTGATGCGGAACAGGCGGTTCCGGGTCTGGCGGCGGCGGGATTCGAAATGGCGGATTTCCTCATCGCGCGCGCCACGGAACCGTGTTTGATTCTCGGGCGCGGCAACGATTTCTTCGATCCGCGCGGAACGCGCGAGGCGTTCGACGAGTGCCGGAAGATTTATGAACTGCTCGGAACTCCGGAGCGCATCCGGCTCTTCACCGAGGCTGGCGAGCACGGGTACGGGCCGGGCAACCGGCGGGCGATGTACCGCTTTTTCGCCGGGGAGGCGGGCCTTGACGGGGAAACCGAGGAGCTTTCCGCCGGGACGGATCTGCAGGCCGCTCCGGACGGGCAGGTGAACTGGATTCCGGGCAGCCGGACGCTGCCGGAGTTTCTTTCCGGCTGGTGCGGAGAGCCGATTCCGGAACCGATGGGGGTTCGCGATTTTCTCGCGCAGGCCGGAGTGACGGCTTCCGTGGCGGTTCCCGATTACAAGGTGCTGCGGAACGGGCGGGTCGATTCGAAGGTGATTTCAATTTTCGGACTGCGCAGCGAACCGGGAATTCTCGCATTTCTTCACCTGTGCGACGGGCGGGAGTGGAATTGTCTCCCCGCGGAGGAGAAGGCTGTGCTGATCGTCGCCGCGCGGGATGGAGAGGAGGAGTTGCTCGCTGCGTCCCGGCCCGAGGACGGGGCGCGGCTTTTCACGCTTGATGTGCGCGGGTTCGGCAAGAGTTTCCCGCTCACGAGCGACCGTGACAGCGATTTTTTCTCCCCGTACGGAACGGAATATTTCTATGATGCGGCAGGGGTGATGGTCGATTCTCCGCTCTTTTTCGGGCGGGTTCGCGATGTGCTGGCCGCTCTGGCGTTTCTGCGCGCGGGCAACTACCGGGAGATCCGGGTGGTCGGTCGCGGAGTTTCGCTGCTGGTGACGGCGTTTGCGTGCTGTGCCGCTCCGGAGCTCTGGAACTCGCTGACGCTGGAGGGCGCACCTGCATCGATGCGCGACCTGGTCCGGAAAGCGGTCTATCCGGAGCCGCAATCCTACGCGCCTCGCGGCATGCTCCGTCACTTCGACCTTGCCGAACTCTACGCGGAACTCGCCGTGGGCCACTCGCTGAAGCTCGCCTGAGGACTCCGGTTCACCTGCGGTGGAGCCGCGAATCGATCAGAGCGCCGAGCCAGCTTGCGAGCGCGATGATTCCGGCGGCGGAGAGTTCCCCGGTGACGGCGAGCTGTATCGCCGCCAGCCAGGTTCCGAGGATCACGATTGAGATTACGAGCCGCGCCGGTTCGATGAATGCGGCAATTTTCTTCAGAAAAAACAGAAGATTGGCCAGCGGGATCAGCGGGTACCAGACGCGTCCGCCCTGTTCCTTCGGATTGCGCATCCCGAGCCAGATTCCGCAGAGATAAACCGCCAGAAAGAGCGTTCCCCCCGCTGCCACCAGCGGCTGTGACGCGAGCGCCGCGGCGAATCCGAGCGCCGTCAGAGCGATGAGTTCAGCCAGCAACAGCAGCAAATAGAGCTGACCCGCGCCGAATGCGCTCCAGCCCGCGCCGAACGCGTAAATCAGATGCAGTCCCGGCAGAGTCGCCCACAGCGGAGAATTCCACGGCGGCAGGAGCGGTTCCTCTCCGGAAGAGCTCCCGGGTTCCGGGGACGCGGCTCGCCGTGCGGACTTCGGGCGCGCGGGAGGTTCGTCGTCGCTCTCCCGGAGGGGAGGCGGCGCGGGGGAGGGCGCGGGAGATTCCGGGGGGAGCGGCGCGGGAGATTCCGGTGCGGGCGGCTGAATCCGGTCGAGCTCTTTGAGCACCGCCCGGGCGGCTTCTTCGAACAGTTCGAGTTCGTCGGCGCGGAGTGTCACGCCGCTTTCGTGAGCGACGCGGTTGCGGACGGTGCCGATGAAGTGGATCAGTCGTGCAACCTCTTCCGGAAGAGCGGAGCCGAGCGAATCGGTTTTTTCGCGCAATCCTGAACCGGTGGCGCCGCATTCGGCGAGTCTGCTTTCAATTTTTCGGGTGGCGTCGATCACGCGTCCGGTGATGATGATTGGTTCGTCACTGTTCATGGTATGTTTCTTCGGGGTTTCTCCGGCGATAACATACCCCGTGCAAGGCTCCTTGTCAAGAAGTTGCTGAAAAAAGCCGCCGGAGTGTTGCGATTTTGCCGGAGCCGCGTTATATTACACATCATGACCCGTTTCTTGTATCAGTGACCGACCGGATGAGCAATATGGCGAAAAAGCCCCCGGAAACACATAAACCGCCGGTGAAAAACTCGGCAAACGTGCGCAGTGACAGCGACAAGCTGTTGCGGACGCTGATCGTGCTGTTTGTTCTGATGGGGGTGGCGGCTGCGCTGATTTTCGGTCTCGTCTCTCTCCGGCGGGTGCTTTTTACATCGAATCCCCGGTTTCTGCTGCGGGAGGTCTCCGTGCAGTCGGAGGGTTATTGGCGCGACCGCGCACCTGTTCTCGCCTCCCGGCTGGGGATTCATCTCGGGGACAACCTTTTCACGATTGACCCGGGGGAACTGCGCCGCCGGTTGGCGGCCATCCCGAATGTCGAGCATTGCGAAGTGATCCGTGTGCTGCCGGATACGTTGCACCTGCGGATTGTGGAACGGATTCCCCGTGCGATTCTTTCCAGTCCGGGCGGCCGGTTTGTGGTCGACGAAGACGGCGTGGTGATTCCGCGCCGGGAGTCGATGGCGGACAAGCTGCCGCAGCTGCCGGTCATTTTCGGATTCCGGAGTTCGACCGTCGAACCGGGCCGGAAACTGGAAGAGCTGGCACCTGCGCTTGAACTGATCATGCAGACCGCGCTGAACTTCCCCGACATCCGGATTATGGCCGTGGACATGCGCAACCCCGCCAAAACGACGGTGTCCATGCGGTTCCGCGATCAGAAGGTGTGCCGGGCGTTGATCCCGGCCAGGGACCGGAATGTTGTTCTGCTGCTGACCGCGCTTCAAAGTGCGATTCTGCATGCGGAACGCCGTGGCGACACGCGCGGCATCTTCGATCTTTCATTCGACGGAAACGTGATCATCCGTTGAACCGGACGCAAAGGAAGAAAACAAACGGGAAAGAGTTGTGCGGCTCTTTCCCGTTTCCATGTTTCCGACTCCTCAGAGAGTGGAGAAATCCGCGGCGATGTTCGTTGCCTCCTTGAGGATGAGGTCCTTGTCGCCGGAGTTCTTTTTGTCGTCGCCGGTCTGCTGTTCGTAGAGCTTGTCGGCTTCGTCCTGAAGCTGCTTCTCCTCGCGATACTCCCGCCAGCGGGCCTCCTCGTTCAGTGAAACGGTCTTGCGATCCTTGTACTTGTTGTAAAGTTCGAGTTTTTTGAGGAACGCACCGTATTCGGGATCTTTCTCGATGCGCTCCTTCGAGAGCGCCTTGAGCTTTTCGACCTTTTTCCCGAAATCGGAGGTGAACGACCTTACCCCGGGCGCCGGTTTCACCGAATCCCACGGCAGATGGTTGTTCATGAACATCTCTCCGACTTCCATCTGGTCCGTAAGCGACGGCAGCGGGATGTCCGCCGCAATGCCGAGCTGCTGGACGGATCCCCCCGCGATGCGGAAGAACATCGCCGTCTCATAAGTGGCCGAACCGGCCGGAAAATCTTCGCCGATGTAGTGCAGATAACGGTCGAGGGGAACCACGTCGAGAACCGTTCCCTTGCCGAAAGTGCGGCTGTCTCCGACGATGATTCCGCGTTCACAGTCACGAATGGCGGCGGAAAAGATCTCCGCGGCGGAGGCCGAGAGCTTGCTCGTGAGCACCACGAGCGGTCCGGCATAAATTTGCTCGTCGTCTTCATCGGACTTGACGGCGATCCGCTGGTCGGCCGAACGGATCTGCACGACCGGACCGGAGGGGATGAACAGCCCAGTCAGCGTAATCGCTTCGGGCAGACTGCCGCCGCCGTTGCGGCGCAGATCCATCACAACCGCGTCAACCTTCTCCTTTTTGAAGTTTTCGAGGATTTTCTTCACGTCGCGGGTGCAACTTTTGTAGTTCGGGTCGCCCTTCATGGCAGCATCGAAATCCATGTAGAACCCCGGCAGCGTGATGATTCCGATGCGCCGTTCCCGGCCGTCGGCGGCTTTGACCGTGCGGACTTCGCCCTTGGCTTCGCTCTCGACAAGCACAATCTTGTCGCGGGTCAGCGTGATGGTCTCCGGAACGGCGCTGCGCCCTTTTTCGCCGGGAAGGATGGTCAGGGTGACCTTCGACTTTTCGGGGCCGCGGATGAGCTGCACGGCTTTCGAGAGCGGCATGTCGATCACATCGACCGGTTCTTCGTTCTCCTGGGCGACGGCGATGATGCGGTCTTCGACCTTCAGCCGTCCGTCGAGGGCGGCCGGCCCGCCAGGCGTGAGGCCGACGATTTTGATGTAGCCGCCGTCGCTCGTGAGCGTCGCTCCAATGCCGGAAAGCGAGAGATTCATCGACATTTCGAAGTCCTCTTCAAGTTTCGGCGCATAGTAGTTCGAATGGGGACCGTAAACCTGGGCGAGAGAGTTCAGATAGATGCCGAGGATGTCGACCTTGTCTTTCTGGGTGATGTCGTTGCTGATGTCGCGCAGCCGGCTGAGCACCTTTTCCCCGGGGTTGCGGATCTCCCACTTCGCGGCGGTTTCGAGCCGTTTTTTCTCCTCTTCGGTCAATTTCCCGGCGTTTTCGGCGCGCTCCTCCTCCTGCACACGGTTCATGAGGCGGTAGGAGAGAACGTCGTTTTTGAGCCGCAGATACCAGAGTTTTTCAAGTTCTTCGCGGTTTTTCGCCCGGGGGGCCTTGCTGCGATCCGGCGTGAAACTTTCATCGAGTGCGAAGTCGAACGGCTCCTTGAGCCGCTTCTCCGCAAATGCGCGAAACTCCCCGACCCGTTTGCGGAACACGTCGTAAACCCGGAAGGCGAATGAACTGTCGCCGTTCTCAAGCTGCCGGCAGAGTGTGTCCCGTTCTCTGGCGAATCCGGCGACATCTTCTTCGGTGAAATAGAGTTTCCCCGGATCAAGTTCGTCGAGATATTCGTCGAACAGCTGCCGGGAGAGGGGCACGTCAAGTTTCTGTTGACGGTAATGGTTCCGGGAGAGCAGCCGCGCGGTCATCCTTGTGATGAGCGCGAGTTCCTTGTCCCCGTATTCCGCCGCGGTTCTGGCGGGGGCCGCCGCAAACGCGGGAGCAAGAAAACCCGCCAGCAGAACGGCGGAGAGAAAGCGTCGAAATGTTTGATGCATTATATGAAAATCTCCTTCCTTATCATGATGTATGATAAATTTTAAGATAACACGTTTGGTCGGAAAATAAAGCCTGCAAAGCGGACAAGTTGCTTTTTTTTTTCTATTTTCAGGTTATATTATGAAGAAATCGTTGAGTTTCAGTTGGATTCCAAACACGGGTTCAGGAAAGAGCATCATGCAGCAGAGCATCCGCCCGGAGCGGGCTATTTTTTACGCGGGCGACACCGTCACCTTCCTTCTGGACGGCCTCAAGGGAAGGGCGGGTCGAGCGATTTTGCGGACGACCATCGGACGTGCCGCCGTCCGGCGGCACGAGTTGATCGACCACACCGAGAAGGGGAGCGCCCTGCTCGGAATGGAGTGGCACGACATCGAAATGGAAGCCGCGGGAGACGGTTCGTATTCGCTGACGCTGCCGCTGGTGGAGGTCGGTGTGTTCGAGGCGAAATGCTGTTTCGTTCCGGCGGGACACTCCGCCATCGAATGGCCGCCCGGTGAGAATTTCCGCATCAAGGTCGAGCCGGCCGCGGGCATCTGCGGGAACACGATGTATTCGGCGTTCGTGCGGCAGTTCGGCGAAAACTGCGCGAAGAAGGTTTCCGAACCGTCGCCGGAGACGGTTTCCGCGCTCGACAAGGCGGGATATACGGTCATTCCTCCTTCCGGGACATTCCGGCAACTGGCGGCGCACCTGGATCACATTTTCGACGATCTCGGCTGCCGGATTCTGCAGCTTCTGCCGATTCATCCGATGCCGACGCAATATGGGCGGATGGGGCGGTTCGGCAGTCCGTTTGCGGCGCTCGATTACTTCAGCGTCGACCCCGCTCTTGCGGATTTCGACCCGAAGGCGACGCCGATGGAGCAGTTCGACGAGCTTGTCGACCAGGTGCATGCGCGCGGCGGCCGCATTTTCATGGACATTCCCGTGAATCATACGGGCTGGGCGTCGAAACTTCAGATGGAGCATCCGGACTACTTCGTGCGCGAGGCGGACGGCACATTTGTCAGCCCCGGCGCGTGGGGGGTGGTCTGGTCGGATTTGTGCAAGCTGAACTACCGGGAGGAGAAGGTTCACCGGCTGATGGCGAAGGTGTTTCTCTTCTGGTGCCGCCGCCGGGTGGACGGTTTCCGGTGCGACGCCGGATACATGCTGCCGGTCGAGGCGTGGGAGTACATCATTCCGAAGGTGCGCAGCGAGTATCCCGACACGGTTTTCCTGCTTGAAGGGCTCGGCGGACCGCTGCCGGTTCAGGAGGAACTGCTCGGCCGGGCCGGGTTGAACTGGGGATACTCCGAACTTTTCCAGAACTACACGCGCGATGAAATTTCGCGTTATTTCCCGTATGTCGACCGCTGCAGCCGCAGCTTCGGGACGCTCGTGAATTTCGCCGAAACCCATGACAACGCCCGGCTCGCGGCCTCCGGAACGCGGTACGCCCGGCTTCGTTTTCTGGTAGCGGCGATGCTTTCGGAGGACGGCGCGTTCGGTTTTGCGAACGGAGCGGAATTTTTTGCGACGGAGAAGATCGATGTTCACGGAGATTCGGCACTGAATTTCGGGGCGGAACCGAACCTCGTCGGGTTGATCCGCAAACTCAATACGCTTCTGGCCGATCATCCCGCGTTTCAGGCGCATGCGAAGGTGGCGCTTGTGCAGGAGGGGCCCGGCAATGTTCTGGCCGTTCTGCGCACCGCCCCGGACGGTAACACGATTCTCGCGCTGCTGAATCTCGATTGCGAAAACCAGGGCACGGTCCATTGGAAGAGCGGACTTACGGCCGGCGAAGGGACGGATCTCATCTCGGGGCGGCCCGTGCATTTCGGTCACGACGGCGGATTTTCCACGTGCGAACTGGAACCGGGGGAGGCGCTCTGCATCGGATTCGACCACTATCGCATATCGGAGCGCGCCTGCCGGATCGAACCGGAACGGTCACGGCTTCAGCGCTCAGAGGCGATGGCGATGTCCATCCAGGTTGCGCTCGGTGGACTCAAGGCCGGCCGGGCGGGAGCGGGGCGCGAGATGCTGCAGGATCCGGAATCGTTCTGCGCCGCCGCGGCCGGCGTCGCGCTGCCGCCCGTGACCCGCTACCGGATCCGCTGTGACGCGCGGCGGCACGTCATGATCCCGCCGGGGGATGTTCTGCTGGTCGAGGGGGAGCATCGTTTCCGCATGGCGATTTTCAACGGGAAGCAGGCGGTGGTGGTTTCGAACAGCCTTGAGGCGGAGGACGGCCGCCATATCGCGCTTGTTGCGCTGCCGGAGAATCCTGAACCTCGGGGGCGGGATCTCTCGATTCAGATCTGCTGTTTTACCGGAGAGAAGGGGGCGTGTCGTTCCTGCGGGCATCTGCTTCAGCTTCCCGGCAACGGGCGGAGGCGGTTCCGCATGAGATGCTCGGCCGGGGAGATTCGCGAAGGAGGCGTGCAGGCTTTTTCGGCGAACGACCTCGGCGGGGCGAGTCTCTTCCGCGCGGCGTGGGGAGAGATGGAGAGCAAATACGAGGCGATTCTCGCGGCGAACGTGAATCCCGATTATCCGGTGGACCGCCGCGTCATGTTCACGCGGCTGCGCGGCTGGATTCAGGTCAACGGCTACTCGCAGCCCCTCGATATCCGCTCGATTGAGTCGTTCACCGCCACGGCGGAAAACCGCTGCTGCTGGAGTTTTCTGGTGCCGGCCGGGCAGGGGTGCCGGGTGCGGATGGAAATCGAGTTCGAAGGGGCTGTCCGCGGCGACGCGGTTCGTTTCCATTTCCGCCGTCCGCCGGTTCCCGAAGGAGCGAGCGGTGACGGCCGTTTGCTCGACGACGAGACGCCGGTGCGGCTGATCCTGCGTCCCGACCTTGAGGATCGGGTGAACCACGCAATCACGAAGGCGTACACGGGGCCGGAGACGCGCTTCCCCGAGTCGGTGCGCGAGACCGCCGACGGATTTGAGTTCGCACCCTCCGACTGCACGCTGGAGATCCGGCTGGAGAACGGCACATTCCACCGCGAGCCGGAGTGGCACTATCTCGTCGACCTTCCCGCCGAACGTTACTACGGACTTGAGGACAAGACCGATCTCTTCAGCCCCGGTTACATCGAGATGCTGCTCCCTGGCGGCGGCGAGACCGGGTTGTACGCTGAGATCCGGAAGAGCGGGACGGCGCCGGAACTTGCGAAATTCGCCCCGCACGACGCGGCGTTTCCGCCGGAGTCGGTCGAGCCCGGTGCACTGTTCGAACCGGTGATGCGCCGTTTCATCGTCCGGCGCGACCGCGAGAATACGGTCATCGCCGGGTATCCGTGGTTTCTCGACTGGGGACGGGACACGTTGATCGTGCTGCGCGGACTTGTCGAGGGGGCGTTCGAGCACGAGGCCGCCGCGATCATCCGGCAGTTCGCCCTGTTCGAGCGGAACGGAACGATCCCGAATATGATCCGCGGCCTCGACGACCGGAATCGCGATACGAGCGACGCTCCGCTCTACCTCATCGTGGCGACCCGCGACTACGCGTCCTTCCACTCCGACGCCATTTTGCAGACGCGATGCGGTGCGCGCACGCTCGGTGAAGTGCTGCATTCCATTGTCGAACATTACCGGCGCGGCACGCCGAACGGGATTCGCATGGACGAGGAGTCCGGGCTTGTTTTCAGCCCCTCGCACTTCACGTGGATGGATACGAATTTTCCGGCCGGAACCCCGCGTGAAGGGTATCCGATCGAGATTCAGGCGCTCTGGTATGCCTCGCTCGCGTTTCTCGGGAGGACGGAGCCGGAATACGCGCGTCTGGCGGAACGGGTGTGCAACAGCATCGAGGAGCTTTTTTTCCGGTCTGTGAAAGGGTCGTATTTCTGCAGTGACTGCCTGCATGCGAAGCCGGGCGTTCCTGCCCGCAGCGCCGTTCCGGACGACCACAACCGGCCGAATCAGCTGCTGGCCGTGACGCTCGGCGCGGTGAAGGATCCGGAGAAGCGGCGCGGCATTCTCGCTGCCGCCGAAGAACTTCTGATTCCCGGCGGAATCCGGACGCTGGCCGACCGTCCGGTCGAGTGGAAACTGTACATCGAGCGTGACGGGCGGCTGCTGAATGATCCCGCCCATCCGTATCAGGGGTACTATCGGGGGCCGGAGGACACCTCGCGCAAGGTGTCGTACCACAACGGAAGTGCGTGGTGCTGGCCGTTCCCGGCCTACTGCGAGGCGCTCTATCTGCTCGGCGGCGAACCGGTGCGCGAACGTGCGCTCGCGTTGCTGCTGTCGACGGCGCACTACTTCGAGAGCGGAATTCCGGGACAGCTCCCGGAAGTGGCCGACGGCGATTATCCGCACCGGCCCGGCGGCTGTCCGGCGCAGGCGTGGAGCGCATCGGAGTTCTTCCGCGTCTACCGGATGCTGACCCGATGAAGACGCTGTTCCGGAATTTGTGGCTGGCGGACGGGGCCCTCTCGCCGCTGCGCCGTGCGGCCGTGCTGGTCGACGGCGAACGGATTCTCGGTGTCGAGCCGGAGATCACCGCCTCCGCGGCGGATCGCACGGTCGAGCTGCGCGGACGGATTCTTGCGCCGGGATTTCTCGACGTTCACGGGCACTCTGACCTCTCGCTCATGGCCCGGCCGGAGGGATTCGGCAAGGTTTCGCAGGGGATCAGCTGTGAAATCATGGGTAACTGCGGGCTTTCGGCCTTCCCGCTCAGCCGGGAAAATCGCGAACACCTCGAAGAACTCTGGGCGCAATATGGAACGGCGCTCGACTGGGAGGATTTTTCCGGGTGGCGCGCGGCGCTGCGGAATCGTTCGGCGCGCCTCCGCGCGGAAGCGCTGGTCGGCCACAACACGTTGCGCGCCGCCGTTGCCGGGTATGAAAATGAGACGCTTTCGTCCGTACAGCTCGAAACGATGAAGCAGCTGCTTGCACGTGAACTTGATGCCGGGGCGCCGGGACTCTCGACCGGGTTGCTCTACGTTCCCGGCAAGTTCGCTCCTCCCGGGGAAGTCGTGGAGCTGATGCGCGTTGTCGCCGCGCACGACAAGATCTACGCCACCCATTTGCGCAGCGAAGGGAACGAACTCCTCGAATCACTCGATGAGACGATCGAATGCGCATTGAGAGCGGGGTTGAAAAAAGTGCACATCAGTCACTTCAAAACCGCCGGTTGCGCGAACTGGGGCAAACTCGACGGTGCGCTCGAACGGCTCGAATCGGCGCGGGCGGCGGGAATCCGGATCACGGTCGACCGTTATCCGTGGACGGAGTCGATGACGCAGCTGAGCGTGATTCTGCCGGGAAAAGCGGGTGACCTCGACGATTCGTCGCTTGCGCGGCTGCTTGCGAACGCGGAGGAACGGCAGCGCGTCGCTGCGGAACTTGCGGCATCGCGCCCCGCCGATTACTGGGCCGGCGTAACGCTCGTCTCGACCCGCTGTGCGAAATTCCGGGGGGACGGCGGCGGAACCATCGCTGCGCTCGCTGAACGGGAACAGCTCTCCCCGGCAGAGCTGGTCGTCGATCTTCTGGCCGCCGATGCGGCCGGGACAACTGCCGCCTTTCGCGGCATGTCGGAGGAGAATCTGCGCCGGATTCTTTCACTGCCGTTCTGCATGATGGGCAGCGACGAGAGCGCTCGTCCCGCGGACGACTCGATCGGGCGCAGCCATCCGCGCGGGTTCGGCAGTGCGGCACGTTTTCTGCGGCGGCTGCTCGATGCGGGTTCTCCGATCGAGGCCGTCGTCCACCGGATGACCGGGCTTGCCGCCGAAACCTTCGGACTGCCGGAGCTCGGGCGCATCGAACCGGGGAAGACGGCAGATTTTGCGGCGTTCGATCCGGAGGAGGTCGATGCGACTGCGGATTTTGCGAATCCGCACTCTCCGGCGGCGGGAGTTCTCTTCACAATGGTGGGGGGAGAGTTCGTCTACCGGGCTTGACGGGAGGGGAATCCCGTGGTATGGTATCCCCGGGGAAAGGCGGGATGACATGGAACACACTTCGGCAAAAACAGCGGCGGTCTATCACCGGATCAGTTTTTTTTCGGATGAATTTCCGTTCAGCATCCATCGTGAGTTCGACCTGCCCGCCGACTTCAACGAGTCGAAACGGTTCCGCCGCGAGTTCTGGAAGATCGTCTACGTGGTCGACGGCCGCGGCGAGGAGATCGTGAACGAGGAACGGTATCCGCTCGTTCCCGGTACGGTGTTTCTCGTTCATCCCGACGATGCGACCACCTTCCGGATCGAGAGCGAGGCACTTGAAATCTACAACATCCTCTTCATGCCGGAACTTCTGCGGGACGGACTGCGTGAGCTTCAGGATGACTTCGACTTTTTCTCGATCATGCACCGGGACGGGCGGAAGACCGGCGGCTCCGCTTTGTACATCACCGAGGGGGATCCCGAGATCCGACGCATTGTCCGTACGCTCGAACGCGAATTCGACCGTATGCCGCAGAATTATCGCGTCCGCATCCGCATCCTCCTGCTCGAACTGTTGATTCTTCTTGCCCGCAAGGCCGGGAAGCGTCTCCGGAACCGGGGAGCTGAATCGATCCGGGGATACATCGATCATCTGATCGACCACCACTTCCGTGAAGAGTTCAAACTGGATTTTCTCGAGGCGCGGACCGGTATCGATAAAAGCCGGCTCTGCCGCATCTACCGTGCCGACTCCGGCATGACGATCATGGATGCGCTGCGTCTGCGTCGTCTGAAGGAAGCTGCCGAACTGCTGATTACGACCGACAAAACGGTCTCCGAGATCTGTTTCGCAGTCGGGTTCAATGACCTCAGCTATTTTTACCGGGCCTTCACCGGTTGTTTCGGTCTCAACCCCGGCGGATACCGGCGGAAATTTTCCGACCCGGCTTCGATGTGACGGGCCTGGTCGGGGAGGAGTTCCGGGAGAGGCCTGGAGGGAGGAGGAACTTCTTCCTCCTCCGTTTCCCTGTTCAGTCGAGGTTGTAAATTCGTTTGCCCTGGCCGTAGACTCCGGTCCAGTCGCGGTTGAACTGTTCGATGCTCATATCCGTGAGCGGGTGTTCGGCGAGGTGCCAGAGAATATCGGGACTGATGGTGATGGCCTGGCATCCTGCGAGAGAGACGTCGTTGACCTGCTGCACATTCTTGAACGAAGCCGCCAGTACGCGCGCAGACATGTTGTGAACCTTGAAAAGCGTCGTAATCATCTGCACGACGGTGACGCCCATGCCGCTGATGTTATCGATCCGGTTCAGGTACGGGGCGGTGAAGTCGACGCCGGCCTGAGCCGCGAGGAGAGCCTGACCGGGGGTGTAGATCGCGGTTGCGGTAACCTTCATCCCCAGTTGTTTGAGTCTGGGCATCGCCTTGTATCCTTCGGTGGAAACTGGCACTTTGATGTAGAGATTTCCGCCGATTTTCTCCTGGAGAGTT
This sequence comes from uncultured Victivallis sp., assembly GCF_944391105.1. Lineage (GTDB taxonomy): Bacteria > Verrucomicrobiota > Lentisphaeria > Victivallales > Victivallaceae > Victivallis. Next base: position 37,633 of record NZ_CALXSK010000013.1, read on the forward strand.
TCGGCGTCCCGGATGATCTCTTCACAGGTTTCGCCGATCACCTGCGCGTGGAGCATCTTATCTCCGATAACGGCCCGGATCTCCTTCAGAATCGTGAAGAAATCACGTTTCTCCTGCGCGATGATGGAGGGGTTGGTCGTGACTCCGGCGAGCGGAAACACTTCCGCGGCCTTTTCGATTTCCTTGACATTGGCGGTATCGAGCAGATAAAGCATTTGATTCCTCATATCAGTTCTGTGCCGGGAAGGCCTGCCGTCGGAGCGGGCTCCGGCTGTTTTTATGAAGTACATAATATACATGATCTTGTCTTGTTTTGCAAGACAATTCGTCCGGAGGAGGGAACGGTGATATGGGTGATGTGGGTGATGTGGGGGATGTGGGTGATGTGGGGGATGTGGGTGATGTGGGGGATGTGGGGGATGTGGGGGATGTGGGGGATGTGGGGGATGTGGGGGATGTGGGGGATGACGAGGTTTTTAGAGAAAAACTGGTGATGTGGCTTTTGCGGGGGAAAGATTTTCCCCCGCGCCCCCATTTTTTTCCGTTGTGCGGCGGTTGCGGGGTGATGGGGAAGTTCCCTCCCGGGTCGCGGCGGCGGCTTTGCCGCCTTACTTGTCCGCCTTCGGCGGCCAACTCTTCATCGCGCGCTGGCGCGCGCTGCGGCAGAGGGCCTTCGCTGCGCTGCGTTCACCTGCGTCGTATTTACTCCTTGCTCCTTTGCCGCAAGGCAAAGGAGTTCGTTCACATCCGCTCCGCGGCGCTTACCGCGCTTATTGTGCCGGGCAGAAACGTTGCATGGAGGAGTTCGTGCAGTAGCGTAGTGCTGGGCTGCAACGTTGGGTCTGGGATTTCATGCTGCGGCGTAGTGCCGGGCAGCAGCGTGGCGTGGGGAGGCGTGCTGCGGCGTAGTGTAGGGCTGCAACGTTGGGTCTGGGATTTCATGCTGCGGCGTAGTGCCGGGGAGCAGCGTGGCGTGGGGAGGCGTGCTGCGGCGTAGTGTAGGGCTGCAACGTTGGGTCTGGGATTTCATGCTGCGGCGTAGTGCCGGGCAGAAATGTTGCGGGGGAGTTCGGGGAGCGCTTATTGTGCCGGGCGGAAACGTCGCGAGGGGGAGTTCAGACGCCTGACGTTGCGCGTCTGCCGACCCACACCCTTTGTTCCGTCCAGCAATCCTCGTTCCGGGCCGGAAGCGTTCGAGAGCAAATCTCCGCAATTTTCCTTTTGTCGACGACAAAAGGAAAATTGCGAAATTCGCCCCCGGGTGCTACCCGGTCTGGGAGGAGGTTTGGAGGAGGGGCGAAGCGCCCTCCTCCAAATTCCCTTTTCCCCTGAGCCGGAGAGCATTGAGGACGACGGTGACGGAGCTGGCGGCCATGGCGGCGGCGCCGATGACGGGGGAGAGTTTCCAGCCGAGCAGGGGATAGAAAACGCCTGCTGCGAGGGGGATGCTTACGGTGTTGTAGAAAAACGCCCAGAAGAGGTTCTGGCGGATGACGCGCATGGTTGCCCGGCTGAGTTTGATGGTGGCTGTGACTTCGGCAAGATCGTTCTGCATGAGTACGACGTCGGCCGACTCCATGGCTACGTCGGTGCCGGAGCCGATGGCGATGCCGAGGTCGGCCTGGACGAGGGCGGGAGCGTCGTTGATGCCGTCGCCGACCATGGCGACGAGGTGCTTCCCGTTGTCCTGTATTTCCTTTACGGCGTTTGCCTTGTCTTCCGGCAGAAGTTCGGCACGGAAACCGGAGAGTTGCAGTTCTCCGGCGATTTTCCGGGCGGAGTCGGAGTTGTCTCCGGTCAGCATGAAGGTTTTGATTCCGAGCTTGTTGAGTCTGGCGATCACATCGGCGGCGCCGGGCTTGAGGGCGTCGCCGACGGCGATGACTCCGGCGGGCTGGCCGTCGCGGGCCGCGCAGACGAGGGAGCTTCCGGGAGGGAGTGCGAGGGAAGCGAATGATTCCGGGTCGATCTCTTCGGCTTCCAGCATCCTGGCGTTGCCGAAGAGCCAGCGTTTCCCGTCGATTGTGGCCGAGACGCCGAAGCCGGGGCGCGAATCGAATTGCGTTGCCGCAGGCAGCGGAAGTTGTTTCGTCTCCGCTTCCCGGACGATGGCTGTCGCGAGCGGGTGGGTGGAGTTTTTTTCCGCAGCGGCGGCCGCCGCGAGCAGCTCGTCCGGCGTGATTCCGGGGAGGCATTTCACTTCGGATACTTCCGGTTTGCCGATGGTCAGAGTGCCGGTTTTGTCGAAAACGACCGTGTCGACTTTTCCGGCGGTTTCGAGTGCCGCGCCGCTTTTGATGAGGATTCCGGAGTTCGCGCCGCGCCCGATTCCGACGATGATTGCGATCGGCGTCGCAAGTCCGAGTGCGCACGGACAGGCAATGACCATCACTGCCAGTGCGAATTCGAGTGCCGCAGCGAATCCCGCCCCCGCCAGAAGCCAGACCGCCAGCGTGAGCGCCGCCGCCGCAAGCACGCCCCAGACGAAAAATCCCGCGACCTTGTCCGCCACTCTGGCGATCGGTGGGCGCGATCCCTGAGCCTCTTCCACGAGCTTGATGATGCGCGCGAGCGTGGTTTCTTCTCCGATCCGTGTCGCGCGCATGACGATCGAACCGTTGCGGTTGATCGAGCCGCCGGTGAGCGGATCCCCCGGAGACTTGTCGACAGGCAGCGGTTCTCCGGTCAGCATCGACTCGTCCACGCAGGTTTCTCCTTCCTGATTCACGCCGTCGACCGGAATCCGTTCGCCGGGCTTCACGCGGAGTCGATCTCCGGTCCGGATGAGCGCCGTCGGAATCTCCCGTTCACTGCCGTCGGGTTCAAGGCGGATCGCGGTTTCGGGAGCGAGCTGCATGAGTTCGCGGATCGCGCCCGAGGCTTTTCGTTTCGACCGTCCTTCGAGGTATTTGCCGAGCATGATGAGGGCGACGATCATCCCAGCCGTGTCAAAGTAGAGATGCGCGAATTCTCCGCGCGCGCAAAGCCAGAGCGAATACGCGACCGCCGCTCCGGTCCCCGAGGCGATCAGGGAATCCATGTTCGGACTGCCGCGAAAGAGCGCCCGGAATCCTCCCGTGTAAAATCTCCTTCCCGCAATGAGCACCGGCAGCAGCAGGATCATCTGGATCAGCGCGTTCCATCCCGAGTCCGCCGGGAGGAGCGGCCGGAAAAACATGCCGTGCATCGCAACAAGGCAGAGCAGAGCCGCAAAAGAGACCGCGACGCCGAATCGGATTGCGTCACGGTGTGCCTCCGCCGCCTCCTTCTCCTCCGGCCGTTCCGCGGCCGCGGGAGAGGCCGTGCTCCCGGAGATCAGCGTCGGTTCGAATCCGGCTTTTTTGACGGTATCGGCGATGGTTTCCGGAGTGAGCGAGTCATCCGCGGTGAGGGTCATGCGGTTCGTCGCGATGTTGACGTAGACCTCCGACGCGCCGGGAAGCGCCCGGACCGCCCGCTCGACAGCGGCGGCGCAGGCGGCGCAGTGCATCCCGCCGACCGCGAATTCCAGTTTCGCTGCCGGAACCGCCGAACCGGGGGTGGAGATCAGCGTCGGTTCGAATCCGGCTTTTTTGACGGTATCGGCGATGGTTTCCGGAGCGAGCGAGTCATCCGCGGTGAGGGTCATGCGGTTCGTCGCGATGTTGACGTAGACCTCCGACGCGCCGGGGAGCGCCCTGACCGCCCGCTCGACAGCGGCGGCGCAGGCGGCACAGTGCATCCCGCCGACATGAAAATTCAGTCTGCTCATTTTTTTTCATTTCCGAATTTTCGTGCCGGGCACTTCTTCCCGCAGCTGCCGCAGTTGCACTCCCCCTTCCGGAACTTCCGGACCAGAAACCAGATCGCCGCCACCGCGATCAATATCACCAGAACCTTGTCCCAGTGATGAATGAATGCACTGTACCATTCCATCTGAACGACTCTCCTCTCCCGCACCGATGCAGAACAGATCCATCCGGCGCTTCATTAGTTGTTTCTAATTATTATAATGCTTCCTGTCGGAAAATCAAGTTTTTTTTACCGGAAACCCCGATCCGGGGCATTTCTCCGGGAAAGTGGAATCCGGTTTGGCCCACTGTAATTCTATCTATTTACATTGGCATTAATATTAGCATGTTAGCCATTTTTGCTGTATTTTATATGTTTTTTCCTGTTTTCAGCGGATATCTCTTGACACGGATGGGAATCTAAGTCATAATTAGAGTTGTGAACCGGAACAGGAGGTGGAAACGTTGGATCGAATGTTGCAGTTACCGTCGGAAAAGGGGGATGTTCCGCTTTATATGCAGATTGCCGATACGCTGCGCCGGTTGATTGACGACCGGACGCTGAAACCTGGTGAAAAGATTCCGCCCACCCGTGAATTGCGCGACCGGTTCGATGTAAGCACGATCACGGTCGAAGCGGGGCTCAAGGTCCTGGTGGATGAAAAATACCTGGTGCGCCATCCCCGCCGCGGCACTTTCATCAATCCGGCTCTGGCATGGCAGGGGGCGCGGCAGGTTTCTGAGAAATTGGTGATCCGGATCGTGTTCGGGGGCATCGATCTCAACGACCGTTACTGGTTCATCGTGCTGAACGCTCTGGAGGGGTCCCCGAAACTGGCCAAGGCCGATAAGCTCTTCTGCCGCCTTCGTCCGGGAGTTCCGGACGGGGAGCAGATCGACCGCCTGGCCGAAGGGTGTTCGGGACTGGTGCTCTGCGGCTACACGCCCCGCGCACTGATCGAAGGGTTGAGCGAACGACGCAAGCCGTTCGTCATGATCGGAGGTCTTGACAGCGATGCTCCGGCGCAGGTTGAGATCGATGCGGTGGTTCATGATGACATTCACCGTGCATTTTTGTCGACACGCCACCTGCTCGATCTTGAGCACCGGCGCATCTGCTGTGTTGCGGGTCCGGCCGGGAGCCGCCTCGCCGGTGACATCGAGACCGGTTACCGGGCCGCTTTGAAAGAGTACAATCTGCCGCGGAGTGCAGCCATGATCGTGCCGGTTGCCGCGCACACCATCAAAGCCGGTTTTGAGGCGGGACTCAAGCTGCTGACGGCTTCGCCGCGTCCGTCCGCGGTATTCGCCTGTGACGACCGGCTGGCGGTCGGAGTGGCAAAGGCGGCGCTGCATCTCGGATTCCGGATTCCGGAAGATCTGTCGCTGGTCGGCTGCGGCAATCAGGACATTGCCAGAATCCTCTCGCCGGAATTGACGACGACGCCGAGTTATCCGGAGCGGTCGGCTGAAATTGCGGTCGACAAGCTGTTCGGACAGCTCAACGATCCGCAGCATCGCCGTTCCCGCACCGTGCTGCAGATCACGGAGCTGGTCATCGGCGGAACCACACGGATCTGGCGTCCTTCGCCGGAGCTCTCCGAACGATTGATTCACAGCAACAGAATTTGACGGCCATGGAACGGGGAAAGGGAAGATGATGAGAAGTTTGCAACCGATGTTTTGTGCGGCACTCGCCGCTCTGGCCGCCGGAACGCTTTCGGCCGCTCCGCTCACGGTGGAGTTCCGCGCCGGAGAACCGCTGAAACTCGAGAATCTGCGCCGGGAATCGCACCAGGGCGTTCAATTCGGGGACTCCGATCGACTGGTGATTTCCGGCAACGGGGAGAAGGCCGGTTCCGTCACTCTCGACAGCCGCGCGTTCGGCCGGGAGTCGTTCGGGGATTTTGAGTGCCGGGCGTTGACGCACGGATCGCTGAATGCGTCTCCCGCTTCCAGGCTGATCTTTTCCGGATCGGAAAACGGGGTCGACTTCTCGCCGCTCGCCGTGACCGCGGGCGGGCGCAAAGGGTTGACCGGAGGATACTCGATGAGTACTCTGCATCACACATCCTATTCTCCGGTGCGCTATCTGCGGATTGAATTCCGTGATTTGCCGCCGGGGGATTACTGGAAGTTGCAGCTTGCGTCGCTGCTGTTTCCCGAACCGCCGCCGGAGTGCTATGAACGGGAGCTTGTGCTGAAGTTTACGAATGAGGCGCCGCTGAAACTCGAGAATCTGCGCCAGGAGAGTTATCAGGGGCAGCAGTTCGGACTGGAGTCTCCGCGTCTGGTTCTGCAGAACGCCGACACCGGAGCGGTGACGGCTGATCTGGCGAACTATCCCGGCGCCCGGGCGTTCCGCGAACTTACGCTGAAAGTTGTCGCCCAGAGTGCGCTCAAGGGAAACGCGAAGGAGCATCTGGTTGTTCAGGCTTCGAATGACGGCCGCACATGGGTTCCACTGGAGCTCGCTCCGGCCGGAAAGGCCAGAGGATTGACCGGGGGGTATCGGCTCGAAACATTCACCGCGAAATGCGACCGCCCGTACCGCTTCGTTTCGGCACGGATCACGGGAGTTCCGGGGAAACTCTACTGGCATCTGCAACTCGCGGAGCTGACGCTCAAAGTCAATGGCAAAGCGGCTTCGCCCGCCGGGGAACCCGTTCCGCAGGGCAAGCGGTTCGATGCGCCTTCTCCGGCGGCGGGGGCGCGGATCGCGCTTCGGCTTCACACGCTTGGATTGGAGAAGGCGAAACTGTTTTTTTTCGCTGACGGCGTGAAACTTTCTCCCCGCCAGCGCGACGGCGCGGCCGACGGCGGCGGCTGGCGCGAACGTACGGTCGAGGTGTGGAGCGACAAGCCGTTCCGGACTCTCCAGGTGGCCGCCTCCACCGAACCGGAGTGGGCGGTTCAGCTCGGAGAAGTGAAGTTCATCAACGACCGTGCCGCGTATGAGCGGGAGATGCTCGGGCCGGTTCCTTCCTACCGGATCGGAAAGGAGTCCCCCGTTTGCTCCGTGGACCGTATCTACGCCAGTTATCTGCAATCACCCGACGCGGTGAAACTCGAAATTTTCGACAGTGTGAAATGGGGGGCGGCAAAACTGGATCCCTCCGGATTCCGGGCGCCGAACTGGAACGGGCTCTCGATTCTGCGCGAACCCGGACGCGAGGTGCTTGCGACGCTCTACCGGTTCCGACTCGCGGCTGACATCGATCCGGAAAAAGAGGATCTTGTTTTCACCATTCCCCAGAGTGCGTTTACGACCACGATTTATCTGGATGGAAAGAAGATTGCAAATTATCATGAAGGATTTCTGCCGGTTTCAACCCTGCTGACCGACGCCATGCAGCCGGGCAGGGAGCATGAAGTCGTCATCAAAGTGGAGGGATATCGGTCGGCTTATGATTCGAAGGGGAGGGTTCTGTTTCCGATCGGGGCGATGGCGCCGTGGACGAGCGGAATCACGCAGCCTCCGGTTTTCGAAAAACGTGCGAAGCTCCGGGCGGAAAATCTGTTTGTCCGGAGCACCCCCGACGCTGTCGCCGTCTCCGCTGAAATCCACAACGGAACCGCTTCCATGAAGAGCGGAAAGGCCGCGTTCATCGTGACCGACGCGGAGGGGCGGGAACTTCTGCGCAGCGAAATCCCGTTCCGGGTTTCCGCCGGAACGAGCGCCCCGGTGGAAGCGGTTCTGCCCGCCGACGGCAGGTTGAAAAAGTGGGACATCGGCAAGCCGAATCTCTATTTTGCCCATGTCGAGTTCGATGCCGGGAGCGGCCGCCAGGTTTCGGCGCCGGTTCGCTTCGGGTTCCGCACGGTCGAATTGCGGGGGGACAGCCTCTTTCTGAACGGCCGCAAGATTCGGCTTCGCGGGCCCTGGGCGCACATCGGGGAGTGGACGTTCCGCCGTTCTTACGAGGGGCGCTCCCTGAACGACCGCGAACTCTTTGAAACATTGCTGGCAAACGGGTTGAATGCGGGGCGCCTCCACTGCCAGCCCTTCAACCGGGCGTTCTACGATGCGGCCGATGAGGCGGGGTTTCTGATTATCGCGGAGGCGGCGCTGGCGCATCGCCCGGCGAACCAGGCAAGTCTCGAACACATCGACCGGTTTGTCCGGACGCTGCGGAACCACCCTTCGATCGTGATCTGGTCGGGATCGAACGAGTTCGAACACTGGATCACTCCGCGTCCCCGCAAGACGATGGATTTTCTGCTTGAGGTGCAGAACCGGATCAAGGCGCTCGATCCGAGCCGCCCGGTTCAGCACAGCGGCTTCGGCGACGCCTGGGGGAAACTTGATATTTACAACATCCACTATCCTGCTGACAACAAAGGATTTCCACGTACACTCTACTGGACGCGGAACCCGTCGATCCTGCCGAACAAGCTCTACCGCGAGAATTTCACAAGTTACAATCCCGTCGGCAAAAAGCCGCTCGCATACGGCGAGGAGCGGATTCCCGGCGACGGAGTGGATCTGTCGATGCTCTTCGGCGAGACCGCCCTGCGGGCGCGGCTTGCAAACACGCCGGAGGGCAAGCGCGAAAACCTGCGCATGCTCGCTCGCGACTGGGCGCTGCGCACCCGCGCCGAGCGCGAACAGAATGTGCTGCTCTTCTGCCCGAATGTCTTCTATGTCGGCCTTGATTCGGTGTTTGTGAAGGAGCTGTCGCGCGATTTCCGCGATGTCGGAGCATATCCGAAATTCCGCAACCCCGTGCTTCAGGCCGGGAGGAAGGAACAGATTCCGGTTGTGCTGTTCGAGGATTCCGGACGGCCGTTCCGCGGAAACGTCCGGCTGGAGCTGGTTTCGGAGTCCGGCGCCCCGGTCGCCGATGTCCGGCTTGACTTCAGCAGTCCGGGCGGCACCCTCGCGGAGAGTTCCGCCGTTCTGGATATTCCGGAAAACGCCTCCGGAAAAGCGAAGCTCGTCACCACGACGTGCAATTCCGAGGGCGCGGAAGTGTTCCGTGATGAGACGGAGTTCCTGATCGCGCCGCCGGCCGATCTGCCGCAGTTGGAAGGGACGCTGCATGTCTGGGGCGAGCTCGGCGAACTTGCGTCTTTTGCGAAACGCTGCGGTCTCCGTCTTGCGGCGGTCTCTTCGCCGGAGCAGCTTAAATCCGCGCGGCGTCCGGCACTCTGGGTCTCCCCGTCGGTTTCCGATGTCGAACTTCAGAAATATGCGAAAACCCTGGCCGATCTCGTTGCTGCGGGAGGCCGGGTCATTCTGGCGGAACGGGTGCGCGGCACGATGTGTCTGCCGTCCGACGCGATCTGGAACGGGGATTCCGAGGCGATCTCCTGCATCGGTTTCGTGCGCGGCGCTCATCCGGTTACAGAGGGGATCGACGATCTCGAACTGCGGTACTGGGAACGCGATTTTGCGTTGACTGACGGAGTCACCGGCAAGCCGGAGAACGGCAATTTCCGCATCCTGGTCGATGGAGGGGCAAACTGTGCCGAAACGTATCTCTGGGAACTTCCTTTCGGAAAGGGCTTCTATCTGGTCAATCACCTGAAGCTGACGGCCAATGCCGTTTTATTGCCGCAGGCGGAAAAACTGCTGCATCGGCTGATCTCGTACGCGCTCTCCGCGCCGGAAACCCGTCTCGAACCGGGGGCCGTGCTTGGTGCTGACGAGGACTTCTCCGCCGGCATCCTGCTCGACGCAGGCTGGAAAAGTGCCGCCGAACTGCCGGAAGCGGAGACGCTGGCCATCACCGGCGAGGCGTTGCGAAAACTCGGGACGGACGCGGTCGCAAAAGCCGCCTCACGCGCCCGGAACATTCTGGTATTCAATGCGCCGGAGGCCGTGGTCGGCAAACTCTCTTCCGCTCTGGCCGGAGCGGCGCCTGGAACGGAACAGGTCAAACTTCAGAGCGGCGACCGATTTTATTTTTCGGCGGACGACGAACTGTTCAACGGCATTACCTCCGCAGATCTGAATTGGGCGGCCCGGGCGGAGTTGCCGTACCGGTTTGTCGATGCCGGGCCGTTTCGCAGTTCGATCGCTCACGGGGCGGACGCGGTGTGCCGCAAGCCGGACGGCGGAGTCGTGCTCTTTCTGAATCTGCCTCTCGACCGGGACGTGCCTTCGGCGGGAACGCGGGCGCGTTTCCTCTCGCAGCTCGCGACGAATCTCAACGTTCAGCTTGAGGCGAAGAAAGTGAAGAATCACGATCCGGATGCCGTTCGCAACACACCGGTCGATCTCGGGCCGATCGTGAATGCGTCGCGTGCGGTCTATTTCGGCGGGCCGTTTCCGTCGGGCAACGTTGAGCTCTGCGGGGTGCCGTTCCGTCTGCCGGTCGCAAGCCGGGAGCAGTCGGCGGATTTCTTCCGGTTCAACGCCCGCAGAAACTTCAAAGGAACGCTCGAATTCGATACCCCGATCGACCGCTTCACCACTGAGACGCCGGAACGGGTCAAACTGCCGCTCGCGCGGGTACAGGCCGAGAGCATCTTCTTCCTGCACGGCGCGAATCGCAACTGGAAACTTGAACGCTTCCGGTCGGGATCGCAGGTCGGAGAGTATCGGATCCTGTTCGAGGACGGTTCCTCCACCCGGATTCCGCTGACTTTCGGCGTGAACATCGGCTGCGTGCGCGGCAGCCTCGACCCCGTGCCGCGTGCAAAACTCGCGGGCGTCTGGCAGATGCCGCCGAACGGAGACGGGGAAAGTGCCGCGGCTTTCGTCTATGAGTGGGAGAACCCGACGCCGGAGAAGAAGATCGTCGGAATCGAACTCGTGAACGGATGTAATGTTCCGCACGACCTCTTCCTCTTTGCCGTGACGCTCCGGGAACCCGTCGCGCAGTATCAGTGAACGAACAATTCAAGCCGTGCAAATGCACCATAAAACACAATATGGGAGAAGAAAGCAGCAGGAGAAAAAATCAGAGAAGATGCAGCATCCGTGACATCCATTTAAACCAGAAGGAAGTTGACATGAGAAGAAGACAATTCACCTTGATAGAGCTCCTCGTTGTAATTGCGATCATCGCCATTCTCGCCTCCATGCTGCTGCCCGCATTGAACAAGGCGAGGGAGGCGGCCAAACGCTCCAGCTGTCAGAACAATTTGAGCCAGATCGGGAAATATATTTCGATGTACGCGATGAGCTATTCCGATTACATCGTACCGATGCGCACCCCGGGAAAGGACGGCAACCAGGACTGGTGGAACAGCAAGCTGAGCCTTCCCGGCGGCTGGCAGAGCAAACAGCTGTATTGTCCGTCGAATCCGGAACGGGGAGACGCGAGATTCCGCAGCTACGCCAAGAACGGCGAAACCGGAAGCGAAGGAAAGATCACGGCCGTGCGCAATCCCTCCGGCAAGTGCATTCTGACCGATTCTCCGCCGCAGCCCGATGCCTGGGCGCTCTACTTTCACTGGAGCTGGGGAGGCAAGAATGGATATGACAGACGACACAACAACGGGGTCAACATTCTCTGTGTCGACGGGCATGTCGAATATCTGAACTACGCGGAATGTTCCGCCAGTCTGACCTGGCCCTGGTCGCTCTGGAAATACCTTGAACCGTGATGTGCGGGCAGCAAAACGGTGGCGAACCTTTCCACCGGGCAGGGGGAAGGCGGTTCGCCGCCGTCTGATTTTGATGAAAGTTGCGGAACGGAGTTATTTCCCGCTCATGATCTCCTCGTATTCGCGGAGGATCGACTGTTTTTGTTCGGCGGTCAGAGCGGCGAGCGGCAGGCGCGGGTCGCCCGCGTCGATCCCCTGCGTCGCCATCAGCACCTTGCCGCAGGCGACACCGCCGTAGCGGACCAGCAAATCGACGCCGCGGCAGACTTTGCTCATCCCGGCCTCGACCGCCTCCCAGTCTCCGCGGTCAAAGGCGCGTTCGATCTCGAAATAGAGATCGGACTGGTAGTTGTAGGTGCTGCCGATGAATCCTCGTGCGCCGAGCGCCCGCGCTCCGGCATAGAATTCATCCGTTCCGTAGACGATGTCATATTTTCCGCCGAGAACCCGGCGGCACTGCTGGTACTCGTAGAGATTCATGCTGTTGAACTTGATCCCGGCGAGTGTCGGGATGACCCCGTCGGCTTTTTCAAGAAACTCCGGCATCGAGAGGTTGATTCCCGAAAGCGACGAGTGATAGTAATAGAACCGGCAGTGCGGCGAGAAAGACGCCGCTTTCTGACAGTAGCGCACGAGCAGATCCACATTCGCCGGTTTGAAGTAGTTCGCAGGAACCACGCTCACGGCGAAAACTCCGAGTTCGTCGGCTCTGCGTCCGAGCGTCTCGACATCCTTGAGCGAAAGCGCTCCGGTGTGGACGATGAGTTTGAGTTTCCCCTGCGACGCCTTGTGCCAGAGCTCCATGACTTTCAGTCGTTCCTCGACCGAGCAGGAGATGCCTTCTCCCGTGCTGCCGCTGATGTAGGCGCCGGTCAGCCCTTTGCGGATCAGCAGCTCCGCCTGCTGCGGAATGACATCCCAGGCGATTTCTCCGTTCTTGTCGAACGGGGTGTGCGGGGCTGCAATGAGCCCGGTCAGATGTTCCATGCTGTTCATATAACCAGATCCTTGTGATTGTTGTGGATTTCATGGGGCAGGGCAGGTTGCCGTTCCGTCCGCGGCGTCGCGGAGCTCCCGCTCTCGAACCGTCCTCCCGGAGAGAGCGGGCCGGATTTCAGCATCCAGGTTTGAGCGGAGGGGTTCAGTACGCAGTCGGCCTTTTCCGCGTCGGGCATTCCGGCGGCGGAGAGCAGCCAGACGATTTTGTATCCCCGGTGTTCCACGGAGAGCGAAGCGAGTTGATCGCCGTCGTAACGTACGTTCCAGTGGCCGCAGCGGAAACGTTCACAGTGTCTGTTGTAGAATGCGAGCCACTCCCGCACGATCTCCCGGCGATCCGGAGAGAGCGCCGCAAGATCCATCGAAACCATCGGCACGCCCGCCACCGCACAGATCATGTGCCGCGCAATGTTCGAGGCCGATTCGCGAGGATGCCAGCAGGCCGGATCCGCATGAATCGCGACTCCGTCCCCGAGCATGATCCGCAGCTGGGCGATCCGATGCAGATTCTCCAGATAATCGAACGGCGTGTCGTTCGCGCGGAACTGCGTGGCGAATTCGAGCGTCGCCGGTGTCGAATAGAACTGCCGGAATTCAATCAGCGCACGCGGATTGACCATGCGAACCGCGGCGGAAAGCCGGCGGAACGCATTCCAGGCGTCCCGCCCGTGCGGACGATCCGGATCGACCGGAACGTGCGCGAGAAAGTCGACCTTGAGTCCGTCGAGCCGATACGTATGAAACAGTTCCCCGAGTTCGCCCAGAACCCGCTCGAACTCTTCCGTGCAGGCGGGATCGAAAACCCGGTAACTGCCCGGTTCTCCCGCGACTCCGGGCGCGGATTCCGGCGTGATGTGTTTTTCTCCGATGAAAAACGGAGCCGTCCAGAGCAGATAATTCAAACCGAGTTTCCGGGCGCGGCGGACGTGTCCGGCAAAGTCGGGCAGCTTCTGTTCCGCAACCTTCCACGGGCCGATCTCATCGTACCAGGTCGTGACGGATTCCGGCGTGACCCGCCGCGAGGTGTTGTAACTCCAGCCGTCATCGACGATAAAGGTTCCGAATCCGAGTTCCGCAGCCTCTCCGGCGGCTTCGTCGAGAAACGCCGTGTCCAGTGCCGCATGCCGTACATACCACGTGCAGTAGACCGGAGCCCATGCCCCGTCCGGCACTTCCGGCGCATGGATGCCGAGCCGTTCCCGACAGTTCTGAAGCAGTTGCGGCCACGGTGCGTTGCTGCAGTCGGTGATGAGTTCAAACGGTTCGGTTTCCGGGGTGATCGCGATTTCGACCGTGACGTCGTAACGGCACTCCTGCTGATTCATCGCAAGCCGGATCACCGTGTCGTCGATCAGGTTGGTCGAGTAGAAACTCAGCCGGTTGCGGTGCGCGGCGTTGAACAGCGCCAGATAGGGAAAATTGCGATTCCCCGCGCTTTCGAGCCGGATCTTCCAGTCCAGCTGCATCCGCGGCCGGAAGAGATCCGGTTTCCAGTAGCCGTGCAGATCGATGATCGGCACGGAAAAGCGGATCTCAAGTTTCCCTTCCGCCTGTTTCAGGCAACCGTCCGAAACCGGCACATTGGTGCCGTGCACGGTGTCGAGCAGCCGGTTGCGGCGATTGTAAATCAGAAATTCCATCTCAGTTATCCATCGTTGCGAGTGGTCGTGTTCAGAGTTTTAAGGGTCAGACCGTCGAGATTGCGGCGGTTGGGCCAGGCGATCGAAAGCAGGGGCGGCAGAACAAGTGTGATCACCAGTCCCGGCAGACCGAGCCACTGGAATCCCCACCGTTCCCCTTCCGGCATCGCATAGTACATCAGGTAGGGGAAGGCCAGATTCACCACGCCTCCCGCCGCCAGGGCGACCAGAATCGCCCGCGCCGAGATCCGCGTCGAAAGCACTCCGTACAGAAATGCCACGAACAGGATCGGCCAGAGATTCGACCAGACGCCGATCACCTCCATCAATGTCGTGCGCACCCCCTGGCCGAAGACGATCATGAGTCCCGAGACGCCGATCGCGAGAATTCCGCCCGCGACCGTGAGAATGCGGCAGTAGCGCATCTCCGCCGGTGTTCCCGCCAGCAGCGGGCGCAGCGGCGAGACCACATCCTTGAAGAACACCGTCACAAGGCTGTTGATCGCACCTGCGACTGTGCTCATGAGTGCCGAAAGCAGCGCCGTGACGATCAGCCCCGGCAGCGGAGCGGGCAGTTCATGGTTGATGAAATATCCGAGCACCTGGTCGCCCCGGATCCCCACCGGCAGCTGCACCGTTCCGCTGTTGTAGCGGTAAAACAGAAAGACGCCGATGAGGTAGAGCATTCCGACCACGGGGATGCTGATGAGGTAGTTCGCGTAGCTCGAACGAACCGCCTGCTGATAGCTTTTGCTCGTCAGCAGCCGTTGAATTACGAGCTGGTCGCAGCTCATCGTCATCAGCGGCCCGAGCACAAGCCCGTAGAGCAGAAGCCAGAAGTTCCAGCGGTCGTGAATGTTGAGCCGGTAGAACGCGGGATCGGCGAAGAGTTCGAAGGTCTTGTCGTGCGCATGAGCAAAACTCAGCACCGTCGCCGGATCGAATCCGGTCACCTGAAGCAGCCGGAACAAAATTGCGACGATTCCGCCGAAGATCACCACCGACTGAATCACGTCCGCGAGGATCACCGCCCGCACGCCGCCCACAAGCGTGTAGAACACCGTGAAGATTCCGACCGCGATGATCGTCAGCCACGGCGGCCACCCGACCAGCGACTCGAAGATCACCGCGGCCGCGTAGAACACCCCGCCCGTGTAGAAGAGGCGGATCAGGATGAAGATCGTCGCCGCGATCATCCGGCACGGACGGCTGTAACGCCGTTCAAGATATTCGTAGGCCGTGAAAGTCGGCGCCGAGAAGAAGAAGCGCAGAAAGAGGTAGATCCCCAGCGGCAGAAACAGAATCTGCCCCGCGCCGAGCACCATCATCGCCATGCCGTAGTTGTACGCTTCGCCCGGAATCGAGACGAAACTGATTGTGCTGAAGAGCGTTGCGAATACCGCCAGCGCCACGACGATCCAGTTCATCGACCGTTTCGCCATCAGATATTCGTCCGTGTCCTGCGTCCGGCCGAAGCGGCTGCGCAGCGACAGAAACACCACGATCACCAGATAGAGCGCAACTACGCCCCAGTCGATCCATCCAAGTTGGCTTTCCATCACTTCGCGCTCCCCTCTTTCCCGTTTTGATCCAGATAGACGGTCAGCGATTCGAGTTCAGCTGCGCCGGTCGTTGCGGAGGCGCCGTCGCCGAACCATGCCGCGGCTTTTCCCGCCGGATCGGCGGAGAGGGTTCCGGCGGCGGCGATTTCGCCGTCAACGAGAACCACGGCCAGTCCGTTTGTCCGGTCGAGCGCAAGCGCGAAGTCGTGGGCCTTTCCCGCAGAGAGCGGGAATTCCCCCCAGCCGTCGATCGTGAAACTCGATTCGAAGAGCTTGATCACCAGCGGGATCGGCCCACCTTTGATCCCCGGAGGAATCAACGCGAAGTTGAATGCGCTCTTTCCCGGTTCCGAACGGACGACCCGCGCCCGGAATTTCGCGCCGCAGATGTCGCCCGCCGTGGCGGGAACCGGAGCGCGGAAGATCTGGAACTTGTTCTGCGGATTGTCGTTGTCGAGCAGCAGGATTTTTTCGCCGCCGCGCTCTTCGAGCCGGGCGAAGTCGCTGCCGTAGGTCGTTTTCCACGGGGCGCGGGGCATCCCCTCCGCGGCGCGGAAGCCGAAGGCTGCGGGCAGGGCGGAGAGTTTTTCCGCAAGCTGCCTGACCGGGGTCTGGTCGGGGAACTCGACCTTCAGCGCGGCGTCGATGGTGCCGGGACCCTCGGCGGCGAGTCCGCCCTGCTTGAGCTGCTTCACGGCCTCCGCGGAGAGCGGCAGCTCCGCCGTGCGGCCGATCGCGGCCGGGGCGATGTTGTCGAGCACGAGCCGGTTGTTCCGGTAGACGCGGAAGGCGCCTTCATTGAGCTCAAGGAGATATTCGTCCTGCTGCGCCGCGGCGACCGCGAGCGTCTGCCGCTTCGGATCGGTCAGCGAGAATACGCCGTCGGGCGTGATCCGGATCGCTCCGAACCGGCGGCCGTCTCCGATGGCGAGCAGATGATCGCCGTTCCGGGCGTCGAGTTTTACGCGTCCGATCATGCGCGGAGCGAGTCCGGCAGCCGGTTTGAATGGCAGCAACACGGCGTTTTCAGCTCTGTTTTCGCGATCCCAGCCGGAGACGGCGGGAGCCTTCTCCGCAGATTCGGGGAACCTTACGTCGATCACGAACTCCTGAAGTTCCGCCGCGCCGGAGGGTTCGGTGATCGAGATGTTGCGCCACAGCGCCGTTCCCGTGCCCGGTCCGGAGAGCGAGCCGAAGAGAAGGCTGCTGTCGTTCATCTTGTCGAGATAGTAGCTGTAACCGGAGAGATCCCCCTCCGGAGTGTTGACGCGCACGCGCGCCGGAGCTTTCAGCAGTTCCCGGCCGTCGACGGACAGCGTGACCTTGTCGGCGGTCATGCGCAGCTCATAGCGGTGGAACCGCCCGGTGGTGTCGAATGGAGCGGAGACCTTTCCGTTCAGCAGCGCGACTTTCCCCGGCATGAGTGAAACGATTTCGACGTGACGGTTGTCGGCAAGACGCAGCACCGCGCTGCGGTCATCGGTCGCGGAGAGCAGTTTCGCCTCGAATTTCGCGGTGACCGTGTCGTTCCCGCCGTAGACTGGATAGAGCAGATTTGCGATGTCGCCTTCTCCGGAGCCGCTGTCGGTCAGCCGGTAGGCGTTCTCCACGATCTCTTCGCTCTCGGCGAAGTTGTGCGCCGTCCAGAGCCGCCGCCAGGGAGCCTGGCGCGCCCCTTTGAGCAGATAACTTCCGTCGGCGATCAGCCGCTGTTTCGGGCGGGCGGCGTTCTTCACTTTCGCGGAGAAGGCCACTTCGTTGGCGCCTTTGCGCAGAGCGCCTTCCGGAATCGAAAAGAGCAGGCACTTTCGTCCGCGGGCGGTCTGCGTGAGTTTGCGCCCGTTGACGGTGACGGTCAGTTCGGTCGATTCCGGAATGTCGCCGTAAAGCACTGCCGAGACTTCGGGCGAGTGTCCCTCCCGGCGCAGTGCTTCGAGATCATCCCCGAAGGTGAGCGGGAAGCGGCGCGGTCTGCCGGGCTGAAGCCGGACCGGGTCAAGGCTTGAGAGCCGCGGCAGCCGGTTGAACCGTTCGCCGTTGAGCAGATATTTGTTCGGCGTGTCGACGACGATGTCGGTGAGAAAGTAACGCTTGTCAAGATATTTCACATCCGCCTCACTGCCGAGCATGAGGTTTTTCACCCGCTCCGGCGTGAAGACGTTGAAGTAGTAGAGCCCGTCGACTCCGGCGGTGAGCGCAGCCGCCTGCCGCGCATGCCACGCCTCGGGGATGTCGCGGATCAGCAGCCCCGGCGGTTCGTCGAAACGCGGCATGTCGAGCGAAGCGAGCAGCTGAATCCCGTATTTGCGGCAGAGTTCGACCGAACTCTCCCACGGATTGAGCCGCATATTTCCGCCGGCGACCATGATGTCGAAGAGTTTCAGCTCCATCCACCGCTCGAGATCGAGCCCGATGCCGCGGCAGTAACCGACCGAATCCGGTACGCGCAGAGCGATGAGGATCGGTTTCCCCCGTTTTCTGCCGGCCTTCTCGGCCGCGGCGCGGATGTCGCGGAAAAGTCCGGTGAAGAGGTCGCGCTGTTCCTGCGTCGCCTCTTTTCCCCAGCCGACGCTCTTGAAGATGTGCGGCCAGCGGAAAAAGTCGAACTCCAGCCCGTCCACCTCATACTTGTCGCACACCTCCTCGACCAGCCGGAGCAGTTTTTCGCGGACGATCGGCGATTCGTAATCGACCGCGCTCCACGCCCCGAAAGGGGGGCGCTTCTGCTGGCTGCCGAAGAGAAGTTCAGGGTGTTCCCGCTTGAACTCCGGGAAGAGCCAGACCCAGCGGTTCTTTTCGCCGGGAGCCCACCAGGAGTCGTGGATGTCGTTCATGCGGAACGAGGCGAAGATCTCTTTCCCGTTCGCGTGGCAGTAGTCGACCGCGAGCCGGAAGGGGTCGGTCCCCTGGCGCACGAGTTCCGGGTTCGCAGCGAAGGCGGCGGGCGTCTGCGTATTGCGCTGAAGCATTCTGCCGACCTTCGAGTCGAACGTCGTGGTGGTAAAGGAGATCTGCACGACGTAGAACATTCCGTCGACCCGGGACCCCTCCATCGTGCGGAGGCGGCGGCTGAGGAAGTTCTCCGGCGTCACGGGCAGATTTTTCGGATACCAGGTGGCGTCGTCGCCGTCATTGTTGTAGATGACGCGGCGCGGACGCTCCAGCGCGGCCTTTCGCGCCGCTTCCCACTCGCCGGTTTCGGCGGCGGTCAGAATCGAGCCTGCCAGCAGCAGGCAGTAGAGCGGAAATCTCATCTTATTCTCTCTCAGTCAAGCCAGGCGGCGTTCCGGACGATGTTTTTGAAGGTCTCCTTGTCCAGGCCGCCGGCTCCGTTCATATCCGGATATGGGTTGTTGAAGATGATCGATTCGGCATGGCCGTCGGCGAACGCGAAGTTGGCCCGGTCCGAATGGCGCTTGAGGCCGCTGAACGGCTCGGGATCGGTGCCGTTCCCCGCCGGTTCACTGAAGAGTTCGTAGAGAACCTTCGTGCGGAAATTGATCCGTCCGTTGTTGGTGGCGCCGGGCTGACCGCCGTCCCACATCACCGCCACGTTCGAACTGTTCTGGATTTTACCGGCCTTGATCGCGGGGTAGATCCCCTTCGTGTACCAGGAGTGGTGCAGTACGCCGTTGAAGGTGTAGCAGTTGCTGCCGAGCGCAGCCGGATTCGCGCTGCGGCACATATAATTCGCCGCAGTGCCGCCGTAGGGTTCGTAGAACCCGCCGCCGGTCGGAACCGCATTGTTTCCGATGTTCTCTTCCCGGTTCGCATAGGGCGAGGGGATCCCCTTGTCGACGCTCGGGAAAATCTCCTGGTTGTCCGCGAGATACATATTGTTGCACATGCCGAGCTGTTTCAGATTGTTGATGCAGTTGGTCGCATACGCACGCGACCGGGCCTGGTTCAGGGCGGGCAGCAGCATGGCTGCGAGAATTCCAATGATTGCAATCACGACAAGAAGTTCGATCAATGTGAATGTGCGGCGCGCGCATGAGCTCTTCTCCGCGTGGAAGCCGAGGCTGCGGGATTTGCTGCGTGAGAGATTCTTGCTTGTTTCGTTCATCATGCTGCTCCTGTTTGGGTGTGGTTGAAAAGAAATATGGCGGCCGGTCCGGTCATTCGGGCCAGCGCACCAGATGTTCCTGAAGGGCTTCGAGAGTTTTCTCCGTTTCTCCGGCCTTGAAATGCTGAAAGATCCGGTGATGGCACGCCTGCGTCTCTTCGAACGCCTCCGAAAAGGCGGGGTGCTGGTAGTGGAACATCGCCCCCTGAAGGAAGGCGAACATTTTGATGAGCAGATTGTCATGGGAGGCCGCCACAAGCTGTTCGTGGAATTCGAGATCGGTGCGGCTGAAATTTTCGAGATCCTTTTCGCGGGTGAACCGGTCGAGATCCTCCAGAATCAGCGCGAGCCGGACAAGATCCTCCCGGGTGCGGCTGGTGAGCGCCTTGCGGACCGCTTCACGCTCGACCGCGTACCGGATTGTCTCCACGCTGCGGGGATCGCTGTCGCTGCAGCGGACATAGCGGTAACCTTTTTGAGGAATCCGTTCGAGCACGCCTTCGCCTTCGAGCGTCAACAGAATCTCGCGCACGACACCGCGTTTCAGCTCGAACTTCTGTGCGATCTCCCGTTCGCTGAAAAAGCGCTCCTTGTCGGTTGCCGTATAAATATATTCCCGGATCCGATTGACCATGCTCCGTTCCATCGTCCCACCCATCTCTTTTTGGTTGACTGATCAACTGGTCGACCAGTTGTTATAAATTATACCAGAAAACTGCGGTGATGTCAAGAGCTGTTTGAAAAAAAAACGCGATTTTTCCATCTGGTACGGCTGGAAAAATCGCGCAGTCGGAGCGGGAAGGGGCTCAGGCGGTTTTGCGTCCCGGGCATCCTGTGCGGAGGGAGTTGAGCAGCTC
Organism: uncultured Victivallis sp.; assembly: GCF_944391105.1. Taxonomy (GTDB): domain Bacteria; phylum Verrucomicrobiota; class Lentisphaeria; order Victivallales; family Victivallaceae; genus Victivallis. The sequence goes on from NZ_CALXSK010000013.1 coordinate 58,084, forward strand.
GGAGATTCGCACTTCCGCGCCGCAGACGACGGAGTCGGAGGCACCGTAATAGAGCAAGATGCGGTCGCCGTCGACGATCTGACCGTTCGTGAAGATGCAGTTGCCGTAGAATCCGTGCTTTTCGTAGTCGGCTTCGGGCTCCATGAAAGGGATTTCGGAGCGGGCGATGACGCGGGCGGGGTCGTCGCGGTCGAGAAGCAGACACCCGAGCGCGTAGCGTCCGGTCCGGTCGGCGCCGTGGTAGATTTCGAGCCAGCCGGAGTCGGTTTCGACGGGAGCGGCCCCGGCGCCGATGCGCTCTTCGTCCCAGTACCCGGGGCGGGTCATGGCGATGCAGCGGTGGTTGCCCCAGCAGCGCAGATCGGGCGATTCGGCCAGATAGATGTGGTTGCCGCATGCCGGGTCGCTCGGGCGGTGGAGCAGGTAATATTTCCCGTTGATCCGGCGCGGAAAGAGTGCGGCATCCTTGTTGCTGGGGGGCAGGATGAGTTCGGTGGGGGTGAAATGCTTCCAGTCGCGCGTGCAGCGACAGCCAACTGTGATTCCGGCGGGGCCGACGGCGGTGAACGTGAGGAGATATTCGCCGTCGATCTCTTCGACGCGGGCGTCCTCGATTCCGTATGCTTCGCAGGGGAGGGCGGGGAAAAGCCGGCTGTTGTAGTCGGGGACGAATGTCCTGCCGCCGTCATCGCTCCACGCGGGGAGCAGATGGGACATTGTGGTCAGGAGGAAGCGTCCGTTCCAGACGAAGCTGCGTGCTTCGACGCAGCTCAGTCCGGGATCATCCCGGCGGACACGGAGAACCGTGATCGTTCCGTCCTCCCGGAGAACGGGGGTTGCGAGCGAACCGGTTTCGGGGACCGGCCGTTCGGCGACGCGCAGCAGCAGCCCGATCCGGTTCCCGAACCGGAACGCACCGGGATTCAAGACGCACGTGACTTCGAAATCGGGCCGCGACGGCCGGAGATTCTCCGGTGCAAGCAGCGGATTGTTCGCAAAACGGTGAACGTTGATTTTCATCTGCATGATCCTTTTATTGTCCGGCTTTCGTCACTTCCTCCACGGAGACGGATTCGGGGCCGTCCAGATAGAGGATTCCGGAGGATATCGTCAATTCGGTCACATCGTCTCCGGAAGGTGCGACCGTGACGGGAGAGCCCAGATAGTCACAGGCGGATTTGATTTCTCCCTGCAATCTGACTTTCGCCTTGCGCGGGGCGCCGGTTACCCAGAGTGCACAGCCGCTGCCGCCGTCCGGTTTGTTCCACTGTGCGGTCCGCACTCCGCCCTTTTCGATGCGGAACTCCGGAACGGTTGAACCAACCGGGCGCATGCGGACGAGAGTTTTGTAGGCTTCCCATGCCGGTTTGGATGAGAGGTCGGCGTGGACGATGCCGAAGAAGTGTTCCGGATCGGAGTTGTTGTTTTCCATCGCCTGGAATTCGTACCAGAACACCTTTTTGACTCCATGCTTGAAGGCCGTGAGAATCGTGCGCGGCAGCAGACGGGCCTGCAGATCCTCGCTGTTCATTCCCAAACCGATGTAGTTGAAGGTGTTCGCGATGACGCCGCCTTTCAAATCGCTGTCGAATTTGTACCATGCGGCCAGCGGAGCACGCAGTTCTCTGCCTTCGGCATCTTTTCCGACGCCTTCGATCAGCGGAATCATCTTGTCGTTTCCCTGCAGGTTTCTGTCGGAGAGCACGCAGTTGGAACCGGTTTTTTCCCGGTAGCGCGGAAACGCGCTCTCCTGGCCGGCGGCCACGGACCCGGTGAAACTGCGCGGAAACGGACGGGCCCGGTCAAGCCACCAGGCGTCGAAGTCGATGTGGAGCTGTTTGCGCCATGTCTGGTCGGCCCAGCTGCGCTGCCAGCTGCCGTCGGCCTCCTGTCGCCAGGCGGTGTAGAAGGGAATGCCGCGCGGGAATACGGCGATTCCGCCGTTTTTCACATAATTCCGCAGTGCGTCGAAATGGGTCTGCTTCGATGAGAAAGTGGTGTCCGGTCCGGCGATCAGCACCGGATACTGTGCCGGATCAAGCGAAGAGAGTTCGTCGCAGGTGATGGAGTGAATCCCTTTGAGATCGGGGAAGAAACCTTTGAAGTCGAGTCCCGGAGAGGTGGTCGCCAGCGGCATTTCGTTGTCGTCAAGGATGGCAAGTGTCAGGCTGGCCGTCTTGATTCCGGCTGCCTTGAATGCTCCGGTTAGAAACGTCTTCATGAATCCGCGGTTGATGGTGGGCCAGCCGATTTCGGTGATCCAGATCTCCTTGTTCACGTTGTACTTTTTCATGAGCGCATTGAGTTCCTTCAGCTGGGGTTCCAATGCGGCCTCCGGAATGTCGTACCAGTTGTACGGATGGATATTCATCACGTCGAAATAGTCCGCGCCGCCTGCTTTGAAGAAGGTTTCGAGATAGGGAATCGGAATTTGCGAAGTCCCGCCGAGAACCACTTTCGCTTCCGGCGCTTTTCTCCGGATCAGCTCGAAGGTTGGTTTGAGCAGTTTCAGATAGTGGTCGGGGTTCGGATTTTTCCAGAACATCGCCAGATTATGTTCGTTCCAGATCTCCCAGTATTTCATCTCTTTTCCGTAGCGGTCGAGATTTTTCTCGCAGGAGGCGAGCCAGGCGTCGAGATGCTCATGAGCCGGTTCCTGCCATTTCGGTGCATAGCCGAGGATCGGCAGCAGAGTCAGGCCGTTTTTCTTCGCCTGGGCGAGTCCGGCGTCGTGGCGCTCCCAGTTCCACTGGTCCGGCTGCCGTTCCTGGTGTGCCCAGCTGAAGTCCGCCCGCACCATCGGAATGCCCGCCTCCCGGAGCATGGCGAATTCATCGGGAACATCCTGATACTCCCACATGACGTGAATGTTCACGCCGTATTCGTTTTCGAGTTTTTCTCCGCCGAACGCAGGGAGAAAGGTGAGCGCTGCGCCCGCGAGTGCCATGAAGATGAATTTCATATTGTATGATTCCTTTCGTTAACGGATTAATCTTTCCAGAGCGGACGGTACTGGCTGCTTCCTCCCCACGGCATCTCATCCAGCCGTCGCGAAGCGCTGTGTCCGTCTAGAAACGTGATATTGGTTCGTCCCTGATGACGGTCGGGGTCGAATTTGTTCAGAATCGCCGAGTAATCCACCGCCGCATCCCACGGGTTGCCGCTGTCCGCGGCAAGCAGTCGTTGAGAGAAGTTTCCCGCATTGATCCGGGTGATTTTCAGCGGCCGGGTGACCGCTCCGGAGGTGTCCCGCAGATTGTTGTTCATGCCGTAATGCTTGAAGCGGTCGGCCGGATCGGTCGAAGTCTGGGCCGGACAGCGGAAAGAACTCACCGGGACGTTGTTGTCGAGATACAGATCCCCTTTGCCCGGATAAAAACCCTGATAATCCGCACTGCGTTTTCCCCCGTTTCCAAGCAGGTAGGGCTGAATATGATCCTGCCACTTCTGGTAAGGGCTCTCCGGATTCTGCGGTTGGGGAATCCAGTCTTTGTTGTCGTCATAATACGACACGAATCCCATGCCGATCTGTTTGAGATTGTTGAGACAGCTGCTCTCCTTCGCCCGAGCCCGCGCCTGATTCAAGGCCGGCAGCAGCATCGCGGCGAGGATCGCGATGATCGCAATTACGACAAGGAGCTCTATCAAGGTAAACGCCGCTTTGACCGTTGCATGGTAGTGGGAGGCAGGGGGCGTTTCCGCCGCCCCCCGCACCCCCTGCGTCCGGCAAGGTGCCGGTGCCGGGTACGGAGCGGTTCCGGACGTGGCCGCGGTCGGCCGGCGCGAGGGGAAAGAGCCGCAAAAACGCGAACGGCTCTTCCCGCTTTTCTGCGGAAAGACCCATTCGCGTTTTTGCTCCACTTCGCCGCTTGCCGAGCGGAGACTTTGTTGCGGGGCGATGACTGGCCGATGGGGAGTTTGATGGTTGTTCGGTACGGGGAGAGACGCGGCTGCCATAGCCGCTTTCTCTCCCCCGAACCCCTCTCTTGACTGCCGGGTGCAGACAAGGAAAGAATGGTATATTTGACAAGTTTTCACCACCAGAAATTCTATTAATGTAAATCTTTTCATGCGTTCAAACCTCCTGTTGTTCAGTGAAATCAAGAACGGATTCGCCCTCGACAAGTTTTAATGGCAATAGGACGGACTCGACCTCTTCTCCGGCAATCTGGCGCAGCAGCGCGGTTGCCGCGACACGCCCCATCTTCCGGCGCGGCACTTCGATCGTGGTCAGACGGGGCGAGAACTGGGTCCCGACGTAATCTCCGTCGAATCCCGCCACGCTGATGTCTCCGGGCACCTCGAGGCCGCGTTTGCGCAGCGCCCGGCAGATCGCCACGCCCATCGTGTCGTTGGCCGCGAAGATCGCCGTCGGCGGGCAGGGGTTCTCCAGCAGTTTGGCGAGATCCTCGTCCACCGCCTCGAACCGGAAAAAACGCTGAACAATCGCGCTGTCCACCGCGATCCCGTGCGCGAGCAGCGTGTTGCAGTAGCCGATGTAGCGTTCCAGAAACGTCGTCTGCAACGGCGTGCTCACAAAACCGATCCGCCGGTGGCCGTGCGCGATCAGATATTCGGTCATCGTCGCTGCTCCAGCTTCGTTTTCCCCGGAGACGCAGCAGACTTCGGGAGACTCGATCCGGTTGTCGACCACCACGAACGGCAACCCCGCCCGTTTGAGTTCCCCGGTCAGCTCCTCCGGAATCCGGTTGATGAGAATCGCTCCCCGGAATCTCCCCTCGGCCGTCAATTTCCGCACAAGTTCGCGCGGGGTGCCGCATTCGTCCGTGTAGAAGTAGGCGAAACTGCACCCCGCCGCGGAAAGCCGGTCGTTGATTTCAAACAGGATCTCCGCGTAGAACGCGTGAGCGTTGCAGGTCACGTTCCGCGCCAGCAGCAGCGCGATCTGATTGCCCGCGCTTCGGCCCGGTTCCGTCTCTTCCCGGACGAAAGTGCCGCGCCCCTGGTTTCGCATGAGGATTCCGTCCGCGACGAGATCGCGCAGCGCCCGGTCGACCGTCGCAAGCGAGACGCCGTATTCGGCCATCAGCGCCCGCTGGGTCGGGAACTTCGCGCCCGGTGTGAACTCCTGCTTCGCCCGCTGCCTCAGGATTTCCCGCAGTGATTCATATTTGTTTTCCATCGATTCCGGTTTCCCATGTGAATAGATTCATTTGCTGTAAATTATACCGGGATCTTTTGGAAAAACCAAGTTTTTCGCCTGAAAAACCGGAGAAATCGCCGAAATAACAGCAAAAATGCCCTTTTTTTGCGATTCATCCGGAAAATTGAATCGAACCATTCGGGCGAATCTCACACCCGCCCGGTTTGCACAAGCACCTTTTCGGCAATCTCCAGAAATCTGCGCGCCTTGTTCGTCACCGTCGAGAGTCCGAAGAGCCGGAGGGTTTCGCGGTAAAGCGTGTCCCGCTCGCAGGAGCCGAAGTCGGTCAGAATCTCGTGCATGGCGTTCGCAAGTTCCTCCGGCGGAATCTCGTCGATGGCGCGTCTGGAGTTTTCATCCGCTGGAACGCGGTACTCCCGGTAGCTTTCCGCGGCAACTCCCTCCGGCCAGAAAACCCGGTTCCCCCCGTACCTGGAGTGTTCGAGCGTCTCCGGCAGGCAGGCGTTCAACACGCTCTGGATATTCTCTCCGGTGCGGTTGAACCCCCATGCCCGGACGATCCGTTTCTTGAGCACCGACTCATAAACCGGCCCTTCCTGCTGAACAACTTCGAGCATCTGCGCGCGGATTTTCCGGCGCGAGACCGGGTCGTAGAAGAACTCCGCACGCAACGGCTCGGCGTTCACCCACGGGCGATACTCTTTCCGGGGAGGCGGAGGCGCTACCGGTTCCGAAGGCGATTCGGGCGTCGCCGGTTGCGCACCCTGTTCCGGCGGCGGTTCGGACGGCTTTTCCGGCGCCGGAGCCGATTCTGGTTCGGTGCGGAGTTTCTCAAGCAGCGCGAGGAGTTTTTCCTCCGACCGGGTGCGGTTGAACACCCACTCCACGCTCCACGCGCGGTAGATGTGCCAGCCGAGCGAATGCAGAACCGAAGTGCGCAGATGATCGCGGTCGCGGGTGGTCCGCTGCGCGGCGTACTCCTCGCCGTCGCATTCGATCCCGAGCAGGAAATCCGAAGGCCTCTCCGGATGGCGGACGGCCAGATCGAACCGACAGCCGGAACGCCCGACGTTGCGTTCGACCGGGTAGCCGTGCGACGTCAGAAATCCGGCGATGGTGTCGGCCAGCTGCTCGACAGCGCTTCCTGAACCGCTCTTCGGCGCGATCCGGAATCCTTTTTCCGCGTAGTCGAGGAAGTATTTCAAATGCGCGGCGCCGACAGCCGAAGTCCGCGAGAGATCGATCCGGCTCGCGTGGATGCTCGAAAAAACCACCACCTGTTCCCTTGCGCGCGTGATCGCGACGTTCAATCGCCGTTCGCCTCCCTGCCGGTTCAGCGGGCCGAAGTTCATCGAAAATCCGCCGCCGGCATCCTCCGCGTAACAGATCGAAAAGAGAATCACATCCCGTTCATCGCCCTGAACGTTCTCGAGATTTTTGACGAAAAGCGGCTCGTCGCTCCGCTCATTGAACCACGATTCGAGATGAGGTCGCCGGGCACGCTCCTGTTCGATCAGATCTTCGATCAGATCCTTCTGGGCCTGGCTGAAGGTGACGACACCGATGCTGCGCCGCCGGGGACCGGGATTTTCAAGTCTCTCAAAAACATACTTCACAAGGGCTTCGGCTTCTTTCCGGTTCGTTCGCGTCGCCTTGCGGTCGTAGACGCCGTCGGGGATGAACCGGAAGCGCACACCGAGGCGTTCGCTGGAACGGACCGCCGGGAACGTGAAGAGCCGGTCGTCGTAATAGTAGTGGTTGCTGAACGAGATCAACGACTCGTGACGGCTGCGATAGTGCCAGTTCAAATAACTCGAATAGACGCCGGCGGCGATGCATTCGTCGAGGATGCTTTCGAGGTCGCCGATTTCGTCCGGGGACTCCTCTTCGTCCTCGTCGGATTCGCCTTTCCGGAAGAAGTTGGTCGGCGGCATCTGTTTCGGGTCGCCGACGACGATGAGCTGTTTTCCGCGGGCGATTACGCCGATCGCGTCCCAGACCGGGATCTGCGACGCCTCGTCGAAGACGATAAGATCAAACATCTCCGCATCGGGCGGCAGATATTGTGCCACCGAAAGCGGACTCATGAGGAAACACGGCTTCAGCACCGGTGCGAGCGTCGGAATCTGCTCAAGCAGCAGCCGGACCGGCTTCAGGCGTGCGCGTTTTTCGCATTCCCGCTTGAGGATTCCGAGTTCAGTTCCCTCGGGGCAGGGGCCGGAACGGCGGCGCGGCAGCGCGGCTGCAAGGCGCGCAAAGACCGCATTTTTCGAAAGTTCCGTGTATTTTTTGTCGAGTTCGCAGAAGCGGCGGATGCGCTCCTCGCGTTCGCTGCCGGTGAAATTGCACAGGACGGGCGACCCGGCGAGAATCTGGTTGAGCATCTCGTTGAGCAGGGCCGATTCGAACGCCTCCCCCGCATCGGCGAGGGGGATTTTTCCCGATTCGAGTGCCGCGGCGAAGACGGAGAGTCCGCGTGCCGCGGCGCTTTCGTGCAGTTTGCGGCAGCGCATCACCGCGCGGATCTCTCCGGCGCGGGCGAGCAGGGTTTCGATGACGGAGTTGAGCGAAGAGATCGATTTTTCCAGCTCCATTTCCGGTGCGAACCGGGCGAACAAGTGAAGTTTCTCCTGGAAATCGTTCCAGGCTGTGAGCAGTGCATGAATTCGATTCCGAGCCTCCGTGCCGTCGGCAAAGAGTTTTTCCGCCTGTGGCAGAATAACTTGCAGTTTCCAGAGCAGACGATCTTCCTCTGCGGAGCCGGAGGTGGTCACATGTTCGGCTTCATCCAGGATTTTGCGTGTCCGGTCGAGCAGTGCGGTCAGCCGGTTCCAATCCGGATTCCCGCCGTTCCAGAGTTCGCCCAGCAGCGATTCGGCTTCCGGCCGGGCGGCGTCGAGTTCACTCTGGCAGGCGGCACAGCTCTCGAGGTCGGGCAGGTCCCAGGCCAGCTCCGTGGCGGTGAGCCGGGCGCTGCCGAGTTTTCGGATCGGGGCCAGTTCCTTGAGAAGTGCATGGTTCCGAAAGAAGCGGAACAGAAAGAATGAGCGGGTGTTCGCTTCGAGCCGGGCGGCGATGCCGGGAAAATCCAGTTCCACAAGCCGTTCGAGGCGGTAGTTCGCAAGTTTCGCCGCCAGTTCCCTGCCGCGGGAGCCGGTCTCCGCCAGTTCCCGCAGAAATTCCATGCGGGAGATGAACTCCTTCGTAAAGAACTTCGCAGGGATATTGCCGCAAGTTGCGAGTTGTTCCGACAAAAGCGCCGTGCGGTAAAACTGCTCGACCGAATCGATCCCGGTCAGATCAAGTTCCGCTGCCTGAGCGTCGAAGCAGCGTTTCAACGTCCGGACGGCGTCGAGCAGAGTCCGCGCTGAATCGAGCAGTTCCCGTTCGAACCGGGGATTCCAGTCGGCGTTTTTGAGCGGCCGCAGCGCAGTGAGCGTGTCGGGGGAGATTTCCCGCAGGGCTCCGGCGAGGTCGACGGCCAGCTGCCGGGAGCGTTCGAACTCTTCCCTGGTCTGGGTGAGACAGTCAAGTTCAACGAGGCCGTCGGGCAGACTCTTCTCTTCGCCGAGACGGCGGGCGAAGCAATCTCTTGCGGAGAATCCGTTCGGGTAATGTTTGTGGAGTTCCCTTACATATTCGTTGAGTTCGCCGCGCAGCGCTTCGAGGTCGCCTGCGCTTTTCGCCCATTCGCCGGAAACGGGACACTCGGGCACGTTGAGCGCCTCGGCGAACTGCGCAAGCACCTCGCTCTTGCCCGCCTTGCTCGAATGGAGCTCCAGACAGAACGGCCGCAATCCGATGGAGGAGAGCCGCCGGTGGACGACATCGAGGGCGGCCTTCTTTTCCGAGACGAAGAGCACGCGCCGCCCGAGTGCGAGGTTGTGTGCGATGATGTTCGTGATGGTCTGGGATTTGCCGGTTCCGGGCGGCCCGTGCAGCACAAAGCTTTTCCCCGTCTGCGAGTAGAGTACGGCCGCCAGCTGTGAGGAGTCGGCGCTCATCGGGCAGTAGAGTTCGAGCGGGTTCAGGTGAGAGGCGATCTCTTCCGGCGGGAACACGTCGATCCCGTCGTCGAAGATGCCGCCGCCCTCGATCAGGTGGTTGACCAGCGGGTTCTTTCTGAGAATGTCGATCCGGGTGGTCATATCGTTCCACATGATAAACTTGTCGAAGGAGAAACGGCCGATTTTCGCCTCTTCGCGCACCTCCCACCCCTTCATTTCCCGGAGGCTCTGGCGGAAAATCTGCATGACCAGGTTCACATCCACACCGGAGTCGTCGGTCGGCAGCGGCGAGAGGCCGGGAATCGTGAGCTTGAACTGCGTGCGCAGCAGTTCGAGCAATGTTTCATTGATGATCGTGTCCTCGTCGATCCGGGCGATGCGGATTCCTTCCGTCATCGAGCGGCGTTCAAGCCGGATCGGTATGAGCAGAATCGGCGCGAGCCAGGAGCGCTCGTCGCGTTCGGAGGATTTCCATTCCAGAAAGCCGACGGCGAGGAAAAGCGTGTTGACTCCCCCTTCCTCAAGATCGGTGCGGCTCTGGCGGTAGAGACCGGTCAGACGTTTCTGGAGTTCACCGGGGGGAAGCAGGGCAAACAGCCGCTGCTGCGAGAGCTCTTTTTCCAGCAGCTGTTTGAGTGTGGAAGGAACCCCGCTGCTGCGCAGCATGGCCAGGTCGTGCTGATCCTTTTCACTGAGCACTCCGGAGAGCGCGCCGAGAGAGAGCGTCTCATCCGCGGCGATCTTGTCTTCGAGCAGCGTGATGTCCGGACAGATGATCGGGATCACCTGCCGGGTGTCCCGCACGTTCAGAAGCCGGTTGCGAAGCGAGAGGTCGAGCAGCTTCTGCGTCCAGCGCGTCACGCGGTCGAAACGCCCGGAGCTGTTTTCCATCGCGGAGAGATCGATTTCCTCGCGCAGCCGGCGTTTCTGTTCCGGGCCGGGTTCTTTGACTTCCGGCTTCGCCGGGGTGATTTCGATGCCGTTGATGCTGCGCAGCAGTGGCAGCGGACGGATGTTGCTCAGCCGGGCGCGGGAGATGTCGATCGCGCACTGGAAATCCCCGTCGATGTTCAGATGAGACGCCCGCGCCTCGGCTTCGGCTTCGGAAAAGGTGGCGTCTTTGGTGACTGCGGTGGTTTCGATCACGAGAAATTCGTCGAGATCGACCAGTTTGCGGATCGTCTGCAGATCGTCCATCGGCAGGTCGGCGAAATAGCGGTCGACCAGGTGGCATCCGACATAGGCGTGCCCCTTCTGGAGCAGGATCACCGGATGAAGTTCGCACTGTTCCATCACCGAGGCGAAGAGAATGGCGGTGTCGAGGCAGGTTCCGAGCCGGAAGTGGAGGACGGCGTCGGCGAGCCGGATGCGCTGTCCCGCAACGCCGAACGAGGCGGGCGGATTCGAGTAGCGGATTCCCCGGGCGTGGAGCGCGCGGAAGATCGCCGAACAGATTTCGTAAACCCGGGTCTTGTCCGCCTGGTAGCCCTCGATGGCGGAAGAGCCGGTCGCTTTGCGGAGTTCTTCGGCGACGGCGCCGAGAACGATTTGGATCTCCTCCTGATTCGGGGTGACGAAGGAGGCGAGCAGTTCCGGCATGAACTGACTTCCGAGCCACTGGTCGGGCGCGAACGCGGTCACGTCGTAGTCACGGGTGAACAGCAGCTCTTCTCCGCTGCGGATCTCCAGACGGAGTTTGCCGCGGACCGCCTCGGTGAGCGGAGCCAGCCGGGTGTAATCCAGTTCGATTCCGAGTTCATGAAGCGCAAGTTTTTCTCCGGCTTTCAGGGAGTCGACGTGGATGCTTTTCGGCCGGATGAGCAGCGGGATCGATGAAAACGAACACTCCAGATCAGTCAGGTCGCGACCCGTGGAATTGTGCAGGTTCAATCCCGAAACGACCGGAAAGGCGTTCTGCTGCAATGCGAGGTTGAACAGGGAAAGATACTCAAGTTCCGCGGAAAACGTGCGGTCGGGGGCGGGGTTCTGCGCTGTATCCATTGTTGTTGCCGTCGTGGTGGTTCCGGGTTGATGACAGAATTTTTCTTACCGTACCACGAATTTTCGTTTTGTCAAGCCGTCCGGAGGCGTCGAAGAAAAATGAGACGGATCAAACGAAAATTCCCCGCCGGGCCGGCGATCCCGGCAGGGATGTTTCTGCGGGTTATTTCATGACCGGGAAAAGTTCGCCGGACAGGCGGAGCGCAGCCTGTTCGATGGCCTCTTTGGCGGCGATCACGTAGGTTGCGCCGGCCAGGGATTCCTTTGCCGCCCCGGTTGCGAGGAGTTTCTTTTCGCGGTCGAAGACCGAAAGTTCCACGCGTGCCGAAGCCGAGGTGAATTTCCGATAGTCCCCCGCCTGCGAGGCGACCGCTTCGCCGGTCACGGTGAAATCGGCTCCGGCTTCCGCGTTCACCACATCAAATCCGAGTTCGAGCAGCAGTGCCTTCAGCGCGGTTTCCGCTGCGGGATCGGGTACGGAGACGTTGATCTCTTCCTTCACGCGGACGAACACCTTGCGCTGTTTCCCCGAAACGGTGCTTTTGAGCTGTGTCGCGGCGGAGTCGACGCTTTCCGGACGCGGGAGCAGTTTTTCCGACTGTTTTTCCAGAATCGCTGCGATTTTCGGGGCGAGTTCCCCGGTCATTCCGGCGAAATCCCCCGTGCCGGAGACGCTGCATCCCATCACCCGGCTGGTTTCCGTGCCGATGATCTTGGCGACAAGATAATGTTTGTCGCCGGACTGAAACATCGAACCGGTGATGAGGATTCTCGCTCCGACGAATTTGCCGAGTTTGAGCTGACTCTCCTTCTCCGTCAGTCCGACGGCGGAAAGCTGCAACTCGTCCAGCGCTTTGTCAAGTTCGGCGCGTTCAACCAGCTCCACGGAACCGGTTTCCAGCAGGGAGATCCCGATCAGTTCCGCGATGGATTTGCCGTCGGCATTCTGTTCGCCCGACCGGGTGCGCGCCTCAAACGGCAGCACTGCGACGGTCGGAATCTGCACGCTTTCGGCCCACACGCAGGAAACGGATAACGCCGTCAGCAGGATCAGTAAGAACTTTTTCATTTTGTTTCCTCCATAAATTGCCTGACAAGAAGCACATTGTCGATCTCATTCAAATCCATTCCCGGCGTGAATATGACGATCCGCATGCCCTCCTTCTCCAGCCGGATCCATGTCAGTTCGCCATTCAAATCGAGCTGCTGTTCCTTTCTGCCATAATAGACGCTTAGAACGCCGGAGTTCTTAGCGCATCCTCCGGAAATCCGCTCCCAGCCGCCGCCGATTGCGAGCGGAAAATCCCGTTTGTCCGGGAAACAGAGCGTCAGTTTTCCGGCAGGGAAATCCGTCCTGTCCGTGGCGGGGGGAAGTCCGCCAGTGACGGCGATCCCGTCCGGCCGCAGATCCGGCAGCTCCGCGAGCAATCCGGCTCCGAGCTGCATGAGCAGCCGCAGCTGCTGAGGAGGCAGGCTGTTGTCGCCGGCGATGCTCCATCCGGACAGCGGTTGCGGAGAGTGGAAACGCAGTTTCTGTTTCTCTCCGTTCAGCGTCAGTTCAGCGTCGAGTGCGGTTCCGGGTTCCAGCGCCGGAAGTTCCAGCCGGATCTCTCCGTGTCCAGAGGCGAGAATCCGGCCGTGTCCGGTGGTGATCGTCCATCGGCCGTTTCCGGGCAGTGTGACGGGCCGCCCCGACCACAGGTTTACGACTTCCGTTCCGCACAGCGCCAACGTCAGCACACACCAGCAGATCGACAGCGTCAGCTTCCTCATATCTTCTCCTTGACGATGAAATAGCGTTGATATCCGAGAAACAGCACCCCGTCCGGCCGTTCAAACAGAGCGGAGCAGACCGGCAGCCACAGCAGCGGCGACCGCTCCGGGGAGGCGAGATCGATCACTCCCGGCGTGTAGTTCGCGCTGAAGAGGAGTTTCCCGCGGAAACACCAGGGACGGTTCATCTGCCAGAATCCCCCCTTGAGCACGACCGGCCGGGCCGCCGGATCGTCGAACCGGTATCGTTTGCCGCTCTGGTTGAACAGCCACTGCGCACGTTTTTGCTCCGGATCGATCCGGTAGATCCGCTCTCCGTGTGCCATCGTGAAGCAGTAGACTTCATCCCGCTGCCGCCACAGCATGTCGATTCCGGCGCCGGAGAAGGGGAAGCGGACGAGGCGGGTGAAATCCCCGGAGACGGGGGAAACGGCATAGACCATGGTGTTTCCCGGGGTGGTGACGGAGAAGAGCAGCATGTTTTCGTGCTCCAGGAGGGAGTTCACCTCGCGGATCTTCAGATGGTCGAGTTCGTTCTGCGGTTCGACGCGGGCGGTGCTGAAGTGGATTTTCCGGTCGGAACCGTCCGGTGCGCAGGAGACCAGCGTGCAGAACTCCCCTTTGTGGAGATTGCCGCCGCCGAGTCCCCAGATCCGGCCGGAAGCTGCCGCGAGCGAGACCGGGGGAACCGGCAGAAACTCCGGAATTTGTGTCCATTGTTGCGTTGTCCGGTCGTAACAGTGCAGATTTCCCCGTTTGTCGCCGATCACGGCGAGCGTTTTACTGACGGTGAACGGGGCCGGACGGCGGGCGATCACATCGTCGTTGCCGTCGAATTCTTCGTTTTTCAACGGGGTTTCCACGCAGGGAATGACGGTTCCGTCGTCGCGCATCGCTCCGAGCAGAATCCGGGCGTCACCGCTGCGGCGGAACAGCAGCCAGGTTTCGTCGTCCGTCCGCGCCGAGCCGAGCAGGGTTTCGATCGTTCCGGACGCGGGGCCGGAGCGGAACAGATCCCGATACCGACCGGTCTCGATGCGAAAGGCGCAATTCGCGTCGAAGAAGAGTTGTTCCGCCGCCCGGCTGCGGAAATTGCCCTCCCGGTCGAAGAGGCGCGAGAGGAGCGACGCGTAAAGATTGGCGGTTTTGTTTTTCGTGAGCCGGTCATAATTGTATTTCCGCAGGGTTTTGACCTGTGAAATGAACGCTTCGGGCTTCTCCCCCTGAAGGATCATCATTTCCAGCGTCGTCCAGTCGCCGACGGCATAGTGTTCCCGCCGGTAGGCGGCAAGTTCCCGGCGGTAGAGCGCAAGCGCGCCGGTGGTCTGGAAAACGAAATTTTCAAAGATTCTTGCCGCTCCGCCGCTGCCGTGATGGGTCGGGCCGGACGGTGGTTCGAGCATCCGGGGAAAGTGATGCTTCGCCTCCGCGAAAAACTCCCGGAACACTTCGGCATAGCGCTCCTCCTTCTCCTCCTGCGGAACGGCGCACACTTTCCGCATGTAGCGCAGCAGCAGAAACTGCCGTTGAAGAAACGGAATGGAACTTCGCCGGGTGAACTCCAGATATTCCGTCATAAGGGGTGAAGTCAGATGGCTGCGGATGATCCGGCGTCTGATTTCCGGCGAATCGCAAAATTCTCCGGCGCTCAGAAAATCGAGTGCCAGCCCGTGTCCGTTGCGCGAGATGATCGATGCGATCGGCTTGTTCCATTCCGGATGAGCGGCGTGCAGTTTCTCCGCGATCCGGAAAAATTGCAGTTCCAGACTCAGCTGCTCCTTCAGGCACTGTTCGAGAGAGAGGTAGGATTCGAGGCGGCAGCTGCTGAGGCAGACGCGGCTGAAGTTGTTCAGTTCTTCGGGCGTGGAGATGGTTTCCGGGGCCGGGCACGGATGCCGGAGCCGCGCTTCCTCCCCCGCCAGTTGGCGCATTTCGCGCAGAATTCCTTCCGCCAGTCGGTATTCGGCGCTTCCCGGGCGGCAGCGCCGCCGGTTCAGGCCCGGCAGAACGTAACTTGTGTACATGACGCCGCCGGAGTCGGTCTCTCCGGGGAACTCCTGCCGGAACTTCCGGCACCGTTCCCATTGCGCGGGCCACTCTTCGGCAAGTTCCGGCCAGGGGACGTTCCTGCAGAGATCGTCCGCCCGGTAGCAGATTTCGGCGTATCGATAGCGGGGATTGTCCGGAGCCAGCGCCAGCGCGGCTTCGAGTTTTTCCCGGCACTCCGGCGTGAATTTCGCATCGCTTTTTTCCAGAGCGGAGAACTCCTCGAAGAACCGGGCGGCTTCCGTCCGCCGGCTGCGCCGCTGTTCGCGCTCCTGCTGAAATACGGTTTGCAGCTCGCCGCACACCGCTTCGCAGAATCCTTCCGGGTCGGTAAATGCCACGGTTTTCTCACAGCGTCCAGCGAGTTGCCCGTCGAGATCGCGGACGAGAAGTTTCGCGTTGACGCCATCGTCCTTCGCCTCGAATTCAACACTCAGCAGCAGCGCGGATGGCGTGAGCGCGAATGTCTGCCGGGTCAGTTCCCGTTCGGCGGTCACGAGTCCGAGCCGGGAACGTTCCAGAAGCTGGACTCCGGGAATCCGGAGCAGCCGCTCTTCAAGCTGCGAGACGAAAGCCTCGAGTTGCGGTTCCCGTTTTCGCGGAATTCCCACCTTTCGCACGGAGACGATGGCCAGATAGCGGGGGATCTCCCGGCGGCTTTCGGCAATCGCGCGCCGGAGATCGTCCGCCGGATGTTCCGAGTCTCCGCTCCGGATCAGAAATCCGTTTTTCCCGTTGAACACAATCAGCCGTTTTCCCGACACGACGGCGAAGTAATCCGCGTGCGGAAAACAGCGAAGCAACTCCTGTGGCGAAAGCGCCGCGGTGTGCAGCCGGTGTTCCTGCAGAACCTTTTCGATTTCCGTGCGTTCGAGCAGCTGGATTTCCGGCGCGTCGGAGAGTTCCGCCGTCAGCAGAGCGACCGCTTCGGGGTCGCCGGTCAGGGCGACCTTCAGCGGTGCGGCCCACAGCGCAAATGCGCCGACCAGAAAGAGCAGTGTGGCGGAATGTTTCATCATGCTTTCTCGAAGGACCCCTGCAACATTGTTGCGGCGGTTATCCCAGTTCCCCGCCGTCGTAGTGATTGCCGCTGCGCCGGGTTGCGGGCAGGTCGATCCGGAGTCGTCTGCCGTTCCACTTCAGATCGAGATCCAGAACCAGTGTCTCTCCGTCGCAGCGCGAAGTGACGATCTCCCCGGAAATTCCGGGCGTATCCAGATAGATGGTGTCCTGGTCGGAGCAGGCGAGCGAAAGCCGGATCCTCTTCCCGGCTTCGTCCAGGAGCGTGAGAATGACCAGATTCTCCGGAGGAGACTCCGAGCGCTCTCCGGTGTAAAGCTCTTCATTCACGAAGAGCACCGCCGCATCCTCCCCGAAAAGCCGCACCGTTTCCGAAAGTTTGGTGTAGGGATTGAACGAGACGCTCCTCTCCTCCGACATTTGCGGCAGGATGACCGCGGCCGCAGTCAGAAGCAGCAGAAATCCGGCCGCGCAGCGCAGCAGGATGGCGTGCCGTTTTTTCCGCCGCTCATCATCAATCCGCCGGAAAAACGCTTCGGCGAATTCGGCTTCACTCTGCGAAAAACGCGTCTGCATGGAGCTCTTCTCTTCCAGCAGGGAATCGAGTTGTTTTTCATTCATTTTGCCATCTCCTCATCGTTTGCAGGAGCAGGGATTTTGCCTTGTGAATCCGCTGATACAATGTATTGGGGCTGCATTCGAGCAGCCGTGCCGCCTCCGTTCCGGGGAGCCCGCTCAACACTGCCACATGGATGGTTTCCCGGTACAGTTCCGGCAGTTCTTCGATTGCCCGGTCGAGTTCATCGAGCATTCTGCTCCGGGAATCGTCCGGGTTCTCTTTGTCCGGCAGGCGGGACAACGCCTCTGTCATGCGGGATTCTCGCGCCCGTCTGCGCAGGGTATCGTAACTCTCCGAGACCACGATCCGGGACACCCATCCCGCGAGCGCTCCGGGTTGATTCCGGAACTGGGTGCGCCGCTCCCACGCCTTGAGCAACGCGCGCTGAACGGCATCGTCCGCATCGGCGGAGGAGTTGACGATATGGAATGAGATGGAGCGGAACAGTCCGAGTTTTTCCCGGATCAACTCCGCAAACAATTTTTTCCATGCGTCATCCCGATTCATGTATGCTCCCGCCGGCTTTTTTATCGAATAAGACGTTTTTTCACGCGGTTTCTTAGTCGACCGCGATGAAAAAAACGATTTTCGATTCATCCATATCCGGTTGAACCGGGCGTCGAAGCCAGTACCGGGAATTATTATACCCCCTGGTGCTCCGATTGCAAGCGCCTGTGCCGGGAAATGACAGGAAAGAATCGGTCTTCCTCGGAAAAATTTGCAAGGAGCGGTTTCCATCGTCATGCCGCTCCGGAATGTTCAAGCGCTTTCCGGGCAAACACGGTCATCCCTTCGGTTCGCCTTGCTCCGGTTTCACGGGCAGATTGTGGAGCCCGGATTCTGCCGTCCGCATCGCAGTGCACCTCGCGGATCTGGATAAAGAAGATGGTATGATAAATAGCTGACGTTCGCGGTTTCTGCTTGCGGCGTGTAATTTATGGCGATTAACTTACACGTATG
>NZ_CALXSK010000014.1 GCF_944391105.1 uncultured Victivallis sp.
ACTTCTATTTTCGTTTCAGTTTATAGCATAAAGTCTTCAAATTTATCACCTCTTTTGCTAAAAGTCAAATCAATTTTCACACAACTAATAAGGAGATATTTAATATCTTAGATATTTTGAGGAAATTTATCATAATAGTAGGGAGAAGGAGAAGACGGTTTTACTTACTGATAACACGAAGAATCCCAAAGTCGGCCAAAATTCCTTGGGTTCCCGTCAGATATGTGACAAGGAAACGTGTATTTTTATTTACAATGTTTTTTTTTATATTTGCCGAATTTACTAAAGCGAGTTCCCATTTGGGCATCCAAAGTCGGTTAGCAGAACGGATACGTGGCAAGCTGAAAGAACCATAAAGTGTATGAAACTCTACATGATTAGCATAACAGGTTGCAGTAATCTGAGCATCGTTCAATAAACTTTCATATATGGACTGTGGCAAATTCTTTGCCGCTAAGTCGTCAAATAATCTCCCCAAGATATTATTTTCCAGATCCTGTAAAACTTCATCATTCATGTTGCTATTCTTTAATAAGGTTATTTTTTTCAGTAATTCATTTCGCCTTGCTTTATTGCGAGTCAATAATTTGCGGAGCTGCTCCGCAGTTGCAAGGCCATCCAGAAACATTTCGTGCAGCTGTTCTTCTTTGGCGGAAAGGTTTTTCAGCTCAACATCATATTTTGTTAATTCGTTTTTATCATTCAAGATTTCTACAGCTTTTTTGTGACGCTCAATCAAGGCAATAGACAGCAACGGATATACCGCGTCATAAAGTGCCGGTTCTCCACGAACTCCAGTTTCAAAGCGGATTCGACTGTTGCGGCAATTTGCATGGTTGCGATCAAGCGTCCTCTTGTTACAAGCATAGTAGATTTTTCCATGCTCCAGCAAGCAAATCAATTTTCCCCCGCATTCGCCACAATAAAGTTTGCCGGAAAGCGGCAACCAGTGTTTTTTAGCACGAACATGATGAACAGCTCGTTTATGTGAGATAATTTTCTGAACTTCCTGCCACTGTTCGAATGAAATAAACTCCTGGCCTGTGATTTGAACATTTTTAATCAATTCACCTTGACTGTTGTACTGATAACCGCAATAAATCGGCTGCTTGGCAATAGCATAGATAGAACTTTGGTAGAAGAAAATTTTTTTGCCCCAGCGTTCATTGCAATCACGGATAATGGCCCGATAAGAGCGGTAGGCACAAATGTTATCATAGATAAATTTGATGATTTCAATCCATTCTGGAATCACCTCAAGTTTCCCGTTCCCCAGATAACGAATCCCATGCATTTTAGCGTCTCCACAAAGCATACCGCTATCTCGCTTAATACGAAAAGCGTTGATGCTATTCTGACGTTTTTTTTGCAAATCTTCATAAAGAATCTGATTTTTGATCAATGTGATCAGTTGTTGATCAAACTTGCTCAAATCAATGGTTCCGCCTTGAACCTGTAAGACTTTAACCTCATTTTCCTTGAGAAGCTGATTGATATATCCCTCCAAAAAACTTCCATTGATTGGGCGATACAGTCGGGTCAATTCATTAACCAGAATAAAATCAACTTCTGAAAGTTTCTGCAAAGCATGACAAAGTCCTATCCGAAAATCTTTTTTGGTACTTTGGCTGCAAGACCACTTTACATAAGCAGAATCCAATCGGGCAATTTCTTCTGCTCCTACCGGATAAATTTCTCCACTGGTATTCAGATCTTTGTAGACTCCGATAACTTCAAGCTTCTCTTGGGCTGCCAACTTCTTGCAATTGGCGATCTGAGCTTCGACAGATTCAGAGAAATCATCTTTCCCGCTGCTTTGCCGTGCGTAAATCAGAGCTTTCATTACTTTTCTCCTCTTTTATTGATTGAATAATATATTCCCATAATGTATATTTAACAAGTGATATTCGTGGTGATTGCGATCATCGCGATTCTGGCGTCGATGCTGCTGCCGGCGCTGAATCAGGCGAGAACCCGGGCGAAGGAGACCACCTGCATGAACAATCTGAAACAGCTCGGAACGATTTTCATCTTTTACGCCGGGGATTACAACGACTGGCTGCTGCCTGCCTCGATCATCACGGACGGTAATCGTCGCTGGGCGCGGTATCTGCAGGAACTCAACTACCGCCGGCTTCCGGCGAATGGGAAGGCGGACATCATTCTCTGCCCGGGCTGGACGCCGTTCAATTACAACGGCAACCCGGACAACACCTACGGGGTTCCGTGCGGTTTTCCGGAGCTTGGAGACGGCAAACTGATGGGTAACGACGGAGCCTACAGCCGCAAACTGACGAGATTGACCCAGTGGGATATTCTCGCCGGGGATTCCACCCGCTGCGGAAACGGAACGACCACCGAGCTGCAGAGCGCCTGGCTCAATCATCACACTGGCGGTCAGCAGGGCGGGAACGCCGATCGGGCGCTCCATTTCCGGCACAGCGGATTCACCCGGGCCAACGTGACGAAACGGGACGGGAGCGTAGCGGCGGTTGCACGCGATTTCGTAAATGACGGCCGACGTTATTTCTGGTCGGTCGCCCAGTAGCAAGGCAAATTCAATCAGGAGGAGTCATGATTCGAAGTAAGGGAATCGGGTTGTTGTTGTCTGCCGTGTGCGGGCTGGCCGCTTCGGCGGCGGATAACATAGTTTTGAATCCGGCCGAGGGGCGGTTTCGGGCGAATGGCGGAGCGGATGTCGTCATGGAGGCGCAGCTGATCGAGGGGCGCTCCGGATTGAGGATCTCCAATCGGACTGCGCGCAAACCAAATACTTACGGGGTGATCACCTGGAGTTGTCCGCTCAAGGCGGATGTCCGCTACCGGCTGACCCTGCGTGCCAGGGGGAAGAAGGCGGGCGGGATCGTTTTCGCCTTCGGGCCGAAATGGCGTCCGCGATTCCAGCTGCTCGGAATGGAAGAGGGCTGGAAGGAGTTCTCCTTCGAATTCACTCCCCCCGCGGGAGAGTTCGGGCGCGATGGAAAATATCCGGTTTCCCTGCTTTCGGAAAACATTGCCAATGAGGCGATTCTGACGGATATGTCTCTTGCCCCGGTTCCGGTCGAACGGGGGATCGTTCCCGACGGTTCGTTCGAGGCGGCTCCGACCGATGCTCCGCCTCCGGGATGGCAGTTCTACGTCCGGGGGAACGCCGCGGTGAAGATGGCCGTGTCGGAACGGGAGGCCGTGGACGGATCGAAGTCGCTGCTCATCACGAACAGTTCTCCGCGTCAGCCGAATGTCTATGGGTTGCTGTCCCGCAAGATCCGGGTTACGCCCGGGGTGAAGTATCGTTTGACGCTTCAGGCACGCGGCGAGAACGCCAACGGCATCGCGTTTATGATCGGCAAACGGTGGCGGCCGCGACTGCCGCTCGGTGCGTTGCCGAACAGCTGGAAGAAGTTCTCGTTTGAATTCACGCCGCAGCCGGAGGATTTCGAAGGGGATGGAACCTTGATACTGCACATCCTCTCCGAGTCGGTGGCCGATGTGGCTTACCTCGATGACATCCGGATCGTTCCGGCGGGAGGAGAAACCGTCGCGCCGGAAGATTTTCAGGCGGGAAAGGTGTATCCGTTGCCGCCGGAAGGCATGGGCACTGCGCTCGATCTGCCCGCCGACCGGGGGCATTATCAGGGGGAGTTTCCCGAAAAAGAGACGTTTCATGCGCGTCTTTGGTTCGGGCGTGCTTCCGGCGGTCTGGCGTTCCGGGCGGAGGTGACCGACCGAGACATCCGCACCCCGGACAACGAGAAGTTCTGGAACGGTGACAGTCTGCAGCTTCGCTTTTCGCCGGGGCTGTTTCGCGATCGGATCGAGGATGACATGGAGTTCGTGTTCCGTGCGCCCGGCGAGGACGGCACAGTGGCGGTCTGCGACGCCGCCGGGAATGCGGTATCCGGCCGCGGCGGGATGACGGTCTCGGGCGCGCGCACTGCGGACGGTTACCGCATTTCCGGGGTGCTTTCGCCGTCGCTGCTGAAAGGGATCGATCTTGACGGCGGTTTTACCGTCAACGCCGTGGTCAACAACGTCACCGGCGACGGTAATCGCCGCGAAGTCGCATTCCTCGGCAACGGAATTCACCGCCAGAAGGGGGCGCAGGAGAATCTGCGGGTATTGCCGCTGAACGGGAAGGCGCAACTGTTCGCGGTTTCGGATCGCCGGTCGGTGATCCGCAGAGTGGAAGGGATCGTGTATGCGGCCGGATTCGCGGAACCTGCGCCGTGGCGGCTGGCGGTCTCGCTGACCGATTCCTCCGGGAATGTTCATCCGCTTGAGCTTGAGATGGTTCCGGCTGTGGAACCGGGAGCGCTTCTGGCTGTCGGTTACGATTTCGATCTCGCAAAAATTCCGGAGGGGGAATTTATCCTGAAATTCGAAGCCCCGGAGCGTGCGGCCGCCGAACTCCGGCTGGAGAAGGCCGATCTGCGCAGGCGGCAGCTCGACGCGCTGCGGGCGCTGGAAGAGCGGTTTGTTCCGCTGGAAGAGCGGATTGGAACCGTTGCCGCCCCCTCCCGCTATCTGACCGTTCCGCGACTGCTCATCCGGAACAAGCTTGAGGAACACCGACGCAACCTCGAAACTGCGGAAAACCCGGAGGATCTCGCCTACTACACCCGCATTGGCGAGTGGGTCGTGCCTGAGCTTCAGGCGGCACTGGAGTTGCTGGAGACGAACTTCGCAAATCGTGAACGGTTGCCTGCAACCTGGCTTTACCGGCGGAACCGGGAGGAGGGGGCCATATTCGATGTTGCGGACGTTCCGGTTGCGGACGAGAAGGGAGAGATTTCCGTAAGACCATATTTCTTCGTCGGATACGGGCATTTCGAGCCGGTGGTCGAAGATATGCCGCTGCTGGCCGGGCTGGGGAACAGCATGATTCAGCAGGAGATCGGGCCGCGTTCGTTTTTTCCGGAGTCGTTCGATGAAGTGTCGCTCGACGACTTCCGGGAACGCATCGAACCCGGGTTGAAACGGGCGCTGGAAAACAATGTGCGCGTCTGTCTGCTGCTGAGTCCGCACTACCATCCCGCCTGGTGGCTGGAGGCGAATCCGGAACTGAAAAGCGATTCCGGCTTCTTCAAGTACGAGATCAATCATCCGGAATCGAGAAAGATGATCCGGCGCTATCTGGACATCATTATTCCGCTGCTGAAACAAAGTCCGTATCGTGCGGCGCTGCACAGCCTGTGTCTTTCGAACGAACCGGTTTACACGGGGACGAGACTGGACAAGCCGTTTACGCGCAAACTCTTTTTTGCCCATATCGAGAAGGAGTACGGTTCGCTCGAACAGTTCAACCGGACGGCCGGCACAAACTTTCCGAGTTTTGAGGCGCTCGCGGATGCCGGTCTCGGGAATCCTGCCGTCAACTACGAATTCCACCGCTGGAAACGCGCCGCGCTTGCGGAGTGGCACGCCTGGATGGCCGAAGTGGTTCGCTCGCATTGGCCCGAAGCGAAACTTTCAGCCAAGATCATGGTGTTCAAAACGTTGGAGCCAGCCTACAACAACGAGGCGGTCGATCCGGAGCTCTTCGCCGCATTCAGCGATTACAACGGCAACGACAACTACATGTACCACCGGACCGGTCGCTGGATTTCCGACTGGTACACGATGGCGATGTATCACGATCTGCAGCGTTCCATCCGGAACATGCCGGTGCTCAACAGCGAGAATCACGTCATCAAGGACGGAGACTGGCAGAACATCCCGTACGAGCACATCTACGCTGCAACCTTCGAGCAGTTTCTGCAGGGCGTGACGGGCGCGGTGACCTGGGTGTGGCGGGCGGTGCCGCCCGAAGCCGCGCGAAAGCGTCCCGACCTGCCGGGGAACGTCTACCAGCGTCCGGCATCGATTCTCGCACAGTCGATGGCGGTTCTGGACGGGAATCGGCTCGCGCCGGAGATCTCGGCCTTCGCCACGGCGCTGCCCCGGATCGGAATCCTTTACGCGCCGACGAGCTATATCCAGAATCCTTCCGGTTATGTGGCCGGACTCAAACAGCTTTATCCGGCGCTGGCCATGACCGGCCACAAGATCGGATTCCGTACGGAGAATCAACTGATGAACGGTGATTTCGGTTCGATAAAACTGCTCTTTCTGCCGGAGTGCACCCATTTGCCGGGGAGGGTGATCGAACAGCTCGACGCGTTCCGGAAACAGGGAGGGAAAGTCGTAACGGTCGGTCGTGAGCCCACCTTGACGCCTCACGGGAAAACTTCGGATCAGCCGCTTCGGACCGATGAGAAGTTACCGGGAGATCTTTCTCTGCCGGAACTTGCGCGAAGGGCGGGCGCACTTGCGGATCTGGTGGAGACTCTGCCGCTGCGGATGGAGGTTTCTCCCGGAGAAAACACCGGCGTCATCTGCCGGATCGTTCCGGACGGCAACTCCTTCCTCGTCAATATCGCGAATTACGAAACCGCGGCCAGGCGCATAGAACTTACCGGAGCAAAAGGCACGCTGACGGATCTGATCGCTGCCCGTCCTGCGGATTTTTCATTTGAACTCAAGCCGCTGGAAGTGCGTTTCCTGCGCTTTCAGCCGGAGTAAGAAGCACAAGACTCTTCCCGTGAAAAAGCAGGCGGGAAGAGTCCTTTTCGTTTTGCGGTCCTCTCCGCCCCTGTTTCCGGCGGGGGCGGACGGGGGACACGGATTACTTGAACGCACCGGTTTTCACGTCGTCGGCATAGCGGGTGACGGCTTCCCGGAAGATGCGGCCGAGTTCTGCGTAGCGGCGGGCATGTTTCGGGGTGAACTCCTCGAAGAGCCCGAGCAGGTCGTTCAGAACCTGCACCTGGCCGTCGCAGTCGGGGCCGGACCCGATGCCGATGGTGGGAATTCCGATGTTTTCGGTGATCATTCTGCCGACGTCGGCCGGCATGCACTCCAGAACGGTTGCGAATGCTCCGGCCTCTTCGACTTTGCGGGCGTCGTCGAGCAGCCTGGCGGCGTCTTCTGGGGTCTTGCCGGTCTGACGGTATCCGCCCGCGGTCATGATGTGCTGCGGAAGGAGACCGAGGTGGGCGAGCACGGGGATTCCGCTGCGGACGAGTTTCGCGATGAGCGGGGCGACTTCGGCGCCGCCTTCGAGTTTGACCGCGTCGGCTCCCGCCTCCTTCATGGCACGACCGGCATTGCGCAGCGCTTCGGCGTCATCGGCCTGGTAACTCATGAACGGCATATCGAAGACGACGAACGCGTCGGGAGCTCCGCGCCGGACGGCTCTGGTGTGATGAAGCGCCTCCTCCATCGTGAGCGGGAGCGTGTTCTTGTAGCCGAGCACGGTCATGGCGAGGGAGTCGCCGACGAGCAGCGAATCAACCCCGGCCGCGTGGCAGATCGAGGCGGTCGGCGCGTCATAGACGGTCAACATGGAAATTTTTTCTCCGGCGGCCTTGCGTTTCCGGAAGGTGGCGACGGTGACTTTCGGATTTGTACTCATGGATGAACCTCCTTCAGGAATCCGGTTGCAGGATTCCATGTTTTCTTCTCGTTATTAATATGCGTCTCCCCGGGGATTTTTGCAAATTTATTTTGAACTTTGTGCAATTGCGTGTTATGTTGAATGAAGACTCCGCTGAACCGGAAAGGAGGATTGCACGATGAAGAAGGAAAGAAAAAAACGGTTGCGTCGCATCGCGGAACGGCTGAAGCTCCGTCGCGCACGGCGGCAGGAGACGGTGATCGGGAAAATCACGATTACGCACTCCGGATATGGATTTGTTTCTCTCCCGGAAGACGAGCACGGCGAAAAACCGGATGATGTGTTCATCCCGGCACAGTTCGTCGGGGACGCGATGGACGGGGATGAGGTGAAGGTGGCGATTCTGCCGCCGCGTCCAGAGCGCCCGGGCGAAGGGGAGAAGGGCCCGGCGGGAAAAGTGATCGAAGTGTTGAACCGCGAACGGGAAGAGCTCGTAGGAGAACTGCTCGCGGGTCATCGCGTCCGCCCGCTCAACAAACGCATGCCCGAAGAGATCGAGATCTCCGGAGCGCGCAACGGCGCGAAGCGGGGCGACTGGGTACGGGTGAAACTGCTCGGACACGAGGACGGCGTCTGGCGCGGAACGATCCGCAAGGTGCTCGGGCGCGCAGGCGTCATCGCCGCCGATCTCGATGCGGTGATGGCGGAATACGGTCTGGCATCTCCCTACTCCGACTCCGACAACCTCGAGGCGGAAAAGATCGAACCGCGCGAAATCGAGCGAGAAGACCACACGAAGGCTCTGACGCTCACGATCGACCCGTTCGACGCGAAGGATTTCGACGACGCGCTCTCGATTGCTCCGGGGAAGGACGACTCCGAGGTGGTGATCGGCGTGCACATCTCCGACGTGGCCGCCTACATCACACCGAAGTCGAAATTCGACAAACAGGCGGAAAAACGTTCGTTCAGCTGTTATCTGCCGGGGCGGACGCTGCCGATGCTGCCGAAGGCGCTGACCGCGAAGATCAGTCTGCGCGCCGGTGCGGATTCACGTGCGCACACGGTGTTTCTGACGGTGGAGAAGGCGACGGGGAGGGTGGTGTCGTTCCGTCGTTGCCACACGCTTGTCCGGGTCGATCACCGGTTGAATTACGAGGAGGTGCAGGAGTTTCTCGACAAGGGAAAGGCGCCGGACGACTGGTCGGCGGAGCTTCGGGATTCTCTGAAACTGCTGCTTGAGATGACCCGGAAGATGCGGCAGTATCGCCGGGAGACCGAGCAGTTTATCGAGATGGATTTGCCTGAGATCCGGGTGTTGTGCAGTGAGAGCGACAACAAAATTCTCGGACTGGTTTCCAAGACGCCGCGCGAATCGGAGCAGCTCGTCGAGGAGTGCATGCTCGCCGCGAATTCGGCGGTCGGAATCGAGCTCGGACAGAAGAGTGTGGCAGGCCTTTACCGGGTTCATCCCGCACCGGATCCGGAGAAAATCGAGGAGTTTACGGCGATCATGCAGGAGTCGTTCGGCCTGACGCCGGGGGATCTGACCGAGCGGAAGGCGTGCAACGCGTTTCTTGCGAGCCTTCCGGATGATCCGCGCCGTCCGGTGATTCTGAGTTTGCTGCTGCGTTCGATGCCGCGCGCATATTACCTGGAGAAACCGGCTCTGCACTTCGGACTCGGCAAGGGGAGGTATGTCCACTTTACAAGTCCGATCCGGCGTTATCCGGATCTTATCGTCCATCAGCAGCTCTGGAATCTCGACACGAAGTCGCGCACGCGGACCGTCGCGACCATGGCCCGTGTCGCCGCCGACTGCTCGATGAAGGAGGAGAACAACGATGCCGCCTACTTCGCCGCGAACGACCGGCTTAAACTGCGTTACCTGGAGGAAAAGCTCGAAGCCGGCGGCGAAAACTTCTACGAAGGAGTTATCGTCAAGGTTGTTTCCGGCGGGCTTCAGGTCGATATCCGGGAGCTCGGGATGTACGGATTCGTCGAGCGCGAACGGCTGCCGGGCGAGTACCGGCGCAGCGATTTCGGATTCCGCGAGGAACGCGGGCACAAGAGCTACAAGCCGGGAGATTTCATCTATCTGCGGCTTTCGCATATCGATTTCGCTCGCGGAAGCGCACTGTTCGTTCCGGCTGGAATAACGAGGTAACGATCGATGAGTCAGGGATATTCGATGAAACATATTGGAATCACGATCGTTGTGTCGCTGATCGTCGTGGTTCTGATTTCTCCACTGCTTCGACCGAAAGGGGAATCACTGGCGGGTTCGGCGGCGGAGGCGACGTCGGAAGTGCGTGCAGCAGTTGAAGCCTACCGCGACACGATGACGGGTGTGCTGCACGACTCCGAGGTGAAATTCAAAGCGGGAACCGGTTCGATGGCGGAACTTCTCCTGGCGCAGCTGGCGTGCGATCTTGCACGGCTTGAGTTTTTTGCGCTTGATGCGCCGGGAGGAAACGGAGCGGCGCGCGCAGTTGTGAAGATCTATTATCTCGGCAAACTCAGGACGCTCGCGCAGACGCCGGGAGCCCTGGATGATACGACTCGTATCCGGATCACGCAGGAAGAGTGCCTTGCGCGGATCGAGCTTGCCGGGAAGGAGACGGAACTTTCCGGGAATGAGGCGTTTGCCGAAGCCCGGGCGGAATGGGAGAGAAATCCCGCTCCGGAAAATTTAAAGCGGATGTTTGAAGCGGAATTGAAATGATGCAGGATTTTCACCGGCTCGATGGTTGTCACGATCTCACGCTGCCGGAGTGGGGGCCATACTCGAAAAAGTTTTTCGGGATTTCACACATCGCGGACCGGGAGAGGGGAATGCGGTTCGACTTTACGGTCGTACCGGCGCTCTATCGGCGGCAGCTCGGAATTCCCGATGCTCTGCGCCCGTCCGGCTATCTGCCGTGGAGTGTGGCGGCGGATCTGGAGAACTACAGCTATCGGCAGCAGCTTGAACCGATGGATCGGATCTACGCCGACATCCGTTTTGCAAAACTGCATGACAACATGCGTCTGGCGGAGTGCCGCTGCGTGAATCACACGGAAGAGCCGGTCGCGTTCGGCGTTCATTTTCTCTCGAACCTGACGGCTCCGCCGGAAAAGCGGGTGGAGCCGGTTCTTCCGGAGGGATGCATCTGGCTTGATGCACTCGATCACGCAGGGCTTGAATGGGCGACTCCGCGCCCGCAGGACAACCTCGTCTATGACGCTCTGCGACGCGGAGAGGAGCGGTGTTCCGGAACGGTCCGGGGAGGATGTGTCGGACAGGGATGGGGCGTGGAAGCCGGTGACCGGCTGCGCTTCCGAATGCCCGTGCCGATGAAAAAACCGGTGACGGCGGCAATCCGGTGCCGGGTCGCGGAAGGAGAGTTCGTTGAACTTCTCGTGAACGGCGTCACCGTCGGGATTCCCGGTACCGGGGAGTGGCATCTGGTGGAGGTGGAACTTCCCGCGGTCGGCGAAGAGGGGCTTTTGCTGGTCTCGCAGGGCGGAGCCGAGTGCCGGATCGACGGCATCGCGATCGGACCGGGCGCGGAATCGACCCGTTTCCGGGACGCGGCGGAGAGCATCACGCCGCACGTCGAACCCGGCCCGGTCCGGAACAGCCGGATCCTCGCATTCGATGCCGTCGACACGGTTTACGGGGTGTACTGGGATTTCGATTCGAATTTTGTGCGCCGCTACCGCGCCCCTTCGATGATGGATATTCTGCTGTACAGCGATGAGGTGCACCAGCCGTTTTTCGGAGAGTGCCGTGATTGCGGCGGCGCGGAGGAGTGGGTGGATGCGGTCATGCAGCCGCTCACGGCGCAGCCGGGCGGGGAGACGGCGGTCTGTGCGGTGGTCTGTTCCGGCACGCGCGCGGAAGTCGCCGCTCTGCTGACGGAGGCGGAAGAAAAACGCAATGAGTTCGGGCGGATCGCGGAGGCGTCGGCCGGGACATACTGGCATCCCGGAGCCACGGCGGAAGGGAAGGCGTTCACCTTCAGCCGGGAGCGTCTCGCCGCTGTGACATTGACGAATGTGGTCTTCCCCACCTGGTTCAAAGGGAGAAATGTGCGCCACCATACGCCGGGACGGCGGTGGAACAGCCTCTACACGTGGGACTCCGGGTTCATCGGGCTTGGCCTGCTCGAACTCGGAGAAAAACCCGCGGTTGAGAATCTGAACGCCTATCTGACCGAACCCGGGGACGAAGAGTGCGCCTTCATTCATCACGGCTCCCCGGTTCCGGTGCAGTTTTACTTGTTTTCGGAGATCATGAATCGCGGCGGCAGCCGGGAGCTGGCGGCCTATTTCTATCCGAAGCTGCGACACTACTACCGTTTCATGGCGGGACGGGCGGCTTCTTCGACCATGCGCGGAAAGGGGCGCGGCACACTCATACGCAGCTGGGACTACTTCTACAACTCGGGCGGATGGGATGACTATCCGCCGCAGTGGTTCGTCGCCACGACCGGGGCCCGTGACGCCGCTCCGGCGGTGGGCAGTTCGCACGTGATCCGCTGCGCAAAGATTTTGCACGACACGGCAAGGGCGCTCGGTGCGGAAGCGGATCTTTCGATGTACGAGGAAGATATTGCGGAACTTTCCGGCTTGTTGCATCGCGATTCCTGGGATGAAGAGTCCGGGAGCTTCAGCTATGTCCGTTATGATCAAGAGGAGCGTCCATGCGGCATCCTGCGCCACGAGAGCGGCTGCAACTACGATCTCGGGATGGACGGCGCCGCTCCGCTGCTGGCAGGAATCTGCACGCCGGAACAGAAGGCGAAACTCTGGGCACGGCTTGAGAGCCCCGATCACTGCCGGACTCCGTTCGGCCTCTCGACCGTCGACCGGGCCGCCCCCTACTTCCGGATGGACGGCTACTGGAACGGTTCGATCTGGATGCCGTATCAGTGGCTGTTCTGGAAGGCGGCGCTGGACGACAACCGGGCCGATTTTGCATGGTGGATCGCCCACACGGCTCTTTCGGTTTATGAGCGTGAGGTCGTCGCGTCCCGCGGCTGCTACGAGCAGTTTACGATCGCGGCGGGGCGCGGTGGCGGCTGGCACCATTTTTCGGCGTTGTCGTGCCCGGTGCTCGGCTGGTTCGGCGCTTATTTCGTGCCGGGACGGTTGACCGGCGGATTCGACACTGTGATCCGGGATCTTTCGACGGATGAGCGGAGCTGGCGCTGCCGCATCGCCGTCGGCGGAGAATCCGGGACGGGGGAATCCACGCTGATCGCCGTTACGGGAGAGGGAAAGTGGCGCGCCTGTTTCTGCGGTGCGGAGTCTTCGGTCCGGCAACGTGTGCCGGGCACGGTGGAAATCAGCCTGCCGCGCGGAAGCGCCGGGGAGCTTCGGCTCGAACGGGCGTGAAATCCGGTGCGCGCTGCTTGCGTTATTCCGTCCGGAGGTGTATATTGAACAGATGGCGGACGGAGGCGGAAACATGGACGAAAAACGCGTGAAAGAGTGGGCGGTCGCGTGGATCACCGAACGGATTGATGCACGTCGCTGGTGCTACCATCATCTTGAACATACGCGGATGTTCGTGGAGGATGTGACCGAATTCGGCCGCGCATCCGGAGTCTCGGCAGAAGAGCTTGAACTGCTGCGTGTCGCCGGATGGTTGCACGATGTCGGTTACGCGGTCGACGCCGCCGACCACGAGGAGGTCGCAGCCGGGATGGCGCTCGATATCGTGAGAGAGAGCGGCGGTGAGCCGGGGGAGGCCGGGCTGGTCGCCTCCCTGATTCGAGCGACGAAACTCTCCTGCTCCCCCCGGAATCTGCTTGAGGAACTCATGCGCGACGCGGATCTGGGAAGATTGGGAACGGAGGATTTTCCGGAACGTGCCTTGCTGTTCCGGCGGGAACTTGAGCAGGGCGGACGCCATTTCTCGGATCTCGAATTCTGGCGGTTGGAAGCGGAGTTTCTGAGCAGGGTGAACTACTTCACCGAGGCTGCGCGAAAATTGCGCGGACCCGGACTCGAACGCAACCGCGCCCGGGTAGGGAAAAAGGTGCGGATTCTGACTGAAATGTCTGATCAATAAGGAGTTGTGATGGGAAGAGAAGCGTTGGGAGTGCTCGAAGGACGCGAGCGGTATGAACTCGTCCGGCTGATCGCCGAAGGCGGCATGGGAACCGTGTACAAGGCGCGCAAGATCGGAGTTGCCGGCTTCGAGAAAACCGTCGCGATCAAGATGCTTCGCAAGCAGCTCTCCGACAACGAATCCTACGTGGAGAGCTTTATCAGCGAGGCGAAACTCGTCGCAAACCTGATTCACGAGAACATCGTACAGATCTATCAGCTCGAACGGTATGCGGGGGCTTACTATTTTGTGATCGAATACGTCGACGGGATGGCGCTCTTCGACCTTGTGGATTTTCATGTGAAACTGCGCAGGCAAATGCCGCTGGAGCTGGCGGTGTTCATCGCCGCCCGGGTTGCCCGCGGCCTCGCGTATGCGCACAGCCGCAGGGGGGCTGACGGCAGGCCGCTTGGGATCGTCCACTGCGACGTCTGCCCGCACAACATTCTCATCAATACCGAAGGCGTCCCCAAAATCACGGATTTCGGCATTGCGCGCGTCGCGTCGCAGAAGGCGGCTGAAGGGCGTGTCTCCGGCAAGCTCGCATTCATGGCGCCGGAACAGGCACGGCTCGAACCGGTCGATTTCCGCGCGGACATCTATGCGCTCGGAATTGTGCTCTTCTACATGATTTCCGGACGGATGGCGCGCAATGTCGGGCTGCAGCCGACCGAACAGCTCGCCCAGGCGCGCGAAAACCGGATCGACTGGTCGCTGCTGCCGGAAAATCTGCCGGAGGAGATCATTGCGATGCTGCATAAGATGCTCGCCGGCGATCCGTCGGATCGGTATGACGACACATCCGTGCTCGCCCGCGATCTCGAGTATTACATTTACAAGGACGGTTACGGACCGACCATCGTCACGCTGGCCGACTACATGAAAACGCTCATGCCGGGCCGCTTCGGACTCGAACCCGACGCGGAGACGGACGCGATCGGCGACGACGATCGGACAATCGTTTTGAACCAGAAAACCATAAAAAAGGAAATGAAATCATGACTTTCATGGAAAAACTCAAACACGCTTCGCAGGTCAACCGCAGTCTGATCTGCGTGGGCCTTGATCCGGAACGCTCGAAACTGCCGGAGTGTGTTCGCGAAAAGGAGCATGCGCTCTTTGAATTCAATCGTGCGATCATCGATGCGACGGTCGACTGGGTCTGTGCCTACAAGCCGCAGGCAGCCTATTATGCCGGGCAGAACGCGGATGAGGATCTGAAACTGACGATCGACTACATTCATGAACGCGCGCCGCAGATCCCGGTGATTCTCGACGTGAAGCGCAGCGACATCGGCTCGACCGCAACGATGTATGCGAAAGAGGCGTTCGAACGTTACAAGGCCGACGCGGTGACGGTCAATCCGTACATGGGATTCGACACGCTCAAGCCGTTTCTGGATTATGCGGACAAGGGTGTCATCATCCTCTGCCGCACTTCGAATCCGAATTCTGGTGATCTGCAGAACCTCCTCTGTGACGGGAAGATGGTTTATGAGCACGTTGCGCTGCTCGCCCGCGACAAATGGAACTACAACAACAACGCCGCACTCGTGATCGGTGCGACCTATCCGGAGGAGCTCCGGCATGTGCGCGAGCTTTGCCCGCAGATGGTGTTCCTCGTGCCCGGCGTCGGCGCCCAGGGAGGAGACGTTGAGAAAGTCGTGAGATTCGGCTGTGATGCGACCGGGCACGGGATCATCATCAACTCTTCGCGCGGCATCATCTACGCCGATAAAACCGAAAACTTTGCAGCGGGAGCCGGGAACGCGGCGCGCGAACTGCGCGATCTGGCGAACTCCTTCTGCTGATGCGGAAAGATGTTATGGCTCGAAATCTGAGCGTGGAAAAAAAGGATGGCCCGGCATCGCTGCCGACCATCGCAATCGTCGGACGCCCGAACGTCGGGAAATCGTCGCTGTTCAACGCAATCGTCGGACGGCGGGTATCGATCGTGCATGAGATGCCCGGCGTGACCCGCGACCGGGTCGTGGCGCCGCTGGCGCGCGGCCGTCGCCGCTTTCAATTGATCGACACGGGCGGACTCGGGATGCTCTCCGGCGAGAGCCGCCGGGTTGACGTCTGGGACGGCCGCATTGCGCAGCAGGTCGACGTTGCGATCGAGGACGCGGATGTGCTGATCCTTGTGGCAAACGTGCAGGACGGAATCGTGAATCTCGACGAAGAGGTTGCGCGGCGCGTGCGAGCCTCCGGCAAGCCGGTGCTTTTCGCCGCGAACAAGTGCGACAATCCGTCGCTGGTGGAGCAGTCGGTGGAATTCATGAAACTTGGATTCCCGGAAGTGTTTCCCGTTTCGTGTCTGCACCGCAGCGGTGTGGAGGCGCTTGTCGAGGCTGCAATCAGCCGTCTGCCGGACCGGGAGTGTGACGAGCAGGAGGAGGAAGACAACGGAAGTTCCGCACGTAAATTGAACATTGCGGTGGTGGGGCGTCCAAACGTCGGAAAGTCGTCGCTCGTGAACGCACTGCTCGGAGAGGAGCGCGTGATGGTCAGCGATGTTGCCGGCACAACCCGCGATGCGATTGATGTGGATTTCATGCTGCGGTTCCGCGGGGCGGAACACCCTGCGACGCTGGTTGACACCGCCGGTTTGCGGAAGCAGGCGAAGGTCGATACGGTGGTCGAATACTTCAGCGTGATGCGGGCGAAAAGCGCAATCGACCGCGCGGATCTCGTACTTTTTGTCCTTGAGGCGGGCCCGGACGGTGTCACCGCTCAGGATCGTCGCATCGCCGGATTGATTCAGCAGTCCGGGCGCGGTTGTGTTCTTGTGGCGAACAAGTACGACATCTGCCGAGAAGAGTGCCGGATGAAACGGCTCGAAACCGAGCTGCGCCGGTCGATGCCGGGGATGAATTACGCGCCGCTGGTGTTTGTGAGCGCGAAGGAACACTGGAATCTCGATGCGCTGCTCGACTGCATCGCTGAAGTCATGGAACAGCTTGAGCTGAAGATTCCGACGGGTGTGTTGAACCGCGTCATCATGGATGCGTTTGAAAGCCACACGCCGCCGGTGACCGGTGCGGCTCCGTTGAAGATTTTCTATGCTTCGATGGTGGGGATGGCGCCGCCGCGGATTCTGCTGTTTGTGAACAATCCGAAGTATTGTGCGGAGAACTATCTTGCATTTTTGAAGAATACCGTGCGCGAAGCGTTCGATCTTTCCGGTGTTCCGATAGAGATTGAACTGCGCGAGCGGCCGAAGAAAGTGACGAGCATCCGCAGCGAACCCGGCGGCCCGAGACGGCGCGGCAACCGGAAGCCGCAGGAGACGTCCGGGCAGGAGGAGTCGTCCGCCGCGGAAACGAAGAGAAAATCATGTGCGCCTCGTCGTGGCGCCCCGAAAAGGAGAAAATGAGGATGAGCAGCAGTAAAGATTTGGAAATCAAGCGCTTCATGGCCCAGAAAATCGAAGAGGGTGAAACGCTCTCGAATGTGCAGAAGCTGGTGAACGAGAAATTCGGCACGAAATACACGTTTATGGAGATCCGGATTCTCGCTTCCGAACTTGAGGGCGTCGACTGGGGTGCGCACGACCCGAAGCCGGCCGCGCCGCCCGCCGACAAGTCGGAGGAAGGCGACGCCGCGGCCGCTCCGGAGCAGCCTGCTGCGGCTGCGGGACAGACCGTGGTGGAGATCAGCAAACTCGTTCGTCCGGGGACGGCGCTTTCCGGCACGGTGACATTCCGTTCCGGTTCCACGGCGGAGTGGTATGTCGACTCCTACGGACGCCTCGGCATCGAAAACCTGCGCGGAGAACAGCCGACCGAAGAGGATGTCCGCGATTTCCAGGTCGAACTGCAAAAGCAGCTCGGCGGCAGATAAGACGGGATTGCGAGGCGGTGGTTTGAGCCGGATGAGAAGGCGGTATCGTAGAACGCTTTGGACGCTGCTTGCCGCCGCGTTGCTCGGTATTTTTGCGTTTTTTTTTCTGACGGGTTCGTTTTTTCTGACTTCCGTGGTTCTGCCGATGCTGAGCAGCCGCTGGGGGGTGGAAGTGGTGGCCGACCGGGTTGAACTCTCTTTGTTCCGTCCCCGGATCGTATTGGAGAATCTGCGGGTCGGCCCCGAGGAACGCCCCTATTTCCGGACGAGGAGGGGGGAGGCGCGTTACGCGTTTTCCATGCTGGCGGGAAAGGGAATCAAACTCTCCGAAGTCCGCATGGAGGAATCGGAGTTGACCCTTTACCACCTCGGCGGGAGAAGATGGAGCGTTAAAAATCCTGCGGTGACGGGGACGAAACAGCGTCGGAAGAAACGAAAAAAGCCTTTTTTGATCGATCTTGAGGATGTCGTTTTCCGGAATTCCGATCTTCGGTTGATCTTCGGGGATCCCGATGCCGGCGGTGCGTTGGAGCTGACCGGACTCGAGCTGACGGCCGACCGGTTTGCAAACGGCCGGCGGATGCGGTTGAAAGGGAAGGGGGGAATGCGGTTCTCCTCCAGCCGGGCCAATCATATCGATGCGGGATCCTTTACGCTGGATTTCGAGACGGGTCTCGGGACGAACCTTGTTCCGGAGACATTCAATGTTTCATGCGGAATGGCCGGATTGTTCGGCTCGATCAGTGGCGAGCCGTTCAACGACGGAGCGATTCAGTTTGCCGCGGAAGGCAGTCATGATTCCGGCGGCTTCGAATTCCGGAATCTGACGCTGACGCAACGGCAGGGCGGATCTTTGCAAAGTGATGTGGTTTTGTCCGGACGCGTTCGTTATCAGCCGTTTGAGATGCGGGGCGACATAGATATCCGTCATTTGTCCGAGGAGATCACGTCGTTGCTGTTCGACCTGGGATTCGGATTCAACCCCGGCCGGGCCGAGCTGCAGTACACGGGAAAATTCGCCTATGCGCGGCGGAAACTCTCCGCCTCCGGAATGTTGCGCGCCAATCGGGCCGGGGACGCGATCATCGATCTTGAGCGGATCTCGCTGCCGCCGCTGCGCCTTGACGGGGAGTATGATTTTGAAGTCGACCTCGGCGAAAGTTTGATTGATCTGCGGAAATTTGCGTTGGTCGTGGCGGAACGGGAGAAGGAAGTTGCATCGTTTCGTCTTCAGCGACCGATCCGGTATTCCTGGCGGAAGCGGGAGGCGTCGACGGGGCAGCAGGCGGTATTCGATCTGGACTGCCACGAATTTGATCTGAAGCTGTTGAAATTTCTGATTCCTGGAGATGCGCCGTTCCGGTTTGATTCGGGCCGCTTTTCCTCGCACATGCAGTTGACGTTGAAACGCAATTTGTCGGCCTTTTCTCTGCTGGGGACCGGACGGATCTCCGATGGCGGCTGTTGCTGGGATGGAAGAAACATCGTTTGTTCCGAGATTCTGACCGATCTGGATATGGAGTTGCGGCGCGATTTTCACTGGACGCTTCGTGACTTGTCTTTGTCGCTGAAAAATGACGGGGTTGACCTGGGAAATGCAAATTTTTCCGGAGAGGGTGAACTTTCGGACGTCGCCGGGAAACTTTCTGCTCAACTGGAAGGACTTACCCCGGAACTGGCGGTCTGGAGCTTCCCGGCGCTTGAGCCGTTTCTTCCGGAGTACCGCAAACTCGGATTTGGAACAGCGAAGGTCTCGTTTGAGCTCGAAAAATCAACGCAGAAAGATCCCGTCTGTCTTCAGACCCTCGATGCGGGCGTCTACCGGGATGGAAGGCTCGCGCTCAGGCTTCAGGCGGGACCGTATCGATTGACTTCATCGTCCGCGGGCGGTGACGAGTTGAAGTTTCAACTTTCCGGCGAACTGCCGCTGGCCACGGTGAACGGCTATCTGGGAAAGGAAGTGCAAGTCGATTCCGGAACGGTAAAACTTTCGGCGGAAGGGTCGATCGCCCCCGGGTTCCGGTCGGCGATATTTTCCGGCGAGTTTTTGTTCGATGATCTTGCTGCGCGCATTTACGGGAGGAATTACCGGGATTTTTCCGTGCAGTGCGCGTTTTCCGGTTACATGCCCGCGATGAATTATCTGGAGATGCGCACGTTGAATTTTTATCTGCGCCGTCTCGGAAAGCCGGCTCTGCGGCTGGAGTGCCCCGGCACGTGGGATCTGGAACGGTCGAGTTATTCCGGGGAGTGGGCGATCCGTTATCTGAACGATCAGTTTCTTTCTCTGATCTTCCCCGACGCGGTTTTCGACGCGCAGCTGACCGGGAAAATGCAGGTTTCCGCCCGGGATCACTTCCGGGTGCTGCGTGCGTCCGGAGCGTTCGAGCTGGACAAACTGATCCTGTCGTCACGGCCGGAAGAGCTGTTCACCGGGACGCTTTCGCTGATGGCCGAAAAGGATGAACGACGCCTGCTGCTGCGACGGATTTCCGCCGGCGTAAAGCAGAAGGATGGATTGCTCTTCGATCTTTCCGGGGAATGCCGGGCGGATCTGAGCGCCCCGGACGGCGCGGTCACCATGCAGATCGCTTCCGATGGCATTGACGCCGGAAAACTTCTGGCGTTGATCCCCGTACGGGACCGGGAGAGAAATACGAATGCCGACCGGGTGCCCCGACTGAACTTCGGGGGACGCCCGGTGGATTTCGGATGCCGGCTGCGGAAGATCCGGCTCACGCCGTCATTGTCGGCAGATCTCGATACCCGGCTGCGTTTCCGCGGAGATTCGCTTGAGACGGATCATCTGCTCCTGCAGCTCAACAATGCGCGGTTCGACGGGGAGTTCCGCGGTTCGAACACGAAGCAGGGGGTTCTCTTTTCCGCGGCGCTGCGGGGCGACGATCCGCTGTCTCTGCCTCCGCTGATGGAACTGATCGAGGGAACCTCGCAGAAGGGGGCTGCCGGCACGCTGCGGGATTTCAATTTGAATCTGCGGTTTCTTGAGAATGGTCGTCCGGACTCCTGCCTGGAGACGCTGACCGGATCGCTTTCGATGGGCTTCCGGGATCTGACGATTCCGGACACCGTGGTAAAAGGAGAGTTCGCACGGCTGCTGCTGTTTCCAATCGAAGTCGTCGGCCAGTTCAGCAGCCTGCTGGCGGATGATCTGGCAGCCTGGAAGGAGAGCATCATCAGCACGGAGTCGCTGACGAAACGGTTGAAAACCATCCGACTGGATGAAGGCATTGTCAGACTTCACGCCAATGAGGGGCGGGTGCGGGTCGATGAGTGCGCGTTCTTCGGCGACTGGGTCAGCCGCCTGGCTTTTTCCGGGGCGTTCGATCTTGCGAGAGGACGGAAGCTCAATCTCACATCCAGGTTGACGGTCGGCGGGTTTCAGGCGACGATCCCGATGGAAGGCACGCTTGATAATCCGTTTGTCCGGTTCGAATCGATTGCGGGCGATTCCTTCAAGACGCTGTTGACGAAAATCCGCGAACTGAACTTGATCGGGACCTCGGCGGATCCGTCTGATCCGAACAAGGTCGAACCGGTCATCATGATCGATAAACTTCCGAGCGCGGGGATGATCCGCGAATTGCAGAAATTGTTCAACGAACTTTGGAATTACTGAAAAATGGAACTTTTCGACACTCACTTTCACTACTATGGCGAGAGTTCGCCGGGAGAGTATTTCCGCAACGTGCTTGCCGTTGCCGCTGTTCCACCGCAGGGACGGATCGGTGTGCCGGAGCGGCTCTGGCTCATGGCCGCCGGCGGCGATTACCTTGAGAGCTGCCGTTCGCGCGCATTTGCAGAGGCTGTGGAGACCGCGTTTTTCGCCGTGGGAGTTCATCCGCACAACGCGGAAAAATTCCTCGCGGAACCGAATGAGTTCAACGAGTTCCGCGCAGCCCCGAAACTCAAGGCGATCGGAGAACTGGGGCTCGACTATTTTTACGATCACTCGCCCCGTGACGCCCAGATGGAAGTGTTCGGGCGTTTTCTGGATCTCGCGCTTGAATGGGGATTGCCCGCGATTGTCCATCTGCGCGACCGCGACCAGGTTTGGAATGCGTATGAGGATGGCTATGAACTGCTTGCCCCGTTTGCGAAAAAGGGGGGACGGTTTGTGGTTCACTGTTTTTCCGGGACGCCGGAGTGGGCGCGGAAGTTTCTTTCGCTCGGCGCGTATCTCGGCGTGACAGGAATGGTGACCTTCAACCGGGCGCAGAATATTCGCGAATCGCTCGCCGTAATTCCGGATGAGCGGCTGCTGATCGAAACCGACTCCCCCTATCTCGCGCCGGTGCCGCACCGCGGAACGGAGAATCATCCCGGATTTCTTGCGCTGATAGCCGCGCGTGTCGCAGAGGAGCGCGGACGTTCCGTCGAAGAGATCGCTACACTCACAACCGCCAACGGGAAGCGGTTTTATGCGATCGGGGAGGGGATATGAGCTGTTTCTATCCGGAACCGTTTTCCGCGGGAACGGAATTCGAAAGTTCCGATGAGGTCATCATTGCGCTTTCTCCCGGAAACCGGGTTCTGCTGGCGGGAGAAAGGCTGCCGCACGCGGCGGAGTTGCCGGTCGGGGAGAAACGGCGTCTGCGGATCGGGCGGATCGACGATGCGGTCTGCACCGTACTGGATGCGGAGAGTTCCGAGCCGGACGCTCCGTTCCGACGGGTCGAGATTCGCGAGGCGTTGACTGTTCTCGACGAACCCGAACAGATCGCTCTCTGCCGGGCGCGTACACTCACCTTCTGGCGCCATAACCGCCGGTATTGCGGCTGCTGCGGTCATGAGCTGGTGGACCGGGCGGAGGAGTGTGCCCGGAGTTGTCCCGCCTGCGGCGCGGTATTTTATCCACAGATCGCGCCTGCGGTCATCACTGCGATTACCGATGAGCGCGGGCGGCTGCTGCTGGCGCACAACAGCCGTTTCCGCGAAGGGGTTTACAGTCTGATTGCCGGATTCGTCGAGTCGGGCGAGTCGATGGAGTCGGCTGTGAGGCGTGAGATTCGCGAGGAAGTCGGGCTTGAAGTCAAAGAGATCCGCTACGCCGGCAGTCAGAGCTGGCCGTACCCGAATTCGCTCATGATCGGCTTTACGGCGAAATACGCGGGCGGCGAGATCCGGCCGGACGGCGTGGAGATTACGGATGCGCGTTTCTGCACCCCGTCCGACATGCCGGACATCCCATCTCCCGGCTCGATTGCACGCAAACTCATCGATCAATGGTTGAAACAGCAACAGGAGACTCAAAAAGGATGAATGAACTTCTGATTTTCCGGATTACGCTCGGGGTTGCGGGCCTGTTTTTTGCCGTGCTCGCGGCCTGGACCCTTCGACTTTCCCCGAAAAACCTCTCCCGCTTCGAACCGTGGCCGCGGGCGAAACTGCCGGGAATGGTGATCGGCTGGATCGCTCTGGCGATTTGTGTGCCGCACGCGGCAGTGGTGTCGCCGGGATTTCTCATTCCGCTGCTGTGGCCGCTGGCGGTCGCGGTGCCGATTCTCGGATACTTTTTTGTCGATTATCCGCTGGCTCGAGCTCTCGGTGGGGCGGCGATTCTTGGTGCTTATTATTTGGTTCACAAGAGCTTTGAACTGCACACCCCATGTTCCGGGGTGATTGCTGTGCTCGCATGGATCTTCGGAATCGCGGGAATCTGGGTTTCCGGCAAACCGAGCGCGCTGCGGGATTGGATTCGATTGTGCGCACGCTCCGGCGTCTGGCGCAATGTGAGCGGAGGGTTCTGGGTTGTGTTTGCGCTCGCGCTTTTCTGGGGCGCGCTGCTGACGAGAGGAGAGTAAGTCCAATGGCTTTCAGACTGGCTGTCTACGCCGCAATGTGCGGCGTCGCCGATCCGGAGGGGTTTTCCGCGCAGTGTGAGAGGTTGCGCGAAATTCTTTCCGAGGCGAACAAAACAGTGAATTTAACCCGGATCACGGAACCGGAGGAGTTTGCGATCAAGCATGTGGCCGACTCTTTGTCGATCGCGCGGGAGTTTCCCGAGTTGACGACGGAGTACATGAAACTTGCGGACATCGGCTGCGGCGCAGGATTTCCTTCACTGGTTCTGGCCATGGCGTTTCCGAATCTGCGGATCACCGCGATCGATTCGACCGGGAAAAAAACGGCTTTCGTCGAACGTGCCGCCGCTGAACTCGGCCTCCGGAACATCCGGGTCGTCCACGGGCGCAGCAATGAATTGAATCGGCGGCCGCAATTTCGCCATCAGTTCGATGTGGTGACGGCGCGTGCGGTTGCGGCGGCTCCGATCATCTACCTCGATGCCTGTGACTTCACCAAGCGAAAAAACGGGAGATTCATCCTCTACAAAACGCCGCAGCAGGCAGAGGAGGATCTTCCCGCCCTGGCGATCGCCTGCCGGAAGGCGCCGGTCGTCTGGCAGACCACGGAAGTATTCGAACTTCCGGAGGGGGCGGGCCAGCGGCTCTTCCTCTATTCCGTTCCGGATGGACGAAAGGAAATTGCAACAACAAGGGCTGGTCGCGGTTGAAAATTCACTCCTCCGCCACAAGCCCCCTGAGAACCTTTTCGCATTCGATTCCGGCGACGGACTTCTTCAACATTTCGTTCGTGCGCAGCGTTTCGAACTCCCTTCGAAGCCCCGGCCAGTCGGAGGTGAGAGCCAGCGGTTTGCCGCCGTTGTGCTGTTTCGCCTCTCCGGCGGCCTCGGCTGCATCGGCGAATCGTTCCTGGTGGAGATAGATCAGCACCTTGAGCAGATCGCCTTCCGCAGACCGCGGACTCATCGCGATCGTCTCAAGCGCCTGCGGAAACTCCTTCATCCGCATCTGTCCGAAGGCGATGCGCAGCGGCAACAGACGATTGGTCTTGTCGATCTCCGTAAGCTGGCGGTAGTACCAGAGAGCGCTGGTCCAGTCGCCGTTGCCGGCCGCTTCCGCAGCGGCAGTCATCATGAAATCCGCAAGTTCACGCTGTTCGTTGAGCTTTTTGCCGAATCGGGGTTCGAGTTCGGGATCGGGACCGGCGCCGAGCGAACGGGCCTGCCGGTACGCTTCGGAAGCAGCATCTTCTTCCCCGGCA
Organism: uncultured Victivallis sp.; assembly: GCF_944391105.1. Classification (GTDB taxonomy): domain Bacteria; phylum Verrucomicrobiota; class Lentisphaeria; order Victivallales; family Victivallaceae; genus Victivallis. The sequence goes on from NZ_CALXSK010000014.1 coordinate 24,465, forward strand.
GCAAGTTTCAACCGCGCAAGTTCGAGGGCCGGGGCAGGGGAGGCCGGGTCGAGTTTCGCCGCGGCGAGAAATTCCGATTCGGCTTTCCCGGCCTGTCCGGTTCCGGCGAAAGCGCGGGCGGAGGCCATGCGGAGTCGGAAATCATCCGGCTTCGCCGCAAGAGGTTTTTCGAGAACCGAAAGCGCATTGCCGAATTTCCCGAGACCGATCAACGCCTCGGCGCGTGCGGCTCCGATCACCGGGTCCGCGGGGGCGCTTTGCGCCGCAAGCGCAAGCGCTTGTTCCGCCGATTCAAACTCCTCGCGTCGCAGATGGAGCAGCCCGAGCGCCGTTGCCGCGGCGGCGTCGGCCGGTTTTTTGGCCAGCGCCGCACGGTAGTTCCAGGCGGCGAGATCCCACGCTTCGTCCGCCTCGGCTTTATGTCCGGCGGCGAGAAGTTCTGCGACCGAAAGGTTCGCGGGAGCCGGGACTCCGGACACTCGCGGTTCGGGAGCTGGAGGCGCAGGCTGTACCTTCGGACGTTCGGCGAGCTGCCGGCGCAATGTGTTGTTTTCTTCGCTTAATGTCTGATTTTTCTTTTGTTCCTCAAGCAGTTTTGCCGCATTTTTTTCGAGCTCGGCGATCTGCTTTCGCGCTGCGGAGAGTTTCTCCTGAGAGTGCTTGAGCTGTTCTGCCGCGGTCTTGAGATTGGCGGCCTCCTTCTGAACGGCCTGAAAATTCTTTCGGAGCACGGCAAGTTCCGATTCGAGTTTTTCCAGTTTCGCACCGTTCTTTTCCGCATCTTTGAGTTTCTCTTCGGTTCGGGCGAGAGCGGATTTGGTCCGGGTCAGTTCGCTGGTGGTGTTTGACAGGGCTTGTTCCAGCGATGTTTTTCCGGTCGCAAGCAGCTGCAGTTCCCGATTCTGGGTGTTGAGCTGATCTTTCAGGGCGGCGACCTGTCCGGTCAGAGCGGCGCAGGTCTCCTCGCTCCTCTTGAGACTCAGGGAAACCGCAGTATCGCGATTTTTAAGCTGCGCCTCAAGTCTGGTGGAGCGCTCACTCCACTCTTTCATATCGGCCTCAAGTTTGGCATTGCGTTCCCGCAGATTCTTCATCTCCACTTCCGAAAGCCTGGCCGAGGCCCGTTCGAGTTCGAGCGATTTGGCCAGTTCCGTGTGCTGCCGTTCGAGATTGAGTCTCAGGGTTTCCACGCGCTGGAGCGTCTCCTTTACCTGCACGAGTTCCAGCTGGGCGAGCCGGTGATGGTTGCCGGCTTCAAGTGCGGCGGCTTCAGCGGCCTCCTTCGCCTTGCGGGCCTCTTCGGTCTCCTTCCGGAGCCGGGCGTTTTCGGAGAGAATTTCCGGATCCAATCCGGACTTTCCCCCTTCGACCGCATCGGCGAGACGGCTGTTTGCGACCGCGAGTTCCTTGGTCAGCGCGGCGTTTTTCTGCTCGATTGCCTTAAGTTTCTGCTCCATCTCCGCCTTTGCCGCCTCGGAAGAGGCAGCAGTACGGGCCGATTCGTCCTGAATGCGGCGCAGTTCTTCCAGCATGCGGTTCAACCGCTGAATTTCTGCGTCGCCCTGTTTCCGGGCGGCTTCCGCAAGCCCGGCTTTCCGGTTGGATTCGATGAGATCCGCATCGAGTTTCGCAGCACGGGTTTCGGCGAGCTGGAGACGCTTGCCGAGCTGCTCCGAGGCGAGTTTCTCCTCAACCAGCTGCCGGGAGAGTTTTTCCACTTCCACGCCGGGGTCGCTGCCCTTTTTTTCAAGTTCGAGCTTCTGCTTCTCCAGCAGCGCGCATTTTTCCTGAAGCACGCGCTGTTCGCGCAGGAGTTTCAGTGCATCCACCTCGTTGGCCTTGAGTCGTTCAATCTCTTTTTGCAGGGCCTCATTCGCAGCGGTCAGATCGGCAACCCTTTTCCGGTAGTTCTCCTCCTCCCGGCGGCGGCTCTCCTGCTCGGCGAAATCGACTCCTCCCACCTTCGGCTCCGGGCGGGCGGGAACAACGGTCTCATTGCTGTCGCCGAGCAACTTGCGCGCATTTGCGATTTCCCGTTCACAGTCCGCAATGCGGGACTTGATGATGTTCTGATCCCAGTCCGGACGGGCACGCTGAATCTCCTGGTAAAGCGCAAGCGCCCTGCGGAATGTTTCGAGCGCCTGCGAGTGTTCCCCGCGATCCCGGAGGATCTCGCCCTTGTGATAGGTCTCATATCCCTCCCGCCAGATGTCCCAGGCGTTTTTCGCCGCTCCTGAGAGGAGCGGCAGGACGGCGGCGAGAAGCGCGGCAATGAAAAGGTGTTTCATAGGGCATACTCCCGGAATTTGTGGCGAAGCGCCGGACCGATGGTGAAGACCAGTTCGAGTTCGCCCGAATCATTGTAATTTTCTTCGTAGACGCGCCCGTTCGCATGTGCGAGAGCGGCAAGATCGTGTCGCTGCGGCGGCAGCTTGACCCGCATGAGCTGAAACTCTTCAGCCGCAATGGCGCAGAGACGTTCCTTCAGCGCATCGATGCCTTCCCCCGTGCGGGTCGAGAGATAGAGCGCATCGGGGAACAAACCGCGCAGCCGGGCGAACAGAACGGGATCCGTTTCACGGTCGACCAGGTCGACTTTGTTGAACACGATGACGATCTTCTTCTCCTGTGCACCGAGTTCCTTCAGTACGGAAAGAGTGGTTTCCCACTGTGCATCGAGCTGCGAGGAAGAGACATCGAGCACGAGCAGCAGAAAATCCGCGAGCACCGCCTCCTCCAGCGTGGATTTGAACGCCTCCACGAGAGAGTGCGGCAGTTTGCGGACGAATCCGACCGTGTCGGTCAGCAGTACTTCAAGCCCGTTTTCGAGCGGAACCCGGCGCGTGGTCGGGTCGAGCGTGGCAAAGAGCTGGTCCTTGACGAGGATCTCCGCTCCGGAGAGTTTCCGAAGCAGCGAGGATTTCCCTACATTCGTGTATCCGACGATCGCCCCATGCGGGATCAGGTTGCGCTGCCGGGATTTACGCTGGGTTTCGCGCTGTTTGCGCACAACTTGGAGTTCCTCCTCCAGCTGACGAATCCGCCGTCGCAGAAGCCTGCGGTCGGTTTCGATCTGAGCCTCGCCCTCGCCGCGGGTGGTGGCTCCGCCGCCGTGCTGACGGGAGAGGTGAGTCCAGGCGCGGGTCAGGCGTGGAAGCGAATATTTCGTACGGGCGAGCTCCACCTGCAGCACGGCCTCCCGCGTGGAGGCTCGTTCGGCGAAAATATCGAGGATCACCTCTTCGCGGTCGATCACGCAGCTGTGCGTAAGCCGTTCCCAGTTGCGCTGCTGGGAAGGAGAGAGCGGCGTATCGAAGATGAGGCAGTCGGCTTCGCACTCCTGCATGAGCCTGGCGATCTCCCCGGCTTTTCCGCTGCCGATGTAGTAGCGCGGGGAGGGGAGGTGGAGATTCACGATCTCGGGTTCGAGCGGAACGATGTCGAGGTTGCGGACGAGATCCGCGAGCTCGTCGAGATGTTCATTCACCTCGGCTTCGCTCTGATCCGGAAACCGGAAACCGACCAGCAGGGCGCGTTCAACTTTTTTGCGGGAGTCTTCAGCGATTTCGATCATAGAAAGAACAATTATCCTTGGGCAAATATTTCATCATTCCATAACAATACACCGTTCCCGCCGATTTTCCAGAAGGAAGCGGGAAAATCTTGCGAAAAAGCGTGATTGCACGGTTGCGGAAAAGACGATTCCGGGATATAGTAACACGATTTCCAGCGAGCGCGAGTGGCGGAATGGCAGACGCCCCGGATTTAGGTTCCGGTGCCGCAAGGCGTGGGGGTTCAAGTCCCCCCTCGCGCACCATCTTCCCGGCCGGAACCCGCGTTGTTTTGTCGCTTCTGAAATTCGGAGGGAGATATTCCAAATTCCCGTTTGAAACAGCGGCTGAAGGCCGCCAGAGAATCGAATCCGCACTGTTCCGCGACTTCCGAGACCAGCGAGGTCCCGCTGCCGAGCATCCTGACGGCCTTTTGCAGACGGCATTCCCGGATGTAATGGCCCGGCGTCGAAGCTGCGTGACGATTGAAAAGACGGTGCAGCTTGACAGGCGAGACGTAGTGAACCCGGGCGATCTTTCGAATGGAAAGATCCGGCTCGGTGAGATGCGCGTAGATGTAGTTGTTGATCTCTTCGAAAAGCCGGAATGCGTCGTTTCGATAATCCGCCGGGGTTTCGGCTTCAACGAACTCCTTTTCCAGGGCCAGTTCCCCGAGAAACAACTCCAGATAAACCTGCAAAATGGATGCACTGCCTTCCGGCGCGGTTCCGGCTTCACACTTCAGATACAGCATGAGCAGCCGTTCCATGACGGGGAACAGAACCTCGTCAATCCTGACGCTTCGATACATCAGTGTCGGGGGAAGTGACTTCTGCGCTTCGAACGTGATGACCAGCCAGTCGAAGTCGTTTTGATCAACCAGGTAAAAGTGAGTTTGATACGGATAGGTGAGATGAGCGTAACACTCCGGAAGAGCAAAACTTTTTCCGTTCACATTGACCATTCCCGAGGTGTGAAGATTGATCGTCAGGACATAGCGTGGATGATAGAGATTGCGGGTTTCCTGTTCAAAAATTTTCCGCCCGGGGTGACGATGAAGCATCATCAGATTGTTCGGCAGTTCCGCCCGGGTTCCGGGAATTCCCTGTCTGTAATTCAGCGGCTCGGTTCGAAGTTCATTCAGCCGGGCACGAATACGGCTGCGGAAGATTTCGTATTCCGGATTCATTGCACCCCCCCCCAATTTTTTAGATTGATATAAAATAACACTATTCTTACTTTATTTCCTGTTTTTTTGATTACTTTTGATATTTTTTGTAAAATCGTGGATATTTTTTGCATAACAAATCCGATTGAAAACCCCGGTGGACTTATTTATATTGAAAAATGGAAAACGAAAGGAGGTCATCAGATGAATCCGTTGTCTTCCGGAATCTATCCGGTCGTTTTAACCCCGTTTCATTCGGATCTTTCCATCGATTACGGCGCTTACCGCTCCCTTCTGGAATGGTATCTGGAGCGGGGGGTTGACGGGCTGTTTGCCGTCTGCCTGTCAAGCGAGATGTTCCAACTCTCCGGAACGGAACGATTGAAACTTGCCAAAACGGCGTTGACGGTCGTGAACGGACGCGTACCGGTTGTCGCCTGTGCCGGAATTGAAAACACGGCGGCGGAACGACGGGCGTCGATTCGGGCAATGGCATCGCTTCCGGTTGCCGCAGTCGTGTTGCCGCTCTCCTGTATCGTCGGAGAAGCAGAATCCGATTCACGCATTGTCGAACGTTATCTGGAGATGTTCGATGCCGCGGATGAAACTCCGGTCGGCGTGTACGAGTGTCCCCGTCCCGTCCATCGTCTTTTCCCGGACGAAACACTGGGCGAACTCGCCAGCCGCAGCGACGGGCGGCTGCTTTTTTTCAAGGATACCTGTTGTGACGCGGAGCGGATCCGGCGTCGACTCGTTCTCCTCCAGGGATCGGGGTTGAAACTCTTCAACGCCGATCTCCCCTCGTTTCCGGATTCCGTGCGCGCCGGTTGCGCCGGTTATTGCGGTATTTCCGCCAACTTCTATCCGGAGCTGCTGCGAAAGCTGTTTGAACTCGTACGAAACGGTTCTCCGCTCGCGGAAGAGTTGCAGTCATATTTTCTGCGGATGCAGCAGTATGTGGAATGCAAGTATCCCGTCAGCGCCAAAACCTTTCTCAGTATGGAACTCCCAGACTTGGAAGCTTTTTCGCGGATGAATCCGGTCAGGCTTTCCGCCGGGGAGAAGCTCCTGCTTGAAACATTTCATCGGACCGTCGCCGAATGGGACGGGCGATTTCCGGACGTCCGTTCCGCGTGAGGAGCGTTTTTCTCTTTGTCGCCGACAAACGTAAAAACAGGAAGGGGTATCATGAGACGTTTTACATTGATAGAACTGCTGGTTTGTATCGCGATCATCGCCATTCTGGCATCGATGCTGCTGCCTGCGCTGAATCAGGCCAGAGGACGCGCCATGAGCATCAAATGCCTCGGAAACATGAAACAGATCGGCATGGCTCTGCTGCAATACGCCGATGATGCGCAGGGGCATTATCCCGTCACAGATCAGAGAAGCGGATCGAGCTGGGATCATGTGGTTTCCCGGTATGACGGCCGCAACGTTCCGGATGATGTCCGCAATGAACGCGATGCCAAACATGAAGTCTCCGGAGACAAGCTTTATCACTGCCCCGGAGACATCACCGTGCGGGATACCGCCAACAAAATACCGCTGAGCTATGCATTGACCTATTATCAGGCGAGCAACCCCTATCCGCGCAATACCGGTATCTCCGGCTGCATTCCAGACGGAGATTTCTCGCAGCCGGCTTCCCGGAAAAACAGCTTGCTGCGCCGTCCGGCAAACAGCATCATGCTGCTTGATGTCCCGCTCAACTGGACCAACTATCTGTGGATGGGACGAACCAGCAAAAGCAGTGCAACCGTCAATGCGATTTTCGGCGTCAACACGTTCCGCAGCTCATTTCTCGTCGCTTCCGCCTGGCAGCATGGCAACGGAGATGCGCGCGGCAACTACCTTTTTGCCGACGGGCATGCCGACACCCTCTCTTTCCGGCAGACGGTGAACAGCCCGACTGATACCTCTGAAAGCAATCTGAACAACATGTGGGACGCTGGTCTGTAATATGAAAAAACTGATCTTTTTTACGATGGCGCTGGCATTCGTCGCGACTGCTGCTCCGTTTCACATGTGGAACGACAAGGTCGCCGAACGGGCCGGGGAGACGTTTCCGACAGTTTCCGGCGCAGTTCACAGCCGGGTGTTCACCGCCGATGCGGCCAATGGCGGGTACAACCATCACGCCAACATCATCTTTTTCTACGGAAAGTTCCACGTGAACTGGAGCAATCACCGTTACTGCGAAGACGGTCCCGGGCAGCGAGTGCTCTATAAAAGTTCGAGCGATGCCCGCAAGTGGGGAGAGGTCCGGGAGCTCTTTCCCGCGCCACACCCCGAAGCCCCCCGGGAACATTCCGGCATTTTTGCGACCTGTCTGGGATTTGTCACCTGGGAGGGACGACTCTTCGCCGTTGCGAACACAACCCGTACGGTCGGCTGGAAAAACCTGGACCAGACCAAAAGCTCACCTGTTTTCACTTCGGAATGCAACTATCCGGTTTATCGGGCGATTGCGCATATCTATCGGGAGATTCTGCCGAACGGTCGTTTCGGCCCGATTTTCACGGATGATCCGGGGAAATTCCCGGACGATCTGCTGTTCCCGCTCGTCCGGACGTCTGATTGTGTCCCCGGATTCCGGGAACCGGACTGCGGATATGACATTTCCGACGCGCTCAGGCAAAATCCCGGGAAACGCCGTTTCTGTGAACCTGTTGTCTGGCGTGCCGCCGACGGACGCTTTGTTTTGCTGCTGCGCGACGACTCCGGAAGCTATCGCAAGTGGGTCTCCTTTTCCGCCGACGGCAAAAACTGGAGCGCTCCGGTGATCTCCGACATTCCGGATGCGCCCTCCTGGAGTTGCCGGCTTGCGCTGGAGAGTGGAACGGTACTCCTCTTCGGCAATCACCACGGGAAGGGGTACGTCGACGAGCAGAAACGGTGGCGCGACCGCGATCCTCTTCTGGTTTCCGTCAGCACCGACGGCATCGAATTTCACGGAACCCGTGCCGTTTGCAGTGGCTGGTACAAGCATCAGCTCGGCGGCATCCCGGGGCGGGGCGGCAGCGCGCAGTATCCCTGTGCCATTCTCCGGAACGGGATTTGTCATGTCGCCTATTCACTCGGCAAGGAATCGATTGCAGTGACGTCATTTCCGGTCGTTGAGCTTCTGAAGGGGTTGTGAATCATGTTTCGGGTCGCGGATCTGGTTGTATTGCTTCTTTATCTTCTGGTAATGGCGGCCATGGGGGTGTATTTCATGCGCCGCAATGTCGGAACGGAGGAGTATTTCCTCGGCGGACGCTCCTTTCCCGGATGGGCGGTGGGGATTTCCATGCTGGGCACCTCGATCAGTTCCGTCACGTTCCTGGCACTTCCTGCTGCGGCATATGCCCTTGATTACCGGCAGCTTACTCCGCATCTGGTTATGCCGTTTGTGGCGGTTGCCGCCTGTTTCCTCTTCATTCCTTTCTTTCGGCGTGGAAAAAACGTGAGCGCATTTCAATACCTGGAAGAGCGTTTTGGTTCAGGGATTCGTTTTTACGCGGCATTGTACTATCTGCTTCACACGTTGCTGAAGCTCGCGATCGTGCTTTATCTGCTCGGATTGCCCATCGCTGCAATGACCGGATACGAGGAGCGGCTTGTCCTGGTTGTGATCGGGATCGTTATTGCGTTTTACACGATTGTCGGGGGCATCAGCGCGGTCATCTGGACGGATGTGGTACAGACCGTAATTCTTTTGTTCGGAGGTTTTTTCTGCATGGTGACCGCGTTGATCCGCATTCCGGGCGGCTTGTCGCAGGTTTTCTCGATCGGGATGGAGTATCAGAAATTTTCACTTGGCCCGCTCGATTTCTCTTTCGGGGAACGAACCCTGCCGGTCATGATTCTGCTTGGGCTGGTCACATTCATCGGGGAGTTCGTCAGCAATCAGAACGTCGTTCAGCGGTACATCGCCGCAAAATCGCTGCGCGAGGCGCGCAAAGCGACCTTGATCTGCGGAGTGATGAGTCTGCCGACCTGGGGATTTTTCTTTTTTCTCGGAAGCGTCATTTTCGTTTATTACAAAATTTTTCCCTGCGAAGCGGTTGCGTCACTTTCCGCCGATGAGGTGCTGCCGCACTTCATTCTTACCACCACCTGGCCAGGCATCGGCGGCCTCATCATCGCGGCGTGCCTCGCCGCCGGAATGAGTTCGCTGGATTCCTCCATCAACTCGGTGGCCACTGTTGCGACAGTAGATTTTCTGAAGAAATTCCGGCCGGAGACGGGAGAACGCGCGGCACTTCGTTTCGCCTGGCTCGTATCGGCCGCTGCCGGAGTTGTCATGATCGGCGGTGCCGTCGGAATCAGTTATCTTCCGAGAGAGAGCGTTTACGATCTTTCGCTGACTCTCGGCGCGATTTTCTGTTGTGCAACGCTGACGCCGTTTCTGCTTGGATTTTTCACGACCCGGGTGGACAATCGCGCCATTCTTGTCGGGATGGGAGCTGCGATTGTGTTCAGCATCTACAACATTCTCCATTTTTTCGGGCTTCTCCCGGAGTATCTGCGGCTTGACGCTCACATTTATCTCGCGGGAACTCTCTGCAATGTGGTGATGCTGGTCGTTGCGCTGGCGGCGGCTCTCTTCCGGCCGGGACGGCAGGAGAAACTCCAGGGGTTGACCGTCTGGACAGTCGAACGTTTCAAACCAGTCGAAAAACGGACGGATTCGGAAAAAAACTGATCTCCGGTTGCAACCTCATGGAACAGATGCTATCTTAATCTGGATCGGCGGAATTTTCCGCCGGTCCGGTATTTCATCTCCGAATAGTGAAAGCACAGTTGGTATGGGGGAATCTCGCAATGTGGACGGAACTCTTGTCGGAAAAGGAACTCACCGCGTTGTTTCAGGGGAAAGTTTTTGCCAGCCGTTTCCCGCCGGCATCGGACCGTGCCGCCTGGCAGGCCGGGAACAACGTATTTCGCAGGAAGAGATTCGCCCTGTATCTGATGAATGCGGAAACCATTCAGAAACAACCCGTTTCGGAGATTTATCCGCCGTTGACCGCCAGAGACTTCTTCGCGTTCATCCGCACCGGAAATCGGAGTGTGTTTGAATCGTACTATTTCGCGCGCCGGACACATCTGGCGCTGTTCAGCCTGGCCGAGGCCGTCGATTACAGGAAACGGTTTCTGCCGGAGGTGATCGAAGGACTCTGGCAGCTGCTGAGCGAACCGGTCTGGTATCTGCCCGCGCACGGCCACTACCACGACGGAGACCCGATGCCGCGTTTCGATCAGCCGAGAACCGACCTCTTCTGTGCGGAGACGGGAGCGACGCTCGCCTGCGTCGTTCAACTTCTCGGAAAAGAGATCGCGGAGGAGTCGCCAGAACTTCTGAACTGGATTCGGGAGTACTGCATCGAACGGGTCATCGCGCCGCTTGAGGATGAGACCCTTCTGCCGCAATGGTGGCTGGACGGGCACAACAACTGGAGTCCGTGGTGCGCTTCCAACGTGGCCCTGACCGCGTTTACATTTTTGCGGGATCAGCCCGAACGGCTCGCGCGAATCACGCGGAATATGCTGGAGGTGTGCGAAAAATTCTATGACCGTTACGCCCCGGACGGCGGGTGCGATGAAGGCCCTGGATATTTCATGGTCGCGGGGGTGCGGCTCATGATTTTTCTGGATCTGCTCAACTTTTACACGGACAACGCTTATGCGCAGATTTACCGGGAAGAGAAATTCCGGAACATCGGCGATTACATCGCAAAGGTTCATCTGGTCGGTCCGTGGTTTGCCAGCATGGCGGATTCTCCGGCGAAGTTCGAACGGATTGACGTCGGCTGGCTGAACCGTTTCGCCGATCTCTCCGGCAGTGCGATGTTGAAATCTTTCGCGCTGGAAGCGGCTTACGGCTTCGCTCCGCGCACCTCAAAGGAGATTCCGGACGGGACCGCGGGAACCGGCCGGTTCCCGCATATTACGATGCAGAATGAACTCGCGATGATTTTCTTTTTTCCGGAGCAGCTTTCGCGCGGCGGTCATGTCGACGAAAAACGGACGGCGCTGCCGGATCTGCAGTTCTTCCGTTTCCGGCAGAATCCGGAGGACGAATGGTCCGGTACGATCCTCTGTGTGAAGGGAGGTCACAACGACGAAAGCCACAACCACAACGATGTCGGTCAGTTCGAACTGTTTTGCGACGGCGTGCCGATCATCATCGACTGCGGTTCGACCGAGTATACGAAATTCACATTTTCCGAACGACGTTACGAGAATCGATTTTTAAACTCCTCCGGGCACAACGTTCCTGTATTCAACGGGATCCTTCAGTCTCCGGGAGCGGAGTTCCGCGCTTCGAACGTGAGGTTTTCCGATGATGTCTCCCTCGATATCGCCGGCGCATACCCGAAGGAGTGCGGTGTCGAATCCTGTGTGCGCAGCGCCTCCCTCTCGGACGACGGGACCGCGGTCATCCGGAACTCCGTCCGCGGCACGGGCCGGATCTCCGTTGCGATTCCGCTCTATTGCGCCGTGAAACCGGTGAGGACGGAGCAGGGTGTCCGGATCGGTAAGATGCTGCTTGTCACTACCGGTATTTCCATCGCGAAGATCGAAGATATCCCCCTGACGGACAAGCGGATGGAGAGTTCCTGGGGCAAGATGCTCTGGTGCATTCATCTCCAGACGGAAATCGACGGATGCGGGGAGTGGAATATGACGTTTTCTATTGTTCAATAATTATTTGCAGGTTTTCAGCATGATGAAGGTTCATTTGATTTTGAATTCCCACCTCGACCCGGTCTGGCTCTGGCGCCGTTCCCAGGGAATCGACGAGGTTCTCGGAACAGCCCGCACCGCCTGCGATCTTCTGGAACTCTATCCGGAAATCGTCATCACGCGCGGAGAAATGTGGTTTTATGAGATTTTAGAGACGTGCGATCCTTCTTTGTTTGAACGGGTTAAATCGCATGTAAAGAGCGGACGCTGGCAGGTGGTCGGCGGCTGGTACGTCCAGCCTGACTGCAATTTGACCGGAGCGCATATTTTTGAAAAGCACGGTGAGTTCGGGCGGCGTTATTTCGAAGATCGGTTCGGTCTGCACGTCAGGACGGCGTTTCACGTCGACAGCTTCGGTCATGCGGCGACCCTGCCGGATTTTCTGAAGAAGAGCGGCTTTGAAAATTATGTCATGATGCGTCCCTGTGAAGCGGAGATGCATCTGCCCGGCAACACATTTCTCTGGGAATCTCCCTCCGGCAGTCGCATTCGGACGTTCCGCATTTCGCGCAGTTACTGCACAACCGGAAAGGATACGGAGACGAACCTGCGCGCGAATCTCGATGCTGCGCTTGCGGACGCAAATCCGGAAATTGGACACGTAATGTGCTTCATCGGAGTCGGCAATCACGGCGGCGGCCCGGCGAAACGGGAAATCGAGTGGCTGAACGCTCATCTTCGTTACCGTGAAAATGTGGAACTCGTTTACAGTTCGCCGGATCGCTACTTCGAGGAGGTCGCCGCCTCCGGTGCAGAACTGCCGGTGGTCAATACGGAACTTCAGCACCATGCGATCGGCTGTTACACAGCGGTGAGCCGGGTCAAGCGGGAAGTGCGCCGAACCGAACAGCTTCTGCATCAGGCGGAGCGTATGCGCCTCCTTCGGCCGGAAGGTTTTGACGCGAATGCGGAACATGAACTCGAACCTGCCTGGAAAAGGCTTTTGTTTGCGACGTTCCATGACATACTGCCGGGCAGTTCGATCCGCTCGGCCTACGAGGATATTTACCAGGACCTCGGATATGCGAGATCGGTTGCCCAACATCAGATCGAGCTGGCGATCCGGCGCGAGAACGCGACGCTCGCTCCATGCGGCGTTCAACGGTTGATTTTCGACAATCCCTCCGAGACGGAATTCGATGGATTTGTGGAATTTGAGCCGTGGCTCGGATACCTCTGGATGTCGCCGGAACGGCCGCAGATCCGGCTGACCGAAGAAGACGGCACGCCGGTCCCTTCGCAGCCGGTAACATCCGAAGCCGCGTTCGAAATGGCCCGTTACATCACCCGGCTGAGGATTCCCGGGGGAGGGCGGAAGATTCTGTTCGTACACACGGATGGCGCGTTGCCGCCGGCAGGGGATGTCCGGATTTCCACGGAACGTCTGGAAAACGGAAAACTTGTCGCGGAACTCGGTCCTGCCGGAGTGGTTGCGCTGTCAGACGGGAAACGCGGTTTTCTCGGTTCTCCCCTCCGTGCGGTGGTGATCGATGATCCGAGCGACACCTGGTCGCACAATATGAAAGGGTATGGATCGGAAATTTTGGAATACTTTGCGGGAGACGCGGATGCGTCGCGCTCAGTCGCTCGTCCCGGACCGCTTTCCGGCGAAGTCCGGTTCACGCAGAAAGTCTCCTGCGGCACGCTGAAGTGGCGTGTGCGGATGAATGATGCGGAAAAGGCTCTGGAACTCCGGCTGCGCCTCATGTGGAGCGGTTGCCGCAAGCAGGTGAAACTGCTGATCCACCCGGGATTCGTTCCGGTTTCCAGACTGGACGGCGCTCCGGGCGGGATTGCTCCGCGCATCTGCAACGGGGAGGAGTATCCCATGACGGATTTCGTTTCGGTCGTTTCGCCGGAAGGTCGGCGTTTTGCGGTCGCAAGTCCGGACGTGACGGGAGTTGATGTGCAGCCGGACGGTTTGATCCGCCTGACGCTGCTGCGCTCGCCGGTCTACGCCCATCACGATCCATTCCCGCTCCCGGCGGAGAACGATTATCCCGTTACAGATCAGGGCGAACACGAATACCGGATTCTGCTGCTTCCGGAGGCGGGAAGCCCGGAGGAGATCCGCCGGATGCTCTTCCCGCTGACCGATCCGTTGTGGTTCAGTGAATGCACGCGCGGGTGCGGATTCGATTTTCACTGAAGACCGGTTTCCGCTCTCAATCTCCGGAGAGGATGCCGAACTCCGCAACCTTCAGAAGGTTGGAGGGTTCAAGCGTCCTCTCCGCGACGAATCGCAACCGTTTCGCGCGGATTCCGGGGAATGGGACACGTTGCGGAACCGGATTCGCGCGGATATTGGAAAACTCCCCTTCGCAGATGCACTGCCATGCGCCGTCCCGTTCAGCGGAAAGGGCGAAGTGCGAAGGGGTTCCTGCCGGAGAATCCGGTTGCGGCGTAAACACGAATCCATGAACTTCCGTCTCCTCCGGCAGATCGAAGAGGAGTTCGAGCCCGGAAACGGCAGACGGTTCGATACGGTGATAATCAGAAGTGTGCAGCGGGCAGCTCTCCGGATCGCAGTTTATTTCCGGTGCGAGAAATAAACGGGCATTGAGTTTTTCAAGAGGTTTCAGTGCTGATTTGACAACGATTTTGCAGGCATCAGCCTCCGTCGTCTGAAATCGTCGAATACGGCACGGCCCGATGGATTGACCGGACACAACTTCGCGCCACCCCCCGCTGCAGCGGGCCTCGATGGAGTATGATGTGACCGCTTCCTCTTTGCCGCAAGGTTCCGCCAGTTCGACACGGTTGAACTTTCGAACGGTGTCGAACGGCAGCAGGGCTTCGCCGTTTTCCACGGGAACCGTGGAGGAAACGAATTCTCCGGCGCGGATCGAATCGAGTGTCTGTTTGAATTCCGCAAGGCGTTTCACATCAACCTCATGAAGCCTTCCGGACGGATCGGGTGCAATCCCCAGATTCATGACGCCTCCATTGCCGACGGAGCGTTCGAAGATCTCCACAAGCAGCGTGACGCTGCGGAGGCGGTCATTCTCCTGGTCGTGATAAAACCAGCCGGGGCGCAGAGGGACGTCGCATTCGGGCGGAATGCAGAAGCGGCCGTCCAGTTCTCCGAGACCGAGCATGCTTTCGTCGATGAAACCGGGCGCGGGATCCCCTGTGCAGCCGGCGGGAACCCGCGGCGTGATGCAGTTGCGGCACTCCGGCATCGCAAAGCCGCGTTCGTTGCCGACCCAGCGCAAATCCGGGCCGATGTCGCTGAAAATGGCCGCATCCGGCTGAAGTTCCCGCACGAGGCTCCAGGTTTCCGCCCAGCCGTAGTAGGTGGAGCGGTCGATCCGACGCTCCTCGCGGGCGCCGCCGTACCAGCCGTCGCCGCCGTTCGCGCCGTCGAACCAGACTTCGAACGCCGGGCCGTAACTGCCGAGAATCTCACGCAGCTGGGGCCGAAACACCTCGGTTACATATTCCGGCGTCCCGTAGCGTGCGTCGTGGCGATCCCATGGCGAGACATAAAAACCGACCGCAAGTCCGGCGCGTCTGCAGGCCGCGACCATTTCTCCAACCAGATCCCCGCGGCCTCCGCGCCACGGTGAGGCGGCGATCGAATGCTCTGTCGTGCGGGTCGGCCACAAACAGAAGCCATCGTGGTGTTTGCAGACGATGATCAGTCCATCGAGGCCGCCGGCTTTGCACCCTTCGGCAATCTGATCCGCGTCGAAGGCGACGGGGTTGAAGAGCTGCGGCGACTCGTCTCCGTATCCCCATTCGCGGCCGGTAAAGGTGTTGAGTCCGAAGTGCATGATTCCACAGATACGGATTTTCAGACGACGGACAAGACGCGGCTGCGGCGTCCGTCCCGGGTTGCAAAGTTCCAGTGCATTCATGATGAAACTCCTGATTGGTTGACAGGGGTCATAATATACAGGAATTTCCATTCAATGCAAGGACCGCGACGTGACTAGTCCCCGTTTTCACGGAAATACCTTGAACGAGGCGGCGATGTCCCGCCCGACGCTCCTGGCACGAACCGTGTTCCCCCTGAACAAGTCCCTTCAATTCGACAATCAATTTGCCGATCCTGACTTTCCGGCGCTTGCCTTCCGGCCGGATGGTGGTATATTGGATGAAACGGAATGCTTTTTCATGGGAAGGAACAGTATGAAACCCGAAGTGCTGGCCGCCGCCGAACATTTTATCGCCAATGAAACCGAATTTCACCTCGGATTCCTGCCGACAGAGCAGTCGAATCCTCTGACGCGTTCGATGGAGGCCGATTTCCGGCGCTCCACCAGGGATGGAGTCGCCACGCTCCAGAAACCCGACCGCGACGTGCTGGCCATGGTGCGTCGAGTGCTTGTTTCCGAGCCGTTCGCCCGCATGGCAGCGACCGGTTTTTCGACGGTGCGGAACGGTGGTCGCATTGTTTTTTCCGGCTGCGGCGCGACCGGGCGGCTCAGTATCCTGCTTGAGTCGATGTGGCGGGAATATTTCTCCGCCTCGGATCGTCCGGAACTGGCTGATTGTGCAGCAAGTATCATGACCGGAGGAGATTATGCGCTCGTGAAATCAGTCGAAGCGTTCGAGGATTATCAGAACTTCGGCCGCCGTCAGGCCGCCGATCTCCACATCGGTCCGAACGACATGCTTGTGGCAATTACCGAAGGCGGCGAAACCAGTTCCGTCATCGGCACGGTCAAGGAGTCCGCCGAACGTGGCGCTGCGGTCTTTCTCCTGTTCAACAATCCGGCTGAACTGCTTCGGAACAAGCTTGTCCGCTGTCGCGAAGTCATCGACGACCCGCGCGTGACGGTGCTTGACCTCTTCTGCGGACCGATGGCG
The DNA here is from genome assembly GCF_944391105.1 of uncultured Victivallis sp. Lineage (GTDB taxonomy): Bacteria > Verrucomicrobiota > Lentisphaeria > Victivallales > Victivallaceae > Victivallis. Next base: position 40,731 of record NZ_CALXSK010000014.1, read on the forward strand.
CTCGCGGGTTCAACCCGCATGCAGGCGACCACGAGCGAGCAACTTGTCGCCGGAGTGCTGCTCGAATCGGTCGCGGCGAAACTTGAGGGACGTGAACTTCCCGATTTCGTTGCGCAGTTCGAAAAGGTGCTCGACCATCTTGAATCGGAGAAAGTACGCTCCATGCTCGCTCAGTACATTGATTTCGAAGCCGATGTTTATGCACGGGGAGGGAAGATCACCTATCTGGCAAACGATTATCTGCTCGATATTTTCACCGATACGACCGAACGCTCTCCGACCTTCATGCTGCCGCCGTTCCGCCGCAACGACGACAAGAACTCCCCGATGCCGTGGGCGTTTGTGAAGAATCCGCTCTACCCGACCCGCGAAACCTGGCGGAACATGCTCCACCGCGAAGTGCGCTGTCTTGCGTGGCGCCCAGAAGATTACGTCGCGATGGGGGCTCCGGAGAAGCTCGTGAAATCACCGCCAGCCATCGATTCCGATGCGCTCTACCGCTTTGAGGTCGGCAGCGAGCCGGCCCCCGAGCGGTTCGAATCTCCGGAATCGGGCGCGGTTGTCGTCGAGGTGGATGGCAGCCCGGGGAACCTTGTGCTGGAATCGGTTGCAAAGAATTACCGGGTGCTCGCACACTTCCGGATCAGTTCCGGCGTGCCGGACTCCGCGCTTCATTTGATGAACCACATGGCGCTCAAACTCGCGTTGAATACAGTTTCGACCGGGACGATGGTCAAACTCGGACGCGTGACCGGAAACTGGATGAGTTACGTCAGCATTTCCAATAAAAAACTCATTGACCGGGCGATCCGGCTGGTTGCGGAATTGAGCGGGCGCTCCTACGAGGAGAGCTGCCACGCGCTCTTCGAAACCGCCGACGCACTGGCATCCGAGGAGTGGACGAACCGCGAAAAGCCGTCCCCCGTTCAGGCGACACTGCGGCATCTCGGCGTCATCTGAGCGGAATGCACAGCAGCACCAGACCCGAGACGCAGATTCCGAGCGCGGCTGCCTGAAGCGGCCGCAGCTTCTCCTTCAGAATCCAGATGCTTGAAAGCGTGAAACTGATAATGCACGACCCCACCATCATCGGGTAACACATCCCGCCGAGTCCTGCATCGGCCATCGCGTTCATCCCCGGATAGAACAGGGTGTAGGCAAAAAGGAGGTTGAAAAACTGCAGTGCTCCGATGTATTTCCAGAGGATCGGATTGAAAATGTTGCGGCGGAACTGCTCTTTCCGTTCCGCGTTCAGGCGGGCCAGATTGTAGAAAATCGCACCGACAAGTCCCCCCCCGGCAGCGGAAAGCGACCGCACGATGCTGCCGACAGCCCGCGCCTCCTCGTAGTAGGAGGGGGCGGTCTGAATGTTCTGTTGAACGGCGCAGATCGCCAGACAGATGAAGGCCGGCAGCCGCCAGTTGCCGCGGGCATTCGAATTTTCCTTCGCCGCCCCGAAAAGTATGAGAGCCGCAAGCAGCAGAAGAATTCCGACCGTCCGCGCGAAGGTCAGTTCCACGCCGAAAAAGATCACCCCGCCCAGAAACGGAAAGATCAGCGCCGACTGAATGATCGCCCAGATGATCCCATTCGGTCCCCGCTGCATCGCATAGGCCATGATCTGCAGCATGAAAAAGTTCATCATCCCGGCGACGACATAGGCTCCGCAGGTTGCGAACGTGATCCACCAGGAACACTCCGGCACGCTTCCGGTCGCAAACATGATGACGATGCTCGCCGCGACCGAAAAGCTGTTCCCGAACAACTGCACCAGGCTCGGTTCGATTCCCCGTTTCGGCGCATCCCCCATCACCAGACCGATCAGGCACCAGCTGCTCCCTACAATCACCATCGCCAGAATTCCGAACCAGGCCGAACCGAAGAACGGCAACGAACTCAAATTCTGAATCAACGTCTGCATCATTGCTTTTCCAAATCTTTTGCTGTCTGATCGATACCATACATCGAACCGTGGAAAAATCAAGAATTTAATGCGATTATTATGATTATTTCTGTTCTCCGGTTGCAAAACGCGGAGAGGAAGTTTATTGTAAGAATATGAAATCGGCAGAACATACAATCGTCAGACTCAATGCCGAGCGCAGTATTCGTTCACAGGTGGCGGAATATTACCGCGGATTGATTCTGCGCGGAGAGCTGTGCCCCGGCGACCGGCTTCCTCCGGCCCGCGCCCTTGCGCGAAAACTCGGCGTTGCCGAGGCGAATGTGCATCATGCGCTCGGGAAACTCGCGGGGGAGGGGCTGATCGTCCGGCGTCCGCGGTCGGGCAGCATTGTGGCGCGCCGCGAACCGGGGTTGCGCAGCGTGGCGGTGTTCATTCCGTGGCGTTCGCTCATGCGCGGCGAGGAGTTCACCCGACTGCTGGTACGATTTCTGGTCGATCGTTTTGAAGAGTGCGGGGCAGAGTGTCATGTGCTTTACGACACGCCCGGCGGAACCGGACGGAACACATTGCGGAGGCTTGCCACCGAACGGCGGATACAGGGAATCGTCTACCGGACGATCGAGTCGGATGAGTTGAAGTTCTGCCATTCTTTGAATGTGCCGTTTACGGGGATCAGTTCCCTTCGTCTCGCGAATCGCGTTTCGCTTTATACGGCGGAACTGATGGAGAAGATGACCGAGGCGCTGCGGGAAGCCGGATGCCGGAGTTTCGGCGTGTTGACTCCGGGACGTTTCTCGTCCGTGATCGTCAGCGCTCTTCATCGGCGCGCGGATGCGGCCGGGATGGAGTTCCGCGAGGAATGGCTTTTCGACGGAAGGCATTCCCCGGAGAGTTTCATCGTCGACCGGGCGTCTTTCGCCTGGAACGGAATCGCCCGGCTGAACGCTCTGCCGGAACGGCCGGAAGGGTTGATGCTTTTCTCGGACGATCTCGTGGACGGGGCGGCGATGGCTTTCTACCGCGGCGGGATACGCGTGCCGCAGGATTACCGGCTCGCGATCCACCATACGCGCGAGAACCCGGTTCTGTTCCCGTTCGAGTGTACGCTTGTGCAGCATTCCATCGCCGAAATCGCCGGAGCGCTTGCGGATCAGCTAGCGGATCTCTGCGAAGGGAAGCCGCCGCGTGCTCCGGCGCTTGGGATCACCCTGACGCCTTATATGCCGCCGCACATTTGAATTGCCTGCGCGCCGCCGGGTCAGCCGATCAATTTCGTTCCGATTTGCAGCCAGGAACCGATCTGATAAACGAGGAAGGTCACGAGGTAGGCGAGGACGAAGAGTCCGCCCGCTTCCGCGAAAGTGAGCTTCCAGGAGTTCAGTTCGCGCCGGATGACCGCCAGCGTCGCAAGGCAGGGAATCGACAGCAGGCAGAAGAGCATGATGCAGAACCCCTGAAGCGGCGTATAGGCCTCGATGAGTCGTTCCCGCAGCGGTGCAGACTCTTCGTCGGCTTCGCCCTCGGCGTAAAGGATTCCAAGCTGGGAAACGAAGACCTCTTTGGCCGCGAGCGCGCCGATGGCGGCCGTCGTGAGTTTCCAGTCGAATCCGATCGGACGGAAGAGCGGTTCGAACGCGTGTCCGATCCGGCCCGAGATGGTGTACTCCATGCGTTCCGCCTGCCGGGCGTTTTCGAGTGCGGCGACCGCCTCGGATTGGGAGTCGGTTTCTTCCTGATTCGCAGAGAGTTCGGCGATGGCGGCATCGTAATCGGTGGAGAAGTCCGTTTTTTCCGGCCAGGTGTTGCAGAAGTAGAGGACGATGCTTGTGAAAAGAATGATCGTTCCGGCCTTCTGAACGTACATTCTGCCCCGATCCCACATGTGCAGCAGCAGGCTTTTCAGGGTCGGCATGCGGTAGGGCGGCAGTTCCATGAGACAGATTTCCCCTTCGCCGCGGCAGAGCGTCGACTTCAGAATGCGGGCGGCGACGAGGGCGGTGACCACGCCGATCACGTAGATGAGCCACATCATGAACGCCTGGTATTTTGCCGCAAAGAAAGCCGGAATCAGCAGCGCGTAGATCGGCAGCCGCGCCCCGCAGCTCATGAGCGGCAGAATCAGGATCGTGGTTTTGCGGTCACGCTCGGATTCGATGCAGCGCGTCGCCATCACCGCCGGAACCGTACAGCCGAATCCGAGTACGAGCGGCACGAACGAACGTCCCTGCAATCCGAATTTCCGCATGACCCCGTCCATCACGAACGCGGCGCGGGCCATATATCCGGAGTCTTCCAGGATCGCGATCGCAAAAAAGAGGAAGAGGATGTTCGGCAGAAAAACCAGTACGCCGCCGACGCCCCCGATCACGCCGTCGGTCAGCAGAGAACGCAGATACGGTGCCGCCGTTTCCGGCCAGATTCCCTTGACCAGGTCTGCCAGAAGCGCAAAGCCGTCCTCGATGTATCCCATCAACGGATCGGCCAGCGTGAAAGTGAACCAGAATGTACAATAGATGATCAGGAAGAAGATCGGCAGTCCGAGATAACGATTGGTCATGACCACATCGATTTTGTCGGAGATTTCCCTCCGCCGTTCGCCGGTTATGGTGATTGCATCCCTGCAGGCTCCGGCAAGCATCGCATAACGGCGGTCGGCCAGAAACGTATCCGTGTCGATTGCGTGGCTCCGCCGCAGGTGACGGATCTGCTCTTCCGCCGGTTCCAGCAGCGGAGCGAAGGCAGCGAGTTTGCGGACGCATGAGTCGTGTTCGAGCAACTTGATCGCGAAAAAGCGCGGCGGAATGTTCCGGCACGCTTCGAGTTTGAGCGATTCGATCCGCTCTGACAAAACGTTGATTGCGTCATCGATGTCCGGACCGTAGGAGAGCATGGGGGAACCGTGCGTTTCGAGTTTTTCGAGCGTCTCGGCGAGTTTCGCAAGCAGTTTCCTGACGCCGTTTCTCCTGTTGCCGACGGTCGGGACGACCGGGGCGCCGAAATACCGTTCGAGTTTTTCAAGATCGAAACGCAACCCCTTTTTCTCCGCGTCGTCGCTCATGTTCAGTGCGATCAGCATCGGGATGTGAAGTTCTGCAAGCTGTGTGGTCAGATAGAAACTCCGTTGCGGGATGGTCGAATCGATCACGTTCAACACGAGGTCGATTCCCGGCGTGGTCAGCTCCTGAAAGACGATCTCCTCCTCCGGGGAACTTGACGAGAGCGAGTAGACGCCCGGCAGGTCGATCAGCCTGATCTCCAGATCATTCAGGACAAAACGCCCGGATTTGCTCTCGACCGTCACGCCGGGATAATTGCCGACGTGCTGGCGTGCTCCGGTCAGGGCGTTGAAAATGCAGGTTTTTCCGCAATTCGGGTTTCCGGCGAGGGCGATGGTGAATGTTTTTTTCATTTTCAAGTCACTTGTTTTCAAGGATGATGTTCACAGCGTCGTTGCGATGAAGCGCCATGCTCGTACCGAGGAGTTTCACGCGCAGCAATCCGCCGAACGGTGCGTGTGCTTCCATCAGCAGCTCGGTTCCCGCCACCAGGCCGACATCCGCGAACTTTCTGCCGCCGCGACTGTTCGGAACGACTTTGATGATGGTTGCCGCAGCACCGACCGGCAACTCGGCGAGCGTCAATTTTTCTCCGACACCGGACGGCCGGTGAGAGACCGGGACGACGCCGCATTCGCGGGAACAGGGAAGACGTTTTTTACTCATTTTTCAAGCCTTTCTCTTTCCGTCTCCGGGAAATGCGGGACGGATATCTGTTAATTAGATTAAACTAATATCAAGCCTTAAAAAAAACGGGCGGCGAACCTGCTGTGAATGGAAGTTTTCAATCCATCTGAAATTAATATAACACCCATTGTCAAAAAGTCAATTAGCCAAAGCTAATAGAATGATTTTTTTATCCGACGACCGAAACGGGAACGATCCGGTTTGACAGGGGGCAACCCTTGAAGTATGTTAAGAGAACAACGGCGGACGAACCGAATCGGGAGAGGGGTGGAAGATGAGCGCGATCGATTATCTTGTAGTGGCGCTCTATCTTGTGATTCTGCTCGGGATCGGCTGGCGGTACCGAACTCGTTCGGAGAACGCGCGGGAGTATTTTCTCGCAGGACGGGGGATGGGGTATTTCCCGATCGGGCTTTCGGTCATGGTGACGAGCTTCAGCGCGATCAATTTTCTGGCGCTGCCGGGGGAAGTGGCCGGATACGGGCTTTACGTGCTGGCTTCGTTTCCGGTATTTTTCCTGTCGGCCTGGGTGGTGGCGAAATTCTGGATGCCGTTTCTCCTCAACCGGGAAACGGTCAGTCTGTACGAAATTCTTGAACGGCGTTTCGATTACCGGGTGAGGGCGCTTGCAAGCGGCCTCTTTCTGCTCTGGCGTTTCTTCTGGATGGCGACGGCGCTTTATGCCACGGCCCGGATCATGGGAGTCCTGACCGGGATTCCGCTTCCGGCGGCGATTCTGACGGGGGGATCATTGCGACGCTCTACACGGCGGCCGGCGGCATGCGCGCGGTCATGTGGACGGATGTGCTGCAATTTTTCGTGCTGTTCGGTGGAATCCTGCTTGGAGTCGTATTTGCGTTGAGCGGCGAAGGGGATGCGCTCGAAATTGCATTTGACGGAGGGAAATTGCGGCCGTTTGCCCCGTTCGACGCCTCCTGGTTTTCGCTGGATCCGACTCTGCGTATGACTTTCTGGAGCGCGCTTTTCGGAGTGTCCGCGGCGTTTCTCGCACGGTACGGCGCGGATCAGATGGTCGTGCAGCGCTATTTCACGGCAAAAAATCTGTCCGCCGCCCGCAAAGGATTGTGGCTGAATGCGTTCGTTTCGGTTCTTTCTCTCTCGTTGCTCGTGCTGTTCGGACTTGCGGTCTATGTTCACTCGGTTCGAACCGGAGCGATTTCCAGCCATGTTTCCGCAATCGGGCTGATCGCGAGGATGATCCGTGATTTTCCCGCTGGTGTGACCGGTGTGATCGCCGCCGCACTGCTGGCGGCGACGATGTCGAGCATCGATTCCGGAATCAACAGTTGCAGTGCGGCCTATCTGACGGACTTCCATTCGCGTTTTTTCCGGCGCCCTCTGCCGGGAATGGTGTTGAGCGGCTGCATCGGCGCAGCGGTCACGCTTCTGGCTCTGCTGGCAATTCCGCTTCTGGCTGAGGCGAATACGCTTTTCATGATCGTCAACAAGTTCATCAACGGTCTCGGCAGTCCGCTGCTGACACTTGTCCTGCTCGCGCTGATTCCGGGACGATTCAACGCAAAAGGCGTTTTTTACGGCGGAATCGCCGGGCTTGCGGCCAGTCTCGCCATCTCATTCGGCGTGAAATCGCTCGCGTTGCAATACTATGCGGTTGTGAATCTCGCCGTCACAATGCTTTGCTGTTTGCTTCTGAGCGTTTTTTTCGACTGGAAAGGTCGTCCGGGCAACTTCCGCTCTTGACAGAACCCGGTTTCGGATATATCGTAAACGGAATGGAAACAGCGAGGAGTCGGGTACATGCGCAAATGTATGGATGCGGAGAATCTTCACCGCAGAATGAAGAAAATCATCGGTCAGCTGGGCGCCATTGAGAACATGATCGATCAGGACGTCCCCTGCGAGGAAGTCCTGATCCAGATCAATGCCGCCAAAAGCGCTCTGCACAAGCTCGGCCAGATCGTTCTCGAAGGCCACCTGCGCCATTGCGTCAAAGACGGCATCGAACACGGCGACGCGGAGAAAACCATCGCCTCCTTCGCCAAGGCGATCGAACACTTCTCCCGGCTTTCCTGACCTCGTGCTTTTTCTGTTGTTTTTTCTTTTTATCGCTTGAATACCTATGGGGGTATGGGTATATTATCTTCAGCGGCGTGAAAATGAATCAATTCCGGGAGTACAAGATAATGAGAATTCGGGAGTTCTGGAAAAGCCTGCCGGAAGGAGCCGGCCGGGAAATTCTGTTTCTGGCGGTCGCGGGGGCAGCGTTGGCAGTGAGCTTTTTCGGGCTCGTCGATCTGCCGTTCGATGCGGCGTGGGTGGCGATTGTTCTGTGCGGGATCCCGATTTTGAAGGATGCCGCGGTGGGAGTTTTCACAAGGTTCGACATCAAAGCGGATGTGCTTGTTTCGATGGCACTTATCGCTTCTGTGCTGACCGATGAGATTTTCGCGGCGGGCGAGGTTGCGTTCATCATGCAGATCGGCTCCTTTCTGGAGGAGTTTACCGTGGCGAAGGCGCGGGCAGGAATCGAAAAACTTGTGCGATTGACGCCGCGGACCGCCCGGCGCATTCTGGAAAATCAGAACGAAGAGACGATTCCGGCTGAAGCCGTGAAGGTCGGAGACCTCCTGCGGGTGCTGCCGGGAGAGACGATCCCGGTCGACGGTGTCATTGTGCACGGCAACACGTCGGTCGATCAGTCGGTCATGACCGGCGAGTCGATCCCGGTCGACAAGGGGGAGGGGGATGAAGTGTTCAGTGGAACACTCAACTGTTTCGGCGCGTTTGAGATGCGATCTTCAAAGCGCGACTCGGACAGCTCCATTCAGCGGATGATCCGCCTCGTTCAGTCGGCGGATGCGGGAAAGGCGCGCATCGTCGGAATCGCGGACCGCTGGGCGACGTGGATCGTCGTCGCAGCGGTGCTCTCCGCGGCTCTGGCGTGGATCGTCACCGGGGAACTGGTTCGTGCGGTTACCATTCTCGTGGTCTTCTGTCCCTGTGCGCTCGTGCTGGCGACGCCGACTGCGATCATGGCGGCGATCGGCAATGCGACGCGACATGGCGTTCTGATCCGGGAAGGGGATGCGCTGGAACGACTTGCAACCGTCCGGGACATCGTTTTCGACAAGACCGGAACCCTCACGCACGGTCGGCCGGAAGTCACGGCGCTGCACAATTTCCATGCGGTACTCCCGGATCGGGAACTTGCACTCATCGCTGCCGCCGTGGAGGCGCGTTCGGAACATCCGCTCGGGAAAGCCGTCGTCCGCGGATTTCCGGGCGGGGAGCGGACAACATTTCCGGAAGTGGAGGCGTTCGAAATGGTGCCGGGACGCGGCGTTTCCGCCCGGGTCGCAGGTCGCCCGTTCCTCGCCGGAAGTTTGGAACTGCTTCGAAGCCGGGGCGTTGAGCTCCCGGAAGAGGGAGCGTCGAAAGCGGAGGAGCAGTTGGCCGAAGGCGCGACATTGATCCTTCTGGCGCTGGACGGTCGTTTTTGCGGAATCATTGCACTGGCCGACCTTGTCCGCGAAAACGCCGCCGCGACCGTTGCGGAATTGAACGCCATCGGAGTTCGTACCGTTCTCCTGACCGGGGATAACCCCTCCGCCGCGCGCCACATTGCGGAACTGCTCGGGATTCGCGACTTCCGAGCCGGCTGTCTTCCGGAAAACAAACTTGCCTGGATCGACGAAACCATGCGGAAAGGGGAACCGGTCTGCATGGTCGGCGACGGGGTCAATGACGCTCCTGCATTGAAATGCGCCCGGGTCGGAATCGCAATGGGCGGCATCGGCAGTGATATCGCGATCGAAGCCGCCGACATCGCGCTTGTGAAGGATGACATCGGTCAGCTGCCGTTCCTGTTCCGGCTCGCGCGCCGCATGATGACGACGATCCGGATCAATTTGACCTTTTCGATGATTCTGAATTTCGCGGCGGTGGTTCTCGCCTGGCTCGGACTTCTGAATCCGGTCATCGGGGCGCTCGTTCACAACGCCGGATCCGTGCTGGTCATCGTGAATTCGGCGTTGCTGCTGAACTGGCGGGGGAGGCGGAACTCTACGCCTTGATCCGTCCAGCGAGACGTGCAGCGAAGGTGCGCAGCCGCGGCGTGAGCAGAAACCGTTCCAGAAACGTCGGATTCACGCTGATCGCCTTGACCGGGCAGAACTCGTGACAGCAGTAGCATTTGATGCAGCGGGCCGGATCCGCGACCGCACTCCGGTCGGGATCGATCGCGGCGGGACGCATCGGACAGCCGTCCCGGCAGCGCATGCACTTGACGCACCTGCTCCGGTCGATGTGCGGAACCGCCTTCCAGCGACGCTGAACGAAGTCGAGAACCTTCTGCGGCAGCGGAAGCAGGCGCAGCGGATTGCCGAGCTGCCGGATCGGCTGGAAATCGCGGCAGAGCAACTCCTCCGGAGTCGCGCCGACCAGCTCGATCCCGTTCCAGTCGGTCGTACCGAAGGGACGCCGCTTCGCGGCCGCGAGCAGCGGAATCTCCTCCGGATCAAGATTCATTGCCCGGAACGTCACCATGTCAAGCGCAACGCTCTCAGGCGAGGCTGCGAGAAATCCGAGCTGCCGCGGCGTGCCGCCCGAAGGACCTTCCCCCTCCATCGCCGTAATCGCATCCATGATGTTCAGCACCGGAGGCAGCACGACAGCCAGATCCAGTTGAAGTTCCGCCAGCCACTCCCTGGTTTTGAGCCGGTAGTGGTATTCGCTCTTGCTGGTTCCCGGCAGATAACCGTAGAGGTTCTTCACCGCGCCGGTCGCGACCATCTGGACATGGGTCTTGGCTTTCGGCAGATTGATGATTTTATTCATCTGCGCGAGCGGTGCGCCGAGCCGGATCTTTCGGGCGACGCGGGCGTTCGGAAACGCATATTCCGCGGGAGTGTCGAGATCGGCCCACTCCAGGCGGAGTTTGCGCATGACCTCTCCGATACCGGTCGCCTTGAGCACCGATTCGTGCGAACCGCAGCCGGAACTGTCGCCGACGAAACACCGTCCGCCCGCATCGATCACGAGACGGGCAACTGCTTCGATCACCGCAGGATGCGTCGTCACCGCGCTTTCCGGTCGAAACGGCCCGAGCAGATTCGGCTTGAGCAGAACCTTCTCACCCGGCTGCACGAACGCCTTCATGCCGCCGAGCGGCGCGAGCAGTTCACGCAGTTCCGATGTCAGATCGACATCGTACGAGGAGATCCGCCGGACAGAAACAAGAACCCCCATTTCCGGTTACTTCGCGCTGTCGATCGCCTTCGCGGCGGAAATGAGTTTGTTCCAGGCCGGAGCGTCGGATTTGGCGGATTTTTCCTGGAGCGCCTTGACCACCTCTTCACAGTTTTTCGCGTTCACGCTCACGGTGTCAACTTTGCCCGAGAGGAAGAGCACAACGATTTTTCCGTCATCACGGATCGAAGGCTTTTCGAATGCGAGCGGCGTGGAGGCGGCATCGACTGCGCCGGCTCCGTTCAACGCTGCGCCGAAATAAGCATATCCGGCATTTCCCGCGGTGATTTTATCCGGAACCCGCTGCTGGGTTGCGAGTCCGTGGTAGGGATTCGCCAGCGTCCGGGCCGGAAGGTTCAACTCCTCAAGCGTCGGATACTTTCTGCTGCCTTCGAAATGGCTGACCACGACCTGATAGAGGTTCGTCAGGTTGTTCACGCTGACCGTCTGTTCGGATTTGATCCGGGTGTTTCGGAGAATCGAGAGGGCATCGGCGTTGACCTGAAACGCCGTCAGGCAGCAACCGGCGGCAATGGCGAAAAGAAACTTTTTCATGACAAATCTCCCTTTCTTTGCAAGGCGCATTCTGCGTCTTTTACACAATAACACAAAAAAAGATTTTCGCAACCCCGGATTTGCATTTTCCGCAAAGCGTGTTACATTGTTTCCATTCAAGTTTACTTTATGGAAATTTTTTCGGGAGGCGTGACGAAGCCGGCATGTGGGAAACTGGACGGGGACTGCTGTTTGACGCGGCGGACCATGAATTGCTCAAAGCCGTCGACGAGGCGCTGTCGGGAACTCCGACGAAAGGCGGCGCTCCGCCGGATTTTGCCGTGGATCTGCATCCGCGCGGGATACGCGAACTTGCCGAACCGCGCGCAGTACGCATGACCCGCACGATGCTCCGGCTGCTCGATACGTTTGAAGCGGGCATTCCGGCGATGGAGCAGCGGCTCGCCGCACTCCAGGCGCTGCGCGACGAGGTGATCGAAGGACTCGATGTGCTGCTGCGGTACAATACGGCGCGGGCGCTGCTTCAGGTGATCAAGGATCTGGTGCGCGAAAGGAACGATCCGCTCAGACGGCTGCGTCTTGCGCATGACATGCGCACGGCGATGCTGGGCAATCCGCTTTTCATCCGCCGGCTGCTGCGGCGCTACCATCTGGTCGAGATGCCGGAGACCTGGAGTCCCGTCACCTTCGATCAGCATGTGCATGACGCGAATACGAAAGGGCGGAAATCGCCGACCCATCTCATCATGGATGCCTGGATCAAGGGAATTGTGAAACTTCAGGTCATCTATTACAATTACGTTCCGAGGGAAGCGGCCGAGGAGCTGCTGCGGGCCGCGCGGATCATGAAGATCGACGTGCGCATCGGCGTGGAATTCCGGTCTCTGTTTCGGGGCCGTTTCATCGAAATGATCTGGGCTCCGCGCGGTTTTTCCGGGGTGAACGACTTTCTGAAGTTTCTCGACCGGCCCAGAACGGAGGAGTTCACCCGCAAGTGCCGGAAAGCAGCGAACTTCCGCCGCAAACTCGTGCTTGAGATTCTCGATCGCTTCAACCGCGGCGGCGGACGGGAAAAGCTCAACGCTTTTTACGGGCTCGATCTTCCGCCGATTACGAAAGAGGAGTTTCTCGCTTCCGTGCAGTATGGACAGCCTTCGGTTGAACACATCGGGGAACTTCTGGTGGCCAGGGTGCGCAGAGAGTTGCAAAACCGGCTTTCTGAACTCGAGGACAGGAAAACGGACGGGGCGCGGGACGAAACGGCATCCCGGGTCGAAGAGCTTCGCGCCCGTATCGGTGCTCTTTCGGGAGAGCTTCTGCGGGCGCGTTACCTCGATCTCACCGCGTGGGAACAGCCGCCCGCCGATCTCGACGATCTGCCGGAGATCAACCGGTACACGCCGTTTGAACTTATTACGGAACTGCACAAAGTCGCGTCCGGCTTCCGGATGACATTGAATCTCTCCGGATTGCGTCTCGAGGATGTGATGGAAATTCTCTACGACTGCCGCGGGGAAATCACGGCGCTGGAGATTTTCAACCTGAAGGACGACGTCGCGGGCGGTCGCCCCGACGACGATCTCATCAATCAACTGCGCCACGCGCTGAATACCGGCAGCGTATTCAAACTCAAGAGTCTGATCCGCCAGGCGATTCGACGGGTCACGGATTCGGATCGGAGCGACCGCGTCGGGCGCGTGGAAAAGCTCCGGGAAATTCTTCGCGACATGTCCGGTTTTCTCGAATACTATCTGCGCTCTCCCCTGGAGGCGTCTCTCGGCAGCGATTCGGCAAGCCGCCCCTCCCGTCTCGTTCACGGCATGGGGTTTGCGGTTGTGGACACGCTCCCGAACCGGGTCAGACGCCTCGCAAGGCACGGGTTGCTCCCGGAGCTCAAACTTCTGCGGGTCACTTCGTCGGTCTATCGGGAGCTGAGTTTTCTGCCGCGGGAGCGGACCGGTTTCTGGAGTCGGGTGGAACGCTTTTTCGGTTTCGGGTACGAGGTTAAAGTGCACTGGAACTGTCCGGATCCGGCACAGCAGATCGACCGCGGGCCGGGGAATCTTGCGGCGCTGGGCGGCCTCGCCGCACCGTCACCCGAACGGATGCTCTCCTGTCCGGTTGCGACGCCCGGCGAATTCTGGCACTATCTGAACAGCAATGTGAAGATCGCCGTGAAGATCCTCGTCGGATTTCAGGCCGCGTTTCTGACCTTTTATTACGGCTCGTATGACTGGTGGTTTCTGACTTACTTCGGCGCAGTCATCTGGCTTGGAATCACGGGTGTGCGGAACATCATCCAGTCGGTGTGCGCCGGGGGAGGGCTGCGCAGTTCTCCGCTGCTCAAATGGAATGATTTCATCTCGTGGCAGCGGGTTGCGGACTCGCTCTTCTACACGGGGCTCTCGGTTCCGGTGCTGGATTGGCTGGTCAAGACGGTGATTCTGAATGAGTGGCTCGGCTGGACGGCGGAGCATGAACCGGTGCAGGTGTTCACCGGAATCGCGCTGGCGAACGGGTTCTACATCATGGGGCACAATCTGCTGCGGGCGTTCCCGAAGTCGGCTGTCTGGGGAAACTGGCTGCGGGCGCCGCTGTCGATTCCGCTGGCACTGGTGTTCAACTTCATGCTTGGAGGTCTGCTTTCGCTCTTCGGGGTGCGGGGAATTGAACTGATTCTGCAGCAGTGGGCGGCAATTCTCTCGAAACTCGCATCGGATGTGATCGGCGGCGTGATCGAGGCACGGGCCGACCGTTCCCGCAACATCACGGCCCGGCTGGCGGATCTGAGGACGAAACTGCGGGAATTGTTCGCCCTGGTTTCCCGGCTTGAACTTCTTCTGCCGGAAGCGGATCTGCCGGAACTGATGAAGTCGCGCGACGCATTCCCGGGAATCTCGGAACTCAAAAGGAACAATTTGATGAAGCTCTTTTATGTGAACGCTCTGGACATCATGTACATCTGGATGCGGCAGCCGCAGGCGGTCACGGCGATGCGGCAGATCATGTCCCGCCTGAGTCCGGAAGAGCGGCTGCAGTTCGTGAAGTCGCAGGACATTCTGAAGCGGGAAAAGAGCATCTCCAAAATGTTTCTCGGCGGGCTGGTCGGCAAGCATTTCACCCGGCCGCTGGCATTTTACCTGGCCTACTACCGCGAATACCTGAAGGAACTGCGTGAATTCGATCCGGTGAAACGCAAGCCGTGATCCTGTTTCGTGATTCAGAGGGAAATGGTGAAGAATGGAAACACCGAAGAACTCCTGCGTCCATCATCCGGACAAGGACTTCGAGAGCGGATTTTGTCGTTGTCGGCTGAGGTCCGGCCGGGGGGGACGTGTGGCGAATGCTGCGGAACGAGGCGGCGTCTGAACCGTTCTCATGCAGGACCCGACCTGTGCCGGAAGGAGTTTCCGCCTCGCCGCGTAAGATTTTTCCGGCAGAACAGCATCTGTTCCGGAAAGACGGAGTGCAACAATTCCGCGAATTGAAATGAAGTGCAGGACAGAACACCGCTGTGTGTTTCCGCGAACGGGAAACGTTGCATGCCGTCTTTCTTGCTTTTTCCGGGTTGCATGCTATAGTATTTTCCCGGGAATCAGGAGAGTACAATATGGCATTCACGACGCGTGGCTCGCTGCTTTCCGCCGTCGGGCGCGGCGATGAGGTCGCATGGGATGAGTTTTACCGGATGTACAAGCCGCTCATCCTTCTGCGAGGCGGCGATCTGCGGCTGAACCAGACCGAGAAGGAGGAGCTGGTGCAACTTGTCATGCTCTCGTTCTTCCATACGGCGAAAACATTCCGGTACGATCGGTCCAGAGGGCGTTTCCGCGACTACCTGAAGCGGGTCATTCAGAACAAGGCCTGCGACCTCATGCGGAAACGACAGGACAATACTGTCTCCGTGGGGTTGCCGGATGAGGTGCTGGGAGGAATCCCGGCCGAAGCGGAAGACCGATGGGAGGATGAGTGGAGAAAACTCGTTCTGAATCAGGCCTTTGAAGAGTTGAAACTTCGCTGCAGCCCGACAACGCTGCAATCCTACGATCTGTTTGTCCGGCAGCAGCTTCCGGCAAAGGAGGTTGCGAAACTGCTTTCCATCCGGCCAAACGCCGTCTATCAGCACAAGGCCCGCGTGGAAGAGATGCTGCGCCAAATCGTCAGGGAACTTGATGAGCAGCAATTGTGAATTTCCCGCGCAAATCCATTCCTACCGGCCGATCTGCCGGAGCGGAACAGGCGCTTTCGGGGCCGTCTGGCTGGTCAAAGACGCGGTCGGGAAACGATATGCGCTGAAAGTCGTATATAAGCTCTCCCTCGGAAGTGATTGGAAACGGGAATTTCACGGTCTCGAACACTACCAGAATCAGGTGACGGCACACCCGAATCTGATCCGCATCTTTCACATTGAGGACGCCCCCGACTTCTTCTTCTACACGATGGAGTGCGCCGACAATCTTTGCGCGGAGTTCGATACGGAGCTGTATCAGCCCGCAACACTGGCGAACCGGCTCCGCCGGGAACCCCCGTTGTCCGCCACGGAGGTGCGGGAGATGTTCGATCAACTCCTCGATGGACTCGAACATCTTCATGAGGCCGGTCTTGTTCACCGGGATGTCAAGCCGGACAACATCGTGTTCGTCAACGGCGTGCCGAAACTCGGGGACATCGGGCTGGTCAGCACGACATCGCAAACGCTCAGTCTCGCGGGGACCCGGGATTTCATCCCGCCCGAGTACCTGACCGGACAGAAAAAACTCCCGAATCAGGAGATCGATATCTACGCTCTGGGAAAGACGCTGTTCTGTGCATTTTCCGGACAGGAGCCGGATCGGTATCCACTGCTTCCCCGTTCGATTCTGAAGGAGCCCGGCAAGAAGCAGTTGAATGATCTGGCGAAGCGCGCCTGTGCCGTCGAACCGTTGATGCGGTTGAAAACCATCCGGGAATTCCGGCTGTTTCTGCATGGGAGAGCCGGATGGGGGTACGAATTCATCCGGCTGTTTCGAGGATTGTATCTGCTGCTGCGGTTTCCGGTGGTTCTGGTCTGCCTTGCGATTCGTTTTCTCATTTCGCGCAAATGGATTTTGATTCTCCTCGGATTGCTGATTCTCGGATGGCTGGGCATGGTGTTGAAAGCCCTTGTCCGGCTGGAGAAGGTGTATCATCCCTATGAGTACGGAATTCACGCCGATACGTTGAAACTGGCGTTTTCCACGTGGCATCTGCCGTTCAGCGGCCATGATCTGTACGATTTTTACAAGAAGGATGATTTCAGTCTGAAACATTACGGAGAGAGGCGTCTGGTCACAAGGGAGGAGTATCTGCGTGCCAAGAACTTCGGCATTCCATCCCAATCGCTGGATATGGGACTCGAAATCGAAATCGGCGATCCGGAGGAGGCGGGGGGCAAAGTGGTGTCACGGAAGATCGTCTATCCGACCCCGGACGTGACGCAGGACACTCCGCTCGACGGGGAGTATCTTCATGAACTCTGCTTTCGAGGCGTTCGTTCTCCGGAATGGAGTGTTCCGTCCGGCACGGAGTGGCAGGGGGGCGTCATGACGCTTCCCGCTGTGCGCAGGGGAGTTCTGAAATTTCAGGAAGAACTGCCGTTGCGCTCGGAAATTCGACTGTCATTTGACCCGTCCGATTTTTGCGGGACGCTGGAATTTTATCTTACCGCGGCGGAATACGTCCCCGTTGCCGGACGACCGGTTCCGGAAACGCAGATCCGGCGGCAGCTCCGTTTCCGGATGCGCTCGACGGGGGGCCTGCTGGTGTTTGAGCCGGCACTTTACCGGGAACAGGATCGTACGGAGGATGAGCTTGCCGAGATCGGCGACCCGAAAACCGGGGCGGTTGAACGGGAGGAGCGTTTTTGCGAGTTGCGCATACTGTTTGCGGATCACTGCCGGAGAGTTTACCTGAACGGAACTCTGGTCTGGGCGACATTCCCGGCGTTTTTCGGCGGATTTTTCGAGATGCGCTACCGGAGTGAAGCGGGGAGTCTCCGGATCAATGATTTTGCCGTCTACGACACGGGGATTGTTCAGCCTGGAGAAAAACGCGAATCCCGTCTCTCCCTGCCGGCCCGTCGCGAACTGCGGGGCTCCGGCGGTCGTGAAGAAGAATGATTTCCTCCCGATCGGATTCCATGGGGGGACAGTGCATCGATTTTTCTGCGGTTTCCCTTGAACACAGACGCAACGAACCTTTGATTTCTGCTCAAAATGCGGATATGGTATCCAGGTGAGACAAATCTGTGTGCACTGTTTCCGGAATCTGTGTGCAGATGGTATACTTAAAATCAGAACCAGCCGGAGTTTTCAGCAATGGTCAGAAATCAGCAACAATCGGAAAATCTTTACCGCAAACTGTGCGTCGAGGTGCGCCGGTTCACCCCGGGAGCCCGTTTCCACACGGTGCGGGAGATCATCGACAATTTCGACACGAGCCGCCGGGTCGTTGACGCAGTCCTTGATCGGATGGAGCGCAGAGGGATCGTTGAACGCCGTTCGCGCAGCGGAATTTTTGTACGAACTACGGGCGTCTGCCGTAAAATCGTCCACCTCTATCCCGACTGGCCGAGCGAGGAATGCAAAAGCAAAACAGAGCGTTTCCGACAGGCGTTTGAGAAGCTGGAAGGCTATGAATTTTCCGGGCTTCCCTTCAACTACCAGCATGAGCTCATCCCGATTATCAAGGGATGTGACGCCGATGCGATTCTGGTGGATTGGCCGGCCCGGCCGATCCGCCCGGACGAAATTGCGGAATTGGCGATGCTCCGGACGCTTGTGGTTGTTATGGGACGCGATCTGCGCGATGCCTCGATCAACTGTGTGTTCAGCGATACGGGGTACAATGCACTGGTGGCCGTCAACTGTTTCATCCGTCACGGACATAGAAAACTGGCCTTTCTCCAGGCGGAACCTGCCGTCGGCGGAAACCTGTCACTCCAGCAGAATGTATTGCTCTATGCAAAGGCCTGTGGCTGCGAGATATTGAATATCGACTGCCATGCGACGGACGGCGACTACGCGCCGGAACAGGCTTACTCCATGATGAACGGATTTCTGGACAGGAACGGCTGCCCGTTCACCGGCTTGATCGTGAACAGCGGGTATGCCGCCAAAGGGGCTTTGCTCGCTCTGGCCGAACATGAAATTCGTGTTCCGGAGGATGTGAGCTTAATCGGGATCGGCGGCAAAGCGGCAACCAGATTATTCAATCCGCCGGTTTCCGTATTATATGCCTGCAATGAAGAACAAAAAGTTGCCGTGGCAGTTGATTGTCACTTTCGCAAGCCCAATTTCGGCTTGATTGCAATTGCCGTTCATTCCGTAATTGAGCCCCGAAAATCCATTCAAAAAATTTTAAAGGAGGTATTTTGAATGAAAGCAAAACAAAATTTTACATTGATTGAGCTTCTTGTCGTGATTGCAATCATCGCAATTCTGGCGGCGATGCTGCTGCCGGCCTTGAACCAGGCACGCGAGCGGGGGCGAGCAACGTCATGCCTTAACAGCTTGAAACAAATGCATTTCGGATATGTCTCGTACGCAGACACCTACAATGATGTAATACCGGGAATAATTACAGGGCGAGGGACTGCCGGCGAACGTTATTGGGATTGGGTCCTTTCGCCGTTTCTTGAAGGGAATACGACTCAAAGTTATGATAATCGTACCCAAAAAAGACGATATAATTGTCCCTCCGCGTTTAAAACGGACACAACCTATGGCACCACCCTTGCCCAAGTCAACGTCCCCGGTCTCGCTGATCGCTGCTGGAGATATTCACGACTGAAACGTCCGTCGATTCAACCGCAGAACGGAGATTCTCCGGCACTAATTGGATCATGGTATTCCCGATTTATCTGTACACTAGAAAAGCAGGTTCCGGAAGGACGACATAATGGAGGAGCGAACATCCTGTTCGCGGATGGTCACGCCGGTTATGGAAAATGTGTCGATACCCGGACAACTTGGAACGGGACCAGCCTTGGCTGGCCACGCTTCAAAGAAATCACATGGTTCACGACCTCTGCGGGAGTGCTGTAATAATGCAGAGAAAACGTTGGATCAGCTTTGTGTGCTTTTTTTTGGGAGTGTCGGCGCTGGCGTTCGAATGGAACCTGCCGGGACGGGCGTGGACGGCGATCGATCCCCCCGCAGTCTGGAGCTTTTACGCCGCACCGCGCAAGGGGAGTCCCGGAGAGTGGAAGGTTCTGGCACAGAAGGATATGAATTATCATGAGAACCGCCTGATGTTCTCCGAGGAGAACGGCGACCCCTGGAGTGTCCCGGCGATCCGGGTGCAGAATTTTCAGAACCCCGGAGAGCAACTTCTGGAGTTTCTGACGGCTGCGGCCTCCGATCCGGTCGCGGTTTATCGCTGCACCGTGGCCGGAACGCTCGCCTTCGAGGCGGTCGTGACCGATCCGGTTCCCGCCGACGGCCCCGGAACGGACGGCAATGCCCGGTTCCGGATCAGCCGGATCGGAGCGGATCATACGGAACAGGTTCTGGATGAGTTCTCATTCCGGGGAAAGAAGGCCGAGACGCGTACCGGCCGGATCGCGGTTTCTCCCGGCGACCTGATCTGTTTCCGCAAAACCGCTTCTCTGGTTGACGATTACGGCAGAAGAAGCTGCCGGGTTTCGCTGAAGGTGAATCTGGAACCGGCCGGAACTGCTTCCGGATTGTGGGCTGCGGCGGTACCCGCGGGAAGAAACCTGCTCGCCGAACACATTTTTCTGCAGGGACGGTCGGAGGATGGCGAGACGGACCGGTTCGATCTCGCCCGGATTTCCGGCCGGGGAGTTCCGTTTGCAACGGTTCGGAAGGTGGAGGACGGCTCCTTCGAAATTTCCGCCCGTGCCGAAAAAAACGAGGGAGCCGCTTTCGGAGCCGGAGATCTTGTTCTCTATCGAAAAATCGAACTATCAGGGAATTACCGGGTTCGCATCGAAGCGTCGAACCCCGGACTTGATGTAAAGGGAGGAGATGGCGGCTCGCTCACGCTCTCCGTGCTGCCGCCCGACAGCATCGCCGACTGCGCCGCAGTGTTCCGGCTGGGAATTCCCGCGAGCCGGGCGGCGGAGACCCCGGTGGTTTCGGATGAGCGAATCCTGAAGCTGAATGCGGGCGATCTTCTCTCTCTCCGGCTCAATGCCGGAATCGACGGGTACGCGGACAGATTCCAAATCCGGTTTCAATGCGAACCGACGGCGGAAGATGGTATCGCGATTCCGCCGCCTGCGCCCGATTCGGTTCTGCCGTTTGTCGGCGAAAAGCGGAACGAGCCGGTTGTTTCAATGCGAAACGGCCTTTTCTGGCTTGGCGCCAGCGGTGCCTGGGTTTCGGGACCGGATACCGCAGAGTCGATTCAATTGATTTCAAAATTTGTTCCGGATCTCGCCGTAATCGGAGTCAACTCCCGGCCGGATCTGCTGCCGGCTCCGGCGTTTCTGCGTGAGCGGAACATTCCGGTGTTGACCCAGAATTTCGGAACCGGGTATGAGTCGTATTGGCGTTATATGGGTGCCTTTGAGTGGGATTCCAACCGGCGCGCCCATGCGGAAAAAAGTTTCATCGCGCTTTCCGGCATGGCGCATGCGGCCGCGATGCCGCATCCCGCCGTGCGCGAGGCGTTCGACCGGCTCATGCGTTCGAGTGTCCGGCACGGCTACGCCGGCTATGGATTCAACGACATGGTCTGGCACTGGGGCCCCGGGCGCGGGGCGAGCGGCTACAATCCGGAGACGATCCAGGCGTTCCGGCAGAGCCTCAAGGGGGAGGATGAAGGTTTTCTGTTCGGCTGGCGAAACGTGACGCCGCGCCGGTGGTATTTCCGCGACTACGTGAATTATTACCTCGGCTGCGAACTGCATCCGGAAGCATTCGGATTCAAGAGCTGGGATGATTACCGCCCGCTTCTAGCCCCCGAATATGAGGCAAAACGGAAGGCAGGGAAGGACGTCACCGCCGACGGAATGCTGCTCGATCTTCTCGTTCATTACGAATGGCTCAAGGCGGCAGACCGGATCGGGCGTGCCGCGAAGGAGGAGGGCGGATTCTTTCAGGTGCTCCCGAATCCGGAGGATCTCGCGAACGGGAACGACTTCCTGTTTCTCGCCGGTCTGACGAATGTCGACGGACGGACGGAGGAATATTTTTCCTCCCCGCTTTTTATGAGCGGCGCGTACTGCCGGTTCCCCTATTTCCGCGACCGAACCGCGGCGGGGACCCAGACCGGGATCGTGCTTGAGGCCGGAGCCGGCGGCAACTCGAAACCCTATTACACCGCCAAAACCAGCCTGAAAACCGCCTATGAGATCACGCTGGCGACCCGGGCGGATCATCTCGAAGGCGATTTCTGGTGGGGATTTTCCCGCCCGCTGGCGGAGCTGGCGAAAGAGGTGCTGCACCGCGACCGCTATGGTGCGATTCTCGCATACGGTCTCGGATTCCGGTACGGGCGCGAAGATATGAGTGCGTTCACCCGGCTGGAGCCGGACTTTCTCTCGATCACGTCGCGGCGGCTCTTCCGCCCGTGGGGGACGGTTTACCGCCCGTGGAACTGGTGGCTTGATACGCAGTTTTCGCCGGATCAGGAGCTCGTCCGGCTCGGATACATTCCGGCGGGGCAGGGGGAGGAGAGTCTGCGCGAACCGGACTTCCGTTCCGAGATATTGTTCTACTCGGCTTCGCCGGTGACGGCGTGGGGGTGGAAACGCTTTCAGGAGCTCTTGAAGTCGGGAGAGGTGAAACACGGCATCGTCATGGCCGGAGCTCTGCGGGAACAGATCGGCTCGGATCTGCACCCGGCTCCGTTTCTGAAATTGGCTCAACCGCAGAACGTGTCGGGGAAACTCGCGGATGCGTCCGGAAAAATTCTCTCCGGAAATCTCGAAGTCAAGGCGCTTTATCCCGCACCGGAAGGCTTTGAAACCGAATTCACGATCGGCGGCCGCCCCGCCGTGGTGAGTCGCAAAACCGGAAAAGGAAAACTCTGGATGCTGCTCGTGACGCCGGTTCCGGAGACTCCCGGCGGCGTTTCGCCTGATGCAGAGACGGGGAGGGCGGTCTACCGGGCATTGCTCGACAAGCTGGGCCGTCAACCGCACTGGCGCAGCGGCGACCCGATCGAAGCGCGGCTCTATCGGAATAAGGAAGGGGTGCGGCTGGTCTCCGCGATGCGTTACGACTGTCTTGCGAAGGAAATAGAGGGCGTCTATCCTGCGACCGCTCCCGGTGACGCGTCTCTGGAAGTGAAACTGAATCCGGGTCATTATGTCGCCGTCACATTCCCGGAATTGCGCCGGTTCGATGTAACCACGGGCGGCGACGGCTGGGGGAAACTTGACTGCGGCCGTTCGGCTTACGAGCTCTTCTTCCTCATCCCCGCAGATCGTGCGGAAACGTTTGTGGAGAAGCTCACCGCTCGTGCCGCCGAATTCCGCCGGGCGATGACACTCGACGGAATCAGCAGCGTTCCCGCGCGGTGAATTCCATTTACCGCGGACGGAGAACCCGGAAGTTCCGGATCCGGTAGGTCATTCCCGGAATGCGGGAGTTCAGACCGATCCGGATCATTCCAATTTTTGCCGGGTCGATCTGTTCCTTGTGGAAGCGGACGATCCGGGGTTCCCATACTCCGTTCCGGCTCGGCGCGGCGAAGGGGAGTTCAATCCGGTCGCCGAAGCCGGCCGGCGTGACCGGCAGCACCATGACCAGCATCTTCTGAATGTTTTTGACGGAGTCCGCGCAGACTTCGAAGGAGACTCCGTATGCGCCGTCAAGGGACTCCTCCGGCAGTTTCAGATAAAACTCCGGATAAACCCAGCGGTCAACGTTCGGCGGAAATTCCGTCGCGAAGGAGAGAGTTCCCCTGCCGTCGCCGGTGATCGTCATTTTTCCGGAGGAGTTGGCCTTCCAGTTTTCCGGCGCATTGAGCCGGGGCATTTCGATTTTGCAACTGGCCGCAAGCTGCCGGGCCTCGGAAATCAGCGGAACGACCAGCGGCGTGATCTCTTTGCCGCCGAAGCGGCCCGTCACATGAAATTCCGCCGTGTGCCCGTTGCCGAAATCCGGCGTGAAACGCAGCGGCAGCTCCACCTTCTCGAAAGAAGGAATCGTGATGTGTTCCGGAAGTCCCGCGATTTTTCCTCCGGAGACAGTGAGCGAGCCGCTCTTCTCCTGTTCGGAGAGATTCCAGACCTGAAGCGTCAGAGCCGCCGTATCCTGTTTGATGTCGCAGCAGTTCTTGTCGGTCTGCAGGACAAAATCTTCTGAAAGTTCAACCCGGCAGACGATCGTTCTGTCGAACGCCGAATCGCGCGATCTGGTTCGAATGGCGTTTTTTCGGAAGGGAACGGTCGGCTTGAGCCCCTTCAATCCCGTGAGGTAGGAGGGCATTCGCGTTGCCGTGAGCGATGTCCCTCTGGAATCCGCGACAACTTCGAATGGCGTGCCGAAGACATTCGTTCCCGTGTATTTCCCGGAGCGCACGGGAAGCAGGAAATTCCGCTCCTCGATCTCCTTCGGAAACACGGAGGATCCACCGTGTTTTTCCAGCGGAGACTTCAACCAGTAGACGAGAGTTTGAGTACCGTCATTGCAGCGGTAGAGGTGTCCGGCGATTTCAGGGGAGATGTCGTACCTTCCGAGATATTTCGCATCTCCGAGCCGGTCAGTCAGATTGGAAAAAGCCGCGACCGCAGGTTTGGCCGTGTAGTCGTACCGCAGCAACCCCCAGACCTTCTCTCCTCCGGCCTCGTTGACGGGAGTGAGCACGAAGAAGAAAGTCTTGTCGACACCGAGGTTTTGCAGAGCAATCATCATCTTCGGCATAAACTCTGCGATCAGAAGTTCCTGATCCGGAGAGTGTTCCCGGCATCCCTTCATTGGGGAGTCCAGGCCGCCTTTCCCCTCCGTCAGGCATCCGCTCTCCGTGAAATAAACGGGATAGTCGTCCAGTCCGTTTCGCTTCATGAATTCCCTGACGGCGGCCATCATCTCCGGATAGTCCGCCAGAGAAAGATAGGTGTGAACATTGAAAATATCAAAATATTCCCGTGCGCCATTGGCCATGAGAGGATCACCGTAAATTCCCGGAGAGGCGGACTTCGAAAAGGCGCCGATTGCGACCGGAAGATCAGGATCTCCGGCTTTGAATCCGAGGCAGGCGGCTTTGAGACCGGCGGCATACTCCCAGGCTCCTTTCCGGGTAAAGCCGATGTCCTCTTCGTTCCAGTATTCCCAGAGCGTGACTTTCCCTTTGAACGCTTCGGCCATCGCCTTGCAGGAACGGTAAAGCCCGGCGAGATCAGCGGGAAGCCGCGGATTGTTTCCCCGACACCACGCGGGGGTGTCATGGAAAAGTGTGCTGACTTCGATGCCCCGCTGCTGCATCAGCCGGGCGTTGTCAAGGTAAGGAAACCCTTCCGGATTCCAGTTGAATTTGCCCGGCTCTGGTTCGCATTGCGGCCAGCGGAATCGTTCACGTACCATCTTCGCTCCGGCCCGCCGGGCGACTTCCGCCACGATCTCGCGGGCATTTTCCGGATAACGGCTGTTCTGACGGTTGTAGGAGGGGGAGGCCAGCCAGCTGTTCGCCGTATCGAGAGCGAAGAACGAATCCGCGGAGAGTTTCCTTTGTTCCGGACGCGGCCCGACGATGAAACTGCGGCAACCTTCTCCCGGGGAGAGGCGCAGCCGGTAATATCCGTTCGGCAGCTGCGGCAGCGTCAACTCTTTGCCCTCCCAGCTTCCGGAGGAGAGAATGTTGCCCCGCCAGTCAAGCAGCTTCCAGGAGGTTATTTTTTCCGGGAGGGTCAGGGTGAATTTCAATGGTTCTCCCTGAATAAAAAATGTTCCTGGAGCTTCGGCTTTGAGGATGACGGCCGTTTCCATCTGCGCCGCGACCGCGTTCAGCATATAAAGAACAATGAGAATGGAAGTGATGATTTTCATGGGAGGAGTGTTCTTCTCTGTCATGTCAGATGATTGTCGTTTGTTGTCGGTTCGTCCGCCGTCAGTTTTTCAGGGCGCCGTCTACCAGAACGACCGTTGCGCCGTAATCCAGAAGATCCTGTCCGGTCATCGTGTCGACATGGCCGTCCCCGTAACAGATGTTGCTGCGGCCGCCATGATGAGCGCTCAGATAAGCCTCGCCGAATTTCTCTTTGGTGAAGTTCGGATGCCCGGTCATGCTGCTGTCGTTTTTGGAATTTTCTGCGACCAGAATGGTGTGGGCAGGATCTTTCATCCGGGTCGGATACAGGAAGTCATAGGCGTTTCCGCCGGTATGTCCGCACATGGCGTATTCTCCGAGTTCGCTTTTGCGGATCTGATAGATGCTGGAAGATTGCTCACACCGCTCCATGCTGTTTCAATTGAGATGCGCAATCGGCGCTTTTGGCCCGTTCTCTGGCTTTGTTCAATGCCGGGAGCAGCATTCCGGCGAGGATGGCGATGATGGCAATCACAACCAGAAGTTCGATAAGTGTAAATTTTTTCATGTTGATCCCTGTTTGTTAAAAGTTGACGGGTTGTTTCAGCGCAGCAACGCTGTTGCGTTCAATGAGACGGGCAGGCTCCAGATGGTAGATCGGGCCGTCGAAAGATTCTCCGCGAACCTTGGCGAGCACCAGTTCCGTGATGTGCTCGACGTGATTGGCCAGATCGAATCCGACCGTGGTGAACCCGGGGCTTGCCCAGCTTGAAACCGGCTGATTGTCAAATCCAACCAGAGAGATATCCTTTCCGGCAACCAGACGGTGCTCCGCAAGTGTTTTTGCCGCAATGAGCGCAAAGTTGTCATTGTGGCAGAAGAATGCGGACGGCAGAGGCGCTCCGCTTTCCAGCAGACGGGTCAGAGCCGGAACGATATTTTCCGGTGTTTCGGATTCCATATGGATCACCCATTCCGGATTCTGTTCGAGGTTATGGGTCCGCAGAAAGTTGTAGTAGAGAGCCAGACGTGTACGCGCATGAGCGTTTTTTTCTTCAAACTGATTCGCTCCGATGTATCCGATTTTCCGATGGCCGCGCTCCATCAGATGCTGCAGAGCCAGATGAATTCCCCCGTAGATGTCGAGTCCGGCACTGTCGATCGGCAGCGGATCCAGAGCATCGAACGCAACGAGTTTCGGATTGCGCCCAGAATTTCCAAGGACCTGATAGCGGCCGGAATCCAACGGCCCGATCAGAATACACTCCGCCTTGATCTGAGCGAAAAAATCGAGTACCCATTTTTCCCGTGCGATGGTCTCTTCCTCCGAGAGATCGAGCTGATGCGCAATGATCGTGTTGAGGTAAAGCCCCTGCGCAAACAGCCGGTTCTGCAACGCATTGACCAACCCCGCAAACCAGGGATCGGAAGGCGCGGCCCGCAGACAGAGCCCGACCAGACTCGTATGCCCTTTCAACAGAGACTTCGCCAGATAGGAAGGCTGATAACCGTTGCGCCTGGCGTAATCCCGGATCCGATCGGCAAGTTCCGGCGCGACCCCCTTCCGGCGATTCAGCGCATTGCTGACCGTCACAGGAGAGACATTGAATTCACGAGCGATTTCACTGATTGTCATCGACTGCTTAAACCTTTAAGTTTTGACTCTTAAAAAATGGCTGTCTCCTCTTCCGACAGCCGATACTTAAACCTTTAATCTAAATTATACCACAAAAGAAGGACGATGTCAAGAGTGGAAGATGAAAAAAAACGGAAACGGAAGAAAAAAACAAAGTTCTTTACGGGGAAGAACAGCTTTTCCCCTGACAGAGTTTGCAAAATCTCCAAAAACATGCTAGATTACTGCAGTACGTAATCAGGAGGAATCATGCCGATGAAAAAACTCTATTTGCCGTGTTGGTTGTTCATTGTGTGTTCAATAGCACTTGTCCCGGCCGCTTCGGCCGCGGATGCGGAAACTCCGGCACCGGGCGCGTCGCAATCCTTTCAGGAGCAGAAAGCCCCGGCTCAGACGCAGGAGCAGCAGGCGGAGGAAACCCTCAGGAAAACCACTCATGGCCGCAGCATGCTCGCACGTGACGACGGGGGAGACGCCGAAAGCGGCCGCTTCATGCGTGCCCTTTCCGCCTGCATCGGCAGCTATACCGGCAGTTCCAACTAAGGGCAGGGAGGTGATGTCATGAATCGACCCGTGAATCAGAAACCGCAGGATCAGAAAAAAAGTCCGGTCGGTAAAATCATTGCGATTGTGATCGTGTTGATCATCCTCGGCGCAGCGGTCATGGTGGGAATCAAAATTCCGGACACGATGAATCTGGAACGGCAGATGGATGCCGCGGCGCTCTCGATTTCCAATGACAGCGTAACCGCTCTTGCGGGCGCTGTTGAGCAGTATCCGCGGGCTGCGAACAAAGCGAACGCAATTCAGCTTGTCAATGAGATGATCGGGGTAATGATCTCCGAGGCCGTTCCGAAAACCGATTACCGGACACTTGAGGGAATTGAAACGGAACTCAACGACAATACCGCCTGGAAACCGTATGCGACGGAGGAGAACCGGAAGATCCTCGCCGACGCCTGGGACGAGGTGATTCGGCGGATGCAGGCTGAACATGACAAGCTGGTCGATTTGAAAGAGGTGGCAGTCAGAATTCAGGGAGCCTCCATTCCGCGCGCCTCGGACGTGGCGGAATTTTATGACTTCAAACTTCCGGCAGGATTTACCGCCGCGCGTCCGGTTCAGATGGCGACGGCCTTTGCCGCCGCAGTCGCGATTAAAAACCAGGAGCTGGCCGGATCGATTCTGGCCGATGCCGTCGATCAGGAAAGTCTGCTGGCCGGGACAGAGGAGCCCTGCCGGGAATGCGACAGCAAGGGCAGCGTTCCCTGCCGCAGCTGCACGGCGAATCCCGGTAAATGCCCAACCTGCAAAGGTACCGGTGCCATGAAGGTCAGCCGGCTTGTGGACAACCAGGTGCAGGCCACGGAACAGCCCTGCACCCGGTGCAAGGGAACCGGCGAGTGCGTGGTCTGCAAAGGCACCGGGAAGCGGGATTGCTTCTACTGCAAGGGAACAGCCAGGCGGACCAACACCGATATCGCTGCGGAAACCATGAGGAAAGGTCTGAAAACGTTGATCGGGCAGATTGACACTCAGGCCGCTGAACTTGAACGCTTGAAGTCCAGAACTGTGCGTTAAGGATCCGGAAGCCGATGCCGATCCAGTGCATACAGATCCCGGCGGGGACCGTCCTCGCCGGTTACCGGATCGAGTCCGAACTGGGACGAGGAAACAATGGTGTCGTCTATCTTGCACGGCAGGAATCTCTCGACCGCGAGGTCGCATTCAAGGTTCTGCTGCCGGAGCTGGCGGCAGAACCGGGATATGTCACTAATTTTCTGCGGGAGGCGCGGCTTGCGGCCAGACTGGATCATCCGAACATCGTTCAGGCATACGATGCGGGACCGACTTCGGAAGGATATTATTACTTCGCAATGGAGCTGGTCATCGGTCCATCCCTTGAGGATATTCGGCGTACCTCTCCGGAAAAGCTGACGTTTGATCTCATTTTCCGTCTTTCGATCGAACTTGCGGATGCCCTCGAATACGCCTGGAGCGTTCATCATATGACTCATGGGGACATCAAACCGGGAAATCTGCTCATTTCGCAGGAGACCGGGGGGCTCAAGCTTGCCGATCTCGGACTTGCCCGCGTGAGCGGCAGCAGAACCGGCGACGACATCATGGCGACGCCGCTCTACGCAGCGCCGGAACTGATTCGAGGGGAGAAAACCGATTTCGGCATCAAGAGTGACCTGTACAGTTTCGGTGTCATGCTCTATGAATTGCTCTGCGGGTCTCCTCCATTTACGGGGAGTCCTGAAAAGGTGCTGGAACAGCATCTGTATGCAACGCCGCAGCCGCTCTTGACCCGGAATCCGGATCTGGAACCGAAACTGGTCGCTTTCGTCGAGCGACTGATGGACAAGGACCCGGCCGGCCGCCCGGAGAGCTGGCAGGAGGTCGGAGCCTTTTTCTCCGCGATGTTGAGCTCCGCCCGGAATAATTCGAATGAGACGATCCGGGCGATTATCTCTTCCGAAAAAAAACGGCGTTCACTTCGTGCGGTCGCGGGATGGCTCATTTTTCTACTGGTACTGGCCGTTCTCGGCACGGTGGTCTTTCTCGTATTCCGCCTTCAGCAACTGGAGCCGGAACCGATTCATCCACAGGAACTTGATGAAAAGCTCATCCATTTGGAATCTGGATCCGATCCGGAAAATCCGCCATCTTCCCGCGTCTCTGCCGAGACCCCGGAAAAACGGGAGTCTCCGGTCGTCCAGCAACAGGAAGTTTCATCGGAATCGACTCCGCCCCGGAGGCGGCGGTCCGGCCTGCAGCGGCTTTTCAATCCCCCCGTCGACGAAAACGTCCTTGAATCGGAAAACCGCAGAATCCAGAGGCTTTTTCAGTCATTTCATTCTCAATTGCCGGATGCCTGGCGCAGGGAGGCTTTCCTGGTACTCAATGAGAGTCTCCGCCTGATGTTGCAGCTCTATCCGCTCGATATGGCGCTCAAGCGCGTGGACCGGATTGAACTTTCCCCGAATGCAAACGAAAGGATCCGCTGGATTTCCAACGGCCCGGTGAGCGGTACTTTGCGCATCCCGCGGAATGCTTCCCCGCTCCAGATTGCCGGAGCGCTGGGAGCGGGGCTGTTTGAGGCGAATGCCCGCCGCCTCGGACTCTCAGAAGACTTAAAATCCGAATTCGCCGGAGCATTTCAATATTTTATCGAGGAGCGTTTGACCGGAAAGGGGACCCCCGATCCGGACAACCGGATCCTGCGGCTTTGCAATCACTCTCTGCCGGTCTTCGCCCTCATGCTGCAGGAGCCGCGCCAGTTGAAATCCCTGAGCCGCTCCCGCTGATTTTTCATCCGCCAAAGTCACGCTCCCCGGAGGAGTTTTCCCCGGGGAGCGTCTGTTTCAGGCTTTGCACATCTCTTCGAGGAGTGTTTCAAGTTCACTCTTGAAGGTGTTCATTTTGTCCGCAGGGTCAACCCCCGGCCAAACGCCGGCAAACTCGTCGTCAAGGGAGACGCCCTCATCGAAAAACACATCCGGAACCTGTACAACCGAGGGCAGGGGACGCCATTCCGTGCGTCCGGCCGCCGCATCCAGCGTAAACGCGAAGTCGTCTGGAGACAACTCGTATCCTTTCCCCAGGGACTCCGGATGAGTGACATTCCCGCGGCTGCCGGTTACGGTCCCGCCGACGTCGACGCTGATTTCATCCAGAGACATACCGGCCACGCCCGGCCGATAAACGGAACGGGAGTAGAAATCGGAAGTTTCTCCGGAATGCAGCAACTCCATTCCGTCGAGTCGACCACGGGCAGGGAGGCTCTCCAGAGCCGCGATCATCGTTGGATATGAGGCCGCGTACAGATTTCCTTCCGGGAACGGCACAACCTCCCGCGCCGCCAACGCTCCACCGAGCATGGCAGGAACGGTCGCGTTGAAATTCCAGTTCATGACATCCGGCCACTGATCATAATTCACATGGGCCGGGACACGAGCCTGCGCATAAACCGTCAACGTGCCGGACTGAAGCGTGATGTTGTAATTCCCGGCATCGGTTGCCGAGGTGAGCGTATAAGAGGCAATGGTATTTTCGCTGCTGCCGGGTTGCGTTTGAGATCCGGTTACGATAACTTCGGCAACCCCCTCACCGGAAACGAATCCATCTCCTCCAATTGTGTACGTGTCATCGACCAGCGGTTTGCCATCATACACCTTCGAAGCGCTGGCGGCGGTGATCGTTACTTCCCGCGGCGTAATGTCGGCAGTCAACCCCTCTGCGTTCATAACGATCTGATAGTTGTCGGCGTCCGCTCCCGAAAGTACGAGATCCGAAACCGTGACGATTTTATCAACCCCCGCATTTTTATCGGCAAACGCCCCCTTGCTGGAGACCGCGAGATCGTCTCCCGCAACCATGCCGTCGAATGTGACGTTGTCATAGTTCAGCGTCGCGTCGGTGGTGCCGTCGTAGACCTTGTCGTCGGCGGTAATGCCCGTTACGCTGATCGTCTTCGCCGTGATGTCGGCAAGCGCGGTCGTCGTGGTCGCGTCAAGCACGTAGTTCCCGGCGTCTGTGCCGGAGAGCACGAGGTCGGCGATCGTGACGAGTTTGTCGACGCCGACATTCTTGTTGTCGAACGTCCCCTTGCCGGAGACCGCGAGATCATCTCCCGCAACCATGCCGTCGAATGTGACGTTGTCATAGTTCAGCGTCGCGTCGGTGGTGCCGTCGTAGACCTTGTCGTCGGCGGTAATGCCCGTTACGCTGATCGTCTTCGCCGTGATGTCGGCAAGCGCGGTCGTCGTGGTCGCGTCAAGCACGTAGTTCCCGGCGTCTGTGCCGGAGAGCACGAGGTCGGCGATCGTGACGAGTTTGTCGACGCCGACGTTCTTGTTGTCGAACGTCCCCTTGCCGGAGACCGCGAGATCGTCTCCCGCAACCATGCCGTCGAATGTGACGTTATCATAGTTCAGCGTCGCGTCGGTGGTGCCGTCGTAGACCTTGTCGTCGGCGGTAATGCCCGTTACGCTGATCGTCTT
>NZ_CALXSK010000015.1 GCF_944391105.1 uncultured Victivallis sp.
TATGCATTCGCCATTTTCCCTATATCCTTTTTTGACGTTTGCATAATATAGCACAAATCTATTGACGACACAACCTAATCATTTTTCGTCGGATCGTTTCCCTCCCGGCGTTTGCGAGTCAGCACGGCGCCGTTTTCTCCGCGGAGCGTGGTGTTGGATTTTCGAATGACCAGGGTGCTCTCCAGCAGATAAATCCCGGCCGGGATCACCACTTCTCCGCCGATGTCGAGCGCTTTCTGGATCGCCGGAGCGGAATCTTTCTGACCCGTCGGGTCCGCTCCGAACTCGAGCACATTGTGAACCATCCCGGGATCCGCGCTCCAGTAAGGGCACTCCGCCTCATCGCCCGCGGGGAGTTCCCAGGGGGTGAAATCAACCCGGAACGACTCCACGCGACCGCAGGGCTTCCCTTTGAGATTCGGAGTCACGGCCGAGAGGATGACGTAGAATTCCTGCTGGCTCGCCGGAATGAGCAGCAGTTTGTCGTTCTGCAGGGTCGGCCGCTCTGCGGAGTCTGCCTCCGCCGTGGCGACGACCCCCATGGCCGAATCGTCGGAGACGAAATAACGATCGGTATAACGTTCCCCGCGGTAATCCAGAAATCCGACTGCCAGCTCCGGAAGAGCCGCTCCGGCGCTTCTCGCGTCGGGCTCCACATAGAGCCGGGCCTTGAGATCGACGCGGTAGACCTTCCGGTCACCGGGTGCACGGTTGAATTTCCAGATCAGCAGCGATTTTCCCCCCTTTGCGTACAAAGTCGGGAATTTTCGGCCGTTCACCTCCTGCATTCCTCCGGAAAATTCGGCATGCAGCGCCCGGGCGTGCAGCTCGCCGTCGGCCCCGCTTTCGCCGATGACTCCGGCAAGTTTCTCCGGATTGAGATAGTAGTTGGTGCTTGCGGCGGCGGAGAGGAGGGCGCAGCCCGCAACGATGCCGAGAAACGGTTTGATATTCATGGGGAAACTCTCTTCCATCTTTCAGGATCAGTTGTTCTTGTTCTTCATCCAGTTTTTCCACTCGGTCAGGACATGCGCGCCGGGATTGACAACGTGGCTGTCCAGAAAGAGCACGGGGGAGTTCTGGGCCTCCTGCAGGGCGTCGTACTCCATGTACCAGGCGACTCTCACGCGGGAGAGCGGCACCCGCTTGTTCGGATTGTTCAGCATATATTGGGGCAAACGGTTGATTTTCTGCTTGTCATCGCGCGTAAAAAACCAGTCTCCATAATAACTCTCAAAACTTACGATGCGCGGATCGCGCTGCGGGCAGTTCTGCATGTTTTTGCACCAGTCGACCCAGTAGTCCTGCGTCGCGGAAAACCGATCTCCGCCTGCGGAGAGCGGCCGGGAGAACGGCGAGTTCGCCGAACGGTGCGTGATGTATTTTCCCCTGATCAGACGTTTGCAGAAATTGTAGCGGTTGACCGTCGTACAGGGATTCGTAGTCCCGTCCACCAGGATATCGGGAATCATGTCGGCATAATCCGCGGCGTACTGCGTCATGCCCAGCCCCATCTGCTTGAGACTGTTGATATCCTGCGTGGTCCAGGCGCGCCGCCTCGACTGATTCAGCGCCGGCAGCAGCATCGAGGCAAGAATCGCAATGATTGCAATCACAACAAGAAGTTCAATTAATGTGAATGGAGCGCGTTTCATCTTAACATCCTTTCTGTTAGCTGTTATCCGTTTTAACTCTTCCGGTACTGGAACGTTTGATCAGTTTGCTGGGCAGCTGGATTTTCTCCGGAACCGTCTCTTCGCCTCCGATCATTCTGAGCAGACAATGAACGGCTTGTTCCCCGATGGCCTCGGCGGGCTGGCGGACACTGGTCAGCTGCGGCGTCATCAGCGAGCAAAGTTCATCGTCGTTGAATCCGAGGAGGGAAAAATCCTCGGGAACCCGCTTGTGGGCATCCCGCACGGCACAAAGTGCGCCCGGTGCAAGTTCATCCCATTGCAGAATCACGGCGGTCGGCGGTTCCGGGGCGCTGATGAGCCGGTTCATGGCCGGATATCCGTAGAGATCCAGCCCCACATCACCGGGACGCCGGTGGGAGAGTTCACTCCCCAGCTCCGCAATCCAATCCTGCGAAAACGGCAGATCGTGATCGCTCAACGCCTTTCGATACCCCTGAAAGCGGTCGCGGGCCGAAGGGATGAAATCGAGCAATTCGCGGCTGTTCATGATGTACCCGATCCGGGAGTGGCCGAGTTCGATCAAGTAACTGACCGCGTTGTACATCGCCAGAAAATTGTTGGTGTGAACCACCGGAATGTTGAGATCCGGATAACCGTTGTCCACACAAATCAGCGGGATTTCCCCCGCCAGATCCCGCACCAGATCCCGGTTGGACTGCAGATAGGGCAGCAGGATGATGCCGGAAATCCGATTGTCCCGGGAGCGGCGGAGATATTCCGCCTCGCTTCCGGAATCGTTCCCGGTATTGCAGGCAACCAGAGAGTAGCCGGCCCGGGAGGCGGCCTGTTCCGCCCCCACGAGGATTCGATGTCCCAGCGAATCCTGCAGATTGGAGCAGATGTAGGCGAACTGTTTATTGCTTCGCTCCCTGCGGCTGGTCTTCCGACAGGTTCCGGCCACATAGGTTCCCTTGCCCCGCACGGACCGGAGCATTCCGTCATGCTTGAGGACGTCGAGAGCCTTCAGCACCGTCTGCCGGGTCACACCGAACCGTCCGGCAAGTTGAAACTCCGTGGGAATTCTCTCGCCGACGGCAAAGACTCCGGAATTGATTTCCCGGGAGAGTTCGCGGTAGATTTCCTTGTATTTGATTTGTATGGACATTTAAGATTTCCCTCTGCCTTTCCCCAATATTATACCCAAAAAAAAGAACCATGTCAAGCCTGCCGCCCCCCTTTTTCCGGAGAAAAATGTACTTCTTTTTCGCTAATGTATGTACAAATATTACAGCAAAATACTGCACACGAAACTCATGTGACATTCAAGAAAAAAAACGATTTTGCAGTGTCGTTTTGCGCCTGACGCAGAGGGAAAGTCCGGAACGGGGCCGGCACAACCGGTCCGGCCGCAAACCCGGGCAGATCAGGGTTCGCGGGGGTGGCGCGGCATCCCGCCGCGTCCGGGGACGTGCCCCTCCCCGGACGGCCTCTTCTCTCAGCGGAGTTCCCCCCGGCGGCGCATCCGGTTGTATTTCATCACCAGAAAGAGATCGGTTCCAACCATCAGCGCATTCAGGCAGTAGAGCGCGATCACCCAGTCCGGATGCGCGAGCTTGTAGACGATCCCCGAAAGATACCCGATCTCCACCAGCCACAGAAAAATCACGCTCTTGCCGATCGGATTCTTCACCCGGATGGTCTTCCAGATCGACACCGGCCAGCTCGCGCCGAAACAAACCATCATCACCGCTTCGAAAATATCCATGTTCCATCGCCTCCCGATTCTCTTAAACTACTCCGGAAACACATTTTTTTCAAGCAGAAACGGGTTTCTCCATTGCAAAACAACCAAGCCGGTGTATGGTATATATATCCGGATTGGAACAAAAACAATTCAGGGAATCCTCTATTATGAAAAACATCAATTCCTCCTGGCGGGAGCAGCGCATTGAGCTGCCGGGCCGCATGACTTTTCTCCCTTACTACACCTCCTCCCCCTGGGGAAAAGAGGAATCGTACTTCATCTTTTTTTCGGCCCGGCCCGATTTCACCGGGATCCGACTCCATGCCTGGTCGCCGTCGGAACGGAAAATCACCGCGGATGTCTCCCTGGAGCAGTGGAACGGGATTCCGGTGAACATCGTGAGCGAAGAACTGCTTCCCTCGGTGTTTCTGCCGGACCAGGAGGCGCTGCTCCTGCCGCGCGCGGCGGAACTTTACCGGGTACCGCTCCACGGCGGCGAACCGGAGCTGGTCTACCGCCACCATGACTCCGCCACGCGCATCGGCGGCCCCGGCAACCGCAGCGCGGACGGCAAACTCACGGCGTTCGGCGTCTACTCTCTGGAGCCGGGCAAGCCGGCACACTCGGAACTGCTGATCTTCGACACGGCATCACTCGAATGCCGGGCGTCACTGCCGTTCGGCGGATTTTTCGCCAATCACTTCCAGTTCCAGAAAAACACCGACTGGCTGATCTACGCACACGAGGGCGCGACCGAAACGATCCCGGACCGGATCAACCGGATCAACTGGAAAACCGGAGAAAAACAGGTTCTCCACCACCACGAAATTTCCGCCGACGGCAAACTCCTCGAATGCATCGGGCACGAGATGACCGCAGGCGACACCATCTGTGCGGTCCGCTATCCAGTGAGCGTCCTGCCCGGCGCTCTCGTCACGATGCAGCTCGACGGCAGCAATTACACGGTTCTCGACTGCGATGACTACTGGCACAGCTCCTGCAACGCCGACGGAACCGTCTTCGCCATGGACACCATGTGGTGGGGAAATACGAAACGCAAGACCGAAAAAGAGTTCGACATCATCCGGATCGACCGCACCGCCGGGACGAAGGAGATCGTCAAGACCATCCACTCCGACCCGACCGGTCAATACCGTCATCCGCATCCGCAGCTGAATGCGGCGGGCAACCGGCTGCTCTTCATCGAAAATTCCGATGCGGATGAGACCCTCGGTTCGATCACGTTCCGGGAGATGTGCTGAACTGCGGCACCGCTCATTTGCCGATGATCGTAAACGAGATGTCGATCGTGCGGCCGAAACTCCAGTTCCGGCCGCCGTCGTCCACGCCGTCGGCTCCGACACTGTAGACCCGGATCCCTTCCGCGAAACCTTCCCGGAGCTGTTCCTCGAATTTCCCGTTCCGGAACCGGATGTCCGCAGCGGCATGTTCCAGCCTGCCCCTGAGATAACGCAACTCCTCTCCGGTGAAGGGATCCTTCGGCACGGCGGGGAAACAGTCCGGAACCAGTTCTTCGAGTTTTTCCGGAAAAGCCCCGTGTTCCCGACGGAAAATCTCCGCGGCGATTCCGACCCGGGCGACGCGACATCGGGCGAGCGCTTCGCGGAAGGACCGGTTTATCCGCACGGAATTGATCGGAAAGGTTGCCGGATCGAACAGATTCGACTTGGCAAACGCATGACGGGACGCGCTCCCGTCCCCAAACTCCCAGACGGCGCGCGGAATCTCCGCAAGCATCCGCCGCAGCCGTTCCGCCCGGAAAATCGGCCGATAGAAGAACATGCAGCCTTCGAGTGACTGTTCACAGGGATCCAGAATCGCAAGATGAATGCGCCAGTAGAGGTCGAGAACCCGCCGTTGAAGCAACTCCTCCCGCAGCTTCCAGAAATCGGCTTCCGCATAGAGCGTCTCCAGCGACAGGTCGGTTGCGCATTTCGCGAGCAGATTCTCAGACATTCCCGCGCACAGATACCCTTCATCCAGCGCCTCCAGCCGATACAGAAAGCGCAGAACCCGCGCCAGATCGGCGGACGAATATTCCTGTCGCAGACCGGGTTCGAAGAGTTTCAAGAGAATCTTGATCTTGCGCCGCCGTTCCTGAACGAGTTCGGACTCCGCGTCCGGCAGCGTGATTACGCCGAGCGCCCAGACTCCGCGAAGGGGTTGAAACTTCTCCCGGTTCGTCTCAAAATATCGCTGCACCTCACAGCGGTAGACGGCGTCGCGCTCGCCGTACAGGTCCGGATACTCCATGAACCGGAGGCAGAACTCCGCGGGGAATTCCGGCAGCTCGATCAAATCAAAGAGAGCGGCCGCCTCGTGATCGAGCTCCGAGACACATTCCGCATCCGTCACCGGCAATCCCCGCCCGCGCACCTCGCGCTCGACCTCGCCGAGCTGAATCATACCGACTCCCCAAAGCACGCCCGCATAGATGGCAAGTGAGAGGAAACAAACCAGAGAACTCCAGACGAACAACCGCATTTCCGCCTTTCCGCGCCTCCGCCAGAACGGCAGCAGCGGGGAACTCCGGCGCGGCAGCGGCCGATACCAAGGGGGAACTTCTCCGAATCCGGCGCTCTTCCGGATGGCCGCAAGCCGGAGACGCGACATCCGTGCTACGCTGATCTGCATCCAGAACGCCGCTCCATATGCAAACAAAAGCAGAATCGCCGGATAAAACCGCGCCTCCAAAGTACCGGGCAGCAGCCATAACATCACCACCAGCAGTGAATATGCGGCCCACGCAACGGTGAAGGCGAACCGCCTCCGCCGAAACATTGCAAATCCAACCGCCGGACCGGTCAGCAAATTGAGATACGGCAGCAGAAGCAGCCAGGCCTGTCTGAGCTCTCTCCGGGACGGAAGACGCGGCCAACGCTTCCGGAACTGTGCGCCGATCAGGATTGCCGGAAAAATCCAGACCGCCGAAAAAGCGAGACATTTCCAATCTGATCCGAACAGCAGCATAAAAACGGCCAATATCACGCCCAGCAGAAAAAAACAGGTTTCCGACATGAGTGAAACACGGCGCGCGGCCATCCAGTTTTCGCACTCGATGACGCCGGAAGCCGGACCGAGGTCGGGGTCCTTCTTCAGCGGCTGAAACTTCGCCTGATCCACTCTCCGCACCGGAGTCTCCAGGCTGATCCGCCCGCGGGAGAGACGCCGGAGCAGAGCCCCCGCATCGAGTTTTTTTTCGCGCCCGTCCCGGTCGATGAATCTGTAATCCGCCATATCCGCCTCCCGATTCCGTTCTTCGGGCAATATATGCCCGGATTTCCGGCAATGCAAGAAACTTATTTGCAGAAAATCGCGAATTGCTGTATTTTATGCCAAACGACACCTTTACCGGGAGAAACAGAATGCTTTCATTTGAAAAACAGTTCGTCCGCGCCCCGCAGCCCGGCTGCGACTGGGCGAGTCAGATGATCCTGAATCCCGCCCTCATCGCCGATCCCGACAATCCGGAAAAACTCCACATGCTCTTCCGGGCGACCGGCCCCTGGCCGGCGAAACAGATACCCGGCAAACCGCTGCCCTTCCCGATCTTTCTCGGATACGCCGTGAGCGAAAACGGCGGAAGGGACTGGCAGTTCGACTTTTCGCGCCCCGCACTCGCACCCGCGCTGGAGTATGCCAGGGAAAAACTCCTCACTCCCGACGGAAAAGTCAACTACACGAACGGCTGCATCGAAGATCCGCGGCTCTTCCATTTTGAGGGGGAACTTTTTCTCACGGTCGCCTGCCGCGCATTTCCGCCGGGCCCCTACTGGGAGCACGACGAACCGGCGCAGTGCATGCCGGAGTGGGCGCTCGATCCCGCACACGGCCTCGGAACGGCGGTGACGGACAACACAACCGTGAGCGTGCTCTTCCGGGTCGACCTCGATGAGCTGGCCGGGCGGAATTACGAATCGGCGTTCCGCATGATCGGGCCGCTGCACAACCCGGACCGCTCGGATGACCGCGACGTATTCCTCTTTCCGCGCCGGCTTGAAATCGGCGGAAAAAAGCGGATCGTCTGCATCCACCGCCCGAAAAATCCCGAACGGTACGACACCTCGCTCGACAAGCCGTCGATCTTCTTTGCCGCGGCGGATCTTCTCACGGATTTCGCCGACGACACAAAGACGGACCGCACACTCTTCGCCACGCCCGAGTTCCCGTGGGAGGCCGACCGGATCGGAGCAAGCTGGCCGCCGGTCGAACTCGAACCGGGGCTCTGGCTGCTGCCGTACCACGGCAAACAGGATGAGAAGATCGGCTATACGCAAAGCTTCATGCTGCTGCGCGAAAACGGCACGCTGCATCCGGAAATCCTTGTGCGTCCCGCGGAGCGGCTGCTTTACGCCGACCAGCCGTGGGAGCTCGAAGGGGAGTTCACAACGCCCTGTCTCTTCAGCTGTTCAGGGGTGCGCATGCCGGACGGACGGCTGCTGATGGGGTACGGAGCCGCGGACAAGAAAGTCGGGCTGGCATCGGTCGATTTCGACGAACTTGTGCACTTTCTGAAGAACCGGATCCGATGAACGCGCTCCCCCTCAAACGCTCGTTTCCCCCGATGATCGGACGCGATCCGCGCGTGCTGATACTCGGTTCGCTGCCGGGAGAGGAGTCGCTTCGGCAGCAGCAGTATTACGCATTCAAACACAATGCGTTCTGGCGGATCATGGGGGAGCTGCTCGACTTCGATCCGGCGCTGCCCTACGAAGAACGCCTCGCAGCTCTGCGCGGAGCGGGGGTCGCGCTGTGGGACACGATCGGAGCGGGCCGCCGCACGGGAAGTCTCGACACGAAGATCCGCGATATCGAACCGAATCCGGTTGCGCAGCTCATCGCGAATCATCCGACGATCGGATTCATCGGCTGCAACGGCGGGAAATCATTCGAACAGCTCAAGCGGAGCGCACCGGAACTCTTTGCGAATCAGAATCTTGTCATTCTCCGCCTCCCCTCCACAAGTCCGGCTGCGGCGGCCATGCGTTACGAGGAGAAACGCGACGCCTGGAAGGCGGTCGCGGAATTCCTGCAAAAAACCGCTCCGGGAGGTTGAAAAAAGAAAGCAGCGCGGTTATATTTCCGCACTTTTGTTCAACCAGGGGAAAGTCGCTGTGAGTTTCCGTCTCTACACCGGCAACAAACTTGAACGTCTGGCGGAGAAATTCATTGAAATCATCGCCGATTCGCCGCCCGGGGATGTTTTCACCCCGGAAACGGTCGTCGTGCAGACCCGGGGAATGGCCTCGTGGCTGAAGCTGAAAATCGGAGACGGGGGGCGCATTGCCGCAAACATCGACACGCCGTTTCTCGTGAATTTCGTGAACCGGACGCTCGAATCGCTGTTCCCGTCATTTCGCGCGGACTTCGAACGTTTTTCCTCCGAAGTGCTGCCATGGCGGATCTGGCGGATCCTCCGGGAGAAATCCGGGGCGTATCCGGAACTCGCCCCTTATCTGACTCCGCCGCAGAAGGAGCTCAAGGAGTGGCAGCTCTCCTGCCGGATTGCGGAACTGTTCGACCAGTACCAGATCTACCGGCCGGAGATGCTCACACGCTGGCGCAAGGGCGGCGCGGCAGGGTGGGAGGACGCCGAATGGCAGAAACGGCTTTACTGCGAACTGCGCGGGGAGTCGTTTTCACGCGAATATTATTTTACGGAGTTTTTCAAGCTCGCCGGGGTATCGCCGGGCGTTCTGCCGGAGCGGATCACGATCTTCGGGGTCGGCACGATGCCGCCGCTGTTCCTCCATTTTTTCCTGAAGCTCTCAGAATTCACGCAGATCATTTTTTTCTATTTGAATCCGAGCCGGGAGTACTGGGCGGAGCAATACTCGACCGCGGAGGCCGCCCGGCTCATCGCCCGGGACGGCGGGGAGCTTGCGGCATTTCATGACGGCAACCCGCTGCTGGCGGGTTTCGGCGCGCAGGGACGGGAGTTTTTCCGTTG
Organism: uncultured Victivallis sp.; assembly: GCF_944391105.1. Lineage (GTDB taxonomy): Bacteria > Verrucomicrobiota > Lentisphaeria > Victivallales > Victivallaceae > Victivallis. Next base: position 9,353 of record NZ_CALXSK010000015.1, read on the forward strand.
CATCTGCGAAGCGCCGGAGGTGATCCGCGCCGACGGAGGGGAACTCTTTGAATCGTTCCTCGAAACGCGCGGAGACGGGCCGGACGACTATGTGAATCCGACCCGGCTGACCGCTCTTCAGCAGGATATTTATGCGATGTTCCGCCGCGGGGCGGAGGGTGACGGCGAAATCACGGGCAGACCGTTCGCATTCCCCGACGATGACCGCTCGGTCCGGGTGCACAACTGCCACAGTGCGCGGCGCGAAATCGAAATTCTGCACGATCAGCTGCTCGAACTGCTCGAGGATCCCGAAATTCAGCCGCGCGACATCATCGTCATGGCGCCTGACATCAACTCCTATGCGTCATATATCCACTCGATTTTCGACCGGGGAGAGTTGAAGAACCTCTACGCGATTTCCGATCGGAGTCTGCGCAGCACAAGCCGCATCGCGGAGTGCTTCTTCGAACTTCTGAAGCTCCGTTCCGGGAGGGTGGAAGCATCAAAGATCCTTGATTTTCTGCATGTTCCGTCTCTCAGGAACCGTTTCGGGATCGCCCCGGAAGAACTCGATACCATCGCCGCCTGGATCGAAGAAGCGGGAATTCGCTGGGGGGTGGATGCCTCCGACCACCGGAAAAGCTGTTCGGTCGCGTTCGACGAATATTCCTGGCGGCAGGGGCTCGACCGGCTGCTGCTGGGTTTCGCGCGGGACGAGGTACCGGAAGATCTTCATTCCGACGGGATTCTGCCTCTTGATGCGATTGGAGGAGACGCGGAACTGCTCGGGAAGTTCATCACAGCCGTCGAAGCGATGTTCACCCTGCGTCGCGACATCTCCCTCGACCGGACGCCGGAGGAGTGGAATCAGCGTCTGCTTCAGGCCGTCGATGAGTTCTTTCTGGCGTCGGAGGAGGAGTTTGAGGAACTCGCCGCGCTGCGCCGTGCCGTGCAGCGTCCGGGACGCGAAGCCGCCGCCGCGGGTTTCACCTCGACGCTGCCGATCGAGGTGATTGAGGAGATCGTAACCACTTCGCTTTCGGAAACCGGACGCAACGACCCGTTCCTGCGCGGGAAGATCACCTTCTGTTCGCTCGTACCGATGCGGAGCATCCCGATGAAGGTCGTGGCGATCCTCGGATTAAACGACGGGGAGTTTCCACGCCGCGACCTGAAACCCGGCTTCAATCTCATGAACCGGAAGGTCGCACCGTGCGACCGTTCGCATCAGGCGGAGGATCGCTATCTTTTTCTGGAAGCGATTCAGTCCGCCGGAAAGTGCCTCATGCTTTTCTATCAGGGGCAGAGCGCGCGCGGGAAGGAGGAGTATCCTCCGGCCATTCCGCTCGGAGAACTCATCGACTATCTGAAGGCAAGCGGACCGTTCGAAGTGACGCGCCACCGGCTTCAGCCGTTTGAGCTGAGTTACTTCAACCGGAACAATCCGAATCCGGACGCCCGTTCCCGCTCACCGGAGAACTTTGAAGCGGCCCGTTCCCTGCTGGAATCGTTGCGGACACAGCAAACGGCTCCCGGAACCGGACCGGAGATTTTGCAGTTTCCGCCGGCGCCTCCCCCCCCGGAACTCCTCCCCGTGGATGAGCTCGAACGATTCTTCTGCCATCCATGCCGCTGGTTTCTGAACAACCGTGCCGGCATCTTTCTGCATGGCATTCAGGCCGGCCCGGAAGATACCGAACCGACTCCGGAAACCGTCGACAATCTGCAAAAATATCTGCTCAAAAGCGAGATAGGAGCCTATACGCTCGACGAACTCGATCGCGATACACAATACCGGCTGCTGCGCCGCCGCTGCCGTCTGCCGGTCGGGAGCGGAGGCGAGCAGCTGTTCGAGGAGTTGTACGAGGTCGTCTCAGGCATTCCGGGCGAGTGGAAACAGAGAGTGCGGGAGCAGGAACCGTTCGCGGTTCACCTGGAAGTCGGCGGCTTCCGCATCGCCGGCACGCTGGAAGCCTCTCCGGGGGGAGACCGCCAGCAACTTCTGTTCTTTTCGGAACTCAAACTCAAACATGCCGTCCGGGCGCTGCTGCGGCACCTGCTGCTCACGTTGGCGAACGGCGGTCCGGTCACGACTTCCGTGCTGACCGTCGGACGCGACGGCCCCGCGGTCCGGATTCTCGATCCGGCGGGGTGTGCGGAAGCGCGTCAGGCGCTGGAGGCGGATCTCGAACTCTTCCGGATCGGGCTCACTCACCCGCTGCCGTTCTTCGAAAAGGCCTCCTGGAAATATCGGGAGCAGGATTATGATGCGGCGCGCAACGCCTTCGACGTCAGCTACAAGGGGAGTGGCGCAACGGGGGATTTCGACGACCCGGCAGTCAAACAGTGCTATGCGCCGGAAGCATTTGACGATCCGGACTTTGAAGCGGAATTCATCCGCTGCGCGGACACGATTCTCGGGGCATTCCCGTTCCGGGAGGAGGAAATATGAGCACACGTCCCGCCTATCTCGATTACCGGCTGGAGGGGATGAACCTCATCGAAGCCGCCGCCGGAACCGGCAAAACCTACACGATTCAGAATCTGGTGGTCCGCTTTCTGCTGGAGCGGCAGCTGCCGATTGGTTCGCTGCCGGTCGTGACCTTCACCGAGGCTGCGACGGCGGAGCTGAGGGAGCGGATTCGCTCGGTTCTCGGAGAGGTTCTCCACTCTGCAGAAGCGGAAGATGAAGAGTCCGACAGCCGCGAAGCGCTCCTGCTCCGGAACGCGATCGAAAGAGGGACCCCCCGGAAAACCTGTATCGATCTGCTGCGCTCGGCGCTGCTGGGATTCGACGACGCTCCGATCTCGACGATTCACGGTTTTTGCGCGAGAGTGCTGAGCGAAAACGCCTTCGAGAGCGGCGTTCTGTTCCGGAGCGAACTTGTGAAGGACGTGTCGAAAATCGTTGCGGAAATCGGCATGGATTTCTACCGCGGACACTTCTACGGTTCCGGCGCGGAATTCTCCATCGCGCTGGCGAAAGCCGCCAAAATCACGCCCGACAATCTGCTCGAAATTGCGAAGCTCAAACTTGCCCATCCGCGACTTGTCGTGCACTATCCCGACGCGGCCGCCGCAGATCCGGCCCGGATACTGGCCGAGGCGGAATCATGGTTCATGAAATTGCGGAACTGCGCTCTGCCGGAAACGCTGGAAAAGGTCGCCCCCTATCTGAACAAACTTGAGACCGGCCCGGCGACGGAAGCCCCCGCCGCAGCCCGGAAACTCCTGACGGAAGAGCCGTCCGCCGAAGCACTTCAGAAACTTGCCGGGTTCGGCCGGCAATCGCTGGCCTCGCGCGTGCGGAAGCGGATCAAAGGGGTGTCGACGGAAACGGTTCTCGGCATGCTCGAAGCCGAACCGTTTCAACTGGCGGATCAGCTCGGAGAGATGATCCGCGCATACGGAATCTCCCTGAAACTTGCGGCGGCCGAATATGTCGACCGGGAGTTCCGCGCCCGCAGACATCGGGACAATATCCAGACGTTCAACGATCTGCTCGAACAGGTTCACCATGCGCTTCACGAACCGGGCAGCCGGTTGCGCACAGCGCTGCGCGAACGGTATCCGGCAGGGATCGTCGATGAATTTCAGGATACGGATCCGATTCAGTATGAAATTTTCACATCGATCTTCCATCGGCCGGGCGGAACCCTTTACACGGTCGGGGATCCGCGTCAGGCGATCTATGCGTTCCGGGGCGGGGACATCGCGACCTACCGCCGCGCGGCAAATGAGTTGAAATCGGAAGGAGGGAAGCGGTACAATCTCTCGACGAATTATCGTTCGTCCGCCGCCATGATCGAGGATGTCAACCGGATCTTCCACAACCATGCCATGCCGTTCGCGGATCCGGAGATCGATTTTCCACTCGTGAGCGCTCCCGGCACAGCTCCCGCCCTGCTGCGGAACGGCACACCGGAGGAACATCCGCTCCACATCATCCATCTCCCTGAGGCGAAGGAGGATGAATGCCGCGCCATGGCCGCCCGGAAAGTCGCGGAGCTGTTGAACGACAAAACCCTTCAGCTTCCGGGCCGGACCGGACCGGGCGTGCGTCCTGGTGACATCGCGATTCTCGTACTGAACAACTATGAAGCAGAACTCATTGCAGATCAACTGCATAAACTACGGATACCGGCAGTCGCCGCCCGCACGGGAAACGTCTTCGCCTCGGAGGATGCGAGCGAACTGCTCTGCGTGCTCCGCGCCGCCTCGTCCGACGACATGCGGGAACTTCCGAATTTGCTCGTCACGCCGATCGGCGGCTGGAAGCTCGATGACATCGTCAAACTTTTGAGTGAACACGCCGAGACCCGGCTGTCCCGGGAAGAGAACCGGCTGCACGAACTTCAACTCATCTGGAATCAAGGCAGTTTCATCGAGTTTTTCAACGCGCTGCTGAGCGCCTACCAGGTGCGCGCCCGCTATCCGGCCCTGCCGCGCGGCGAGCGCAAACTCACCAATTTGCTGCAACTCGGCGATCTGCTTGAACAGGAATCCGCCCGGCGCGGTCTCACCCCCGCGGGAGTAACGGAGTTTCTTGCCGACCGGATCGCCTCACCGGATCAATCCGATGGGGAGGAGTTTCAGCAGCTGCTGGAAACCGACCGTGAATCGGTGACTCTCATGACCATTCACAGCAGCAAGGGGCTGGAGTTTCCGATCGTCCTGCTGCCGGGCCTGCAACTCGGGAATGCGGAGAAGAAAGCCGGTCTGTTCCACAATTCGGAGGGAGATCTGGAGTGGGATCTCACCGGAGCCGAATCGTCGGTAAGGAAAGCCCAAAACGAACGGCTCCAGGAACTTCTCCGTCTTGCTTACGTTGCGCTGACCCGCGCAAAACATGCCTGTTACGTATTCTGGGGCAAGGGGGCGAAGGCCTCCGCCCTCAACTGGCTCTTCCGGATGCGCCGGGCGACAGACGCCGCCGATCCGGTCGCCCAGTTGACGACCGCCTCCACGGAGTTGGAAATTCCACCGGAACTGATGGATACTGAGGGCATCCCCGACTCTCCCGGCGCAGTGTATCGCCCGGCGCCGGATTCCTCCATCGAACTGGAACTCCTGCCGACCAGGCTCGAAATCGATGCGAACTGGCAGTTCGTAAGCTACTCCAGCCTCAGCCCGCAGGAAAGCGGTCGCGATACGCCGTACGACTACGACGAGCAGGAGGCGGAAGTGCTTCCGGAGGAAGAACCTCCCGAAGGCGGAATCTTCTTGGTCCGCGGCGGCGCAGCTGCCGGGAACGCCTGGCATCGCATTCTCGAACTCGCGGATTTTCAGGCGGGCGGCGACGAACTTGCCGAACTTGCGCTTCCGCAGTTGACGGATTTCGGCGTCATCGCCGCCGGAGAAGATCCGACCGAAAAACTCGCTCTCACGGTCGAGATGATGAAAAACGTGCTCGCCTCGCCGCTCGAAGGTTCGGATCACACCCCGTTCCGGTTGCGGGATGTGCCGAAATCCGAACGACTTGCGGAACTGGAATTCGCCTATTGCTTCCGTTCCGGATTCACTACCGGGGAACTGCAAAAGCTGCTTTCCGACTATGTGGCGGAACGGTTCGGCATGGTGGAGTGGCCGGGCTGGAACCGCACCGTTTCCGGCGGCTGCCTGAACGGTTACATCGATCTGCTGTTCCGCCACCACGGAAAATATTTCATCCTCGACTGGAAATCGAACCGCATCGGCGGTCGAAGCGCGAACTTTCTGCCGGAACGGCTGCCGGAAGAGATGGCGAAGCACTTCTATTTTCTGCAATACATGATCTATATCGTTGCGACCGTGAAGTTTCTGCGCATGAGGCTCGGCACGTTCGGGGAATCGGAGTACGAAATGCTGTTCGGTGGTGTATTCTACCTCTTTCTGCGCGGGCTCTCTCCGGAACATCCCGGACGGGGCGTCTTTTACGACAAACCGCCGTATGAACTTGTGCGGCAACTTGAGGAGGTGATCGGATGAACCGCTTCTCCCTTGCGGAAACCGGCTGCTTCGAGCCGATCGACACGGTCTTTGCGGAATTTCTGGAACGGATTTTGCAATCTGCTGTTCCCGTGGAAGTTGCAATTGCCGCAGCACTCGCCTCCCGCGCAGTCCGCGAGGGACACAGCTGCTGCAGGCTTGCACTTTTTGCAGGAGAACGATTTGAAACACCTTCCGGAACGATTTGCACTCCGGAGTTTCCGCAGTGGTGCGCCCTGCTGCGCCGCCCGGAATTCGCACCGCTGTTTTCCGCGCCCACCGCTCCGCTGAAACTCGATGAGATCGGCCGGCTTTACCTGCGCCGTTACTACGAATACGAACAACGCATCGCATCCGAAATCCGCGACCGGGCCGCGCGGTCGCTGCCTCCTCCGGAACTCGCCCCGGGAGAGCTGGCCGGGCTCCTCCCCTACTTCGCGGCGAACGCAGGAAGGGAACGGACGGATTTTCAGCAGCAGGCCGTCTTCACCGCCATGTGCAACTCCTTCTCAGTCATCACTGGAGGACCGGGAACCGGGAAAACCACCGTGGTTGCGGCACTGCTCGCACTTGAACTGCGCCGGAATCCCGCATTGTCCATCGCGCTCGCGGCCCCGACCGGCAAGGCACACTCCAGGCTCGCGGAATCCCTGCAGAGCGGAGTTCAGCTTCTCAACGTCGACGAATCGATCAAAAGGCGACTGCTCGAACTGCCGGCATCGACCATCCACCGGCTTCTCGGCATGAATCCGCGCGGGAATTGCCGCCACCACAGAGGGAATCCGCTGCCGTACGATCTCATCATTCTGGATGAGTGTTCGATGGTTCCATTGCTGCTCATGGGGAAACTCTTCGAGGCGCTTTCTCCGCGCTGCCGCATCGTGATGCTCGGCGACAAAGATCAACTCGCCTCGGTCGAAGCGGGAGCGGTTCTGTCGGACCTCTGTGACTCCGCGACGCTCAATGCGCTCCGCCCGGAAGCGGCGGAGGCGTTTTTCCTTCAGACCGGCTGGAACGCCTCCCCGGTCGACACGCGCCCCCTCTCCGGCACGATTGCGGAGCTGAAAGAAAATCATCGCTTCGACCGTGCGATTCATATCGGTTCGATCAGTGCGGCCATCCGCGATCTCGCCCCCGGGTGCGAATCCTCCCTGGCGGAGCGCATCGCCCTCTGCGATGCACCGGATTTCAGGACCCGGGCGCTCCCCGTCCGGGAACAGGAAAAAGAGCTCGGACACCTGCTCCGGACTCCAGTATACAACTCCCTTTCCATGGAGGATTTAAAACCACTCTGCGAAGCGGGAGATCCGGAGTCGCTTCAAACAGCCTTCGCACTTCTGGGCTCGTTCCAGATTCTCTGTGCGACGCGCACGGGGAAGCGTGGCGTCGAAGTCTGGAACGCCCTTGTCCGCAAACTCCTGAAACAACCGTCTTGCTATCTGCCAGGAGTGCCCCTGCTCATAACCCGCAACGATCCTCGCACGGGACTCTTCAACGGGGATATCGGGCTGGTTGCAGCGGACTCCTCCCGCGGACTCAGGGTCCATTTCCCGAACCGGGAACGCACGTTTACTCCGGCGGAACTTCCGGAGCATGAGACCGTCTATGCCATGACTGTTCACAAGTCCCAGGGGTCGGGATTTCGCAATGTGCTGCTGGTGCTCCCGGACGAAGCGACTCCGCTCCTCACGCGCGAACTGCTCTACACCGGCATCACCCGCGCCGAAGATCGGCTTGAACTCTGGGGCACGCAGGAAATCATCGCCCGGGCGCTCGCTCAGAAAACGGTACGGCACTCCGGTCTGGCCGATCGCCTCCGGTACTGCTGAACTGCTGCGCGTATTCTTCTGCGCGCAGGGAAGAACGGTAACGGGCCGGAGGAAGTCCGTAATACCGCTTGAACTGATTCGTGAAAAAAGGGGTGCTGCGGTAACAGCACCGGTCAGCGATTTCATCGACCGACAGAACCGTATCCCGCAGCAGCATCGCGGCCCGGTCGAGTCGCAGACGCGTCATGAATTCGGAAAGGGTGCACCCTTCGAAACGGTGGAAAAGGCGCGAAAGATAAGCGCAATTCAATTCGAACCGCCGCGCAACATCCTCCCGTCCGATTGCAGACATACAGTTATCAATCAGATAGTTGCGTATTTTGATAAAAGTTGCTTCCGACTTGGGCAGCCGAAGCGGCGGCTCCCGGGCAATCAATTCGCGGACAAGATGAAGCAGCCCCCGGAAAACCGCTCCACCGGCCTTCTCATTCAAACCGGGAGTGCACAACACCCGGAGCAGCGCCCGCATTTCTCCGGTCGGAGAATCCGCGGTATGAAAGAAGCAGCTGCAGACGGGACGACCTCCTTCCGGGGCGGAGTGTTCCAGCTCCACGTAGGTGATTCGCACAAACTTTTCCTGAAAGACCAGACTGCTCATCTCATGGGGGATCGTCCAACGCGGCAGTTTCCAGACCCCCGGCGGCAGAAGAAACACATCGCCGGGATGCAGAGTCATCGTGCATATCCGGCTTCTGATGTCGCAAAACGTGATCACCTTCTCACCCGACAACGGCAGATCGAATACCGGATAAGGATACAGCTCGAACTCCCGACCCACAGGTGGAAGAGCGTTTCTCGCGGCCAGGATGGACGGCTCCGGAAAGCGATCCAGCCAGGAATCTATCAGTCCGGCAAAACCGCTTCCGTCAAAATGCACCAGCCCGAGTTCGTCGGCAACAACACCCATTTCGGCCCCCCTGCCAAAAAAGTCATTTTCCAGTAAGTAATGTAACACTCGCGCAATTGCTTTTCAAGCGCATCGGCTTTACATTAGAAGCAGAATCCAACATGGAAAGGAATCATGATGAACACACTGCCAGGAAGTTTTATCGCTGTCGGCAACATCCCGGACGCCACAACGGCTTATCATGACGAACCGTTATCGCTTCTCTTCGGAATGTGCAACGGAGCAATGCAGTTCAACAACCGGGTGTTTCTGTACGGCGACCGTCTGATTCGGGTGAATCTGAACTGGATACGGGATTACATCCTGACCATGAAGGGATTCCGATACACGGAAAAAGATCTGACAAGCTTTCCGGATCTGCTGCTTGAAAAACAGCACAAAAAAGGATTTTTTTATGAAATCATCGCACCGGTGACGGATATGCATTCCGGCAGACCATGGCGGGAAAACGGCGTACTGCACCAAATATCCTCCCCGGAATGCTGTTATTATGAACCGGGATTGAAGTTCGGTCTCTGCCGGCTCGAACTCGAAGCCGACATCGAATACCTGATGGTGGAAGGCGCTTTCATGATCTGGCAGGCCACCGGAGACGACGACTGGCTGCGACGCAATCTTCCGCGTCTGGAAAAGGGAGTGCATTATATCATGAGTGATCCGCTGCGCTGGGACAGGAGTCACGGCCTGGCCAAACGGCCGCGTACACTCGACACCTGGGATTTTCTCGACAGCAAACGCTCCCAGACCGACCGGGCGATCCACCCCGACGATCCGATGGGAATCTTCCATGGCGACAATACGGGGCTGTACAATGCCAAACTCCTGATGGCGAAAATGTACCGCTTTTTCGGCGATGAGAGCTCCGCCATACGCCACGAGGAGGAGGCTGCGGCGCTGCGGGAGCGGATCATGAAATTTTTGTGGAACGGCGATTTCTTCCGGCACTTTCTGCCGCTCGACCCGGTCGATTACGGGGTTGACGAAGAGCGTCAGATGAGCCTGTCCAACGCCTATGCACTGAATCGCAACATCCTTGATCTGAACCAGAAACGGCGCGTGATCGCGGCCTATCGCGCCATGCGCAAACCCGGCGGCGGAGATCTCGACGACTTCTGCAACCTCGAACCTCCGTATCCGATGTTTCACGGTATGAAAGCCGGATTCTATGTGAATGGCGCACTCGCCCCGTTCGTCGCGGGCGAACTCGCTCTGGGCGCCTTTGAGTCCGGCGAAGAGGCGTACGGGGTCGACATCCTGAAACGGATGGGACGCAAAATCAGCCGCGACGGAAAAGTCGCCTTTCTCTATGACCGCAACGGAAACGACATCGGCGGCGGTCCCCGCTGCTGGTGCGGCGCGGAATTGATGCACGCCGAATGCGCCGGACTTGCCGGAGTGGTGGACAACGGCAAGCTGTTTGAAAATGTCACGCTCTCTCCCCGTTTCCTCGCTGCCGGGGAAACCAGAGCGCACGTCCGCCTGGAATACGCCGCCTCCGGGGCCGCAGTGGAATATGACTGGTCGTTCGATCCGGAAAAAAAGCGGATCGGATTCCACCTGCTCTCCCGCCACAACTTCTGCACGGTGCGGATGCTGCTGCCGGAGGAGAGCTCTTCACCCGTTTGCCGCATCGAAACGAAGGAGATTCCCACCAAAATTGAAACGGTCTCCCGCAGCCGCTATCTGGTGGTGGAAAACTTCCCGTCCGGATCAGAATGCGTGATTGATCTGGAATGAGTTACGGCATCATCCTCCTGCTTCTGACCGGGCTGTGCTGGGTTGGAATCGGGGTCGTCGTCAATCATGCCGCCCGGCAGCAGCTGGACATGGATCTCATTCAGTCGGCCGCAGCGGCGATCATCCTCTTCGCCGCAATCGGAATGATGTTCCTGCGCAACAGCTTCCGTCCTCCAATCGGCGGGATGTGGCTGTGCTACGGGGCTCTGCTGGCCGCCGGAGCAGGAAACTTTTTGATGCTGAGCTGGATGCGTTATGCCATGGCCGTCGGGAACAGTGGCGCGGTCTGGGGGATCGTCCAGAGCGCCATGATCTGCCCGTTCGTCATGGGCATGGTGTTTTTCGGCGTTGCCCCGACCTGGAACCGCCTCGCCGGACTGGGGCTGGTTCTGGCGGGAATTCTGTTCCTGAGCCGGGCAACGCCAACCCGGGCGGAATCCCGGCGCGGCTGGCTGCTGTTTGCATTCGGCGCATTCGCCGCATCCGGTACGGCGCAGTGCCTCGCCAATCTGCCATCCTACTGGATGCACCTGGAAATGAGCAGTGAACTTCGCGCCGGACTGGTTCAGGCCGGAACCATTGCGCTTTTCCTGGTTTCCACCCCGTTCCGCAGGTGTAAGACCGGAAGGCGGAACTGTCTTAAACCCATACTGTTGCTGAGCGCAATCCAGATTCTTTCGCTGTTTTTTCTGTTTTACCGGGGCCTGAACATCGTGGCCGATCACGGCTGCGGGTCCATCGGGTATCCGGTTGCCCAGGGAAGCTGCATCGCGTTTTTTCTGCTTTACAACTGCTGCGTTCTGCGTCAGGAAAGCGGCGGCCGAATCCTGTGGGCTCTTCCGGCACTCTGCGGCGGAATCCTTCTGATGGCGTGGTGAGAAACCCGCGGAATTTGCATTTTCCGCAAACAGGGGTATAATATACAAAATCTCACATACGAAAGAGTTTCAACATGAACGGAACAATTATGAAAATCGCCGCTGCCGTCATACCCGCGATGATGCTCTCAGGGGCCTCTGCCGATCCCCTGAAAACAGGCTCCCCTCTGTATGAACAGCTGAAATCCGGATATACTCCCGCGATTCTTCAGCCCGGCTTCTGGAAAGGGGAACTCCCCGATGCGCTCACCGCTTCCGACGGGACGAAAATCGACACCCCCGAAGCGTGGATGAACAAACGTCGCCCTGAACTTCTCAAGCTGTTCTGCACCAATGTCTACGGCAATCCCCTCCCCGCTCCGCCCGAAGGGATCGAATTCAAGGTGATCGAGAGAAGCGACAACGCACTCGGCGGCAAGGCGATCCGTATTCAGGGAGACATCACCTGCAAAGGGGTGAAGCAGCCCAATCCGTTCCGCATTCTCGTCTATCTGCCGAAGAAGGCGGAGAAACCCGTTCCGGTCTTTCTCGGACTGAATTTTCTGGGCAATCAGTCGATCAGCGACGATCCGGAAATCCTGATTCCGGAGTGGGTGGAGAATCCGCGTCCGCGGGGGAAACGCGCTCACCGGTACAATCTCGATACCATCCTCGACTCCGGTTACGGCATCGCGACCATTCACAATGCCGACATCGAGCCGGACCGCCCCGACGCCTGGCGCACCGGCGTGCGCAACTCGTTCCTGACCGACGGCGTCCAGCGCACCGACGATCCCGCCACGATCGCCACCTGGGCATGGGGTCTCTCGCGCGGACTCGACGCGCTGCTCACGCTTCCGGAAGTCGATTCCCGGCGCATCATCGTCTGGGGCCACTCGCGGCTCGGCAAGACATCGCTCTGGGCTGCTGCACTTGATCCGCGGTTCGCGGCATCAATCTCGAACGACTCCGGCTGCGGCGGCGCCTCGCTGACCCGGCACATTCTGAACGACGAAAAGAGCGAAACGCTCCAGCGGATCATCAAAACATTTCCGCACTGGTTCGCGTTGAATCTGAACAACTACGTCGATCGCGAGGAGACGCTTCCGGTCGATCAGCATGAACTCATCGCGCTCATCGCCCCGCGCCCGGTCTACGTCGCGAGCGCGCAGGAGGACGCCTGGGCCGATCCGGAGGGGGAGTTTCTCGCCGCCCGCGAAGCGTCGAAGGTCTACCGGCTCTTCGGTTTTCAGGGAATTCCGGCCGATGCAACCATGCCGAATCTGCATACTCCCGTCGGCAGTGAACGGGTCGGATACCACATCCGCGCCGGGGAGCATGACGTTCAAAATTTCGACTGGGCCGCGTTCATCCGGTTCATGAACGCAAACCTCCCGGCCGAATAAGCGGTTGAAAAAACAGCGCTCCGGGTGTATCTTATGCAATCATGCACGCGCAGAATGATCCAATCTCAGCGCTGAAGCGCTATTTCGGGTTCGACGCCTTTCTCGACAATCAGCAGGAGGTCGTCGAACGCATTTTGTGTGGACGCGATCTATGCGTCATCATGCCGACCGGAGCGGGCAAGTCGCTCTGCTATCAGCTGCCGATTCTCATGCGCCCCGGTTACGGGATCGTGGTCTCCCCGCTGATCTCCCTCATGAAAGATCAGGTCGACTCGCTCATTGAAAAGAATCTCCCGGCCGCATTCATCAACAGCACCGTGCCGTTCGGGGAACAGATCCGGATCGCGAACCAGGCGGCGAACGGGGAAGTCAAACTGCTCTACGTTGCGCCGGAACGGTTTCATACGGATTTCTTCCGCCGCTTTCTCGTGGAAACGCCCCCCGGGGTCATGATCGTCGACGAGGCGCACTGCATCAGCCAGTGGGGTCATGACTTCCGCCCCTCGTACCGGCGGCTCGGCGAAGTGATCGACGCGTTCCGGATCCCGCAGGTGTGTGCATTCACTGCGACTGCGACGCCGAAAGTGCGGGACGACATCCGCGAACAGCTTCACCGCCCGGAGATGGAACTTCACGTCGCGGGATTCAAACGGCCGAACCTCGCGTTTTCCGTAGTCGAATGTTCTTCGGACTCGAGCAAGTTCGCCGAGATCCGTCAGCGGCTCAAACGGAAGAAGCCGACTATCATCTACACCTCCACCCGCAAGGCCGTCGAACTCCTCTCATCTGAACTGGGCTGCATCGGCTATCACGCCGGCATGAGCGACGAGGAGCGCAAGACCGCGCAGGAGAGATTTATGAACGACCCCTGCCCCGTGCTCGCCGCCACCAACGCTTTCGGCATGGGAATCGACCGCCCCGATGTGCGGCAGGTGATCCACTTCAACCTCCCCGGGTCGCTCGAAGCGTACTATCAGGAAGCGGGGCGCGCGGGACGGGACGGCGAAAATGCCGACTGCATCCTGCTTTACGCCTACCGCGACCGTTTCGTGCAGGAGTTTCTGATCGACCTCTCCAATCCGCCGCCGGAACTCGTGCAGGAGCTCTACACCCGGTTGCGCGAACTTGCGATCGAGCGGAAAACAACCATGCTCGAAGTCACGCTCTCGGAACTCGTTCCGGAAGTTCCCGGCGCGAAATCCGACAGCCAGCTCTCCGCAGCGATGGCGATTCTGGAAAAAGCGAATCTCATCGACCGCGGCTACCGGCGCAACAACCGCGGTTTTCTGCGTTTCACCGAAGATCTCGAATACCTCGCAAGTGAACACGCCGCACAGGCGACGCAGCGTTCGCGGTTCATCGCGCGCTGCATCGAGCGGTTCGGATTTGAACTGCTTCAGAAAAAGGCGTTTACGTTCGATGAACTCGCCGTTGTTTCAGGACTCTCGGTCGAGCAGGTCCGGCGTGTGCTCCGGGCGCTGAACGGGGAATGCCTTGAATGGAATGTCCCGTTCGCCGGGCGCGGCACGGAACTGCTTCACCCGGAGAAAGTTCAAGTTGACATGGACTATCAGGCGATGTCCGCCAAACGCGAATTTGAACTCGCCCGCCTCGATGAGGTGTGCTCCTACGCGCGCACCGCCGGCTGCCGCCAGGCCGCGCTCATCAATTACTTCGGGGAAAACGCCCGTTCCTGGCACTGCGGAAGCTGCGACAACTGTTCCGGTTCCGCCGACGGCCATACCGGCCCGCTGCGGGAAGTCACCGACGCCGCCGAAGAGGGAATCATCCGCCGCATCCTCGAAGCCGTCGAGGAGTTCGACGGCCGCATCGGCAGCGGGAAACTCAGCCAGATTCTCGCCGGCAGCCGCAGCGCCGAACTGACCGGACGCGGGTTTCACCGCAGCCGCCACTTCGGCCGCCTCGAAGCCCTGAAGCAGACCCGCATCGCCGCCTATCTGAAATCGCTCGAAAAAGCCGGTTACATCGGCAGAATCGAACGCGGCGAATTCCCCTGCATCGAATTGACCGCCCGCGGGCTCGAGGTGCTCAATGAACACGCCCATGCCCGGATCGATATGCCGGAACTCCGGCGGAAAGCGGAACGGCACACCGCTCCGGCCCGCTCCTCCGGTCCGCTGCCTGAATACGACGAGAGCGCGCCGCTCTACGAAGAGCTGCGCGCCCTGCGCCACGAAATCGCCGAATCACGCGGCGTCCCGCCGTTTGCCGTCCTCACCAACGCCGCCCTCACTGAACTAGCCAGGCGGCAGCCTCTTACGATCGAAGAAGCGATGAGAATTCCGGGAATCGGCCCGGTCAAAGCCCGCACGGTTCTCCCGATCTTCCTCGAGAAAATCCGTGCGTTCCGCGCGTCCCGCTGATGCGGAAACCGTTGGAGAATCAATACTTCCAGGTTGCGGACTTCACGCTGTCCCACAAGCCGGACTCGATGTCGACTTTCTTGCGCGAACTGGTCGCGACCGGGATCGGCACATAGGTGAAACGGTCGTTCCAGTGGCCGATCACCACGTCGGTGCACCCCGCCATCGCACAGTGCACCGCATGCTGCGCAAGCATCTCGCAGAAGACCGAATCGGTCCCGTTCGACGGCAGACTGCGGATCAGATACGAAGGATCGAAATACTTGACCGTGAGATCGATGTTCTTCTCCCTGCCCCACTGCGTGATCGTGTCCCGCAGAAACTCACCGATGTTGTGGTGCAGCTTGTTGCCGGATTTGTCGCGTTTCTCCGAATCCTCCTTGAACAGATGCTGGCCCGCCCCCTCGGAGACGATGATCACCGCGTGTTTGCGCAGCTTAAGCCGCCGCTCCAGACTCGGCAGCAGCGCGTGTTCCCCCTCGTAGAGCGAGAACGGATCTTCCGGAATCAGGCAGTAATTCACATGCGTGTTCGCCAGCGTCGCGTAGGCGGCGATGAATCCTGAATCGCGCCCCATCACGTGAATGAGTCCGATCCCGTTCGGCGCGCCTTTCGCCTCGTTGTGCGCAGCGGAAATCACCGGTCCGGTGGCATAGACCGCCGTCTCAAATCCGAACGTCTTATCGATGAAGTTGATGTCGTTGTCAATCGTTTTCGGAATGCCGACGACGCTGATATTGAGTCCGCGCCGCTCAACTTCAAGCGCGATGTCGTGCGCACAGCGCAGCGTGCCGTCCCCGCCGATGCAGAAGAGCAGTTTGATGTTCATGCGCTTCAGGGTCTCGACCATGACCGCCTCGTCCTGGCGGCCGCGCGAACTGCCGAGCACCGTGCCGCCATCCTCGTGAATCGAGTCGACCGAATCGGGCGTAAGCAGCATCGGCTCATGCCCGTAGGCGGGATTCAGCCCCTGATAGCCGTACCGGATGCCGAAGACGATCGGCACGTTGTACCGCAGCATCAGCGTGCGGGTCAACCCCTTGATCACGTCGTTGAGTCCGGGGCAGAGTCCACCGGCAGTCAGGATCGCGGCATGCGTCCAGGAGGGGTCGTGGTAGATCTTCTCCCGCGGCCCGGCCGCTTCAAACGCACTGATCCGCCCGAACTCCTTGAGCTCCGTCTCAACTTCATGGACGTCCTTGCCGTAGATGACGGTCGCGTCTTCGGGAATGAATTTCACCCCGGTCAGCGGCGACGGAATCGTCGGCGTACCGAGATGTTTCACTGTCAAATCGGGTATTTCCATAATTATCTGTCCAAATTCGTTGGCCGGCGCGTTTCGCAACACCGGCAGGTTATTCATCCGAATTGATAAAATAACTCCGAACCGGAGGAAAATCAACTCGAATTCCGCTTGATTTTCCTGAAAACAGGCTTATATTTCCATAATGTTATGATTGGATTGAGAAAATTCCATTGAGATCGGAGTTGACGATTTGAAGATGAAAAAACTGCTGTTCATATTGCCCGTACTCTGTGCCGTCCTGTCGACCGGAGCGGCGACTCTTTCGTTCCGGAGCGGCGAGATCCTCGCGGCGGAACTCTCTACGGTTAAACCGCGCATCACCAATGAGGATCCGCTCGCGTTCCCGGTTGATTTCAGCCGGAAGATCTACGCTGCAATCGTTGTGAAAGTCGATGCCGGGCGCGGCATCTCGATCCATGACTATTCGCTTTCCGCATTCGGCAGAACCTATCCGTGCATCGCCCTGCGCGCCGGAAACAACAACTTCGACGCCGAAAACTGGCTGGTCAAGCGGGCCGAACCTGGTACCCGCTACACGCTGCTCTTCGTCCTGGACGCAACCAGAATCGGTCGCGAAAAAGATGAAACGATCACCCTGCATGCGGAATTTCCCCCCGAAGAGAGTGCAGATCTGCGGGTTCCGTTCACGAACCTCGGCAACCGCGGCTTCTCCACTCCCGGCTCGATTCCGGGCGGCGGCAGCATGAAAGAGCTCGGGAAATGAGTCGTCAACCGGAGTTCCTGCCCACCACCGGGGAGGAGATGGAACGGGCTGGGTATGAAGAACTTGACATCCTGCTCATCACGGGAGACTGTTACGTCGATCATCCCTCTTTCGGGGTTTCGATCATTGGGAGACTGCTGACCGACTGCGGTTACCGTGTCGGGCTCATCGCCCAGCCGGACTGGAAAAATCCGGAGTCGCTGACCGTCATGGGACGCCCGCGCATCGGCGTCGGCGTCACTTCCGGCAACATGGATTCGATGGTGAACATCTATACCGTCGGCCGCCGCTTCCGCAAAGAGGACTGTTTCAGCGAAAACGGGGAAACCGGCAAACGGCCGCCGCATGCGCTCATCGTCTATGCGCAGATGGTCAAGCAGGTGTTCCCGGGGATTCCGGTTCAGCTCGGCGGGCTCGAGGCGAGTTTCCGCCGTATCGCGCATTACGACTACTGGCAGGACAAGATCCGGCCGTCGGTTCTGCTCGACTCGAAAGCGGAGATCCTCGTCTACGGCATGGGCGAACGCCCGACGCCGGAGGTCTACCGCCGCTTCGCCGCGGGGGAGTCGCTCGCGGGAATCCGCGGTACCGCCCGGCTGCTCGGCAAAAAGGCCGCCGAGGCGTTCGACCCCGGCGACCGGTACTTGTTCCTGCCGAGCTATGAAGAGACGCTCGCCGACAAGGACGCGCTTATGCGCGCGACGATCATGGTCGAGCAGGAGATGAATTTTCAGTCCGGCCGAGGACTTCTCCAGAAATACGGAGACCGGCTGCTCGTGGTCGAACCGCCGCCCGAGCCGCTCAAGCCCGAAGAGCTCGACCGCGTCCATGAACTTCCCTACGCGCGGCGGCCGCATCCGAAATACAAGGGCAGAATCCCCGCCTTTGAGACGATCAAGGACTCGATTCAGGCCGTGCGCGGCTGCCCCGGCGGCTGCGCGTTCTGCGGGCTGGTGGTCCATCAGGGGCGGCATGTCATGAGCCGCAGCGAGGATTCGGTTCTGCGCGAACTCGACACGATCGCAAAATGTCCGAACTTCAAGGGAACCATCAGCGACGTCGGCGGAGCGGCGGGCAACATCTACGGGAGCCGGTATGATCTTGAACGGTGTCGCAAGTGCCGCCGTTCGAGCTGCCTCTTCCCAGCGCCGTGCCCGAACTACGTCTGCACGGGTCTCGAGACGCTGCATCTGCTGCGCCGGATGCGCAAACACCCGAAAGTAAAGCATCTCTACATCAATTCCGGGATCCGTCTCGACCTGGCGCTGCGCCAGCCGGAACTGCTGCGGGAGATCATTGCACACCACGTTTCGGGGCACATGAAAGTCGCGCCCGAGCATCTGCATCCGACGGTTCTCAAGCTCATGCGCAAGAGCCCGGCCGAGGAGTTTTACAAATTCATGGAGGTGTTCGACCGCATCAGCAAAGAGTGCGGCAAGGAGCAGTATCTGATTCCGCTTTTCATCTCAAACTTCCCCGGCTGTACGGAAAAAGAGATGAAAACGGTCGACGACTTCCTCAACCGCCACAAGTGGAGTCTCCAGCAGGTGCAGGATTACATTCCGCTGCCGATGACGATGGGCGGGGCGATGTACTACACCGGCAAGGCGCCGGATGGGACGCCGATCCCGGTAAACCGGGGGCTGGCCGAACGGCGGCAGCAGATCGGCGTACTCAAGAAACGGCGCTCCGGCCCGTCGAAAGACCCGGCGGCGAACAAACGCTGCTGGGAGCGGCGCAAACCCGGTAAACAAAAGTCTTGAAACCAATGCCGAAGAAGCGGAGCAAACGGTGGTTTCTGCGCGGATTCCTCTGCGGAATCGCCCTGTTGCTTCTGCTCTTCTACGGTGGAATCGCCTACATGCGGTACGAGGCTGACTCGCTGACGGTAAACCGGTACGAGGCAATATCGGAAACATGGACGCTCCCGCCGCTGCGCATCGCAGTAGCCGCGGATTTCCACGTTAGAAACAAACCGGAAGCACTCGAACGTCTCGCAAAGATTGTGGATGCCATCAACGCCGAAAAGCCGGATCTGATTCTGCTGCCCGGGGATTTCGCCGCGGGATTGTTTCCGAGTCAGGCGGGAGATCCGCGGCGGATCGCGGAGGAGCTTTCCCGGCTGAAAGCGCCGCTCGGCGTCTATGCGGTTCTCGGCAACCACGATCACTGGCAGAAGGCGGAGCGATTCACAAAAGCGTTTGAAAAGGTGAAACTTCCGCTGCTCGAGAACCGTTCCGTCGTGCTCGAATTCGCGGGAAAACCGTTCCGTCTTGTCGGTGTAATCGACGGCTGGACTCAGGAGGAGCCGCCGTGGGCGGAGCTGCTGCCGGAAGAATCGATTCCGCGCATCGTCATGACCCACGGGCCCGACATCTTTGAAACTCTCCCGGAATCGACCGCGCTCGCGGTCGCGGGTCACACCCACGGCGGGCAGATCGTACTGCCGTTCGTTGGTCCGGTGTATGTTCCGTCGCGCCACGGCCGACGCTACGCCTCGGGTCTCATCACCGAGGGAAAGAACACCATCTTTGTCACGACCGGAACCGGCACGAGCAACGTTTCGCTGCGGCTGAACTGCCCGCCTGAAATCGCGATTCTCACGCTGAAAGGCGTTGCTCCGATTGTTCCGGAACCGACGGTGCGTTTGGCGGAGCCCACCCCCTGAATTGCCCGGATTTCGCTCTTTCTCCGTCAAAACCCCTCTTTTTTTCATTTTTTTTTGCTTTCCCTCTTGACTTTTTTCATGAAATCGGTCATAATATACGGCAGAAATTATATCAATATATTACTTTTCAAGAAAAATTATATCGACCAATGGAGCAACAGGCAATCAGCAAATATGACCGGATCAAAGCGTTTCTGATGGAGGAGGCGCTGAAGCCGGAGTCGCGGTTGAAGATGCCGACCGTACAGGAATTGATGCGGAAATTCGGGGCATCGCAGTCGCCGGTGACGCGGGCGATCCGGGATCTGGAACACGAGGGGGTCGTCCGCTGCCGGCGGGGATCGGGGATGGTCAGCTGCAGCGCGGCGGCCCGGGAGGAGAATTTTCCTGAGGAAATGGAGGAGTCGGATACCACGGTGCTGTTTCTGCGGACGGACTACTTTGCGGAATCGCTCTGGAACATGGAGCACACGATTCTCACGTACGCGCGGCAGAACAAGATCTCAATCATCAACTACCGGATGGGGGAAGAGGCGGACATTCCGGCGATCATCGAGCAGGTGAAGAAATCGCGTTCGCCCTCAGGAATCGTGATGAACTCAAATCCGGGGATGAAATCCGACAAACTGATCCGTTATTTGAATCATCTGCCGTTTCCGGTTGTGATGATCAACAGCAGCAATCTCTTTGAGAACGCGGCAGAAAACGTGACCATATTGTTGCCCAACTCGGAACAGGCGGGCCGACTCTGCATCGAGGCACTGGCGCGGGCGGGTCACAGGAAAGTCGGCTACATCCGGAACGAACCGGAAAGCGATTTGACACGTCTACGCTTTGAGGGGATCTGCGCTGCGGCGGAAGAGTTCGGAGTCAGTGTAACTCATTTTCCTGCAACAATCAAATCATGGGAGAATTCGGCACAGGCTGCGGAAAAGATTACGCAAGCGCGTCTCGATGAGATCCGTTCGCTCGGGCTGACCGCGCTTATTTATTTCAGCGGGATGGGAGCAGTGGCGGGGAGACGGGTGCTTCAGCTTGCGGGCTTCCGGATTCCGGAAGACATCAGCGTGGTCAGCGAGGACGACGGCAGCATCATGGAGCAGCTCTACCCTGCGGGCAGCATCGTGGTCGGTGAATATTTGCAGCCATGCCGCGATGCACTGGACATTATTCTCGGGATAATCCCCTCCCCCGGAACCAAATTTTATCCATATCGCTATATCGAACGGGAATCCGTCAAAACCATAACCCCCAAGGCATGAAAGGAAAACATATGAAACGGACATTCACATTGATCGAATTGCTGGTTGTGATAGCGATCATCGCCATCCTCGCCTCGATGCTTCTCCCTGCCCTGAATCAGGCCAGGGCACGAGCCCAAAGCTCAGCGTGTCAGAACAATCTCGCCCAGCTTCTCCGTGCTCAGCAGTTTTATTCGATGGACAGTCGCGATTTCATGGTTTTCACTTCACATCAGAACGGATGGACTTCATACTGGATGTGGCTCCTGAAGGAACACTCCAAGTACGCGCCGGAGGACTCGCTCTATTTATGCCCCTCCAATCCCAATTCACAAACGTATAACGACTGGAACAATTATGGAATGTGGCGGCCGGGTGGCGTCAACGGGATGGGTTACGGAGACAAAATCTGGATCGACAACAAGGCAGAACTCGGCAACTTCGTTGTAATTCAGAACAATCCGGAATTCATCGGTTATCGTGTAACCGGGATGAAACAGCCGAGCAACCTCATTCTCATTTCAGATTCCGCCGAACCCCTCCCTTCCGGCAGACAGATTGCATACTGGTCATCACAGGAATACCTTGATGGCAACAAGGGAATTCACACGCTGCACAACGAAAAGGCAAACTGTTCATTTGCCGATGGTCATGTTGCCTCGCTGTCGGCAGGCGAACTGCGTAATACCGGGCTAAAAATCAAAGTTACCTACTCTCAAAACTACACTCCCAAAACCATCGAATAACAACATGGAGGAAATCTTGAAAAACTTGACTGCATCACTACTGTTTTTCATCGGATTCAATGGTCTGGTCGGATTCGCCGCATCTCCGGGCACGACCGATTCGCCATACGGGGCCTGCGCCCATCTGAACCGCTGGGAGTTCCCCGAAATGAAACAGGAACTCAGAATGATGAAGGAGGCCGGGATCGGCCTCGACCGCACTGACCTCGACTGGGCGCAGGTCGAACCGGACAAGGGGAAATGGAACTTTTCCCGCTGGGATGCGGTATTGGACGCAGCTGAACAGAACGGAATCACGATTCTGCCGATTCTCGCCGGAATCCAGCCGAAATGGGGATCGCCGCTGACCGCCCACATGGACGAGTGGAAGAACTACATCACCACCGTCGTCAACCGGTACAAGGGGCGGATCGGCTACTGGGAAGTCGTCAATGAGCCGGATCTCGCGGAATTCTCGGACGGGCACGCCCGCTATACGAAATTCCTGAAGGAGAGTTACGACTGCATCAAAGCCGCCGATCCCGACGCGATCGTTACGAACGGTGGACTCGCGGATATGAACAAGGTTCCGGAATTCCTGAAACTCGCGCCGAAAGATTCGTTCGATGTGCTGAACGTCCACCGTTATTACTGGCAGGATTACCCCGAGGGGGAGCTGCAACTGCTGCTGCGCAATATCAAAACAGCGATGAAGGAAAATGGCCACGCGGATAAACCTCTCTGGCTCACAGAAATCGGTTATTCAACCGCTCCGGCTCCAGACCTGACGGAAATCCTGGGCTATGCGCTCAAAAAAATTAAACTCGACGACCCGTCGCTGCCGGTCGTGCTGATCGACGATCCCGATTATCTCTACTCGACGGAATGCGTGAATCTCGATCTCGGCAGTCTTTTCCGGGAAAAGCGCACGTTTCACCGCATCGCACTCAAGGAACTTGCGAAGCTCAATCCGAAAAAGTACCCGCTGCTGCTGCTGCCGATGAACGAGGGATATCCGTCCGCCTTCCACGAACCGCTGGTCAACTATCTGAAAAAGGGAGGAACGGTCATCTTCCCGGGAGGGGGCATTCCGTTCTACTTCAACCGGGTGCGTCTTGCGGACGGTTCCATCGAAAACCAGGGGGCTTCTGACAAAATCCACAGGGACCTCCACATTGGATGGGACGCGTGGTGGATGAATCCTCAGGCGCCGAGATCGACCACCGTGGTCGAACCGGCAGCTGATGTGAAAGGAATCCCCCTGCCCGAAAAGGGCGTAAGCCGCTACCTCAGTGACAAAAATCTGAAACCCGGCGACGAACTCATCCCGATCGTGACCGCGTTCTCGAAGGATCGTTCCTGGTCGGCGCCTGCCGCCGCGATCTATCGATTCAACAGCGACCTCAAAGGAAATCTAATCGCATTTACCTGGATGGATTGTTCACACCGCACTTCCCTTGAGTGGCAGGGGAGACTTCTTCCACGCATCTATCTGCTCGCCTTCAGCGCGGGAGTTGATAAGGTTTTCACCTACAGTTTCCGTTCAATGGAGCAGTATTTCCCAACTGGACGCGAAGGACATTTTGGACTACTCAGGACCGACCTGACGCCCAAACCGGCTTATACGGCCTATGCGACGTTGATCCGGATGCGCCCAGCCGGCTCCCGCCAGACAGGATTCACGACTGCAAACGGGATCTATACCGCATCGTGGCAGAAGCCGGACGGAACTCCGGTCACCGCAGTCTGGACGGTCGCGCATCCGAAACTGGTCACACTGAAAACCACAGGAAAACTCCTGTCGGCCTGCGATCATCTCGGCAAATCCAGTTCGCCCGAAATCGTTCCGGACGGCATCCGCCTGACCGCAGGGCCCGGCATCACTTATCTGGAAGGGGTCCGGCTTTCCAAATGATCTTTTCCCCCCCCGATTCCCGGAATTCCGGGAATCGGGTTATTTCGCTTTTTCTCCCCGGCGGCTCCAGACCGGAAGGTCGCCGCGGCGGTTCGTGCGGGTGGAACCGAAGGTCGCCGCAGCAGGGTCGCCGCCATCGTAGACGCGAAATCCGTTGAATGTTTCCGTCGTCCCGTCCGGGAGAAGCCGCACGAGCCGACCCGATTCCAGCTTCAGCGGGTCGCCCGTGAACGGATTGCGCGGAACTTCCGGCAGATACTCCGGAACCAGCTCTTCGAGCGTCGCGGGCGGGTGCCCGTGATCCCGCAGAAACCGTTCCGCCGCCAGCCCCGCGCGCAACGTCCTCTGCCGCGCGTACATCAGCTGAACCCCGAGAAAAATCTCCCCCCACGAACACTTCAGCTGCGATATGACCGGATGCCACCTGTTCTTCCGGTCATCGATGAGTTTCGTCGCAATGTCCTGCAATTCCGCCCGGTTCTTCGCAATCTCCTTCTCCGCCGTCACTCTCGGATAAATCCGGCGATAAACCTCGAGCCCGTATGCGGCATCGAGCCGAACCACGGGCCGGAAGAGCGGCCAGCACCAACGGATCACCTTCTGTCGCAACGAGGTATCCGGAACGCTCTCCCGGATCAGATCCGGGTTCATTCCGATTTCGGTGAAAAAGGTCAATTCGTATTCAAAGGCGGGGAGAAGGCGCCTGCGGAACCTCTCTTCGGTCTCGGCCGACGCGACTTCCCATCGTTTCAACCGTTCCGGGCTGAAATCGGCGACCGTACCCTCCGCGGCGGAGTTGTACAAAATGTCGAGCCGAATATTCTCGATTCTCATCGCAAAAAGCCAGCTGCTGAAAGAAAAATCCTCCAGCAGATCATCCCGCAGCCGGGCAGTGAGGTCAAAGAGCCGCGCCGCCTCCTCCGTTTGCCCCTCTTTCCTCAGCAGCCGGATCCGACCGGCATTGACCCGCGTCCACGCGAGACAAAAGAACAACTCCGGAAGCTGCTGCAGGAAAGCCGCTTCTCCCTCGAACATCCGGGCGAAACCGATCCGGGGATTCCGATCGAGAAACGCGTCGGCTTCCTTGAGAAGAGCCGCCTCCCCTGCGACCAATGCGGCGGAATCCTGCTCCGGAGTCCCGGGCGGAGAGTATTTCGATTCCGCCGTCTGCATCGCTTCGCCGAGCCGGGTGAATTCGGCGAGAACCGCCTCCGGCGACGGAGCGTACCGTTCCCGGAAGTCCGGGAGACGGCAGGAAATTCCCTCGCGTTCGATGCGCTGTATCGCCGAAGCGAGTCTGATCCGGGAATACGCGTCGAACGCGACCCATGCCAGCACCGGGATCAGACAGAAAATCACACTGCCCGTCAATGCCGGGTTTCGCCGGCAAAACTGTTTCAGTGCAGCAGGAAAATTCTTCATTGCGTCTCTCATCACGATAACACAGCTTTTTTCATTATCTTACTCTAAACCAGTTTTGATTGGAATCCAGTTAAAAAATGATTTATTTTCCACAAAATACAGGAAAACAGAGAGAAAACAGTTGCACTTTTCCGGCAAACGGGTTATCGTTAACCATCATGAATAAACGAAACAAACGACTGCTGATTCTTGCCGCACTGGGGGTTCTTCTGATCGGAAGCGCCGCACTCTGCCCGTATCGCCTGATCATCGTGAGCGGTGACTCGATGACGCCGACTTACCACAGCGGGCAGCTTCTCTTCGGAAAAAAGCAGATATTCTGCCGCGACGAACCGTTCCGACGCGGCGAAGTCGTGCTCTTCCGGCACCATGGCGAAACCTGTCTCAAACGGATCTACGCGCTCCCCGGCGACGAGGTTGTGATCTTCCGGCTCGACGAGGGGTTCAATCTGCTGGTTCAGGCGGGGGAGTATATGCGCTACTACCGGCTGGTCGAAGAGATCGGTTCGGCGCGGATCGACCGCTTCGACGTGCCGGAGGGGGAACTCTTTCTGCTCGGCGACGCGCCGCAGCTTTCTCTCGACAGCCGCGATTTCGGGCCGGTGCCGCAGAGCGCCGTCCTCGCCCGGATTCCCGGCTCCGAACGGTGACTACTCTACTTTCCGGCTGTGGTTTCCGACCGGAAGGCTATACGTTCGGATCATACGGGTGAACTCGACCGGAGCTGCCGACATGCTACCGCCACCGGAGATCCGGAATCCCTCGAATGATTCGAGTTCTCCATTCGGCAGCAGCCGCGAGAAACGGCCCGATTCGAGTTTCAGCGGGTCGCCCGTGAACGGATTGCGCGGAACTTCCGGCAGATACTCCGGAACCAGCTCCTCCAGCGTCGCGGGCGGCCGCCCGTGATCCCGCAAAAACCGTTCCGCCGCCAATCCCGCGCGCAGCGTCCGCTGCCGGGCATAAATCGTTCCAGCCTCGGAAATAATCTCCACACATGGCCAGAAAAACCAATCGTCCAATGATGGATCTTTTCCTCTGACGGGCCGCGGCCAGGTGTACCCGGGGCTTTCCCCAATCATTTTCAACAGCGTCCTGTTTTCAGAAAACTCTTTCCGAACATAAAGCAATTCAGCTTGAACTTCCGCAAGGCTGTCCGAAACCACCAGTTTCGGATAAGCTATTCGGTAGAGTTCCAGAAAACCGGCAACATCGAGCAGAATCAATGGCCGGAAAAACCACCGGAAACAATGTGACACAGAGCAGGTCTCCAGTACGTAATCAGGATTGATTCCCTGTGCAGTCAAAAAGGCCATATCCGCTTCAGTGATAATCGGGATCTGATTCCGGAACGCCTCTTCCGTTTCCAGGCTTTTGCGTTCCCACTGCTGCAGCTGCTCCGACTGGAATTGCGCGATACCTCCTGTCGCGGCCAACTCGCAAAACACGTCGAACCGCATGTTTTCCATAACTTGGGCAACAAGCCACGGCATCGTTTCCAGATCGTGCAGCAGATAATCTCTCAATCGGGCAGTACGCTCAAGGAGACGTGGAATATCGTCCATCCGTCCCTCCCGCATCAGCAACCGGATGCGTCCGGTGTTGATTCGCGCCCAGCATCGACTGAAATTAACTTCCGCAAACTCCTCTGAGCAAGGGAGGCCATCAAAGTCATGGGCGAAAAAAAGCTGCGGATTCCGGTCGAGAAACAAATCCGCTTCCTCAAGAAGGGCTGCCTCCTCCGCCACCAGTGCCGCAATATCCACTTTCCATGTTTTTTCTGAAGTGTACTGATCTTCCGCTTTCCGCATTGCTTCGCCGAGGTGGGTAAATTCTGCGAGGACCTCCTCCGGCGACGGCGTGTTTCGCCCCTTGAGACCGGAGTAACGGCAGATGATCCCCTCGTGCTCGATGCTCCGGATCGTCGAAGCGAACCTGCTCCGTGAATACGCGTCGAACGCTACCCACGCCAGCACCGGAATCAGGCAGAAAACCACGCAGCCCCCCGCTACCGGACAATTCCGGAAAAGCCGCGCAATTCCCGTAAGAATCTTCTTCATGCCTCCTCCCATATTTTCCGGTAACATACAACGATTTTCCCCGCATTTCAATCTCCCCGAGGAAAAGCGCTTGAAAAATCAACCTCACCATTGTACAGTGTAAGTAAACTCTTTTTGCAGCTCAAATTCAGAGGAAGAAATGGAGGAGGAATGTCAAAAATGTTTTCCGAACGGACTTCCCGGATCATCGGCGGAGTCCTGCTTGCGCTGCTGCTCGTTTCGCTGGGGTTCGCGTATCACGTGCGCGCGCGCCAGCAGGGGGACGACGGCGGCTCCCGCATCCTGAAACTCGGTCACGGACTCCCGACCGACCACCCCGTCCATGAAGCGATGATGCACATGGCCGAACGGCTCGCGGAACTCTCCGGCGGCAAACTGCAGATCCAGGTCTACCCCTCCGGCATGATCGGCTCCGAAGCCGAGTGTCTCAAGCAGGCGCAGAACGGCCAGATCGATCTTGCCAAAACCTCGACCGCCGTACTCGAGTCGAGCGTCCCGGAAATCACCGCGATCGGACTGCCCTACGTGTTTCGCGACGAGGAACACTTCTGGAAAGTGCTGAACGGCCCCATCGGCAAAGAACTCGCCGAACGGCTCCCCGCCATGCGCGGACTCGTCTACTACGACGCCGGAACCCGAAATTTCTACACCACAAAAAAACCGATCCGCAGCGTGGACGACCTCAAAGGGCTCAAGATCCGCACCCAGCAGAGCCGCAGCGCCATGGACATGGTCAGCGCTTTCGGCGGCGCGCCGACGCCGATCCCGTTCGGCGAACTCTACACCGCTCTCTCGCAGGGGACCGTCGACGGCGCCGAAAACAACCTCCCGAGCTTCGAGACCGGACGCCACATGGAAGTGTGCAAGTACTTCACCTTCAGCGAACACGTCATGGTTCCAGACCTGCTCGTGGTCAGCCGCGCGACCTGGGACTCTCTCTCGGAAGAGGAGCGCCGCTGGCTCCAGACCGCCGCCGATGAATCAGGTGTGCTCGAACGCAAACTCTGGGCCGAAGCCGATGAACGCGCCCTCGCCCGCGCAAAAGAGCTCGGCGTCGAATTCATCAAGGTCGACAAAGCCCCGTTCGCAAAGAAAATGGAGAAACTCTACGAATCCTACACCGGCGAAACCGCCGATCTGATCCGCCGAATCCGGGAGGTGAAATAAGATGCTCGAAACTCTCAAACGATATGCCCTGTGCATTCTGAACTTCTGTCTCATCGCCGCCGTCGCACTTCTCGTTGTCGATGTGCTGCTCGGCGTCGCTTCCCGCTATCTCTGGGGCGCGCAGATCAAGTGGACCGAGGAACTTGCGACCGTGACGCTGATCTGGGTCAGCTTCCTCGGCATCGCCGCCGCGTTCGAGGCGCGAGACCATCTCGGGATCGATCTCGTCACCGACCGCTTCACGCCGGGAATGCAGCGCAAAACCGCGCTCTTCATCCACATCGTGACGCTGCTCTTCGTCTTCATCGTCTTCGAAATCGGCGGAGTCAAGCTCGTCGTCCAGGCGATTCACCACTGGAACGTGCTGCCGGCATTGCAGGTGTCGGACGTGATCCAGTACCTGCCGCTGCCGGTGAGCGGGCTGTTCATTCTGCTCTTCGAAGTGTGCTCTCTTCGCAACGACCTTGTGCCGCAGCCGGAAACAAACGCAAAGGAGGTGCGCCATGACTGAAGTCGCCGTTGTCCTCGTGCTCGTCTTCCTCGCGCTGCTGCTCTCGAACGTCCCGGTCGGTGTGGCGATCGGGACCGCCTCGCTCGTCGCGGTCTACGCGAACGGCGGCATGGCTTCGAGCGAAATGATCGTCGCCGACCGCATGATGAACGGCGTGAACTCGTTCTCACTGCTCGCGATCCCGTTCTTCGTCCTCTCCGGAATCCTCATGGGGCGCGGCGGCATGGCGCGGAGACTCATCGACTTCGCGAACGCGCTCGTCGGGAGGTTTCCCGGCGGACTCTCGTACGTCAACACGCTGACCTGCATGTTGTTCGGTTCGATCTCCGGATCGGCCACGGCGGCGGTTTCGAGCGTCGGCGGCTTCATGCTGCCGGAGATGACCCGCAACGGTTACGACCGCGACTTCAGCGTGGCGGTCACCACCACCGCCGCGACGACCGGGCTCATCATCCCGCCCTCAAACATCATGATCGTCTATGCGGTCGCCTGCGGCTCGGTCTCGATCGCGGCGATCTTCATCGCGGGCGTGATACCCGGCATCGTCATGGGGCTCTGCATCATGGCGGTCTGTTTGATCCACGCAGTCCGCAAGGGGGACAAGGGCGGGGCAAAAACGAATCTCCGTCAGATCTGGACGAGTTTCCGCCGCGCATTCCTGAGTCTGTTTCTCATGATCATCATCATCGGCGGAATTCTCGGAGGAGTCTTCACAGCGACCGAGGCGGCGGCCGTGGCGGTCGCCTATTCGCTGATCCTCGCCGTGGCTGTCTACCGCGAGGTGAAGCTGCGCGATCTGCCCGAGATCCTGCGCCAGACCGGAATCACGACCGCCGTGGTCATGCTGCTCATCGCGGTCAGCTCGGCGATGAGCTGGATCATGACGATCGCGAACATTCCGCAGACGATCAGTTCCGCGCTCATCTCGATCTCCGACAACCGGATCGTATTGCTGCTGATCATCAATCTTCTGCTGCTCGCGGTCGGAACTTTCATGGATATGACCCCCGCAGTGCTGATCTTCACGCCGATCTTCCTGCCGGTCGCGCGCGAACTCGGCATGAGCGACATCCAGTTCGGCATCATGATGATCGCAAACCTCTGCATCGGATTGTGCACGCCGCCGGTGGGCTCGTGCCTCTTCCTCGGCTGCGGCATCGGCAGAACCTCGATCGCGAACGTGACGAAACCGATGATTCCGTTCTTCCTCGCAATGATCGCGGCGGTGCTGCTCATCACCTTCATCCCGGCGCTCTCGGAGTGGCTGCCGGACGCCGCCGGACTCCTGAAATAACTCATGGATTCATAACGAACGAATGCCTCGTTCCGCGCACGGCGGAATCGAGGCATTTTTACTCTCCCGGCAACAAAAAACCGCACCTCCCATGGGGAAAAGTGCGGCTTTCGAATCGCGAGATTCGTTCCGGAAGCGTCAGCGCTTCGAGAACTGGAACCGGCGACGGGCACCCGGCTGACCGGACTTTTTGCGTTCCTTGACGCGGGCGTCACGGGTCAGCATGCCGGCGGCCTTCAGCACCGGCTTGATCTCCTCGTTCATCTTGAGGAGCGCACGGGCCACGCCGTGGCGCAGAGCACCGGCCTGACCGCTCATGCCGCCGCCGTCGATGTTCGCCCGGATGTCGACCTTGCCTTCGGTCTCGGTGAGCTTCAAAACCTGATTGACATATCCGCAAAGCGCTTCGCTCGGAAAATACTCCGTCATCGCCTTGCCGTTGATTTCGATCTTACCGGTACCCGGCTGGAGCCGGACGCGCGCGACCGCGCATTTGCGACGACCGGTAGCAAGAA
The DNA here is from genome assembly GCF_944391105.1 of uncultured Victivallis sp. GTDB lineage: Bacteria > Verrucomicrobiota > Lentisphaeria > Victivallales > Victivallaceae > Victivallis. Next base: position 39,970 of record NZ_CALXSK010000015.1, read on the forward strand.
TCTCTTCACTCTTAATAGCCATAGCGCTGCTCCATTACTTCACGGTGATTTTCTTCGGCTGCTGTGCGGTGTGCGGATGCTCCGCACCGGCGTAGACCTTCAGCTTGCTGAACTGGGCGCGCCCGAGACGACCGTGCGGCATCATCCCCCAGACCGCGTCCTTGATGAAGCGTTCGGGGTTGCGCTCACGCAATTCCTTGGCGGTGCGCTCCTTGTAACCGCTGCGATAGCCGGTGTAATCCACATACACCTTCTCTTCGCCCTTGCGGCCGGTAAAGACCGACTTCGCGGCATTGATCACGATCACAAACGCACCCGTATCGATGTGAGGGGTATACGTCGGCTTGTCCTTGCCGCGCAACGCGTTCGCGATGCGGACGGCGAGACGGCCGACCGGAGCCTCCGACGCGTCAAACAGGATGTACTCCCGCTTGATCTCACCGGTTTTCGCCAGATAGGTTTTCATAACTTCGATTCGTCCAAATTGATTCGGTTTTCGTACCCTGCCGCGGCTCCGCCGGAAACTTCGCACTTTTCCGCCGGGCATCGGCCACTGTTCCTGCTTAACCGCGTTCCGGGTTTCAGATGATCGGGTTTTCGCCCGGTCCGGGATTGCAGGTTCAGTTAAATTAGCATACTTTCCGGAAAATTCCAGTCAAATCACCTGTTTTTGTCAGATTTTTGTCATTTTTTCCGCAACACCGGGCTGTAAGCGCACGCGCGTGCCCGCCGGCATGTTGATTTTATGCGGATCTCATGCTATATTGTTTCCCTATGAATACCTTTGACAACATCGCTGCGCCGGCGACCGGAGTCGGCGGGGCGGTTTCGATCATCCGCATATCCGGCCCGGACGCGCTCGCGATCGGGCGGAGAGTCTGGCACGGCAGAACGCCGCTTTCGCCCGAACACCGGCGCGAAATGCTGCTCGGCCGCGTCGGCGTCGACTCCGCCCTCGCGGTTTACATGCCCGGCCCTGCGAGCTACACCGGAGACGATGTCGTCGAACTCCACTGCCATGGCGGGCAGTCCGCCGCAGACCAGGCGCTGCGCCTCGCGTTCGATGCGGGCTGCCGCCTCGCGGAACCGGGGGAGTTCACCTTCCGCGCGTTCGTGAACGGCAAGCTCGATCTCGCCCAGGCCGAAGCGGTCAACGACGTGATCTCCGCCGGGAGCGAACTTGCGCTCAAGGTCGCCGCCCGCCAGCTCGAAGGAGCTCTCTCGCGCAAACTTGAGAGCATATACAACGAACTCAACGAACTGCGCGCGGAATGCGAATCGCGGCTCGATTTCCCGGAAGAGGAACTCGCGTGGGATCCCGAAGTCGCGGACAAACTTTCCGGCATCGTCCGCCGGCTCGGCGAACTCTACGAGACGCGCGGCATTGGAGGCGCTCTTCGCGACGGCGTGGAACTCGTGCTCGCAGGACGGCCGAACGCTGGCAAATCGAGCCTCATGAATCTGCTGCTCGGCTACGACCGCGCGATCGTGACTCCGATTCCCGGCACCACGCGTGACACGGTCGAGGCGCAAACCGTTCTGCGGAATCTGCCCGTGCGGATCACCGACACGGCCGGATTGCGCGAGAGCAGCGACCCGATCGAACGCATGGGCGTCGAACGCAGCCGCAAATCGATCGCGACGGCAGGCGTTACGTTCTGGCTGCTCGACGCCTCCGCTCCGGATCCAGAAGACGAGGTTGCCGAAATGGAACGCGTCCAGCCGGCGAACCGGATCGCGGTCTGGAACAAGATCGACCTCGTTCCGGAACGCGAACTTCCGGAACTCTCCGGCCCGGTGGTGCGGATTTCGGTTCTGCGAGAAGAGGGAGTCGACCAGCTGCTCGACGCATTTGCCGCCGCCGCGGCCGGTTCTCCGCGACCCGCGCCGCCCGACGTGGCGGTCAATGCCCGGGCGGCCCGGCTGCTGGAAGAGGCGCTCGCGCTCCTGCCGGAAGCCGCCGGACACTTCAGCGACGGAGAGTTCGAACTCGCCGCCGCCGCGATCCGCACGGCCATGAACCGCGTCGGGGAAATCACGGGGAAAACCGTGGAACCCGACATTCTCGACCATATTTTCAGTCGCTTCTGCATAGGAAAATGATGAACGATACGAACAAACATCTGCAACCGGAAACCGCGCCCGTACCCGGCGCGGCCACTCCTCCGGAGCCGGAACAGAAGAAATCCGGGAAAAAGCCGCGCAGAATTCTGTTGCGGCTCCTGAAATTTCTGTTCTGGACTCTCCTCTCGCTCGTCGTACTCTCGGTCGCGCTCTTCGTCGGCGGAGTGATCTACTGGAACTGGTATCTGCCGGAGCTCATCGAAAGCCGGCTGCTTCCACCGTTCCGCGAACGGCTCGGGCTCGATGAAATGGAGCTCAAGATCCGGCGGATCGGCCTCACCGGGCTCGACCTCGAAACGTTCGCCCTGACCGGCGAGGACGGAAGGACGCTCACGTTCGATTCCATTCGGGCGGATTACACGCCGCATCTGCCGTTCCGCACGCCGCGCGCACTTGAAATCACGAACCTCACGCTCTCGGGCGGCGACGTCCGGTTCGCGGTGAAGGAGGGGAAATTCACCGTTTCCGGCTTCAACCTCGAACGTGTGCTTGCGCGACTCTCGGAACTTACGGCGAAGAGCGCCCCCGAATCCGAGCCCGCGGAACCGGTGCAATCTCCGGAGACGGCGGCGGTCGTGCTCGAAAAAATCACGTTGCGCGATCTGAGACTCCATGTAAATTACGAGGGGCGCACGATGGTCCTCCCGATGGAGGCGGTCGTCACGTCGGAAAATCATGAGTGGAAACTCATCCATGCCGAACTCACGCTCCTTCCGCGCGGTCAGAAGATCCATTTCAGCGCGGAATACGACACCATTGCCGCAGCCGCGAAAATCAGCGGCGACGCCCGGTTCCGGCTCGAAGCGTTTTCCGACCTCACCGGCGGCGGCCTCGGTGGAGAGACGAAACTCGACTTCAACGCCGCAATCAGCCTTGCGAACGGCAATCTGAACGCGGTCGGGGCGGTCGACGCCGAACTCAAGTTCGGTTCGGAGAGCGGGCTGCCGGTCGAATTCGCCTCCCCGGTCAAACTGCACCAGAACTGGAGCGTGCGCTACCGGACCGCCGAACAGGAACTCGTCGCGATTCTCGACGGAACGATGGACCCGAACGCGATCACCTTCGACAGCGGCGCGGTTCAGGCGAAAACAACCGAAAAACTGCAGTGGAAATTCTCCTGTATGAACACTCCCGACGCGGGATTCCGAATTGCGGAAGCCGGAGCGACAACCGGCCCGGTCCGATTCGACGCGCACGGGTACACGCTTCAGGCGCCGCAGCTCCGGCTGGAGAAACACGACGGCCGCTATTTGCTCACCGGAAGCGGAATGAGCATGAGCAATCCGACGCTGAAGCTGAGTGCGGAAGCGATCAACCTCGTCATTCCGCTGCCCGCAACGGAGAAACTCCCCGCGACGCTGAACGTGGATAAAATCCGGCTCGACACGCACGAACTCGGGATCTTCCGCAGCAGTTTCTACGGCAGGGGGCGAGGGCTCCATCTCTCCGGCGATTTCGAAAACAAGCTCATTCCGGGCGCAAGGATCGACTTCCGCGGCAGCGTCACGCCGCGTCCGGGCGAAATGCCTGATATGCTGTTCGAAGTCAACGTCCCGCCCTGGTCGCCGAAACAGCCGATTGCGCTGTCGAAGATCCGTCCCGAATTCGGGGATGCGACCTTCACCGGCGTCGTGTCGCTCGGCGGAGCCGCCCGGTTCGAAGGGGGAAAACTCACCACCGGAGTCCAGCTGCTGCTTGAAAACGGTCTCTTCGACTGGCCGGAACTCCCGTTCAAGGCCGAGGGGATCCGGGTCGATCTGCGGTTCAATGACCTGCTGAGTTTCAACACCCCGGCCGGACAGACGCTCCGGGTCGCGAAAATCCGGAGCGGAAACCTCGAATTTTCCGATTTGCTCGTGCTCTTCGACCTCTCCTCGAAGGAGCAGGCGACCCTCGAACGCGCTTCGATCAACTGGTGCGGCGGAACGGTCATGGTGCACACGATCCGGCTCAATCCGGCCAATTTCGCCAACCTCGCGATCAACACCGACGTCTATTGCGAAAACCTTTCGCTGGCTGAACTTGTGAGCCAGCTGGAACTGAGCAGGGCCAGCGGCGAAGGCGTGCTCTTCGGCAAGATTCCGGTTCGATTCAGTTCCCGGCGCGGACTCTCGATCGATTCGAGCTATCTCTACACCCGCCCGGGCGGAAGCAACACGATCAAGCTGACCGACCCCGAACAGATCGCCGGCGGCATGGCAGGGGCGGCCCTGCAACAATCCCAGCTCGACTTCGCGCTTGAGGCGCTGAAAGACTTCACCTACAGCTGGGCGAAGCTGAATTTCACAACCGAACAGGAAAACCTCGTGCTCTCGCTCCAGTTCGACGGCAAGCCGAACCAGGCGCTGCCGTTCGCCTATGACGAGGAGTCCGGCCAGTTGAAACGCGACCCGGCCGGAAGAGCGCTCTTCGAGGGAATCCAGCTCAATATCAACACGCGCCTGCCGCTGAACCGGCTGTTGCGCATCTCGGAAAAATTCAAACAATTCCACGAAAATAACGCTCAAAAGAAGGAGAATTCCAAATGAAAAAGACCCTCATTCCTGCAGGCACGGCCGCCCTCGCAGCGGCGATTCTGGCCGGCTGTACGCCGACCATCAAGACCGAAAACGAAGTGACGATCAAGCCGATCCAGGTCACGATCGATGTGAATTTGAAAGTTGACCAGGAGCTCAACCAGGCGCTCTCGAGCGATGCGAAAGGCATCAAGGCCGATCCGAACAGCAACGACATGCGCGAACGCCGCCGCGCCCGCCGCGACCAGATCAAGGCGTGGAAGTCCGCCCAGCTCATCGGGGAAAACAACCGGGGGCTGCTTGCGGCCTGCACCTCCGACGGCAAGCTCAGCTCAACCGTCCAGAAAGTGGTCGACGCCGAAAACGCCGACCGGCAGCAGGTGTTCCAGGCGATCGCCGCAAAGCAGAACATCACGGCAGAATCGGTCGGTCAGCGCTGGGCGAGCCGCATGGCCGAACGCGCCCCGGAAGGCACGTTCGTCCAGGACGCCGCGGGGAACTGGCAGGAAAAATAAGATTTTTCGCCCCGCCGATGAGCCGGTTTGAATGTGACCTCTATCCGGAACTGCGCGTCCGCTGTCTCTGCTGCGACAGCGGCTGCTGCGACCGTTTTGAAATCGACGTGACGCCCGAGGAGGTGCAGGCACTCGAAGCGCTGCACATCCCCGGCACGCCGCCTGCGGAGGAGTGTTTCACTCCGGTTCCGGAACGGAAGGAGTTCATTCTCAACAAGGGGACGGATCACCACTGCATCTTTGCCGACGGGAAGCTCTGCAAAATCCACAAGCTCCGGGGATACGCGGCCAAGCCGCTCGTCTGCCGGATCTTCCCGTTCCACATCGAGCACTGGCGGGACGGGCGGGTTTCGGCGGAACTGCGGTTCATCTGCCCGGGAGTCGGATGCGCCGACGGAAAACGGGCCGGAGATCTGCTTGGAGAACTCGGAATCCTCGCGCGTCAGCTCGGTTTCCGGCGCGGTGCAAACGATTGTGTTTACTCGGAAACGAATCCGGCTCCGCTTGAGACCGTCCGGAAAATCCACCGCGGATTCCGCGCATTGCTGCACGACGCGGGGCGACCGTTTCCGCTGCGCTGCTACGCCGCGGCGCGCATTCTCGAATTCCATACGCACGAACCGGAGTCGATCCGTTCCGCCGACGGGAGTTTCGCCGAGGACCTCACGGCATTTGTCCGCAAAGCCGTCCCGGAGCTCACGTCCGAACTCGAAAGCGGCCGAATGGATGCCCTGATCCGGGCCGAGCTGCGCAGCCTCATCTGCGGCTATCTGCGCGACGACAATCTGCTCGACCGCTCGGCCGGACGCAGACTCCGCAGTTTGTTCATCCACTTCCGCGTCTACTCGGGGCAAAGCCCGATCAGCGAACTGAATCCAGCCGCACCGCAATACACAATGCGGGCAATTCCGGGAGCGGCACGCTCCCTCGCGTGTTCAAACGACGCGCAGGAGCTCTTCTTCGGCTGGTTCTACGGAAAGCTCGACTCGATGCACTTCTGCGGAACGCGTTGTCACAATTACACGTATGAACAGGGGATGCGCCACCTGCTCCTGTCCGTTCCGGTGGTGATGCAGCTTGCCGCGGCCTACGCGCTCGCCGCCGGAGATGAGAAAATCGAACGCGACAAGATGCTCCGGGCGGTGCGGCTTGCGGATTTTTCCTTCGGAAGATCCCCGTTCTTCCGGCTGCGCGCCGCAAAGCGGTGGATCCGCCGCCTTGCCGAACCGAAGCGTTATGCGGCGCTGCTCGGCACGCTGCCGGCCCTCCCCTCCGGCATGCAGGCTCCTTCAGTCGAAAAACGGTGAAAGACCGGCGTCATCACCGGAACGGAGGATCCTCCGCCACTGCTCAAACTGCGGATCGGGCGCGATACCGGCGGCAAAGTCGAGCTCGCCGAGCAGCCGCCTGAGTTCGTTCCTGCGTCCATGCCGGTCTTCATCCGGACCGAACCGGGCAAGATAGTGCATTCGCAGCCGGAGCGTCCGCCGGAGCTCCCGCGGGACGTTCAACTTTTCGCCCCGGCACCGACTGGCGGCCGCCGCGGCGCTGAATTCTGATCTTGTCCGGATTCAAGTGCAGTCCGGCGCCCCGGATCTCACGGCGGCAGGCCCGGATGGTCGCCGGATCGCGAACTAATGCGCCGCAACCGTTGCTGCTCCCTCCTTATTCTATATGGTTTTTCTGAAATTGCAAGGATCAGGAAAAAAAACGGCAGCCGATTCAAAAATCCACCATGCCGGAACTTGCATCCCCCTGAAACAGCTGTATGTTAAATCCGGAGATCCAAATGAAAACAGGAGATTGCCGGTCGATGTGTTTCGATTTGACGATCCCATTCAAACTGGAGTTCGACTGATGAAAAAAATGATTCTCTTCCTTCTCGCGGCGTGCGCGGCACTCTGTGCCACGGCCGTCGACCCCGACAGTTATCCCGTTCGCGACTCCGTGCCGTTCACAGCGCGCGGGGGGCTGCCGAATTTCGCGGCGAAAGCGAACGCCGGGGAACCGGTTACGGTCGTCTATTTCGGCGGCAGCATCACGGAACAGAACGGCTGGCGACTCCAGTCTGCGGATCTGCTCAAACGTCTTCTGCCGAAAGCGCAGATCAAGACGGTCAATGCCGCGATCGGCGGAACGGGCTCTGATCTCGGTGCATTCCGGCTCAATTACGATGTGCTGCGGCACAAGCCCGATCTCGTGTTCGTCGAATTCGCGGTGAACGACCACGGCGCGCGGGCCGAACGCATCCGCAATGCGATCGAAGGAATCGTCCGCCAGATCCGCAAGGCGTATCCGGAGTGCGACATCTGTTTCGTCTACACGATCACAACCGCCAATCTCAAATCGTATCAGGCGGGGAAACTTCCACCTTCGGCCGCCGTCATGGAGGAGATCGCGGAATATTACCGGATTCCGACCGTCAACATCTCCTACGAAGTCGCCCAACTCGAAAAGGAGGGCAAACTCATCATGGCCGGGACTCCCGGCGGCATGACCCGCGTCTCCGGCGACGAACTCAATACGAACTCCGATCTCCCGAAAAACGCCGAGGGGAAAATCGTGTTCTCCGGCGACGGCGTTCATCCCTATCCCGACACCGGCCACAGAATCTACACCGCGATGCTCGCCAGAGCCCTGCCGGTACTGCTGAAAACCGGGACGGCCGGTGCGGCGAAACTCCCTGCCCCGATGCTCGCAACCAACTGGGAAAACACCACTTCCGTCTCACTCGACGCCCCCGGGATCAAACTCTCCGGCCCCGCAAAACAGCTCCCGGGCACCAATTCGATCGCCCGCAGCTTCGCCGGACGCATGCCGAAGATCTGGAAACTCGAACCCGGTTCCACCATCGAATTCAAGTTCAGAGGAACCAAGGCGATGCTGTACGATCTCTACGGACCGGACACCCCTTATTATGAGGTCGAAATCGACGGGAAAGCGCGCGAAATGCGTCGGTTCGACGGCTACTGCACCTATCATCGCCTCGCGCTCTGCGGTCTCGCGGACAAACTGCCCGACGCGGTTCATACGGTAAAAATCACGGTTCTGCCGAAAAAAATCGACCGGCGCGAAATCCTGTTCGAACGCAACCGCGCCGACTTCGACAAAAATCCGGATAAATATGCGCCGCTGAACGGTTATGCGGGGCAGCTTTTCCTCGTCGGAGAACTCGTGAAATAAAATCGTTCCACCGCAAAGACGCCGCGAATCACGGCGTCTTCCGCATTTCAGCACCGCCGGGAATTTCCGGAGCATTCTCCGCGTCCTCCGCCTCGCTGCGCCGGATAAACTCCCGCGGTGACATGCCGGTCCGGCTCTTGAAGACCGTGCAGAAGTAGTTGCTGTCGGAAAAACCGCAGCGCCGCCCGATCTCTCCGACCGAATATTTCCGGTGATAATGGCGCAGCAGATGTTCCGCCTCCTGCATCCGCCGTTCGGAAAGCAGCTCGCGGAACCCCTTCCCGCCCGCCCGGCGGATCACACCTCCGAGGTAGTTTACGTTCACGTGCAGAATCTCCGCCAGATCGCTCAGCGCCGGATTCTGGTGATACGAGCGTTCGATGAAGTGGCGACACTGCTCCATGTAGAAATCATCGCCGTGTTTTTTACCGCATCCCCCCCGGGATTCGCGGTAGGACTCCAGTTCGAGAATCACATACTCGCCGAGAAATGCCGCATAGCGGGCGATTTCGCTCCGGCGCTCGCGCGAAAGCTCCCCGGGACGGCGGCCGTTCCAGCCCGCAACGAACTCCTGCCCGGGAGGAAGCAGATAGCCGAGATAGATGATCGCCGCAAGTTTCTCCTCAAAAATCACCGGGTACGCATAATCCCACACCCCTTTCGGGCAGAATCCCCAGAACGGACGACCGCGCACGGCGATTTTCCGGCTGCGCGCCTTGTTCGCGGTGCAGACGGCAAGCCCGCCGGGCTGTTTTTTGGCCCAGCGGCAGAAGTCACCGTGATGGTGATACTGGTCGGGCGCAAGCTGAAGCTCCGGCATCTCCGCGAACGCCGGATGCAAAACCTCCAGATCGATCACGGTTCCCAGTTTCAATTCCAGATGTCGAATCGCATTCTGCAAATTCATGCCGAAAACTCCATTTCTGTAATAATTTAAGATTTGATCCCTGATTTTTCAAGGTTTCAGTGAAAAAATCCGTTAAATTATAAGAAAACAGATGCGATGGCGGGAGCATTTCCCGCCAAATCGCGGCAGGATTCGATACCCGAACTTTTTCCAGCAAAAGGAGAAAACGATGAAATTTTATCAGGAACCCGCGAAACAGCTGCCGATCGCAGCGGAAACCGAAGTCCTCGTGGCCGGCGGCGGCCCCGCCGGAATCGGAGCAGCCCTCGGCGCAGCCAGGGCCGGCGCGAAAACCATGCTGATCGAAAGTGCGAACTGCCTCGGCGGCATGGCCACATCCGGCATGATGTCCCACTGGAGCGGCGGCACAGAATCCCCGCTGCTCGACGAGATCTTCCGGCAAGCGGAACGTTCTCCGCTGCTGCCGGTGGTTTCCAATCTGCCGCACTCCCACTGGGCCAATGCGCATGAAGTGCAGAAAAGCGTCCTGCAGAACCTTCTGCGCGAAGCGGGCGTCACGGTGCAGTATCACACCCGCGTCGCCGGAGCCGTCGTCGAAAACAATTGTGTCAAAGGGGTCATCACCGAGAGCAAATCGGGGCGCGAAGTCATTCTCGCCCACACCGTGATCGACGCGACCGGCGACGGCGACGTCGCCGCGGCAGCGGGCGCGGAATTCGTGCTCGGCCGCCCCGAGGACAATGTCTGTCAGCCGGTCACGCTGATGTTCCGCATCGGCGGCGTCGATCGCGAACACGCCGTTTATCCCGGCAGCTTCGAAACCCTCATCGACCTGCCGAAAGGCGAAATCCAGGCGCTGGGGCACGAACACCTCCCCTTCCCCGCCGGCCACGTACTGCTCTACGAAGCGCCGCTTCCGGGCGAAGTCTGCGTGAATATGACGAACGTCATCCACATCGACGGAACCGATGTCCGTGACCTCACGAAAGCGGAACTCATCTGCCGCGACCAGATGGAGAAGATCATCCTCTTCCTGCGCGAATACGTTCCCGGATACGAGAACTGCTACGCCGTCACGAGCGCCTCGAACGTCGGCGTGCGCGAAACCCGCCACTTCAAAGCGCTCTATCAGCTCACGGAGTTCGACATCGTCGAGGCGAAACTCTTCGACGACTGGATCGCCACCCGCAATTCGTTCAACTTCGACATCCACAGCCTGAAAGGCCCCGGACTTGACGAGCACGGCGCCCAGAAACACTTCAAGTCGAAGGGGAAATACTCGATTCCGTACCGTTGCTGCATCCCGGAAAAACTTGACGGCCTGCTGCTCTCGGGACGCAACATCGACGGCAGCCACAAGGCGCATTCGAACTTCCGCGTCATGCCGATCTGCCTGAACATCGGCCAGGGAGTCGGCGTCGCAGCCGCCCTCGCCGCCCGCAAGCACATCCCGGCCAGGGAGGTCGATGCGCATGAAATTCAGCAGATTCTTCTCGATTCCGGCGTCCGTCCCTGAACGAACGCATACAAACGCCCCGGAATACGGCCGCTGCCGTTTCCGGGGTGTTTTTGCATCATGAGTTCAGCGTGAAAAACGCAGCCACAGGTAGCTCCGCTGCCCAGGCAGCGTGCAGCAGATGCGACGCTTCCCGGTCACGTCGAAACTTCCCGCGCCCGCAATCGTCGCGATGGAATACTCGGTCAGTCTGACCGGCACGTCGATTTCACGCGTCTCCTCGCGATCGAGATCGCGCAGCAGAATCAGGTGGCAGATCGACTCATCCGCAGTCGTGGTAAAGAATCCGGAAGTTGTCGTTCCGTCCGGACATGGCCCGACCGGATAGACGACTCCCGCATGAAGCTCTTCCCGGAACTCCTTCCACAACGAAAGGATTCCCTTCAACTCCGTACGGGATTTTTCCGACAATCCGCTCAGCTCGCACCACAAAAGCGGCGAAGAGACCATGACCGACGCGAAAATCCAATCCATCCGGTAATGGTGAGGCGCGAGCGGATCGTTCGCGTACTTCTCCCGGTTGCGCTCAGGATTCAGACACTCGAAACGCAGCCTCACCGGCGGAATCGCCTGCGCAAGCACCCACAGATTCCGGAACGTCGCATAAGGCCACCACCGCCGCCAGTCACTGTAACGGTTCTCCACGAAAAGCGTCCCGAATTCCGGCATCCCGAAATAACCGGGCCGGATCTCGGCAGTCACATCCAAATCGAACGTGAGTCTGCCCGCGGAGCGCTCAAGCGCCTCGCGGAAAAAACAGCGCAGATTCGCCTCCCCCAGCCGGGTGCGCGATTTGACGCCGTCGATCTTGATCCAGTTGACTCCGAACTTCTTCTGCAGCCGGCAGACCGTTTCGACATCGCGCCGCCAGTGCGCGAAATCGTTCGAGGAGTCGGGAGAAAACCAGAGCCCGAGTCCAACCTGTTTCTCCGCCGCCCGCGCGACGAGCGGGAAAAACCCGTTCGGAAACCGCTCCGGATGAACATCCCAGAACTTCGAATCCGCCGCATAATAGCCTTCCCAGACGCCGCCCCGCTCCTGCGCCTTCACGGAATTGACCGTCACTCCGCTCTGCCAGCCGTCATCGATCTGACAGACGTCGATGCCGAGCGAAGAAGCGATGTCGATTTCGTTGAGCATGAAATTTTCGTTCAACGCCTGATCGCGATTGCGGTCCCCCCAGGTGTTCGAAAGCGCCAGCCCGTCCCGTCCGGACACCACACAACGCAGTTCCTGCTGGAACAAATGGAGCGCACGATTCAGTCCCATCCGGCCGCCGTCATATCCGATCACCGCCCAGGGATAACGATCCCCATGCAACGCAAAAGTCTCGGCGTCCCATTCAAAATCGATCGGGTCCGATATCGGACGGCGCTCGGGCAGCGGCGCGAACTTCAGCAGAACAATGCCCCGCCCGGTGAGCGGATCCTCCACCGCGAACAGAGAGCCTCGCAATGCGATCCTTTCCACGGAGCAAAGGCGGTATTCGTTGATCCTTAAAAGATTGTCGTGCCGGTCTGTCTGATCTGCAAACAGAAATTCCCGCAGTTTCAAGTGAAACGACGCCGCCCGGAAACTTTCACAGCAGGTGAGCGGCTTCCCTTCAACGGATTCCGAGTCGGCAGGATCGACCTCCAATCCGGTCGCCCCCTCCGCACCCTCCTTCCGGCAAGCCGGCTCCCTCGATTCCGGAGCGGTGCGTTCAACCACCACCGCCGGAACCGCGGCCGTCACCGCAAAGTGGTAACGCATGAGCCCGGTCGGCAGCTCCAGTTCAAGCAGTGCATGCAACGCCGGAGCCCCGGTCAGCGTCAGAGGCGCGCCGAACACCTGAAAACGGGAACCGATCTCCTCCTGCACCGTCTCATTGCGAACCGCCAGCAACTCCTGCCCGTCCAGCAGAATCGAAACCGGAAGCAATCCCCGCTCGGTGATCCGCCAGCTGCGGGAGAATCTCCGATTCCCGATCGTCACAATCCCCGCATTGGAAGAGGCGAAGCAACCGACCGGTGCGACATAAGAGTCGACCGGGTCGGACAACAACATCCCCATGAAATTCCTCCCGCTCAACGCTTAAAACGAGACGTTGACATCCCCGTGGATCTGCGTCGGGGGTTCCATCAGCAACATGCCGGCAGGAGAACTCCAATCCCGGTTCCAGTCACGAACAAGCAGCGGATCGGTCGGCTCTCCCCAGCGGTTCAGGTCGATGATCAGAATCTTCCCGCTGCTGGTGAAGTAGATGTCCATCACAAGCGTTTTCACCGGCAGCAGCCAGACGATCTTGTCCACGAAGTCGGCCGCCTGCGTCCAGTACTGATTCCTCACACCTTCCAGCCGGCGGAAATGGCGAATCAGATGATACTGGCTCATCGCATTGAGTTTGCCGTCATAAATGAACAGCCGGAATTCCCGGGTGCGGTTCATGCGCCGGAACGGCTTGAGACAGATGTACTCCGCTTTGCCGGCAGCGGCTGCGTTCCGAACCTTTTCGCTCAACGCCAGATACTTCCAGGCACTCTCGGGAGAGTAGACGGCACCGCGCTTCAAGGCGAACCGTTCCGTATCCGTCGGAGCACAGCAGTCGACGCAGACAAACGCATTGCCCGGAATCGCCGCCAGCGGCTGACGCAGATCCTCAATGATCGAGCGCACGGCCGCCCCCTTTCCCTTCTCTCCCGTCTCGCCCGCGGCGAGCGCGGCGATCACATCCGAACGCATTTTGACGAACGAGGTCAGAAACGTATGCCCGGCCAGCACCGGATACCAGTTCTGCATTCTCAGGAAATCATTTTTATCACTCATTGGATTCTCCTCTCCCGGGCCCGGCTCCGGCCCGTTCGATCCGGCCGACAATCAACAGCCAGTAGATCATCAACCCGACCATAAATACCGTACTGTACCTGAAAAACGGCAGATCAAACGCCGGGAAACAACCGGCGAACAACATCACCGGAAATCCGGCGTAAATCCCGATCTTCCAGAATTCCCCGAACGTCAGCGACTGAAGCCGCCCCCCGCCCGTAAACCGGAACACCAGAGCGAACAGGGTCGTGTAAAGCACCGCAACCCAGAACACCGCAAGAAAATTCCACACAAACACCACCAGCGCAAACATGACTTCCATCGTCCGAAGCCCTCCATTGCGCGTAAGTTCAACCATGGCCTCTCCATCGGAATCCGCGGAGACGGCAGGCTCTTTCAGATCTGCCAGAAACATCTTGAGTTCCGCCGTCGTATAACGCCCGAATTCCAGAACTCCCGACCGTTTCTGCGCCATCGTCCGCCAGAAGTCACTGCCTGCATCGTGAAACAGATAGACCACCTGCCGCGGCAGCCAGATTACGCCGAGCTTCAACAGCTGCAGCTCCTGGTCCGAAATCACGATGCCGTCCGGCGTGGAAGGAAAATAAAAGATCCGCCCCCCGTCCGGAGAAAAATCAAACGTCCGCGCCCGCCCGGGATCCGACACGGGAATCAGGCTCCCCTCGTTTCCGCGAACTCCGCCGAAGGTGTTGAAAAAACCGTCAACAACCGTCCGAATCTCCGGAACAATCCGCATCCCCTGCGCAAAGGTGATCGCCGCGGCGCAGAGAAGTGAGAGCAGAATCAAATGCAGAACCGTCCGCCACACACTGTTGCAGCGCAGTTCGCTGAATATCGCCGTGCCGCAGCAGCTTCCCTGCAACGCTCTGAAAAATCCGACTTGTCGACTCATAACCTTACTTTACTTTGATCCGGTGAAAATGGTGCTTCTCTCCGTACCGCTGCATCTGCCGCATTTCGCGTTCCACCTTTGCGAGCTCCGCCGGCTCGACACGATCGACAAACAGTTTGCCGTCAAGATGATCCAGTTCATGCTGAATACACCGGCCGAGCAGACCGCCGCACTCGCATTCAATCAGTTCTCCGTCAATCGTCGCCGCACGGAAAAAAACCCGCGCCGGACGCTCCACCGGAGCCCACACATCCGGCAGAGAGAGACATCCCTCGTCCCGCATCTCCGTATCAGGCGAAACCGAGATGATTTCCGGATTGATGACCACGAACGGCATCTTCGGCAGGAGTTTCTCCTCCCCGACGCTCGGAACATCGCTCATCGACTCCTGCGGCAGATTGAAGGCGACCATCCGGATCGACTCTCCCACCTGCGGCGCAGCCAACCCGACACCTTCAAACGCCTGCACAACTTCGATCATCTTCTCCGCCAACTGCCGGAGCTCCGGTGTTACGGCGCCAACAGGCTGTGCAACGGCACGCAGCACCGGATCCCCCATCGTATGCACGACGTAACGTTTCTTATTTCTGAAAAGCATCCTCTCTCCTGTTCTCTCTTTCTCAAATGGCTTCTCCGCAACCGCATCCGAACCGCGTCGGACAGCCCGGAATCAAGATACGCAAAAACCGTCGGTGTTGCCCGACGGTTGCAGAAAATGCCGAATCAATCACTTCTTTTCCGGCACTCTGGTCGGATCCGCCGGAATCTCCGGAGCCTTCACCGAAGGCTCTTCGACCACAGCGGTTTCGCTGCCGGCCGGAGGGATCTTGCTCTGATCCGCGGGGGCCTTCAGACCGGATTCGACCATCGGCTCGGGCTTCTCCGCTGCAACGGATTCCTCGGCGGACGGAGTATTTTTGATCTCCCCCGGAGCAACATGTTCCGGATCGCCGTAATAGGCGGCCGAATTCGCCGCGACCGCAGCGTCGAGCTGCGCCTTCGCATTCTGAATATTGATGTAGCTGCTCGCAAGATTCGTCTCGGCCTCGACCAGGTCGCGCTGCGCCTCGTTCAAACGGGTCAGCTCGGTATTGCCGGCCTTGTAACCTTCGTCGACCAGATCGCGCTGCTGGGCGGAAAGGTCACGGGTCTTTTCGAAGATGCGGGTCTGCTTCACACTCTGCACATAATTCGCATAAGCCGTACGGACTTCTCCGACAACCTCCAGCCACTTGGCCGAAACCGAAAATTCCGCCACAGCCAGATTCGCCTTGTACTCGCGAATCTTGTTCTCACGGATCAAACCGTCGAAGATCGTCCAGTCGGCGGTCAAACCGTAACCGATCGACGGCGACTCGCTGTAAGTGCTGTCCCCATTGTGGCTGGCGCCCTCCCAACCTTTGCTGCGGCTGAAATTCGTGCCGTAACCCATGTTGAAATAGGCGTTGACCGTCGGGGAGTAGGCGCTCCAGGTCTGATACATCTGATATTTCGCGACTTCAAGCTGTTCACGATAGCCCTTCAGGTCCGGGCGGTTCGCAAGAGCCGTGTCGAGATAGACGTCGACCGACGGGAGATCGGTAAAATTGGTCTTGAAGTCGGAGGGGAACTTCAGCTCTTTCGGGAACGTCCCTTCCGGATATCCCATCAGAACCGCCAGCGCGTAAATCGCGGTTTCATACTGATAGTCGGCACTGATGAGGTCGGTCTCAGCGGAGTTCACGGCGATTTCAAAGTTCAGCACATCCGAAAGCGGAACCGCGCCGGCCTGATATTTCAGCCGCGTGTCGCGCAGGCTCGACTCCTGGAATTTGCGGTCCTCCTCGGCGATCCGCTTGTTTTCGATCGCGAGCAGAACGGTGTTGTAGGCGTAGGCGACCGCCTGCATCATCGTGCGGGCTTCATCATCCTCGAGCAGTTTCTGGTAATTGAAGTTGTGCTTGTAGATCAGCACGGAAAATTCACGGGCCAGACCGTCGAACAGCAGCCAGTTCACATTCAGACCCGTATTGGTCGTGATGCTCTCCGTCCGGGACGGCGTGCCGGAAGTGTTGTGCGGACGCCGCGTCCAGCTCTGATTGTCTCCGATGGAGAAACTCGCCCCAACCGTCGGGGAATACGCTCCCCACGCCTGCAGATAACGCATCCGCGCGGCGTTAACCGAGTGATAGGCGGCGATGTAGGTCGGGTTGTTCTTGATCGCGATCCGCTGCGCATCGGCAAGCGTCAGATCGGTGATGTCATCCAGAAGCCGATCCGCCCCGTCCTGTTTGCGCTGTGTGTAGGACTCGCTCATCGTCGCGGACGGCGGCGGCGTGTACTCGTAACATCCGCCGACCGCAGCCAGCAGGAGACCGAACGCACCGAATCTGAACACGTGTTTCAACTCCATACTTCTCATTCCCCCCCAATCTCTGTCTAAACGGTATCGGGAAATCTTTTCCCATCACAATCTTAGGTTATCCGAAGAATATAACCGTCATTTTCGATTTTTCAAGTCATATTATGGAAAATAACGTGGTTTCTTCCGGGATTATTGTCCCGGCGTGAAAAAAAGGGAGGATTTTTTCTGAAAACGACTTGCAAAATCCTTCTGCTCCGGTAAATTACGCCGTATCATCAGCTGGGGTGTTTTTTGAAACAGTTTATCCTGACACTTCTTCTGTTCCGGCTCCTGGCCGCGGCCGCGGCGACACCCGCCACGGAGTTCTACCTCTGGCAGAGACGCTGGACACCGGACGTCGCGCGCGCGTTGGAACGGAACGATTCCGCGCTGCAGATTTTTGCGGCGGAGCTCTCCGCGGCCGGAATCGAACGCTCCGAGGCTCCGGCGGAACTCTGGAAGCGGCAGAATGTCACAGCCGTTTTCCGGCTCCGCGTCGACGCCTTGAACCTTCCGGGATTTACGCGTCTCGCCGCCGAAATCTCCCGGAACGGCTGCAGCCGGATTCAGATCGACGCCGATGTCCCTGAGCGGAGGCTCGCCGAATATGCGGCGCTCCTCCGGACGTTGAGGAGCAAACTCTCTCCGCATGTCGAGGAATTTTCCGTAACCGCTCTGCCCTGCCACCTCGGGCGCGCCGGATTCGCCGCAGTCGCAGCGGAGACCGACTACTACGTTCTTCAACTGCACGGACTCAATGTGCCCGGGCGGATCGACGAACCGTATGCGCTGATCGATGAAACAATCTCCCGGACGGCGATCCGCCGGGCCCGGCAGCTCGGAAAACCGTTCCGCATCGCGCTGCCGGCCTACGCCTACCGGCTTGAGTTTGATGAAACGGGGAATTTTACCGCGATCGCAGCGGAGGGGGCGGCTCCTCCGGCGGCCGGCCGCCGAATCCGGCTGGCAGCACCGGAGCCGGAGCTCCTCGCCGCTCTGATCCGGGAAAATCCCGATATCGGAAGGATCTGGTTCCGGCTGCCGGTCGGCGGGGATCGCCTCTGCTACGACCGGGCCTCGATCGAGTCATTCGAACGCGGAGAAATTCCGACAACTCGTCTTGAGATCAAACTCCGCCGGGTGGCGGAAAATGCACTCGAACTCTGGATCACTCCGCACGCCCGGCTCCAGCTCGAACCGCTCGAACTCGCGCTCGAATGGCCCGACCGGCACGGAGAGTTCGAACCTGCACCGGGCACCGGAACTTCTCCGGAAAAACTCCCGTTCGGAATTCTTCCCGAACGATTGACGGTTGAATTTCCCGGTTGCGGCGCAGAAATCCGCGTCGCGACTTTTCTCGTCGATGAAACCAATCCCCCCATTGTAAAGGAGATAACCCCATGAAACGCCTGCTCTTTGCATTGCTGCTGGGCAGCTCTGCGGCCGCCATCGGCTGCGGCCCCTACTTCCCCCCGTCCTACCTCGCGTCGGAAGCGCCGAGGAGTCCGGAACTCAAATACGAATATGATCTAGAGCTGCTCGGCCGCCATTTCCATCCTGACGCATGGGCATTCGAACCGGATCGATCCGGAGGAGTTTCGACCGCCGACGCAACCCGGAACGATTTTCTCGCCGCAGCGGCGGCACTCCCGGAAGAAGAGCTGGAGAGTGCGCTCGCCGCATACCTTGCCTTCGACCGCGCCTGCCGCAACGGGGAAACGCCGGAGTTCGATGCCGAAGCGCTGCCCGGCTGTGCGAAGGAGTTTTATCTCTACTCCGCCGGATACGCCGAAATGAAGAATGACCCGGCCTGCCGGGAACCCGCCGCCTGGAAAGAACTGCTCGCCCTGCCCGCCGGCGACCGGAAATATCGCACGGTCTGGGTACACTACATGCTCGGCAACCTCGCGCTGAAGCAGAGCGCCGACGCAGCATACCGCCACTACCGGGAACTGCGGCTCGCAAAACAGGCGGGATTCATCGACTCCTGTGCACTCGCGGAGCGCAGCGGCAGAAACAACTGGCTGCTTGCGGACAATCCGTTCGATCAGCTCCGCTACCTCCCGGACGACCGGATTACGCCGCTCTGGAAGAAAAACTTTCTCCGCCTTGCGAACGAAGCGTGGAAACTCGACAAGGAACGCATGCTCCGGGATCCGCTGCTGCGGGAGATCGCCCTGCTCGTATTCGATCCGCTCCCGATCCTCGAAAAACTTCCGGAGGAGGAGACGCCGCTCGTGCTCGAACGGGTCGCGGCGGACTGTTATTTCCACAACCGCCTCGACCGCTGCCGTGCGCTGCTGCCGCATCTGCCGGAGAATTCGCTCGTCCGGCTCTATCTGGAGGCCCGGTTTGCTAAGCGCGAAGGAAACCGGAAGGAAGCGGCGGAAAAACTTTCGCTGTGGCTCGCCAACTGCCGGAAACAGGCCGTTCCCTCGTGGAAATTTTACTCGGATGAAGAAGCGCAGATCTTTCCTCCTCAAAGTGCGATGCCGGAGTTCCCCGCGGAAGTACAGGGGATTCTGGGGACGATCCACGTAGACCGGGAGGATTTTCTCGAAGCGCTCCACGCGTTTCTGCAGGCGGAGAGCCGGGTCGACGCAGCCGTGGTCGCCGAACAGCTGCTTCCCGCCGACAACCTGATCGAATACTGCCGCAACCACGCGACCGACCCGGAGAATGAGACCCACAGATGGTTGCGCCACCTGCTTGCGCGGCGGCTCATGCGGGAGAACCGCGTCCGCGAAGCGGGCGAATTTTTTCCGCCATCGCTCCGGGCGCTCCACAAACTCTACCAGGAGACCAGCATCGCGGCGAACACGCTGGAACGGTCGAAAAATGAACGGGCGCTCGCGCTCTTCGAGCTCGGCAGAATCCTCCGGCAGCACGGGTCGGAACTGCGCGCAACGGAACTCGAACCGGATCTCTTCCTCCTGAACGGGGACTATCCGGGATTGCCGTCGGCGAACTGGCGGGAGGGGCAGACCGCCGTGGACGATTCGGAAAAACTTCTCTGGAACGCCGAACTTCCGAACCGGAATCGGATTTCCCGGCGGTTTCACTATCGCCGGATCGCGGCCGACTTCTTCGCCCGGGCGGGAGCGCTCGCCGAAGATCCGGCACTCCGGGCGGCGGGATTCTGGGCGGCGGGATTCGTCCTGGCAGACCGTCATCCGGACGAGGCGGACGGCTACTATCGAATGCTCTGCGACGGCTCCGGTTCACCGCTCGCAGAAGCGGCGCGCGAGCGGCACTGGCTGCCTCCGGCGCCGAAACTCAAGGCGTTGATTCTGAAAGCTCCGCTCGAGCCGCAGCCGGCACTCGAAGAGATCACCGCCGCAACAATCCCGTAGGAGAGATTGCATATCGCGCAAACCGGAGTTATATTACGTCAACACCAATGGGGAGGAGGTTAAGATGAAACCAGTCAAAGTTGCATTTTTCGACACGAAACCCTATGACCGCAAATCGTTTGACGAGGCGAACCGGAATTTCGGATTCGAACTCACCTACTTCGAGGCGCGATTGAATCCCGCCTCTGCAAAGATGGCCGCCGGCTTCGACGTCGTCTGCGCCTTCGTGAACGACGACATCGGCAGAGAGACAATCAAGGTTCTCGTCGAAGAGAAGGTCCAGATGATCGCCATGCGCTGCGCCGGCTACAACAACGTCGATCTCGCCGCCGCTTACGGGAAGATGGTGGTCGTCCGCGTTCCGGGCTACTCGCCCTACGCCGTCGCGGAGTATGCGCTCGCGATGTACATGACGCTGAACCGTTCGCTGCACCGCGCCTACAACCGCGTGCGGGAAAACAACTTTTCGATCAACGGCCTCATCGGCTCCGATCTGCGAGGCAAGACCGTCGGCATCATCGGAACCGGAAAAATCGGGCTCGTGTTCGCGGAGGTTCTGCAGGGATACGGCGTGCGGATTCTCGCATATGACATGTATCCGAACAAAGCCGCCGCGGAGAAGCTCCACATCGAGTACGTACCGCTCGAAACGCTCTACCGCGAATCCGACGTGATCTCGCTGCACTGCCCGCTGACCCGCGAAAACGTTCACATGATCAACCGCGAAGCGATCGCCATGATGAAACCGGGAGTTTACATCATCAACACGAGCCGCGGCAAGCTGATCGACACCGCTGCGCTCATCGAAGCGCTCAAGCACGGCAAGATCGGCGGAGCCTGCCTCGACGTCTACGAGGAGGAGGGAGACTACTTCTTCGAGGACCGCTCGGACGGGCCGATCATCGATGATGTGCTCGCGCGGCTGCTGACATTCCCGAACGTGCTCGTCACATCGCACCAGGCGTTCTTTACGCGCGAGGCGGTCCGGAACATTGCGAACGTCACGCTCGAAAACATCCGCGACTATTTCGAGAAGAACGAACTCCCGAACGGCATCTGCCAGATGTGTGACGGCAGTATGGGCTGTCAGGGGAAACCGTGCGGGAAATAATCCGGTTTCGCCGGATCCCGGGCAAAAAAAACAGACGAATCCTTCCGGGCAACGGTGCAGGTCACCGGCTGCCCGTTTTTCTACTTCTTCCGGACGAGGCGGATCAGGGCGATCTCCGACGGCACGCCGAGACGGACCGGGAATCCATTCCAGATGCCCGCCCCATTCGTGACAAAGAGCGTCATTCCGCCGACCCGGTAGGAGCCGGAGACGAATCCACGGTTGAACCTCGCGATGAAACGGTCCACTCCCGCGATCATTCCGCCATGCGTGTGTCCCGAAAGCATGAGTGCGACACCCTGTTCCGACGCCTCAAAGGCAAGTTCCGGCCGATGCGCGACGAGGATTCTGAGGGCTTCCCGCGGGGCACCGGCGAACGCTTTACCCACCTCCGGCGTTTCGAGTCCGAACCGTGCGGCCGCGGGGTCGGTCACGCCAGCTAGAACGATGTTGTCCGGCAGAACCCGGTGCGCATTCTCCAGAAGTTCGATGCCGAGCGCCGCCAGAAAATTCGACCACTCGACATAGCCGGAGTAATATTCGTGATTGCCGGGCACGCCGAATACGCCGTACGGCGCAGCAAGTTCCCGGAGCGGAAGAAGTTCCGCCCCACACCCCTCGACCGTTCCGTCGACGAAATCTCCGGCCAGCACAATGAGATCGGGTTCCGCCGCGTTGGTTCGTTCGACCATACCGCGAACGCGATCCGCCCGCGTGAGGCTGTCGGCGTGGATATCCGCCAGCAGGGCGATCGTCATGCCATCGGCCTCTTCCGGCAGATTCGGAATCGAAATCGTGATCTCACGGACCTCCGGGACGGCGGTCCCCGCGTGAATTCCCACCACAGCCAGCACGCAGGAGACCGCAAGCAGTCCGAGGTTCACACGGTTGCCGAGAAGCCGGAATCCCGCCGTCGGCTTCCGCCTCCGGCAGAGCATCACCAGGCAGATTCCGCCGCGCACCAGATCAGCCGCCAGAAGCAGGAAGAAGAAGAGAAACAGCACCGCGAACAACCACGCAGCGGCGACAAGCAGCGGAACCGGCAGCTCCGGAGCGAAAAAACGCGGACCACCGAACCAGTGCAGAATATGAAACTTGAATGCCGTCAACACGACCGGCACGGAGAGCCCGATCTTCCAGCCCCAGTGGAGCCGCAGCGGCAGCACCGCCCGTCCGATCACATATCCGGCCAGAAGAATCCCGAAAATCAGCATGAACCTCTTCTCCTCCTTTCCGGCAACCGGGACAATAAGATAGCATCGGAATGAAAGATTGCAAACCCGGTTGTGCCGGAACAGAGACGTCCGCTCCCTCCGGAATCGATGCGGAAAGGGGACCGTGCATTCCGCCGGGGCAGCCGCAGGCCCCGCAGACACCGAGTCTCACACCGGAACGATTTCGAACCGCTCCACGTCCACCAGGCCGCGGTCGGTGACGCGCAGAAATGGAATCACCGGCAGCGGCAGAAACGAGAGCGTCTGAAACGGCGAAGCGAGCCTGCATCCGAGCACCTCCGCCGAACGGTGGATCCGTTTCAGCTGCGTCCCGACGGTTTCGAAGTCGGAGCAGGAGAGCAACCCGCCCAGCGGCAACGGCAGAACATCGAGCACGTCGCCGTCGGCCGCCACAGCGAAACCTCCGCCGCTTTCGCGCAGCGCATTCACCGCCAGAGCCATATCGGAATCCGAAACGCCGACCACACAGAGGTTGTGGCTGTCGTGCCCGACGCTCGAAGCGATGGCGCCGCGCCACAATCCGAAACCATGTACGAATCCGATGCCGACGTTGCCGTTCTTCCCGTGCCGCTCAAGCACGGCGACCTTGGCGACGTCACGCTCCGGATCGCACCGCTTTTCACGACCGTCGAACGGAAGTCTCATCTCGAGGCGATCCGTGATGAGCGACCCCTCCCGGATGCCGATGACAAAAGTCTCCGCCCGAGTGGAACCGACCCGGAACGATTCCGCCGCAGCCGCGGGGCAGCGGATCGAATGCAGAAACGCCGAAAAATCCGGTTCCTCCCCGCGCGATGCGAAAAGCGCTTCGTTCACGAGCCGCCCGTTTTTCCACACAGCCTCGATCCGGCACTCGTCCAGCTTCGAAAGCAGCACGATGTCCGCCCGCATTCCCGGCGCGATGAGTCCGCGGTCGTTCAGGCCGAAATGGCGCGCGGGGGACCAGCAGGCCGTCCGGTAGACCGCGAGCGGATCTGCTCCGGATGCGATCGCCCGGGCGATCATCCGGTCGATATGTCCGTCCTCTTCGATATCCAGGACGTTGCGGTCGTCGGTGCAGAAACAGAGAAAGGGAGAATTCCGAACCGTCACGAGCGGCAGGAGCAACTCCAGGTCGTGGGCGACGGAGCCTTCGCGAATGAGGATCTGCATGCCGAGCCGGAGTTTCTCTTCCGCCTCGGCGAGAGAACCGCTCTCGTGGCAGTTGCGCAGCCCGGCGGCAATGGCGGCATTGAGCGCCTTGCCGGAGAGCATCGGGCAATGACCGTCGATCCGCCCCGGGAACAGCGCAATTTTTTCGAGGACATCCCGGTCGCCGGCGAGAAGTCCGGGGATGTTCATCATCTCGCCGAGACCGCAGGAAAGCGGCTCGGAGACATAGCGGCGAATCTCTTCCGCGTCGAGCACCGCGCCGGAAGTTTCAAGCGGAGTGGCCGGCACGCAGGAGCTGATCTGCACGCGCAGATCCATGCACATGCGTCGTGCCGAGTCGAGAAAATAGTCGATTGCGCGCGTACCGGCGACGTTCGCGAGTTCATGCGGATCGCAGACGGCGGTCGTGACGCCGCGCGGCAGAACGCAACGCTCGTACTCGAACGGAGTCACCATGCACGATTCGACATGCACGTGCGCGTCGATGAATCCCGGAACGGCGAAGAGTCCCGTGCAATCGATCTCGTGTCCCCCCTCATACCCTGCACCGACCCCGGCGATTCGGTCGCCGCAGATGGCGATATCCTCCCGTCGGATCTCGCCGGTGGTCAAATAAAACACCGAGACGTTTTTCAACACCACGGATGCGGGGTGTTTTCCCTGCGCCTGCTCGATGATCGTCCCGGGAATATCCGGCTGTTGACTCATTTTTTCCTCCTGAAACGCTGATCATTTTCCATATTATACACGACGGAGGAGAAAAAGCAATGCCTCGATCGGAATCTTTCCGCCCCCCATTTGCAACAGATCCTGTTTCCTCGCCATATCTCTCCCGCGCAACGAACGAAGTAAAATCGATGTAATTAGCGAAAATCCATATTGTTACAACCGGATCACTCCCGATCTTACAATTACCGAAATCAGGATAAGATTTACCGTTTTCGGAATTGGCAGAAAAAGGATTTTGTGGTATAATTGATAAGCAACAGAACAGGAGATTCCAAACATGACCGTCAAACGTGTGATGCTGATGGTGGAGTGGCAGGTCGGACAGCTGGTCCACGGCGTGGTCGATTATGCCCGCACACACAACTGGCATCTGATTCTCTGGCACGCGGGGGACGTCCGCAAGGCGCTGCGCGAATGGCGCGGCGACGGCGTCATCGCCGGAGTGCTCTATCCGGACCTTTTCGCGCGGAAAACCGTTTCAGGAGTCGACTGGAAACTGGTTTCGCTGGTTCCGCTGAAAGGCCCGACCCTTCCTTACACTCTCGTGCGGGAGGATGACGCCGCCATCGGCAGACTCGCCGCGGAGTATTTCATCCGGTGCGGCTATGAAAACTTCGGCGTGTACAGCGCCTCACCGCGCGGGAAGAGTTTCGGCGAAA
Organism: uncultured Victivallis sp.; assembly: GCF_944391105.1. Lineage (GTDB taxonomy): Bacteria > Verrucomicrobiota > Lentisphaeria > Victivallales > Victivallaceae > Victivallis. Next base: position 65,032 of record NZ_CALXSK010000015.1, read on the forward strand.
CGCTCAAAAAGCACGGGGTCGGCCGCTGCGCCCGGCTCTCGACGAACGCGCCGGAGAAACTCCCCGGGTGGCTCGTCCGGCTGCCGAAGCCGTGCGCGGTTTTCGCGGAGAACGACTGGGACGCATCCGACGTCATCAACTCCGCGCTGCTGAGCGGCATCGCCGTTCCCTCGGAACTCTCGGTACTCGGCGTGGGCAACGACGACTGCGTCTGCCATGCGCCGGCGATTTCGCTTTCGAGCATCGACAGCCGCCTCTACCAGATCGGCCGGTGCGCGGCGGAGGAGCTCGACCGGCTCATCGACGGCGGAAAACCCGACAAAAGCGGAATCTTCATCCCCCCCGCCCCGATCCCGATCGAACGTGAAAGCATGGATTTCACCGTCCGCAGCGAACCGCGCATCCGGGAGATCGTCGATTATATGAGGGGCCATCTTGAACAGCGGCTGCCGATCCATTCGCTTGCGCTCCGGTTCGGACTTTCCGACTCGGCGCTCTACAAACTCTTCGCCTCGGAGTTCCGGGCCTCCCCCAAACAGATCCTGCTCGAACTGCGGCTCAAACAGGCCGACGCCATGCTGAGGATGGGGAATTTCACCATGAAACGGATCGCCGAAGGCGCCGGTTTTCCGACGCTCGGGGCGTTTTTTGAGGTATTCAAGGAAAAATACGGCTGCACTCCCGGACAGTGGAGAAAAAGCCTCTCACGCTTTACAACGATGCAGGAAGAACAACGATGAACGTTTCGATTTCCACCGGCTCCTGCCGCACGCTGCCGTTCTGGGCGTGGAACGGCAGGCTCGACAGCGGGGAGCTGCGCCGCCAGATCCGGATTTTCCGGGAGATGGGGTACGGCGGATTTTTCATGCACGCCCGCACCGGGCTCGACACCGGATATCTCTGCGCGGAATGGTTCGACGCCGTTCGCACCTGCATCGACGAGGCGCGCCGCACGGGGCTCGAAGCATGGCTCTACGACGAAGACCGTTATGCCTCCGGCTCCGGCTCCGGCGAAATCGGCCGGAACCGCCGTTTCCGCAGACGCACGCTGGAAGTCGAACGGCTTGAAACTCCGCGCTACCGCCGGAACGATCTGGCCTGGTTCGCCGGAGAACTCCGCGGCAGTGTGCTCCGCAACTGCCGCCGTCTCCAGCGCGGCGACGAACTGCGCGAGGGGGAGTCGTTCCTCCGTTTTCACGTGCGGTTCGACCGGGCGAACTCATGGAACAACGGCGGATACTATTCCGACATGATGAATGCCGAAGGCATCCGGCAGTTCATCCTCATGACGCACGAACGGTACGCACGCGAATGCGGCGCGGAATTCGGCGGCGTCATCCCCGGCCTCTTCTCGGACGAACCGAACTGTTCGAACTGGACGGAGGCGATGGAGCGGAAATTCGCACAACGATACGGCATCGATCTATTCGATCACCTGCCGGAACTTTTTTTCGAAGTCGAAGGCGAAAGCTGTTCGCGAATCCGTTACCTGATGGCGAATCTCCGGACGGAACTGCTGGAATCGGCCTTCGCCGTGCAGGCGGCCGAATGGTGCCGCAGACACGGACTGCTCTACACCGGACACGTGTTCGGCGAGGAGAACGTCATCACCCAGACCCGGAACTGCGGTTCGGCCATGCGGTTCGTGCGGCACATGGATATTCCGGGGGTCGATCTGCTCAGCGACCATCAGCTCATCTACGACGCGATGCTCCAGACCGCCTCGGTCGCGCATCAAAACGGCGGCCGCCGGGTGTTGAGCGAGTCGTTCGCCGGAACCGGCTGGGATTATCCGCTCTATGCGCAGAAGGCGTGCATGGAGTGGCAGCTTGCGCTCGGGGTCACACAATTCTGCAGCCATCTGGCGTTCTATACGCTCCGGGGCGAGGCGAAGCGGGACTATCCGCCGAGCATCCACTACCAATCGCCTTACTTCCGCGTGGAAAAAATCCTGCAGGATCACATTGCATCCATCGGCACTCTGCTCGGTTCGGGAAATCCGGTGCGGCCGATCCTGGTTGTGCATCCGCTCGAATCGACCTGGTTCTGGAAGCCGCTCACAGCCTGCACGCGGGCCGATTACGAAAGCGAAAGCCGCCGACTGCCGCGCCTGCGCAACATGCTGCTGCGCGCTAAACTTGCGTTCGACTACGGCGACGAGGCGATGCTCTCCGAAATCGGGAGCGTCGATGGGAAAAACCTGCGCGTCGGCTGCGCCTCCTACGTCGCAGCGGTGGTGCCGGAACTCCGGACGATCCGCTCAACGACCCTGAAACTGCTCGAACAATTCGCCGATGCCGGAGGGAAAGTCGTCTATCTCGGAGCGGCTCCCGGGTTCGTCGACGCGCTCCCCCACCCCGACGCGGGCCGCATTTATCAGAAGTTCCGTCCTGTGACGCTCGCAGAACTGCCGGCGGCACTCGCTGCCGAGCAAACCGTCTCCGTGCGCGACGGAAATGGAAACTTCGTCGAGCCGCTCCTCTTCAACGAGGTGTGTGGGGAAAACGGGGAACAGCGGCTTTTCCTCTGCAACACGGGCTGTCCGCTGCCGCTCGGGAGCGACATGGATGCGAAGAGCGCCGACGAACGGACGCTGACGATCCCGCGTGCGTTCATCCGCTGGAAGGGGGATCCCGCCCGCATTCCGCTCGAACTCGATCCGACGACCGGGACGCGCCGCAGAGTGAATGCGTTTTTCCGGAACGGCTGGTGGGAGTTCGAAACGAATTTCGGACGGCTCGAATCACGGCTCTTTGCAACTGCCGGAGAGGAAGCGGCCAAAGCTGCGGAAGCCCCCCTTCCCCCGGCGGAATCCGTGAAAATTCTGCATCACTCCTCCGGGCCATGGTTCGTTCAGCCGGACGAGCCGAATGTTCTCGTGCTCGATTTTGCGGAATACTCCTTCGGCGGCGCGGTTGCCGGATACGGCCATGTGCGCGAGGCGGACGCGGTGGCGCGACGGCTGCTCGGAGAACCCGAACGCAGTCACGAGATGGTTCAACCATGGAAGCAGCGGCAGATGAGAAAGAGCAGCCGCTGCGTCGGTGCGACCCTGCGTTTCCGCTTCGACTGCCGCGAAAAACCGGAGAAGATTTCGCTCGCGCTCGAAGAGGCGGATCGATATGAAATTGTGCTGAACGGCCGTCCGGTCGAATTCCGGGACAGCGGCTTCTGGTGCGACGCGAGTTTGCAGATGACGCCGCTCCCGCCGGATGCGCTGCGAATGGGAGAAAACATCCTCGAACTGAGCTGTCGCTACTGCGGAGACATGAGTGGATTTGAGGCGATCTATCTGCTCGGGGAGTTCGGCGTCTTCGAGAACGAGCTGACCCTTCCGGTGCGGACGGTATCGCCGGGCGACTGGGGAATGCAGGGTTACCCGTACTACTCCGGAAACATGAACTGCAGTTTCGAGTTCGAGTGGAACGAACCGGCCGGCACGCCGGCATTTCCGTGGATTCCGGAATGGCGCGGTACGGCCATCGGCATCGCCGTGAACGGCGGAGAACCCCGCATTGCGCTGCTGCATCCGGAACGGCTGAATCTGGGAAAAGAGCTCAAACCCGGCCGCAACCTCATCGAGATCACCGTCTACGGAAGCCGCCGCAACTCGTTCGGTCCATTCGGCGCGGATCCCGGCGACATGGTCGATCCGTCGGATTTCAACTATGCCTCTCCCGGTGCCCGGCATCTGAAGCCGTTCGGGCTGCTGAGCGAAGTCAGGATCGCAACCGTCGTCGCCTCCCCGAGCAGAGAGCTGAAGCCTCCCGCGCCGCACCGGGATGAGTCCCCCCGTTTTCAACCCTTGTCGGAATAACAACCCCGAACCATGGAGATCCAAATGAAACAGAGACAACAGTACGAAAACAAACGCCGCCGCTTCTCCGCCGCCCAAACGAACCGCAGCAGCCTCTTCACGCTCATCGAGCTCCTCGTGGTGATTGCGATCATTGCGATTCTCGCTTCGATGCTGCTGCCCGCGCTGAACCAGGCGCGCGAACGGAGCCGCAGCATCGCCTGCCTCAACAACATGAAACAGATCACCACCGGCATCATCACCTACAGTCTGTCGAACGGGGATGCGATCATCACGCAGGGACTGAACGGCGGCATCACCTACATGAGCGTCATGGTTAAAACAAACGTGCTGCCGGAATCGGAACAGCTCAGCCGCTGTCCGAAGGCCGGGCCGCATCCATCCGTCACGGACGTCGAGGATCAGGTACGCCGATTCTGTTATCCGATCAACGTCGACTGCTTCTTCTCGGACGGAACGAAATGTTCGGCGGAGGACAATTCCAGTCCGCGTGTCAAGGAGGGTGACATCACGACTCTGCTGTTCAAGAAGATCAAGAGTCCTTCGAAGTTTCCGCTTCTGATGGAGGGGCGCGTGCCGACACTCGACCCTTACGTCATGCGCTTCAATCTCGGAGCCTCCGGCCAGAACGGCTGGATGGCGCTCTCGTGGGCCGCGCACAACCCGCAGCGAATCAACATGTCCTGGGCGGACGGCCACGCGAACGCCGCCACCCGCACCGAGCAGTATGAAAACTGGAACAAGGGGAACTGGTGGAACAGCACGCTCGAATGGACCTGGTAACCCCCGTTTCCCCGACAGAATCCCCAACCCCAACCAGAGAAAGTGAATGAAATGAAACTCCACACGATTCTTGCGGCCCTGTTCGCCGCCCTCCTCGTTTCCGCCGCGGATCTTCCGCTTGAAGTGGTTCGCGCGACCTGGGGCGCGGGCGACCGGAAATGCGACGCGACGGCATTTGTTTCCGGACGGCTGCGCGAAGGAAAATTCCTCGTGCTGAGCGCGAAAAACGCCACGACCATCCTCGGCGACCCCGCCCGCATGAAAACCAAGGAGCTGATTGCGACAATCCGGGTCAACGGCGAAGAACGCACTCTTTCCGTCGGCGAATACTCCGCCCCGATCATCGTCCGCACAGGCGGTGATTATCCGGTCACGGAAGCGCTCACCGTTTACAGCGCCACCTACGGGTACGGCTCGAAAACCGCCGATATGCTCGAAACCGTCAAAACCATGATGGCGGAGAAGAAAAAGGCGGGCGTCAACAACCAGTTCGCAGGTTCCGATCCGGCGAAAAACAAGCCCAAGGAGCTGATCGTGCTGTACAGCGTCGGCAACACGTTGCGGGCACTGATCGTGCCGGAGGGGAAATTTTTCGATCCGGCGGAGATCCGATAAACCAGAACCTCTTTATGGAGAAGATGATTTGATGATTCGAGCTTTGTTTTCCGCGCTCCTTCTCGGGACGCTTGCCGCAGCCGGAGCGGATCACGTTTACTTCCCGGAGACGCGCATTGCGCGCGTCGCGCCGGAGAAACTCCACGATCAGGATCTCTCAAAGGCGTTCCGCAAAACCGCCGGAGAGCGCACCGACATCAGCCTCAACGGCTTCTGGAGATTCACGCTCTGCGAAAAGGAACAGGAGACCCCTCCGCCGCTTTCGGAGGAGTGGGGATACTTTCTCGTGCCGGGTTTCTGGAGGATGGGAGCGATGTGCAACTTCTTCCGCACAAGCGACGGACGGGCCGTCGAAAAAGTGCGCGGCAAATCGTACAACGACTATCGCCAGGGGTGGTATTTCCGGGAGTTCGCCACGCCTCCGGAGAGCGGCGGACGGCAGACGCTTCTGAAATTCGACGCGCTCTACACGAAAGGAATCGTGGTCGTGAACGGACAGCGCGTTCCCCTGCCCGAACATCAGCCGCGCCTCAACTGCAACACTCCCGCCTTCCAGGTCGATATCACGCGGTATCTGCGTCCGGAAGGGGAGAAAAATACGATTTACGTCGCGACCTCACCGGAAGATCTGCCGGGAGATGCGGCCCGCGCCGGACTTCAGGACAACGTCTGGCTCTGCACGCGGCCGTTGCGGAACTTCGGAAATCCCCGGGTATTTACTTTTGTAAAGGCGCGGAAACTGCGGATCGACTTCCACGGTGGCACGCTGCCGGAATCGTTCGACGGCACGCTGGAATTCA
>NZ_CALXSK010000016.1 GCF_944391105.1 uncultured Victivallis sp.
CTGGTGTCCCAGGTCCTGGTGTCCCAGGTCCTGGTTCTGGTGTCCCAGGTCCTGGTTCTGGTGTCCCAGGTCCTGGTGTCCCAGGAGGACTTGGGACGTCAGTTTTTTTGCATGTGCACTCTTTTTCCGCTTTGTCGCACGTTTTGCAGACGAACGGGAAGTGGCGCAGGGAAATCGAGGTCGCTCCGTCGCAGACTTCGCATTTATGTCCCCACGCCCACCAGCCGAGCAGCAGCAACAGCAACAACACAAGCAGCAGCAACAGTAGAAGCCAGCGGAAGAATTTCCCCCAGTTGAATTTGTGCTTCGAAATCAGTCCGGATGAGGCGAGAAGTTTTTTCAAATCAACCCGCTGCGCGGCATCCTCCCATTTCTCCGAAGTCGGCGTCAACGGCAGAACCACCGCCTCCGATGCCGCAGAACTGTATCCCCACAGCACCAGAAGCCTTTTCGAAAATCCGGTACTCACCCGCCACGCGGAACGCATCGTCAGAGGATTGGGAACGACGAAATCACGCATAAAACTCCGGCTGTCCTCCGGAACTCCCGGCCGCTCGGACTTCGCATGCAATTGATCGATCGCGGCAATAAAACGGTCCAGATCACTTTCCGGTATCTGTACCCCCTTGTCATCAAGCGACTTGGATGTCCCGCACAACTCGACACCCTTGGCGGTATCCTTATGGAAACAGGTTTCAAAGGAAGCTGCCTCTTTCTGTTTGAAGTCCACATCCGGACAGAAGTCGTGCGCTTCCTGCAGCAAAATCTGCGAGAGATCCGCATCCCAATAGTAATAGAGCCCGCTGGTCAAAGGAGTCCCGTCAGCCTCCGTGATCACAACCCCCGTTTTCCTCTTGACTTGCATCATTCAACCTCAGCGTTGTGCATAACTCCAAATTGATTGTTCCAAACCGCCCAGCTGATGACCCGGCTCACCTTTGTTGCACGAGAATTCCCCACCGACATCCAGGCCGGATCCACTCCTTCTCCTATATTCGGAATCTTGAGTGAAAAATCAAAATCTTCATTGGAAAATTTCATGAGGAACTTGCTCCACAAAAACAGTTCCGCCAAAATCGCTGCACTCGGAACATTTCTCTGCTGAAGCGTCTGTGTGATACCGATGGAAATATTGCGCAACGCCAACTGCCACGTCTCCGAATTGACCACAGCACGCTGCGAAAACAACCCCAATGAGGATTTCACGATCTCCGCTGAAGCCGCCTGCTCAGCAAGCCACGAATCCAAATGCTCCTTCAGTATCGCAAAATCCGGATCCGCGAGGCATTCCGCCGGATAAACCTCCTTCTGAAGATTCTCGATTTTCGTCATCGCCGCACGCAAAGACGCCGTCTGAGCGTTTTTTTCATCGGTCAGTTTCGCCACGGAGGCGCGTTCCGCCGCAACGGCCGCACTCAGTTGTTCCTTCTCCTGCCTCAACTGCTCGACGGATGTCTGCATCACGGCAAACCGCTGCTCACATTCACTGGCCTTCCGCTCCGCAGCAGCAACCATTTCTCGAGCCTTTTCAAGCTGAATCCGGAAAGTGCCCAGTTCCTGATCGACGATCTGTTTTTGCCTGGTAATCTCAGCGATGGAACGACTCCTTTCTGTCAACTGAGCATTTATTTGAGATAACTCGGTCGCATGCTGTTTCGCCAGATTCTCCCGGAGGAGCTCCTGATTCCGAAGCGTCTCCCGCAGAGATTTCTGCTCCTGCTCCGAACCGGAAAGCTTCTGCTGAAGCTCTCCAACCTGCGTTTTTGCCTGCTCAAGCTGACAGGAAAGTACGCCCCGGCTGCGCTCAAGTTCCCGAATCTTTTCAATCGATTGATTGACACCGCGTTCAAAGCCGGAGGATTCCGCATCGGCGCTCTGGATTTTCCGTTCCGATATCGCGGTATTCAAACGTAAAATTTCCTGTCGCGAAGCCTCCGCTTTCTCTCGAAGTTGCTGAATCGTCTCCTGCAGTTTCGCCTCTTCCATCTGAAACTGTTTCCGCATCGCCGTCTGAACTTCAATACGGACATTTTCCACGGCACGCCGTACATCGTTTTCACAATTGGCGATTTTCTGTTCCGCTTCCGCCCGCTTGCGTTTCATCTCGGATTTTTCGGAATCAAGTTCCGCTTTCTGTTCATGAACCTGACGTTCTTTTAGACGGAGATCATCCAACTCTTTTTCCATCTTTGATTTGATACTCCTGACCGTGGTCAGAATCTCCAGATCATTCTGTGAAGAGGGCGGATTCATCAACGCCTTGCGCAACTGTTCCAACTGAAGTTTCAACGTCTCCGCCACCCGGGAAGCAACCCCGGATTCCGCCGGAGTTTTCGCGACGACCTGCTCAAGAAGTTCCACTTGTTTCCGGGCGGTTTCAGCCAGAGACCCGGTTTTTTCAGCCAGAAACCCGGTTTTTTCATCCAGGTCCCCGACCTCCCTGGAAATACCTTGAATCTTCCGGCCCATCTTCCACTGCACGCAGAAAAAGAAGATCAACATCCCCAGACTTCCCACCCCCGCCAGGCAAGCAGTCCAGATGAGAATCATCTCCATTGTACCGGTTTCGCACCCACCGGGCTTCGGTTGTGGTGGTGGCTGCTCAACGATCGTCACTGTTTTCGACTCTCCCGATTTGTCCCCGGTCGATTCTTTCTTTTCTGATATTTCCACCGCAGTTTGTTTGGTACTCCCATTCGTGTTGCGCTTCTTCACCTCCACCGGTTTATTCGGTTCCTCCTGAGCTCGACCGGGGGCAGCGCATAGAGATACCGTCAGAAACAGCAACAAAAGCCATGAAATTGTTTTCATCCCAATATGTATTCTCATCCTGTCAACATGCTCCCAAGTTTTTCATTCCAAATTGTCGAAAATCCCCTTCTCCTGCCAGAACACAAATCCGCTGCTGCTTTCGCAAGGCCAGAGTTTAAGTTCAAAATCAGCCGCCATCTCAGGACTGTCGTCAACCGCCGTGATGGAGAGGGATTCCCCGTCATCTGTAATGGTCCGTTTCAGGTGAATCTTACGGATATTGTGTGGCGCAGCGGCATCCTTCTGCAGGAATTTATAGACCGGCTCCGGGGAACTGCAGATGTTCTGCCGCCGAGCGATGATGGTGTTTGGAAGAATCCGAATCTCCGCCTCGTCATCCTCCTTGGAGAGGAACACCGCACGGTCAGCACTTTTCATCGCTTCGAGCTGCCCCCACTCATTACGTTCGGAAACATTTCGGGAAGTTTCGATTTTCCAGTTGGAAATCAAGCCGTTCGACAACGCGTAATAGAGTGCGCCCCCGACAACCGTCACTGTTTTGGCATCCCGGATGTATCCCTTTTCATCAGTAAAGGGATACCAGTGTCCCGCCTTGTAGTCACGAGCAAAAATAATTCGCTCATCATCGATCGGAATATACTGCCGGGCCATCGTCCGGATATACGGAAGTTCAGAGGGCTTGCCACTGAAAATCAGCAGATCAACATCGTAAGCCGCCGCATACATCGCACAGTTCAGGAAGAGACCGGCAAACAATTTCTCCATCAGTTTATTAATTTCAGTACTGTGAAACGAAAAACAGCTCTGCGTGAAAGGGATAGCATTTTCCGGCGTCCGGATAAAATCGAGAAATTCCTTCCAGTTGTTCTGGTTGACCCCCGCCTGCTGCGCGGAAAACTGTACCGACCCCTCCCCCAACCGGCTGAGACACATCGTTGCCAATGGAATCAGGCAGGTTCGGACAATTCGACTCCGTACCGCCTCATCTTCCCGGTTGTTGAATGACTGCGTAAACCGGCTCAAAATGTTGTCGGTCAAACCCGGAACCGCATTCTTTGCGCGAAGCAATCCACCTAGAATGATTTTCTCAATGATCTGCTTGACCAGATCGTCCCCCGCGATCGCCTGGCTGTCTTTGAACAGCAGACAGGTCGACAACAGATTCTGGGCGACCCCCGCCCCGGCATTGTTGAGATCTTTATACTCCACCACCGAAATGTCGGAAGTACCGCCTCCGATGTCGAAGTTCATGATGCGAACCGTGTTCGTCCCCTGCCGCTTGCGACCAACCAGCGAAATCCATTTCGCGGCAGTCTGTCCGGGATAACGGATAATTTCGCTGAAAACAAATGGCAGCTGCCCCGCCACCGCTTCGTCCGGGGTCTGTTCCCGGGGAACCATCTCAAGGCGGAACGGGCTTTTTACCCCATGGTAAACGTTGGTCTGAGAGAAAATATCAAGTGCCTCCTGGCATCTTTCCCGGTAACGATTTACCTCATCGTTGGTCCAACCGGAAGGATAAGTGATCAGCACCTTGCGCAACCGGTGCGGAATGAATGTAGCTCCCTGCGCAAATGCCGAGTTGATCTGCGAATAAGCCCGCTCAAGAATATGCAGAAGAAACCACGTCAACGTCGACTGCCGGGGATAGGAGGGTCGTTCCGGATACGCCTGCGGCGCATCGGCGGGTTCGCGCTCCTGATTCAAATCCAGAATGGAACCGTCTTCAGGAATAAATCGAAGCATCTCTCCCTGCAATGTCGGAAGAGCAGTCGCATCCCGCGGCGACTCGTTGTACGCCTTGTCCCATTCATTCAGGAGAAGGTTCCACCACACGTTCCCCCTGGTGTCGTCCCAATAGTAGCGTTTCGGAGAACTGAGCTGCAGATTCGCCCCGACGGAAATCATCGCCCGGGCATAGGGCCGGTTGAACTCACGTTCCGCCTGATCTCCAAGCAGTACCGGAGACAATTGCGTGAACATCTGAGGAATCCGCTGACAAACGCGCCCGGAAATCTCATATGTCCTCGTTTTAAAAATCAAGCCGGAAACGATCTCGGAAACCTGAACATTCTGGTACTCGGTTTCCAGCAGCACAGGAAGTTTAGAATCGTTCCTGCCGAAATACTTTTGATGTTCAAGCTGATGAAGGATGAACCAGGAGGGGACGATTCCCGCCTCGACATCGTCAAGCGAATCATATTCTCCCGAGGAAGGATCCGGCTTGATGCGCAAAATCTTGAACAGTTGCTTGAAGCTGTCCGGCTCAAAAGTTGCATTCCCCGCATGATCAAACAGCAATCCTGCCGTTCTTGTATTCCCCAGGTCGAGAATCACATCAACATCCCGGATTTTTCCCCCGGGCGTCCGGATTGCAAGCTCGAATTTCAGGTCGCCGAAATCGATCTTAACATCGGAATTCGACTGCCGGTCATGGTAAAAAATATCAAGCGGAAGCGTTTCGTTCTCCTGCAGCGGAATGTAATGCGAAATACCTCCGGAAACGGGGAGATTTCGTTTTCTGGCCTCGATGAACATCTGCTTTTCACTTTCAGAGAAGCAGTTGCTCTGATAAAAATATCCCCGGTCGAATCGGCGAGGAAGTTTATTGCCGTTCTGACCACTGGTATTGGTTTCAATCATGAACCAGATTCCGTTCAAGGAGATCTCCAGTCCGTTTTTCAAATGCCAGGTTTTCTGCCCGAATCTCGCCTTCAGATATGGAGCAAAGGAATCCCAATCCCGTTTGCTCCCTCCATTGAACATCTCGTCAAGCAATCTCCTGGTTTCAGCCGGAATCAGATCGTCATAAAGAGCAATTTCCGCAAGAGCTTCGTTCAGCGATGCCGGAGCCTTTACATTTTTCGGTAAATCCATGAAATTCACCGGTTTTCTCAGGGGAACAAAGGTCTTCTGCAATCCAGAATCCAGAAAAACAATGATCTTCTTCACACATTGTTGTGCCATATTTCACCTCAAAGAATTTGAAAAATCTGCGACGCTTCGATTCGGCCGAATATTTCCGAGAGTTCAGCATCTCCCTCCTGAGGAGGTCTCTTTCCGGTCTTCGCATTATCGGCCAGAAACTCCAGCTTGGCCAGGAATGGTTTTAAAATCCGATGGTAGTAGGGTGACCCCTCCTTCTCGGAATCCTTGTCGATCTGAGCTTGAATAAACTGGGTCAGAATCGCCGGATTGCGCTCGCCGACAGCCGTTTCATCATCCGACCGAGATACGACTCCGGCCTGCAGAAGATTCCCAAACGCGAGTGCGAACGGATATCGGGCAGCATCCGCAGTGATCCGGCTCGATATTCCCCCGAGATTGCTTTTGAGCAGACGGAACAACCCCTCTTCGTCAATAGAGTCCCGCAGAGCAGTCAATATGATCTGTTTCTGCTCCATCGACAGGAAATCATAATCGTCAAGATTGGCGACCTTGTAGTCGAACCATTTTGCGATCTGACTCTTGATGAACGCCTTGATCTCCTTCTTGCTCATGTCGGAAGCATTCTGCGGAATGGGGTCGAAAATCGTATGCGAGGCTGTAAGCAGCCCCTTGATGCAGCTGGCGCATTTTCTGTACTCACTGGCATCATCATCCTCTTCGATCTGCCTGAGAGCAGCCTCCATTGACTTGAGGCATTCCCGAAGTTTCTCCTTCCGCTGATCCGAGGCATTATCCTCATCAGAAGGGAGCTGACTCGAAACCAGACGCTGGAAATCCGCATGATCCCGAACCAGAATCGACCGGCACAGATCGAGCCTTCGCGCAGTATTAATCTTCTGCGTCATGTTCGTGAACATGTAATCCAGCCCGCCGTCAGAAGAGTAAACGGCCCGGAGATTCTCCTCAGTCAATCCGGTCGACGAAGAAAATACCGGATCTTTCATAATGGAGGAGATCGTCAGTTCCTGCTGTTCGGGATTGTCGATCTTGCCGTCCGGGAATTGATGATAGGTCGTGGCGAAGAACTGCGCGGACTCCTTCCTGGCAAACGAAAGATCCTGAATGCGTTCCACATAGGGAGTCAACCCATTTCCGATTCCATTCATGGCAACACTGTTAATCAGCCCGGCAAAAAACGTCATATCCACAAAGACCGGCATATCCGCAGCGCGGCCTGGCGCCCAGTTCGGATTGAACGAACAGAGCCACTCCCGAACCCCCGCACTCAACAAACTCGACTGACTCGGATAAAGATCCGTGCGAACGAGAATCGCAAACGCATCGATTCCATATTTTTTCACATAGTTGTACACAAAGCACTGAGTCTTGCCCTGCTTGAACACCTTCGTGAAGATGTCGGCCGGATTCGCGTGAGCCAGATCGACGAGGAGAGTATTTCCCTCTTCGATATTTTTCCCGACATTCTTGTTGCTCACGCCGGGAAAATCGAGAAAATCGCATTTTTCGGCAAGCTCCAGGAAGGAGTTCTTCAAGGGATTGTTTTCCAGATTCTCCTTTCGCAGCGGGACCACCAGTTCCGCACAAATCGCCTGAAAATAGCCGAACGCGTCCCCGGCGATGGAGGAGCCGCCCGACTTCAGAAAGATGTGCACTTCCTCTCCAGACTTCTCGTATGCAAGCTGGGAGACCTTTTCACTGATCTTCCGGCTCCTTTCCCCGTCGAACGCGACAAAACTCTTGAAGGAATCGATGTCCAGTAGAAGTGCGCCGACCTCCATGGAGGTAAAAACCCGGCACCCCTCCCACTCCTTCTGGAGTTGCTCAAGCATCCGCACCGCCTCTTTGTAGAATCGGGTCAACACCTCAGCGGAATCCCAGAAGATTTTTGCCATAAAATCTTCAGCCGCTGACTGATTTGCCAGCAACGCCGGCGAGGATACCAGAGCTTTCCGAATCTTCTTATCCCACTCGCCCCGCTTGAACAGATTGTTGAAACGAGGATCTCCTTTCATACACTCCAGCACATTGGCGATATCCTTCAACAGCCAGTAGGCTTCGCGAGTACCGCCGCACGGCTCACCCTCTGCTACCTCGTCCATAAATTGTTCCTGGGTAAAAACAAAATGTTCGCCGATCGGTTCACATTCCGAGAGATACCCCTGTGACAACGACTGAATGATCTGAGCACGCGTCGTAAATTTGAGTTCAATAGGAAAATCCGGGTTAACACCATCTCCTTCTGACCTCAGCGTATAGCGGGTTGCAACACCTGATGCATCAGACTTATGGTTGTACGGGTTAAACACGAGTGTATCCGGTGCAATGCTCTGAAGAAAATCGATTCCCCCCGAGGGCGGGGAAAAACGGGTCTTATGGTTTTCCGACCAGGTCAGGGCAGAATCGCCTCCGTCGTCAAGAATTCCGTCCACATACCGGCTGATCATCGTCGACTTACCGGTTTGAGAAGGCCCCCACAGGGCAAGACACGCTTTCGCTTTCGCATTGGAGTGGATCGCATCGTTTCGATCTAGTATCTTTACGATCGGATCAAGCCATCCACCGATGGAAATTCTGCGAAGTTCACGATCCGGATCATCGGCGGAATATCCTCGTTTAACTCCGTGTTTCCAATACCAGTTCACCAGTTCCTGCATTTTAAAAGTCTCCTTGGGGATTGAACCTTTTCAACTTTAATTCCAACGTACCAATTACCAGAGTTTTTTTATCGGAGTCCTTGTCAGCGCCTTATCCAGGTGGCTCCGAACATTTTTCAAACGCCTTTGCTTTCTGCAACAAACACCATGTCAAATCATTGCACTTTCAAATTCTGCAGCCCGGCTGAATGCCGTTTTTTGCGCATGATGCAAAAAAACGGCTGACTCCGGAAAACGCCGAGGCCTGTGATTTTGACAGAACAAAGGAAGTACATCATGAGTTACGGGCTCCTCCCCCCTGGAAGATACGGTTCTCGGATTATGGAATGTGACAGATCAAAATTGCAAGTTTTATCGTACATCTCCGATGACTGGATCGGATTTTTCATCAGCCCTGCTGAAGTTCTACAGCATGGGGGAATATATTCTATCCGTTCGGATTTGTCAACCTGAAACCGATTTTTTTCGTCGAAAATCCCCTTTTTTCCAGGATAATGTACTCTCATTCATAAGTCTTGATGATGCCGGAGAGATGTCAGTGCGGCAGAGAATCCGCATCCGGAATACGTCCGTATAACCAGCAGAACACCGTCTGAAACACAATGCTTCACCATTCGTTATTCATCGTCGTTCCGGGCCCCCGGCGCCATCGGCCGGGGCGGCAGGGAACCGGAAGTCAGCGGTATAACTTCCGCTGCTCTTCCGGGCTTTTCCGATAGAACTTGCGGAAGGCGCGGCAGAAGTAACTCGCGGAGTGAAACCCCACGGCTGCGGCGATCTCCCCGACGTTCCGGTCGCTGCAGATCAAAAGACGCATCGCGTAAAGCAGCCGAAGACGATTCAGATACTCCATCGGACTCATCCGGGTCTCCTTCTGAAAGATTCTGCGACACTGCACCTCCTTGAGTCCCACTGCATCTGCGATGTCGCGAACACTGATGTTGCCGGTGTAGTTGCTCTTTATAAACTCCTGAATCTGATGAATCCGGTGATCGGAACTTTCCGCTTCGCCGGAAACGGAATCCTGATCGGCGATGCACTCCCGGATCAGCAGCCGCAACAGCTCGCACACATAGACCTCCGCATGGCCGGGATGCGTGTTGCGGAGCGCGATGCAAAACCGCAGATGCTCAAAGAACCCCTCCGGATAATGCAGCCGATGCGGGGACTCCGGAAAAAACGCCATGAGATCGTTGGGCAGACACAACAAATGCAGAATGTAATAACTGCTTTCCGAACAGCCGGGAGCTAGCTGGTACGAGTGAACCGTATTCTCCGGAATCAACAGCCCCTCCCCCGGCGCAAGATGCAACTCCCGATGCGCCAGTTTGACGATAAATTCCCCGCTCTCGACGAACAACAGCAGGTGATCCGTGATTTTCCGGGCAGGAACATGCCACGGGGAAAAGCAGTTCCAGTGGGACACATTGAGAACCAGCGGCGGCGGCGCATTCTGAACGATTTTCATCCGGGAAATCTGATCGGCGGAGAGAAGATCCTTCTCCCGTTTTTTCCACTCATTTCCGTAAATACTGTCCATCGTTCTTCCCCGAAAGTATCGAAAAATACAATAAATAACTCATTTTTACTATTGTCGTTCCTATGCTAATATACTATAATATTAAATAAATACAACAAGATCCAGATACGGAAACAAGAACGAAAATGTCAACAGTAACCATAGAGCTCCCCTCGCAGCCGGGATACATACATTTCCATCCGGAAGAGAGATTTTCCACTCCGCACCGCCTGTGGCAGGGATGTCCGACCATCGTCTGCACCGCGAAGGGGCGTCTGCTGGCGGGCTGGTATTCCGGCGGAATCGCCGAACCGGACATGCGCAATTACAATCTGCTCGTGCGCAGCGACGACCACGGGGAAACCTGGAGCGAGCCGATCCTCGTGATCGAGAGCAAACTTTCTATCGGGCTGCGCTGCATAGACATTCAGCTGTGGATCGATCCCGCCGGAAAATGCTGGGTGTTCTGGACGCAGGTCATCGGCTGGGGCGGTGGCCCTGGCTGCCCGGGGAAGGAGTTCCATGAGACCTGGGCGATGACCGCCGACGATCCGGACGCCGAGGAAATCCGCTGGTCCGAACCATTTTACGTGACGGACGGATTTCTGCGCTGCAAACCGACCACGCTGCGTGACGGCCGCTGGCTGATGTGCGCCTATGACCGGAACAGCGAACACTACTGCTATTCGGAATCCCTCGATCAGGGGAAAAGCTGGATCCGACGGAAGGCCGGC
Organism: uncultured Victivallis sp.; assembly: GCF_944391105.1. Classification (GTDB taxonomy): domain Bacteria; phylum Verrucomicrobiota; class Lentisphaeria; order Victivallales; family Victivallaceae; genus Victivallis. Next base: position 10,590 of record NZ_CALXSK010000016.1, read on the forward strand.
AGAAAAATTCCAACTCCGTTCGACGAATCGATCATCCTGGAACACCGGGACGGCACACTCCGGCTGTTTGCCCGGACCGCCGGCACCGGACACATCGCCGAATCCGTTTCGACGGACGGCGGGAAAACGTGGAGCGACGGGTTCAACGGACCGCTGACAAGTCCGGGCAGTCGTTTTTACATCGGCCGCCTCCGTTCCGGAAATCTGATCTGCGTACGCAACAACGATGCGGTCGACCGGATCAATCTGAGCGTCTCCATTTCCGGGGACGACGGACGGACCTGGAGCCCCCCCATGCTGCTCGACGCGCGGATGCACACCTCCTATCCGGATGTCGCCGAGGACAGCGACGGAGTCATCTACATCCTTCACGACTGGAGCAGATTCGAAGAAAAGGCGATCCTGCTGACGCGCCTGACGGAACCGGAAATCATGGTGCGCGGAATGCTCCGCGACAGTTCCCGTGTGGCTCAAATCATCAACCAACCGCCTCGGCATCCGCTGTATCCCCGCTGAAAGCGATGAAAATGTCAGGAGAGATGAAATGAAAAAACGACTCTTGCTCGCAACTCTCGCGCTCACCGGAACCCTGTGGGCCGAATCCCTCTACTTTGACGGGAAAACGGAGAAAAGTCCGGTCCTCTACAAGGCGGGCGAACCGATGACCTTCCTCGTCACTCTGCGGGACAAAGATGCCGACGGCGCAATCGCCAAAGGCAGAAAACTGGTCTGGAACCGCACCGGAGACGATGGCGAAAACGAACACGGCGAAGCCCTCTCCGACGAGCCGCTGAAAATCACCACCCGGATCGACAAACCCGGTTTTGTGCGGATCATCGTGAACGTACTGGATCACGACGGCAATCCGATGAAGGGACGCACCGAGCGGTTCGAAAGCGGAGCCGGGGCGGATGTCAACCAGCTGCCCGCCGATCCCCTGCCCGCCGACTTCCATGCCTTCTGGGATGCGGAAGTCGCCCGGCTGCACAGCACGCCTTACGATGCGAAAGTGGAGGCTCTTCCGGTGCGGGACGACATCGAGGTGCTGAAGTTTTCCATCAGCACCTTTCCCGGTGAACGACCGGCGACCGGATACATTCTGTATCCCCGGAACGCCGCGCCGGGTTCCCTGCCGATGACGGTTCGATTTACCGGATACGGATTCCATGCCACCCGGATTCCCTTCGAGGCGGCGAAGAAGGGACGGCTTGTCGTGGAAGTCACCCGGCAGGGGGAAGAACCGGATCGCGAACCGGAATATTACAAGGATCTTCAAAACCGCACGATGAAAAACTACTGTTTCCGCAACAACAACGACAAATACAAGAATGATTTCTACGGCATGTACATGCGGGGACAGCGGGCAATTCAGTATGCGGAGACGCTGCCCGTGTGGAACAGACGGGACATTCGAGTCGAAGGGGGTTCCATGGGGGCGGCGCAGGCGATTGCCGCGGCTGCACTGAATCCGCATGTCACGGAGTGCGTTGCGGAGATCCCATGGATGGCCGATCTGGCCGGGAAAGCCAGGTTCCGGCGACTGGGGGGGCTGGGCTCCGGGATACACGGAAACACTCCGCTATTTTGATACGGCCAATCTTGCGACCCGGGTCAAATGTCCGACGACGATCGCAATCGGTCTGGGGGACTATGTCTGTCCTCCCTCCGGACAGATGATTCTCTTCCGCAATCTCGCGGGGGAAAAGACGATCAAAATTCATCAGAACCGGATTCACGGTCGCTGCCTGCAGCCGGATCCTTATGAAACCGTGTTTACCGGAGAAATCCGCTGAGGGGGGATCAATCAACACCATCCGGAGAAGATGAATGAATTCTTTGTCGACAGGAATACGGAACCCCCTGGACATCAGCATACTGGAATCGAACACACGCAAAATCAAAAGAAACGGAACAAGAGAGGAGGACATCATGAACAGGAGATTTTCTTGCCTCAGGCTGTTGTTGCACGCCACTTGCGGAAGGAACGCAGCCCAATCCGGCCGTTCTGAATCTATCCGGCAGAAACGCTTCCGGGCGGAACAGCTCCCCGCATCGACAGAAACAGGACGGGCGGCCGAATTCGAATTGATCGAATTTCTGATGGTAAAAACTTGCCCCATGTCCAAGAGTTATCGGCTTTCCGCTCCGCAGCCAGAATCGTCTGAACTTCCGCAATCCAGTTTCAGGCCCGGCAGTACAAGAGAGGGGTTCGGGGGAGAGAAAGCGATTGGAAACACCGCGCCTCTCCCCGTACCGACCAACCATCAAACTTCCCAGCGGTCCATCATCGCCCCGCAACAAAGTTCAGCGCCCGGCAGAACAAGAGAGGGGTTCGGGGGAGAGAAAGCGGCTCGTAAGAGCGCGTCTCTCCCCGTACCGACCAACCCTCAAACTCCTCATCGGTCCATCATTGCCCCGCAACAAAGTCTCCGCTCGGCAAGCGGCGAAGTGGAGCAAAAACGCGAATGGGTCTTTCCGCAGAAAAGCGGGAAGAGCCGTTCGCGTTTTTGCGGCTCTTTCCCCTCGCGCCTGCCGACCGCAGCCACGTCCGGAACCGCTCCGTACCCGGCACCGGCACCTTGCCGGACGCAGGGGGTGCGGGGGGCGGCGGACACGCCCCCTGCCTCCCACGACCCTGCAACGTTCCGGAAGGCGGACACGCCCCCTGCCTCCCACGACCCTGCAACGTTCCGGAAGGCGGACACGCCCCCTGCCTCCCACGACCTGGTAACGCGAAAAGCGGCTTTTACCTTGATAAAGCTCCTCGTGGTGATTGCGATCATCGCGATTCTGGCCGGGATGCTGCTGCCTGCGTTGAACAGTGCCCGGGATCGGGCACAGGCCTCGAATTGCGTCAACAACCTCAAGCAGATCGGCAGCGGTCTGATGCTGTATCAGGGGGATTACAACGATTATTTTCCCAAGGCGGTCATGTATGAGGGGGATAATTTCTGGTCGAAAGTTCTGACGGACAGGAACTACGTGACGCTGCCGGTTTTCGCGGATATCGCCGCAATCAAATGGGGAAACCGCAATACGGAAATAGCGATAAACGGAGCGGAGAAAAATGATCTTGACTCCATGATGTATCAACATCTTCCCTACGGGTACAACTGCTTTGAGACAGGAGGGCGGGAAGTTACCGACATTCAGTATCCGTGGCTGAAGGTCACCATGCTCCGGAATCCATCGCTGTTTTTGATCGTGGCGGATGCCGGAAACGGTCGCTTGACGAATTCGACCTGGACGAGCGGGAGTTACGTCATACCCCACCACTCAGGCAGCATGGTTGCGAATCTGGCGCACGGAGACGGGAGCGTCAGTTCGCTTCGCGGAATCGGGCTGTTCAATCAGAACGAGACCATGAGTTTCGTCGACTGGTACGCGGCGGGGGGACCGCTGAAGTGCTACAACAAGGACGGAAACGTCTGGACATATGACGGCAAGGCCCGCACCAGCGGCAACACCCGCGGCAGCTGATTTCCAGTGCAGATTTATCGGATAACCATCCAGGAGACACCCCAATGACAAGAAAACTGAAATCTTTGATTCTGATCCTGTTAACACTCATTCCGTTTCTGGCGCTGCATGCGGCTCCGCCCGTCTGGCAGACGATTCCGGTGCTGCTGACTCCGGATTCCGAAGAGCGGATCGAATCGACCTCTCCCGCAGCCTTTCGTCTGACGCTGACGCCGGGAGCGCAGAACAACGCCAAATGCGGAACCCAGCTGGTTTACACCATGGATGCGCCGGTCAGGAATCCCAAGCAGATCGCGTTCCGGGCCAGCTGTCCCGACGGGGGAACGGTCAGCATGAAATTCGTGGTTTCGGCGCGGGAAAACGGCAAAAGCGTTCCGCACTGGGGGCCGGAGATCAAGGTTTCCGGAAAAGAGTGGAAGAGTTACGTTCTCCGGCTCGACAAAGATCTGGGCATGCCCGACAGAGAATATCATATCTGGCAGATCAAGCCGGGGGTGGGAATCGTCAATCCCCGAGGCGGTCAGGCGGTGACGGTGGCGGTGGAGGATTTCCGGTTTGAAGACGCTCCGGCTCTTCCTGCGGCGGCCGCCCGCCCGCAGCGGAAAAGCGCCGACTGGAGCTATATTCCGGAGACGCTCACCAGAGATTCCCGGGCGGAGGTGGAATCATTTTCTCCGACGGAATTCAACCTCACGCTGATTCCGGGGCCGCAGAACAACTCGAACTGCGCGGTGCAGGTGGTGCGCAGCGTGGATGCGCCGTTCCATGCACAGGGGAAACTCGCGTTCCGCGCCCGCTGCCCGGAAGGGGGATCGGTGCAGGTTCACCTGATCATCTCCACGCGTCAGAACGGAAAAGTCGTCATGCACTGGGGGCCGAAAATCACGATTTCCGGCCGTGAGTTCGCCCGGTATCACTTCGGGCTGGACAGCACGTTCGGGCTGCTCGACCAGGAGTATCTGATCCGGCAGATCAAGCCGTTCGTCGGAATCAATGGGACACAGGCCGGCAGAAAAGTGACGGTGGAATTCCGCGATTTCCAGATCGGCTCGGCCGAAAGTCTCGGTCTGGGTTCCGAGCAGGCCGAAGTGATCGTCTATCCGCCCGGGCGCCCGCGCGGGACTCCGGCTTCCGATGCGCTCAAGGTGTACTTTCATCTGGACAACGACGATGACGTCCCCGTATCGGCAAAGGGGCTGACCGATCCCATTCCCTACCGCGGCTACCGCGAAATGCTCCTCGACACGGTGAAAGATGCGGCAGTTCTCTGCGACTCCCCCGAAGAGGCGGACGTGATCATCTATTCCGCGGCGGCCCGCGATCCGGAAGCCGCCGCCCGGATCGCCGCGGCGGTACGCAAAGGCACCGGGCTGTATGCCGCGGCCAACATCGCCGACCCGGAAGTGGCGGAACTGATTCCGGCGGAGGTGACGGTGCGTGAAGTCACCGGATTTCCGGAACGGAGCGCGCTGAAGCCGACCGGAAAAAACGCGGCGTTGTTCCGGGAGCTCTCCGATGCGGAATTCGGCATCTATCGGGATCTGCGTCCCCGGCCCGGTGCTGAAATCCTGCTGACCGGCGCCAACGGTGCGCCGCTCCTCGTGCGCAAGGAGAACGTCATCTACAACGCCTTCGGGCTGGGTTGCGGGCTGATTCGCGAAAAGGCGGCCATCGACCCCTTTCTTCTGCGGGTGATTTCGGAGCTGACCGGCCGAAAACTTGCGGAAAAAGAGTTGAGTTCTCCCCGGCGCGACGGAGACGGCTGGCTGGAAGGGATCACGGCGGAAAACATCGGCCGCGTGGGATTTGCGCTGGGCGACGGCCTGCTGTGCGAAACGTTCCGCAACAATCTCTCGGTCGCCTCCGGCAGCGGGGAGTATGAGTTTCTGAAAACGGCGGCGCCCAAACTGCGACTGAACAAGTGGCATATCCGTTCACTCTCCGGAGCACCGGCGGAACAGGAGCGCGATGTGGACTGGAATTACAGTTACGGACAGATCGGCGTGCTGGAACTGAGCTGTGCTCCGGTCATTCCGGAGAAGTGGCGCGGGGAACCGCTTTTTTTTCAGGTGGAGCGCGGCATTGACGATCTGGCGGAGGTCTATTTCAACGACACGCTCCTGGGCAAGGTGACCCGGGACATGCCGAATTACTGGGAACGGCCGCACCGCTACCGGATTCCGGAGGAGAAGATCCGTTTCGGTGAGGAAAACATGATTCGGGTCGTGACGGAAAATCTCCGTGAAAGCGGCGGTTTCGGCAGCTGCCCGGAAATCCTGCCGCCCCAGCCGCCGCGGGCGGTGCGTCACGTCCGGGTGGATCGAGCCAACCCGTTCGGAAAAGGGGGAAACGTCATCGACACCGCGACCGGAGAGAAACACCGTTTCGACACGAGCCTCGTCTTTCCGGGAACCCGGTGGGAGTTTTCCGGAGAAAGCACATTTCTTTCGTTGAGCAATCTCGCCGCCTGCGCAGCCGTATTCCGCGATGGGGGGATCTCGGTTTTCGACCTCCGCACGCCGCCGGTACTGACGGGGAAGTGGGACAAGCCGGTTCTGCTGCTGTTCCCGAAGGAGCGGGGGGTGCCGCTGCTGCTGGTGTTCTCGAAACAACCGGATTCCGTGACGTTTGACTTCTCCGGAGGCAAACTCTCGGGGCTGACGGTGACCCGCCGGGGCGGGACCGGCATGATCCTGCCGCTGTGGATCGAGGGAAACCGGCGGGTCTCCACCGTCGGCTGGGAGAAGAAACTCCCGGAAGAGCTGCTGCGGAAAATCGATTTCTGGATTCCGAAAGCCTACGCCTATCCGGTCGCCGCCCGGGAGTATTTCAAGATCGACCGCGAAAAGGGACGCATCCAAATCCGGACAACCTACTCGTACCGGGAGACCGCCAACGACTGGGAGATCTCCCCCGAACCCTTCGCGCCGGTTTCGCCGCTGGCTTATTTCACCCGGGGCGTGCTCTTTGAATCGAACGAGGCGGAAAACTGGCGGCTGCCGACCGCTTTCGGTTATTTCGCCGCGAGATCCAACTCCGACACCGTGCACTGGAGTCTCCCGCTGCCGGAAGATGAACTTCCGGCCTTTCCCGGCTGCCGGACGGGGGAGGATGTGGACACCGTCATCAATGAGGTTTACGCAAAAGCCGCCCGGTTCATCGGCGGAAGCCGCCCGGTGGCCACGGCGAATTTCGTCCATCCCTTCAAACCGTCCGATCCCGGCCGGAATATGAGTCTGCACATGTGGCTGCACGGTTCTTCCGGAACGGTCGGAGCTCCGTTCGGTCTGAATCCGCGGAATCTGGAGAACTTCAAGGCACGCCTCGCCTATCGGTTGCTGACGCCGGTGGAGCAATACGGATACAAGAGCGCCGCCCGGTGGCGGGAGGAGCCGTACAGCGGCCTGCGTTATCCGGTCTGCTACAACAGTCCCCGCGTACATCACACGAAATTCACCCCGGGAACGGGTTCGAACTTCAATATCTGCGACGCGAACGAGAGTGCCTACATGATCACGACAGTGGCGTGCGCGGTGGCGGAACAGTTCGGCCAGCGGGAGTTCATCCGGGCGAATCCGACCTGGTTCCGGTGGTTCACGAAGCTGATTTTCAGCGGAGACGATCCGGTGACCTTGACCGGGCATTGCGGAGAGTCCGGCCAGGCCGCCTCGATCGACATGCTCAACTGCGAATATGCCGGTATGATGAACGTCGCCCGGATTGCGGAGATTCTCGGCGACGAGGCATGGCGGGATCAGGCGCTCTACCGCGCCGCCCGGCGGATGGTTCCGACGCTCGCACGTTTCTCGTTCAAAAACTACATCCGCGAAACCGGACAGGCGCTGTTCAAAGCAGAAGATGTTTACGGGACCGGATTTACCGAATCGGGATACGAATACCGCTTCGGCGTGGTTCCCGTCAATGCGTCCTATCACCTCTACGATATGAGCCAGGGGATTCCGGCGCGACTGCTCAAACTCTATGCCGATTACATTCCGAAGGAGCAGGATGAGTATCTCCGCCGTTTCATCCGTCCCGCCCTGTACGACGGGAACGGCGTATTCCGGCAGGATCATACCGTGATGAACATGGCGGTCCGGCTCCAGGGGCTTTCCACGGAAGAGCGGCTGAAACTTGTAGAAGCGTGCCTGGCCAACGAAAATCTTCTGAAACGCCTCAGCGGAGACTATCCCGGCATCCGGCTGGCCTCCAATGTGACCATGGCGCTGGATTTCATCTACGGCGACGTTCGTGCGACGGACAGCCGGGATCTGGACATTCGTTCTTTCCATTACGATCCGCAGCGGAAAACCATTTCCGCAGAAATCGCGGCCGGGAAAGCGCCGAAGCTGGTGCTCCGGAGCGATTTTCCGCCCGCGGATCCTGCATACCCGACGGAGAAGGACGGACGTTTCGAGGTTCCCTTGAAGCCGAATCAGCTCAATACAGTGCAGATCCAATTGAAGTGAATACCTTCCGGAATGATCATTCTGGAGAATTTTGCGGAACGGCTCCCCGGAGGAAGCGGGATTCGCTTCGCCGGGGGGCGGTCATGAAGGCAGACGCCCAGCCCCCGCGGGCGCGACAAGTCATTCCGCGTTTCAGAAACATGAAATGCCGGAACCGGGAACGCAGCAATGCAAGTTCCACGGGCATCGGACCACGAGCCGGCATTCATCTGGAAGTTCACGGCAGAAACACGGCTCGTCCCCAATTCCTTCCTCCATGCAGAACCTGAAACCAGGTTTCGTCCGGAGAGACTTCGTAAGAGAACGGCCGTCCCGTGAGTGGATCGATCCACGCCTCCTTCTCCAGATTCACGGCGGAAAGTTCCGCAAGAGTCTGCGGCAGACGCATTTCCGCATTCCGGTACTTCAATACGGCAAGTTTCACAAGTTCGCACTGAAGCTGCGTATAGATCCCGGCCCCGTTCCGGTGCAGCGTCCAGAAGGGTCGGCAGAAATTCCGGACAAACGGCGACGCGTCCCCGGTCTCCCGCCTCAATTTTCGGAGAGAGTCCGAAAACGTGCTGTAATTTCGGAAGTCGCAGTAACGACTTGAGAGAGCCTCCGCAATCAGAAAGATCCGATCCGCCTGCACCCAGCGGTTGTACGGCAGACGCTCAAGCTGACGAAAATAGTCATCGTATCGATCGATCCGCCAGGAGATCCGGGCGTCTCCGGCAGAGAAATTCCGGTACAGCGCGAGACACTCCCCGCCGAGCGCGCACCGGAACGAATCGCCCAGCCTCGTCTGAAGGGTCTGAATCTGTGCAGTGAGCTGATCGACTTCCCGCGCCGTCAGCTTGAAGGTGTTGATGTAACAGCCGAAAACCTCCACCTGCCAGATCGTCAGAGCGATGTTGAAGTCCGACACGCCCTGCAGACTGGTCGGCAGAGAGCTCACCGTCAGGAAGTATTCGCTCTCTTCCAGAATCCGCCAGGCCTGCGCCCGATTCCGCTCCAGAACCGCCACAGCCATCCGGTCGCTGTAAAGAGAGAGGATTTTCCGAATGCTCCGCGACTGCTCCGACTGCTCCGGCGAAAGGATGGCCTGCACGCCCCCCTTCTGCTCGTAGAACGTCTGCAGTTCCCGGATCACATCCGCATTCTTCCCGAGAAGTTCACGCGTGTTTTTCTGCGCCTCCGGATTGTTCAGAAAACCGGAAAGCGGCCCGGCGGAAGGCATATCATAGCCGGGATCTTCGGGGGGACCGACAAGACGCCGCCCGATGCGGAAAAGAGAATTCGAAGTGTCGCGTTTCATTTGAAGAGCGGCGATGTTCCGGTCGGCGAATTCGGCGGAATCCTCCACTGCGGTAAGGCGGAGCAGCGAACTCCGCGCACTCCCGAAACCGAAATCGGCCGACTCAAACCAGTATCCCGCAGCGATGACAAAGGCGATACCGGCTGCCGCAGCGCAGACGACCGCAATCCGAATCGATCTCTCTTTCATCGTTCCCCCTCCCCTGGCACGTGTTGCCGTTTCATTAATATTATGAACAACACGCCGCGAAAAGTCAAGAGGAGAAAAAAATCGAATGGAATTTCTGAAAAATTCCGGGCGGAAACGAAACGCCCTCCCCCGCAGCCCGGCCCGCGGCAAAACCGGCAGGAGATTGAACGACCCCGGAATGCCGTCCTGCGCCTCCCACCTCTTTCTCCTCCGTTTTCTTCAGCGGCGTCCCATCAGCCGGAGCATTCCCTCCAGAAGCGTCGCGGGATGCGGAGGACAGCCGGGAACATAAAGATCGGGCTTGAGGATTTCCTCAACCCCGCCCATGCACTCGGGGCTGCCGGCATAAAGGCCGCCGGAAATCGCACACGCCCCGGAAGCGATCACCCAGACCGGACGGGGGGCGGCATCATACGTTTTTTTCAATGCGACGAGCATGTTGCAACTGACCGGCCCGGTGACGAGGATGCAGTCCGCATGGCGCGGGGACGCGACAATCTGAATGCCGAATCTCCCCATGTCCCACGCCAGAGTCCCCAGCACATTGAAATCGAGCTCACACGCGCCGCATCCTCCTGCGGACACCTGCCGAATTTTAAGCGAATGTCCACAGAACCGGAGAAATTCGCGATTCGTCGGTCTCTCCGGGATGTACGGTTCGCCGCCGGAGCGGACAACCAGCGCACCGCGCGACACCGCGGCCATCCGGTACTCCTGAGAAAACGCGATCGCCCCGGCGGGACAGATCTCCGCGCACGCACCGCAGAACAGACATTTTCCCGTATCGATTTCAAGTTCTCCCTCCCGCTTTCGCGAGACGGCTCCGGTCGGGCAGCTCTCCGGGCGCGTGCACGCGCCGCATCCGGTGCACCGCGAGGCATCCAGCACGGGACGCCCCGCGAACCGCCCGGGCAGCGCCGGCGGCGCATCGGGAAATTTCCCGGTTCGAAATCCCTGTTCCAAACGACCCTTCAGCGCTTTCAACATAATGACACCCTGCCTCCCCGTCAGAGATCGTGTCCGCAGTAGGACAGATTGAAACTTTTGTTGCAGATCGGAAAATTCGAGATCTCTTCTCCACGCATCGCCATGGCGAGCATCTCCCAGTTACGCAGCGAAGGATCGATGATCCGGTACGCCCGGAAACGGCCGTCTCCGCCAGTCAACGCCACGTGAACATGTTCCCCGCGCCACCCCTCGACCGCACTCACGGCAATCGAGTCCGCGGCCGGGGCAATTCTCCGGTCGCGAGGAACCGCAATTACCGGAAGCCATTCGCTTCCAGACAGAACCGCCTCCAGAAAACGGTGGGAAAAATCCACCTCGCGGAGACGGACCCGAGCCCGCGCAAGCACATCTCCGGCCTCTTCCGTCACGCATCCGCATTCGGCATAAGGAGCGTATTCGCCCCATCCGAAATCGCACCTTGCGTCCCGGGCGACCCCGGACGCCCTCGCGGCCGGACCGACCGCGCCCAGGTGCAGAGCCGTCTCTCTTGAAACCCGCCCGGTGTTCTCCAGGCGGTCAAGCACCGTCGGGGAATCGAAGAAGAGTTTCAACGCCGCATCAAGATCGCGTTTGACCCGGCGCATCCGTTCCAGAATCCGATTCGCTCCGGCTCTGTCCAGGCCGAACCGCGTTCCGCCGGGAATCACGAAACCGCGCCCGAACCGGTTGCCGCAGAGTTCCGCGGTCAAATTCAAATACTCACCGCGAATCCGGCCGCAGAACGACGCCGTCGGCAGGAACGCCACATCGCCCGCCAGCGCCCCGAGGTCTCCGACATGATTGGCAATGCGCTCGAGCTCAAGCGCGACGGCCCGCAAGGTGACCGCCCCGGGAGACACTTCCAGCCCGGCCAGAGCTTCGATCAGGCGGGAACAAACTGTGGCCGCGGCAATCGAACTCGATCCGTCGGCGGTCTCCATCAGCGGAAGCGTTTTCCCATCCGGTCCGCCGGAAAGCATGGATTCGATCCCGCGGTGCTGATACCCGAGAGATATCTCCAGCGAATGAACGGTTTCCCCCACACATTCAAACCGGAAGTGTCCGGGTTCGATCACACCGGCATGCACCGGACCGACCGCAACATCGTGCACCGCCGCTCCGCCCATGGCCAGAAAATCCCCGCCGTTCTCATCCCCCCGCAGACGGCGCACCGGCTGCAGATAGGGATGTCCGTCGGGAACGACACCGTCCCGTTCGGCAATCAATCGCTCAAACTTCTGAAGCGCAACGATTTCTCCGCTCAATGCGGGATAATGTCCATCAACCTCGGCCGAGCCGAGTTCAAATCCCCGCGTCGCAGGATCCGCCGCCACGGCGACCAGGCGGAACCTCGCTCCTTCCGGAATCGCGAAAAAAGCCGCGATTCGCCGCTGCGGCTCTTCTGAACAGGTCAGAAGCCAGCTTTTGAAATCCGTCCACTCAAACTTCGGTACTTCGCGCCACGGCGCCGCCATGCCGTTTCCCAGTTTCATCGGCCGCATCATTGAAAATTCTCCATGAAAATCCAGGTGAACCAGCCACCCCACACCAACAGCAGAACGGCAAGCATTCCGGGGAGCCAGGCGAGTTTCTCCGCCGCATACGCGGCCTCGCGGGACTCCCCGCTTTCCGGTGCCGCCCGTCCCCCGACCATCCGGAAGACGATCACCGACATCCCGCAGAATACCGCGAAAAGCAGGATCAGAATCGCCCCACCGAGCCACCAGCCGGCCCTTCTGACGAGAAGCAGTTCCGTCACGAACAGCGGCGACGGCGGCGTCCCGCAGATCAGAAACAGCCCGGCCACCCAGAGCCACGCCGTTCGCGGCATGCGTTCAAACAATCCACTGATCTTCTCCACGCGACGCGTTCCGCAGGCCATGAGAATATTGCCGGCAATCAGAAACAGCATCATCTTGGTCAGGGAGTGAACCCCCATGTGAACCAGGCCGATCACCTCCTCGCCGAGGCCGAAGAAAATCGCCAGCAGCCCCATGTGCTCCACACTCGAATAGGCGAGCATCCGCTTGTAGTCCCCCTGACGGATGATGAACAACGCCGCCACCGCCAGCGACAACACCCCGAAAGTCACCAGATATCCATTGCAAAATCCCCGCAGCTCTGCCGGCGCCACCCCGAGCACCCGCACAATCCCCAGAAACGAACAGTTCAACAGCGCTCCGGAAAGCAGCACCGACACCATCGACGGCGCCTCACTGTGCGCATCCGGCAGCCAGGTGTGAAACGGCGCAAGCCCCATCTTGAGTCCGTATCCGGCGAAACAGAAGATGAACGCCGCCTTGAACCATGCGGGATTGACCGTATTGAATCCAGATCCGAGCACGGCAAATCCGAGGCCCGGCGCCACCCCCTCCGGAGGCCGGATCGCGACACCGAGCATCAGCGTTCCGAACAGCGCCAGACCGATCCCCACCGAACAGATCAGCAGATATTTCCACATCGCCTCCAGCGACCCCGCGGAGCGGTGGAAACAGATCAGCGGAGCACTCGCCAGCGTCGTCGCCTCAACCGCCACCCAGAGCAGACCGAAATTTCGCGAGAGCGCCACAAGCGTCATCGTGCTCAGAAAACAGGGAAGAATCGCACAGAACAGATTTTCGCGCATCAGCGAACGCCCGTCCCCGCCTCCTTCGAACCGCCTCGCCATCGGCAGCCAGAAAAACGCATGAACCGACACGCACAAAAACAGAACCGAAGTGATCGACACCACCCACAACCCGAGAGAATCGACCCCGAGATATCCGCTGTCGACCGGTCCGTCCAGACGGTACAGCGCAATCACGCATGCCGCATGCAGCAGAGCGGCAAGCAGCAGCAGAACACGGGCCGCGAGCGAACTGCGTCTCCCCGCGAACAGAATCACCGGCGTCGTCAGCGCCGGAAGAAGAATCGGAAACCAGAGTGTCATTTTCTCTCTCCCGCATGGATCGGACTCTCTGCACCGGCCTCGTCCGGCGCGGACCAGTCGCCGAGACGGTTGAGTTTATCCGCGTCAATGTGTTCGAACTCCCGGTTGATCTGGAAGAGCGCAATGCCCATCACAAAAACCAGAACAAACACATCCAGCAGAATTCCGAGCTCGACCACCAGCCCGTATTCGATCATCATCCCGGTGCCGAACAGCGTGATGCCGTTTTCAAAAATCAGAAACCCGATCGCCTGCGTGATCGCCTTGCGCCGCGCCGTCACCATGAAAAGCCCCGTCAGCATCGTCGAGAACGCCACCGGCATCGCGAGTCTCAGGCCGGCCTCCCCGGGCGGCGGCAGCTGCGCCCCCACCCAGAACGAGATTCCCGTCAGCGCCAGAACCGTCACCACCGAAAGCGAATAACCGACAAACGGTTCAAGTTCACGCCGCACACGAGCCTGCCGCATCGCCAGAATCAGCAGCAGCGGAAGCGCCACCCCCTTGATCCCGATGTTGAGAAGCGCAACCCAGATCTGTTCCGGATGAACCTCGCTCCATGCACGAACCACCAGTGGAAGGATTCCCAGAAGAATCCCCTGCACCGCCACAATCCGGATGCAGTGCAGCAGGCGGCTCGACGCCGCCAGCATGAGATCCGTCAGCAGAAACGCAGCGAGGATCGCCTCACACCACGCCGTCATTGAACACCTCCTTCAAAAACCAGCCGGAAAAAAATTCCGAGCAACGCCACCGCCAGCGCCCCCACAAGCATCCAGGGAACCTTTAGAAAACGGTAACGCGCCATACTCGACTCCACCGCACCGACCACCGCGGCAGTCACCAGAACCCCGGCCGTGCACCCGATCATCCCGAGCCAGCCGCCGCTGATGTTCCACGGCAGGATCAGCATCATCAGAACCGTCGCGAACATCCAAAACTTGAGCGATGCGCCGTAGAGAACCAACGCAAGATCCGGGCCGGCGTAATCCAGAATCATCGCTTCATGAATCATCGTAAGTTCGAGATGCGTCTCGGGGTCGTCGAACGGGACGCGGCAGTTTTCCGCCAGCAGAACGACAAAAAACGCCGCCGCCGCCAGCAACAGAGAAACCGCATGGGCACTCCACCACTCCCCACCGCCCGCGGCGGGAAGCATCGAAAAACCGGCATTTCCCGTGAACACTGCGACAAAACCGATCACACCGAAAATCGCCCCTTCGGTCAATGCGGAAAACTGCATTTCCCGCGAAGAGCCCATCCCTTCAAAACTCGATCCCGTGTCAAGCGCCCCCAGCACCGTCGCAAAACGCGCCGTACCCAGCAGATAGAAGAACAGCACCGCGTCTCCGCCGAACCCCAGCGGAGACCGCACCAGCCCGTGCGGCAGCAGCGCCGCCGCCAGCAGCAGACTGCCCAGCGAAACGGAAGGCGCAAGCTGCAGAAACCCGCCGGCCGTAGCGCTGAACACCCCTTCTTTGCGCAGAAGTTTCGCCAGGTCGACGTAGAGCTGGAACAACGACGGACCGCGACGCCCCGCGAAGAAGGCCTTGACCTTATTCACGATCCCCGGCAGCAGCGGCGCCAGCACCAGCGACAGTGCGAACGAAATCATCCAGATCATGACCGCACCTCCATTCATCGTCCCAATCCTCCTTCCATCCCGGCCGGAGAAACGAACGCCCACAGCAGCATCGCAAGCAGCGTAAGAACCATCACCAGAATGTACCAGTGCAGAGAACCGGATTGCAGAACGTGGATCTTCTGCGCCGCCTCCGACAGAATCCGGCATACCGGCTGCCAGAGGAAACGCATTCCGCCATCCTCGACCCGCTCCTCGAACGACGCGGTCTCAGGGAAATCCCCATCCGGTTTCTGGATCGCAATCCGCGGCCGCAGCACTCCGGCAAAAAAGTCCGTGAGCGGCTGTGAAAACGCGGTACCGGTGTACTCCATCCGGGCCGACGGACTGTGGTAACCGCAATCCCAGGTCGGCGCCACCCGGCTGTGCCGACCGCGCGGAAGCAGCCGGAAACGCAGCGCCAGAAGTCCCGCCGTCAGCAAGGTGAGAGTCCCCGAAAAACCACCGATCCGCCGCAGAACACCGACACACTCGCTCATCGCGGCGCTCTCTCCTCCCCCGAACCGTTCCGGCAATCCAGATTCGATCACAAGGGGCGCAGCCGCGACGAGAAGCAGACTCAGCGCCAGGAGTCCTCCCGCCGCCCATTTCATCGGGACGGTCACCTCGTGTGCCGCCGCGGCCTCCTTCGAACGCGGTTCTCCGAGAAACACCGCACCGACGGCTTTGGCATAAGCGGCTGCGGCAACCCCTCCCGTCAGCGCCAGAACGACCAGCGCCGCGAGCGATATGGCGAAAACGCCGTAATGATCCGCGGCCGCCAGTCCGGACAGCGCCGCCAGATAAATCAGAAATTCGCTCAGAAAACCGGCGAAAGGCGGCAGCCCGCTCAAACCGGCGGCGTTCATTGCAAATACGAACCCCGTGAACGGTGCACGCCGGAGCAATCCGCCCATCCGGTCCATTTCAAGCGTCCCCTCCGCCTTCAGAACCGAACCCGCACCGAGAAAAACTCCTCCCTTGAGCAGCGAGTGAATGAGCATATGCAGAAAAGCACCCGCAAACCCGAACAGCGACATGACGGCATTTCCACCGGCCTCACCGAGAAATCCGAATCCGAATCCGACTGCAATCACCCCCATATTTTCGATGCTGGAATATGCGAGCAGTTTCTTCAGGTTGGTCTGACCGAGGGCAAACAGCATTCCGCCGAACGCTCCCGTCATCCCCGTGACGAGCAGAGTCCAGCCATAAAGCGCCTGCAGCTGTTGCGAAGTCGTGCAGAAAGTGAGCAGACCGTAAAATCCGAGCTGAATCATCGCCCCGGACATCAGCGCGGAAACCGGCGCCGGCGCTGCCGGGTGCGCCTCCGGCAGCCAGATGTGCAGGAGCGGGAAACCGATCTTGAGCCCGAATCCGATCATACCGAGAACAAAAACCGTTTCCGGAGTTCCGCCCAGAAAAAACATCGCAATCAGCACGGCCGCCCCTGCGTGACAGGCCGCGATATAGATCCATGCCGCGCGAAGAACTTCACGCGATTCGCGGTCGAATGCGACCAGGGCGAAACTCGCAAGCCCCATGATTTCCCACATCACCAGAAAGGGGAACGGACTCTCCGCCAGCGTCACGCCGTACATTGCGGCCACCGTGAGATTGTAAAATCCCCAGTACGTTCCGGCGCGTGTTTCTCCGTGTCCCCTGAGGTAACCGGGCGAATGAACCGCACCGGCGGCGGCCAGCACCAGGATCGGAAGTTGAAAGAAAATGACGAAACCGCCGTTCAGCGCGGCGCCGCGGCAGATCAGGCCGCAGAGAGCGGCCAGCACTCCGACCCAGATTGCCGCACATCCGGCCACAGTGGCGGCCCGGGTCTGCGGGCGAGCAGAAATGCGGCAGCCGCCCCGGCGCCCCACACTCCTGCCGCCACTCCATCGATACACGAAATCGACACGATGACACCTTATGTTCTGGTTACGTTGACGTATCCTGATAAAAAAATAAGGCGTATAATATACACGATGGTCCGGCCTTGTGCAAATGCCTCACAACCTGTTCGGACGAAATTCCCGCTGTTCTGCGGACGAACCGGCACGATCCATGACGCGTCCGGAGCCGGTTCGGAGGTGTTTCAACGTTCCTATGCCGCGAAAACGCCCCCCTTCCCCGATCAGAAAAGTCGGCTCTTCAGCTCACCGTGTAGAGGGAGAACGCATACGGTTCGGTTTCCCGGAATCGAAACGCGGTGGAATCCAGTTCCACCGTACCGTTTCCGAGCAGCCGCTCGGCCCTCC
This sequence comes from uncultured Victivallis sp., assembly GCF_944391105.1. GTDB lineage: Bacteria > Verrucomicrobiota > Lentisphaeria > Victivallales > Victivallaceae > Victivallis. Next base: position 27,814 of record NZ_CALXSK010000016.1, read on the forward strand.
GGAGACCGGCCGTACCGGTGAAACGGTATTCCGGCTCGGCGGCGCCATTGCGATAGAGTGCCAGAAATGTTCTTCCCTCGCCGCGAGGAACGGCCAGAATGACGCTCCAGGAGCCATCCTCCGGAGCCTCTCCGAGCGGAATGACCAGCGAATTCGCCAGTTCTTCGCGCAGCTGCCGTGCAGCGGCGAAAAAGCGTTTCATTCCGGCGCGTCGCTCCGGAGGGCAGTTGGCGATCAGCCCCCAGTAAAGCGGCGTGGCGAACAGAACCGTTCCAAGAATGTATTCGAGCGGATAATCCATCGCGTGCGGCATCATTTCCAATTCGATCCGGTGGGCAGGAACAAATTGCGCCGTTTGATGGAAATTCGCAAGGGCTCGCCACGGATGATAGTAACGATGATCCGGAATGGCACGACCGCGGTTCTCCAGGAAAATCCGACCAAAATCGAGCGAAAAGTCGAATGTCGGGCGGTTTCTCCGGGTGCTGTCCATGGAAAGGATCAGCTCCGGAATCTCCTGCCGCAGCTCTTCGATCAGCCGCCGGTACGCCTCGTAGTGGAGCTGCGCATCACCGCGAATGGTGTTGAAGGCCGTCAGCTGGTAAAGATCGAATTTGAAACGCCGGATGCCGTATTCTCGGTAATATCCGGCAAGTTTGTTTTTCATATACTCGAAACACTCCGGGTCGAGCAGCTCCACCGGGTTGTAACTGCGCTCCGCCCGGCAGTCGCCGTACATCTCCGTATGAACGAAATCGTCCGTGCGGGCGAGAAAATTCCAGTGGATCTCCTGTTCCATGATGTCGGCACGTTCGGCCCCGTCCCAGAGTTCCATGCGGGGATGATGGGTGTCGAGTCCGAGCGGGTTGACCCACAACCCGAGCTGCAGATGCAATCGCTCCGCCTGCCGGGCAAGTTCGTAAAACCGGTTCGGAAATTTGTCGGTGTCGATCTCTCCCATGAACTCCCGGAAATAACCGTCATCGATAAAGACCACATCGACACCGGATTCCGCTGCCATCTCCAGTTCCCGGGCAATGATTTCCTCGCTGACCCCGGTTTCCAGTTCCGGCCAGGAGTTGGCCAGAACTTCCGGCGGCGTCGTACCGTAACGTTCCGCCTGATAGCGCTGCAATCCATAATCGTCACGCAGTCCGACAACCACACCGAACACTCTTCGGGTTTCACCTGAATGCAGATTGTCGAACCCGATTCCGACCATCTCCATGCTGCGGGCATCGGGCTCGTACAAAAAGTCATATTCCCCTTTGATCGGACGGCAGTCCGGCTGCGGCCCCTCCTTGTAGAAGAAGAGCCGGTCGGTCAGAAAATAGGCGCCGACATTTTTCCCCTTCCGGGCCGGAATGCGCAGCAGTCTGTGGTTCGACTGATCGGTGCAGTCGAAGAAATGCACGCATTCCGCCCGCTGCACGGCAGCGTTCCATTTCAGTTGGAAAAGCCCGGAATAGTACATCCCCGCCAGAGAGTCGCCGTGGTTGATCAGCGTATCGTAATATCGGAACGCCGGAGCGTCGTCATAAAAAAACAATTCGCGGATGATCGAAACGTCTCCGCTTCGATAACACAGCGTATAATGATTCCCCTCCTGTTTGCAGGACTCGAACCTCGCGGCGGGCAGCCGGTTCCGGTCGGCATAGAGCGTCCCGGAATCCCCGCTGCATACGATCCGGCCGGAGCGGAGATCTTTCATCGATTCCAGGCGAAACTCCGGTTCGAGAATGAAGCGGAGTTCCATCCGGTTGTTTTGAAAATAAAGTTCACGCATTCTTAATCATGTTTTAAAGTCCGATCAGGCAGCGCGGCACGCAACCGTCGGCCCATTCGCGGTGAATCTGCCAGTTCTCCACATGCCCGTCAAGAAAGGCGATGTTGCTGGTCGAAGAATGACGATCCGGTCCTTTGATCCAACTCATATCCTGAGCTTTATAAAAATCGTTGTAATTGAATGAATTACCGTTTCCTTCCCGCAGGTCGGTCGAGAGCATGGTTGTCGATGGACGGCGGGCCGCGGTGATTTTCTTGATGTTTTCGACCAAACCGAATGCATTGTAACTGTACTGACGGCTGCTGTACCTGTCCGGAGCCCCGGGACACATCCACGTTTTCAACCTCGGATTGACGTTGTAAGTCGTCCAGTCCGACACAATGTCCTCATTGTCCGGCAGTCCCAGATAACCGCGCGAAAGAAGTCGGACAAAAGCTTCCCGCTGATTGTCTGTCCATTTGACGAAAAAATCCTGATTGTCTGCAACATAAAGCTGGTTGAGAGAGCCGATGGTCTTGAGGTTGTTCTTGCAGGCTGTGGTTTTGGCCGCGTCGCGCGCCCGGTTCAGCGCCGGCAGAAGCATCGAGGCAAGAATCGCGATGATCGCAATCACCACGAGGAGCTCAATGAGGGTGAATTTCGCAGCGGATTTCATTTTCGAACCTCTTATTTGAATTCGATTTCGGAAATCTGGAAACCGTCGTTGCCGGAAGCAAGCTCCGTAAACGTGACGCGGTAGAAACGGTAATCCCCCGGAGCAGCGATGGGAAACTCCTTCTCCTGAAGCCGGGACTGGAACGTCACATCCTTCTCTTCCGCGATCTTCGTGAACGCCTTGCCGTCCACGCTGCCCTCGACATACCACGATTTCGGATCACGCAGGGGATAATCGTTCGCGCTGGTCAGGCGGTAAAGCGTACATTTCCGGGCTTCCGGCAGCTCCAGCTGCCACGAAAGCCCCGGCCAGAACGGCGTGAACCACTTTGTGCGCTTGTTGCGGTCGATGGTCCGTCCGACCTCCTCGCCTTTTTTACCGATATGGCCGGAAGGCGAGGTCGCCGTCGCAATGTTCACATTCTGAACCGGCCGTACCTCGTTGTCACTGAAGGCGATTTCCGCAATCTGGAAACCGTTGTCGCCATGATTGTCGAGGAACTGAATCCGGTAGAATCGGTAGTCCCCCGGATTGTCGATGGAGAAAAAGCGCGTCGCATGGCGCAGCTGGGAAGGATAATCCTGCACTTCGCCGATCTTGGAGAATGTCTTCCCGTCCTGGCTGCCCTCGACGATCCACGATTTCGGATCACGGTCGGGATAGTCGTTGGCGTAGACGAACGAGTAGGACTGGAGGAATTTCGCCGCCGGCAGTTCCAGCTGCCACGAAAGTCCCCGGTTGAATTCACTGTACCACTTGGTACCGGGGTTGTTGTCGCAACTTTTCTCGATGCTCTCCGCCCCCTGCCCTTCGTTCCCCGACGGGGAGGTGATTTCGGCGGCGGGAAGAGCGAAAAGCCCCAGAACGGAAACCAGACACAGAAATTCTTTTTTCATCGTATCATCTCCTATGATGTTGATTGGGTCGCTTTTTCAGAAATTTTTCATCGCGTCGACGATCGGATCGCCTCCCCGCAATCCCTCTGTTTTGGAAAAATCGGAACCTCCAAGAATCGACGGTTTCTCCGCCGGCGCCTCAAAGGTCGTGATTCCGTGCGCTTCCTCATCCTCCGCCTTCTCAAGAAGTTCCTTCGTAATGTAGAGCGACTTTTCGAGATCGGCTGAGGAAAGCCGCTTTGAATCACGCCGGGCGAGCCAGTTCAGCGCGTTGAGGAAGAACTGCGCGTCATCGCCGCGATTGATATGCAGCGGACGCACGAACCAGTAGTCGCAGATGTAGATTACCCGGCCCTTGCCGTATTCGAACGCGACCGCTACCGGGCGGTTCGGATAAGACGGATCGTCCTTCGGCGCCCGGAGCAGAACATGCGCATTCCGCGGGAACCGGTTCAGCACTCCCGCGCCGGCGGTGACAAATTCATTGACGTTTTCCGTGACCGGATGCCCCGAGATGATCCGGCAGCGGACGTTCAGGCAATCCTCGTCCGGAAGGTTCGGCTTCGGATTGTAGAGCGCCGCCGGGATATACGCCTGTTCCAGCCCGAGCTCCTTCAGAATTTTGCCGTTGGAGGGCATGACGTGGTAAGTCAGGGCGCCGCTGCCCATCATCAAAAGTCCGCCGCCGTTGCGGACGAAGTCGAGCAGATCGTCCGGATTCCGGCACTCGAGCCGCGGATGGGAATACATGACCACATCCAGATTTTCGAACCGGGTGTCTTCCGGCAGATTCTCCACGTTGAACCCGTTGTCCGCAGCGAGCTGCAATGCGGTCGGGAAGGTGCCGTGCGTCGGATTCATCACATCCAGCGGCGTGAATCCGATCCGCGGCCCGCCCGGAACCGGTTCCGGCTTGACCCAGAGCTTGTTCAGCATGGCGAGCCGGGTCGGGGCGATTCCCCGGAACGTCCTGGGAGCGGCTCCTGCCGGCTCCAGCAGAACGACGACCGGCGAAAACTGCTCCACCCGCATCGGAATGCCTGCGGAAAGCTCCTGCTCCGTCCCAAACTCATTGCCAGATGGCAACGGAATCGGACGGGCGTTTTCGACGTTGCGCATGCGGTATTCCCCTTTCAATCCGGGAATGTGCAACTTCGCCGAACCGGACACATCGTAATTGAGAACATATGCAAGGCGACTGCCGTCAGCGGCGCTCCAGCATTTGAGATCGATGAATTCCGGCAGGAACGACTTGTCCGCCTGTTCCAGCCGGAGAAAGCGACGGACATCGAGCCCGTCCCCGATCTCGAGCAGGAGTTTGCCGAGAACATCATGCGGGAAATTGGCTCCGATCACATAAACTTTCCCCCTGCCGTACCCATTCACCGTCACCGCGGGGCGGCCGTCGGCATATTTGCGGAACACCTGAGCTTTGCCGGGAATGAGTTCCCGCCCGAAGCTCTTGTCGAGATGACGAATTTCGAGCTGCCCTTTGCCGATTCCGGCCAGTTCGTATTCCGGCTTCTTCAACGACGCCCCGAAGGTGACGCCCGTCAGCGGCGAGGAATCGAAATCCGCGTGGGTTTCGTCGTTGACGGTGAACGAATCATAGTTGGTGACCAGCACCCCGCCCTCTTCCACAAAGCGGCAGAGCTGCTTGTAACTCTCCGGCTCGAAGCGCAGATGATTGGGAGCGACAAGGAGTTTCAACCCGCGTCCCCCGGTCCGGGAGAACACCTCCGGCAGCAGGACCGCCGGCGAATTGCCGTGGAACAGGAAGGGCGTGTACCACGGCAGAATGTTGATGGTGGCGGGTCCTTCCAGACGTTCCGTATAGTCCTTGTGCAGAACGGTGTGCATGGATTCATAGGGATAGAGCATCGCGACTTCCGGAACAGGCTGGTTTTCCGGCAGATAGAGGAAATCCGCGACGTTTTCGATCTCCCGTTTGATGAGCGGCAGCGACCGTGCCGCCATCGTGTGCTGCGGCGGATTGTAGGAGAGCATGATGCCGTTCATGGCGCCGTGCGCCATCTGGCTCCAGTAGTAAGTCCGGAAATGGCGTGGCTCAAACGCCGCCTCCCTGTCCGGAATCAGCCGCGCGCCGTTGACGGAAACGAAGCCGCGGATGCCGCCGTAGTACATGCCGTTGAGGAAGTAGCGATTGACAATCCGGATGGCGATGGAGTTCTTCTCCTTCACAAATCCGGTGATATCCAGCGTAAATGCCGTATTGAATCCGGACACCTTTCCGGCGAGTTTTCCGTTGACGTAGATTTCACCGGAGTCAGCCAGAGCCTTGCCGTTCAGATAGACTTTGCCGGAGAGCTGATCGCCACTGAGGGTGAAATCCTTGCGGTAAAGTCCGACCTGGCAGTTTTCATATCCGCACTGCCCCCACATGGCCGGAACGCGGATCTCTCCCCATTTCTCAAGCGAGAGCGTTTCGGCATTCCAGTTTTCCGGAGCGGCCGTGGTTGCGTCGTAAAATTTCCAGCCGTTCGTCATGTCGGCATAATCGTTCTGACGCAGTTCGTCCTCGGTTACGCCGCGGGAGACGATTCCGAAGGGCGCCTCGGCGTTGAAAATCGGGCGATTCGGATTGAAGCCGCGAACCAGGTCGCCGACAAAGCCTGTGCGGATCATTTTCGCGGCGTAGGGATAGCTGCGGTAATTTCCACTTTCGATCAATCCGGTTCCGATTTCATGCGAGTAGAAGTCCGATACCGAGGTCATCGCCTCGGTTCCGACTCCGCTGCCGGTGTGATCCATCCACCAGGCCATCTCCGACTGCAGAGTGGAGAAAACCTTCGGATCGGGATCATAGGAGCGCATGATCGGCATCAGGGTTTTGACCGCTTCCGCGCAGCGAGCTTCCTGAAAATGCTGCCACTCCACCATGAGGGCAGGATATTTCGCGCACCCCTCCTCGTAAAATTTGTCCCGCCCGATTTCGGTTTTTCCGTGGTCGGAGAGGTATCCCGGCGCATCGACGTCGTCGAACGAGGAGAAGTTGGATTTCCAGGCGCGGTTCAACGCCTGAATGTTTCCGTATTTTTTCTTCATCGCCTCCCGGAAGGCATTGCGGCTGAGCGGATGCGTGTTGTTGTAGCTCAACTCGTTGAAGAGCTCGTAGCAGAAGATCGGATAGTTCTGCGTGTACCGCATCCAGGTTTTGTACAGTTCCCGGTAAAGCGGAATTCCGAGCGGATGATGAGGATCGAATGCGACGAAATGGCCGCCGCCGGAAGCCTCCTTGAAATTCGGATCTTCGGTCAGATAGGAGATCTGGGCAGCCTTGTGCTCCTGCCAGAAGTTGACCTTGTTGGCCAGAAAACGGTTCATCATCGCCTCGAACCACGGATTTGCCCGCAGCTGCAGCCGTTTGACGCCGTCTTTTCCCTTCGTCAGTCCGTAACAGGTGAAGATAAACTCCGGATTGTAGCTGCAGACGTCGACCCCGAAGAGGCGGAATTTCCAGACCGGCGCCTCCATGTCGAGCTACCAGGCTCCGGAGACGAAATACGGCTTCCCGTCGCGAAAAAAGGAGTTCCCCTTGATGGAGATGTCCTGAACCCCGGAATAGAGCTCATGTTTTTTCTCCCGCGGCGGCATCTCGATCTCGACGATGAGATCCTCCGCGGCCATGGCTGCCCCGGCGGCCGCCGCCAGCGCGGCAGTCAGGAATGTTCTCAATATATTCATGTTGAACCCCTTACTGTTTATTTTGGTACAGGTTTCGCTCAGTTGTTGTTCGGTGTCCGGCAGGAACAGCGCACGATCAGCGTCGGCTGAATGATCCGCTGGATGCTGGAAGGCTTGTACGAACCACGCTGAGACATCAAAATCTCAATCGCGGAGACGATCTGTTCCCGGAACGGCTGACGAACGACGGTGAGCGGCAAGCGCAACACTTTCGAGACCCATGGAAAATCGTCCCACATCACGACGGAAACGTCCTCGGGAATCCGAACCCCATGTTTCCGGAGCGTGGTCACCGCACTGTACGTGCAGCCATCGCTGCCGAGAAGAAGCCCGTCAAGCGGAATTTTCCGGGCCAGAAGGTTTTCGATATGCCGTTCCGCATCTGCGCAGTCATCCACGCCGACCCGCAGGACGAAATCCTCTTCACCGGACGGTATTCCCTTTTCCCGCAACGCCTGCTGAAAGCCTTTCACCCGGTCCTGGTACTGCGGCAACTGTTCCGGAAGCATGAAAAACAAATGGCGGCATCCGATCGCAAGAAGATGTGCCGCAGCCAGGTACGCACCCTGCGCATTGTCGATGGAGATGTATGAGTGGGAGCCCTTGAGTTTTTCGTTCTGAAGCAATACGAAAGGAAGATCGAGCGTGCAGAGCGTTTCGATCTCTTCCGCCGAAAGGTTCCTCGCCGCGACGAAGCCGTTGTAGTCATGAAGCTCCTGCCCCCGTTTCGCCAGCGTCTCCATAACCGTCCCGGTTCTGGAAACCGGAATGAGACTGATGACGAACGGTTGTCTGCCTCCGGCGGAAATCATGCCGTAGAGCAGCTCGGACAACCAGGGGTCGTTATAAAGTTCATCCTCTTCGGAGTCCAGGATCAGGCCGACCCGGAAATCGGCGGAGGGACAGGGATCCACTCCGTTCACAAAGGTGCCGTTCCCCTGCAGTCGTCGAATCACCTGCTTCTCTTCGAGCCGCTCCAGCGCATGCCGGATCGTGATGCGGGAACAAGAGTACTGATCCGCCAGTTCCCGTTCGCTCGGAAGACGCGATCCAGTCGGATGAACTCCACGCCGAATGGCATCCAGAAGGGAACGATAGACAAATTCGTTTTTATTTTGATTGGCAAAAGCGGCATTCATGTATTGCGCCTCTCATCTGTTTCTGATCGATTGTGTTGTTTTAATTATACCGCAAGACGAAATCAAAAGTCAATAGCAGAATAGAACAAAAGTCAGATAAAAGTATATCCACATAATACCATTACAATACCATTGCGGAATATCTGGAGAAAAGCAACGGGAATCGGGAATCGCTTAACCGGAAACTAATTTTCCTCCGGTGTCGTGCGTCGATCCTCCGCCCCCCTTGCGGAAGAGATTTCGGCCGGCGCCTCTCTGCCACGATTCGAATGTTGCGCTGTCCGAACCCGCAGCGCAATGCTTCGGACAACGATGCGCGCATTTTTTCTTCGATCATAAAGCCGGGAAATTATCAACTATTAATTATGAAAATAAAATTATCAATCTTGACATATTTTTTTTTGGTCCTATAGTATACCAGTCCCGGCCGGAAAAGACGAAAGGCTGGATAAAAAAAGGAGAGTAGGGATGAAAAAAATTGTTCTTCTTGCACTGTTCGCGACGGCGGCACTGTTCTTTGCCGGCTGTACTTCCATCAACACCAGCGATGCCGGCAGCATGAATGTGTATCCTGCCACGGTTGGTCCGGTCGACAGTTATCGTCCGTTGTACAAGGTCAACGAGAAGGAACGGGTCAGCGGACAGGCGCAGGTCAACGTTCTGTTCGGCCTTTTTGCCTGGGGCGACACCTCGGCGTTTGCGGATAATGCGACGCTGAGCGCGAGCGACAGCGTTTTCGGAGCGCTCTTCGCCTGGCTTCCGAACGCCAAGGAGATCGCGGCCAGGGCGGCGTTCTACAATGCCTGCACATCCAGCAAGTGCGATGCCGTTGTCGCAGCCCGTTATGAAATCCAGACCGACGATTACTTTGTGTTCAAGAAGATGAACGTCAAGGTCACCGGATTCCCCGCAACGTTGACGGGAGTGGAAATCGTGAAGCCTATGCCGTTCTACATCAACGGCAAGGGCGAAGTCGTCGTGATGGACAAATTCGTTGTCCCGCACAAGCTTTTTGATGCAACCGTCTCCCAGTCGGGTTGGTGGTTCTGACGGATGACGTTGTTCCGAATGCGTTACAACCCGCATTCCAGCAGGGGAGCGAGGAGATCTCGCTCCCCGATTTTTGATTCTGTTCCCGGGGAGACAGCATCATGAAGCGCATGTTCGGTCTTTCTCTTCTGCTCGCCGTCGTTTCCGTGGCTGCCGGATCTGTGGCGGAGAAGATTCCGCAGGAATTTGTCGGCGAATGGGATGCTTACATTGTCAACCATGGAGAAAAAAATTTGCTGGCGGATGATCGGTTCTCCATTTCGACCGATGGAATCGTGGAGACCATCACGCCGGGATCGGCGAAACGACGCATCCCGGGCAGGCTGATCTATCACCGGCGGCAACTGATTCTTCTTCTCCCGGAGACGAAACGGGAAAATTCCGAAGAAACTCCGGCGGAAAAACGCGGCCTGATCGCCGACCGCTTCGACGAAACCGGGATCGAATTTCGAAATGAGTTTCAGCCGGATCTGGTTTTCCGCCTTGAACGCCGCCATCCGGAACAGCTTCTGACGGCAGAGTGGCAGGTCGGCACCTGGTCCCTGGTTCAAAAGAATTTCAAGACCGGGGAAGAGAGGGTCGCTCCATTCAAACTGGTTTTCTCCCCGGACGGCAACTTCTCTTTTGCCGGAAAAGGAGCAGAAACATTGAACGCGGAATACGCCGGATCCTGCAGAATCGAAAACAATCGCCTGTTTTTGGAAAACCAGTGCGAAACTGCCGATTCACTCTGGTTTCAAACCGTTTTTTTCCGGGACAGGGATCACATGGTCTTGAATCGCCTGGATGCATTCATCTGCGCGAAAAGAGATTCCGCTCCTCCTCAGACGGCGTCGCAATAACTCCCCCCTCCCCGATCAATGGTTCATCGACCGGTCGTGATCAGCTTCCGTCAAAAAAAATTAGATTAATCTAATTCCCCGCTTGCTTTTCTTTTACCCCGATGCTATATTTCTCCCAAACTTATTTTTTTGCCCAGTGAATTAGGCTGAACTAATCATCACAAAAAAAGGAAATTCTATCATGACACACCCTGAACTCCCTGTCAAGCCGGAAATAATCCGGGGAAAGAAAAATTTTACACTTATTGAACTTCTGGTTGTGATAGCGATCATTGGGATTCTCGCAAGCATGCTGCTGCCGGCGTTGAATCAGGCGCGGGAACGGGGACGGGCGACCTCCTGCCTGAACGGGCTGAAACAGCTGACAGCGGCGAACATCATGTACACGGCCGACAATGAAGTCTACGTAAAGGTGCGTGCGGGAAAGAGTTCGACAACCTACTGGTACGGAGTGAACAGCGCCGGCGGGATGGGAGGGAGCGGCGGCCATTACGACTATACGGCCGGGCCGCTGTTCCCCTATTACGGCAGTACACCGCGGGCGATCATCTGCCCGACGTTCGCGGCGACGGCGGGACTGCAGACCGGCGATATGACGAAGATGGATTCTCTCGGCGGCTACGGTTACTCCTGCCGGAAATATTCGACAAAGGCATACTTTCAAGGTCAGATCAGCAACGGAGTGACGAAACCGGCGAAAGTGAAGAATCCGACGGAGACCGTGATGTTCGGAGACAGCCAGATCCAGGCGGATAACGTCACCGGGCCGATCCTCTGTCCATACGGTTACGGAATGGGTCATACGAACGGAACGACGGGTTTCCGCCATCAGCGCAGAGCGAACATCTCCTGGGCGGACGGACATGTCACGTCGGAACTGTTCAGCGATGGCGACGCGGTCAATCTCTACGGCTGTTTCCGTGATCCGGACGAAAACGAAAAATATTTCAACCACCTCTATCCAGACTCCATCGAACTCATTGAAATATAAGGAAAAACACAATGTCAAACGCAAAGAAAACCGGTACAATACTGTTTCTCCTGATCGGGGTTGCCGTCGTGATTCACGCATTTTCGACGGATCGAACGCCGGAGGAGTTCCGGTTGCGCGAACTCTCCCCGGAAGAACACGCCGAAGCGGACAAATTCATCGAAACGCTTTCCGGATATGCCAGAAAAGGAGCGGCAGCGGAATTTGCCCGGCACTGCGAAGATCCGCGCGCCCGGAAGACCGCGAGCTCCTGGTACGCCATGCGGAAATTCAGCTCGTCGGAAACTCATCTGACCGGAATCCACAGTTATGAAGCGAAACCGGAGCGATGCCGTCTCCATCTGGAAAATGCGCGGGGCGAAATCGGTACGGCGATCTGCCGCCGGGCAAACGACGGCAGCTGGAAATTTCTCTCCTTCACCTTCGTCACACCCGAGGAGAATCAATGAATCAAAAATATCTGGAGGATAGAATCTTATGACGCTGTTTCTCTCCGCAGTCCTCGCTGCGGCGGCGTTTTTGAGTTTCTGTAAACTCGCCCTGCTGCCGCGGCGCTGGGAGTTTCTGACGGCGGCGCTGCTCATCCCGCTGCCGTTCCTCTTCGAGGAGCGGATCGCACAAACGAGCCTCGCGGCGGTGACGGCCTCGCTCTCCGGAGCGGCGAGGCTGGAAAACTGGTGCGCGCTGGTCGTCATACAGGAGCTGTTTTCGCTGATCGCCGGAATCTCTCTGCTGGCGGAATACGAATCCGGAGAACCGCTCAAACGCTGGAAGTTCCCGGCATTTCTGCCGTCGGCACTGCTTCCGGCGGGAGCGCTCTATCTGCAGATGCGGTTGTTCAACGAGTTTCCCGGTATGGAGTTTCGCCATATCACCTGGATCCTCGCCGCAGCACTGCCCGCGGGCGGAATCGCGACAACCGAACTGATCCGTCTGATGCGACGCGACCGGGAAGCCCGGATTCTTTTCGCATTGCACGCGGAATGGGTTCTGCTGCTGGGCGCGGTGTTTCTGCCGGTTGCGGCGACCGCCCGGCTGATTCCCGCCGCCGGAGAAGAAACGCTCTCCGAACCGCTTGCGGTCTTCGGACTCCTCGCCGTCCCGGTGCTTCTGAGTATGATCGTCTTTGCCATTTGGTTCAACTATAAAAGGAAAAAATGTCATGTCAACCGTCACTCAAATTCTTAACTGGATTTCGAACAGTTTGCTTCTGCCGGTCATTGTGCTGCTGCTGGCGGCGATGATCGCGTCTCTCGTCTCGCTGGGAGGGTTCTTCTCGGCCTATCTCATTCTGCTTCAGCAGCGCAGGAAACGCAATGAACTCCTGAGGCGGATTCGAACTTCGCCCGGCGTCGACACGGCCGATTTCGACGAGGGGAGCATCTTCGGCTGCCATCTCGCGGAACTGGACGCTCTCGGCTGGAACGAGCTTGAATGCGAGAAGAGAATCGCCGAAATCCAGCAGGGATATGAACGGGAACTCGAACGTGCGAAATTTCTGACCAAGGTCGGCCCGATGCTCGGACTCATGGGGACGCTCATTCCAATGGGTCCGGCGCTCGCGGGACTTGCCTCCGGAGACATCAACTCCATGGCGTACAACATGCAGATCGCCTTTGCCACCACGGTGGTCGGATGCCTCGTGGCGGGGATCGGGCTGCTGGTTTACTCGGTCAAACGCCACTGGTTCGCGGAGGAAATCTCGAATCTGCAATATGTCCTTGACCGCCGTCTTGAGGAAGCCGACCGATGAAAAAGCGCCGTTACAACGACCTCTTCCGGGATGAAGATGAAGTCGATCCGCGTTCGAGCCTCATGAATCTCTTCGATGCGGCGATGGTCTTCGCCGTCGCCTTGATGGTCGCATTCGCCATCCAGAGCCGCATGACGGAATTTCTGACCGCCGAGGACGCGACCTTCGTCAAAAACGCGGGAACTCCCGATATGGAAATCATCGTCAAGAAGGACAACAAAGTCACCCGTTACAAATCCGAAAAAAGCGAAGGCTCCGGCCGCGGTCAGCGCGTCGGCATCGCCTACCGCCTCGAATCCGGCGAGGTCATCTACGTTCCGGAAGGAGACAATTGAACCATGCGAAAATGGAATCGGAACTATTTTGCGCTCGCAGCAGCGATCGCTCTCATTGCCGCAGCATTCGGCATTTACCACCACTACGGATCGGAAACCCGGGTCGCATTCGTAAACTACCCGGAATACATTCTCGCTCCGCTGCTCGATCAGGAGATCAATCCCGCGATCCGCGTCGACGCGCTGAAGTGGACGGAGAAAAGCGGCGAAGAGCTGAAGAATTACGACTTCATCCTCTTCTTCGGCATGGGACTGAACTTCACGGAAGAGCAGCAGCTGCTTCTCGCGAACCTGAAAAAGCCGGTCTATACAACCGCGTCGACCCGGCAGGAGACCGCGCTGAGCACTCTGACGGAACAACAGCGCGGAACTCTCGCGGAATATCTCTCCGGAGGCAAAAAGAACTTCCGGCGAATGCTCGACTTCATCCGTTACGATGTCGACGGCAAACGGATCAACGCCCCGAAGCCGGAGCCGCCCGAAAAACCGGAGTACCGCCCCTTCTTCCACATCGCCGAGGAGGATGCGTTCAAAAGTTACCGGGAGTACCTTGCCTGGTATCAGAAGAGCGGCCGCCACAAGCCGGATGCCGCGACGGTGTGCATCCTCTCCGGCAACGGCGGCGGTGCGATTGAAGAGCTGATCGGCGCGTTGGAGAAGAAAGGGCTCAATGTCGTCGGCATCAGCGGGATGCGGGGGCTTGAACCGATCTTCGGCGAAGTCCGGCCCGACCTCGTCATCTACCAGCCGCACGGCCGTCTCGGGGAGAAAACCGTCGAACTTCTGAAGAAACACAACGTCCCGCTCCTCTGCCCGATCAAGGTCAACGCCCCTTACGAAGAGTATCTGCGCGACCAGCGCGGCATGACCGGCGGCATGCTGAGCCAGAGCATCACGATGCCGGAGCTCGACGGCGGCGCGGTTCCCTATGTTCTCTCGGCGCTCTTCCGCAACCGGCGCGGACTCTATGAGTTCCGCATGATTCCGGAGCGGCTCGAACGGTTCGCGGAACTCGTGAAGAAAACCACGGACCTGAAACGCAAACCGAACGCCGACAAGAAGATCGCGATCATCTACTACGGCTCCGTCGGCAAAGAGGCAGCCACCGCTGGGCTCGGCGTTGCGGAATCGGTGCTGAACGTGCTGAAACGCCTGCAGGCCGAAGGCTACACCACCGGCCCCCTCCCCGAAAACGCCGAGGAGCTGAATCGCGAAATCGAAGCGGGGAAAGCCGCTTTCGGCACCAACGCCGGAGTCGTGCAAGGCGCAGAGAATCCACCGCGCGTCCAGAGCGTCACGATCACGCCGGAGGAGTACCGCGCCTGGGTTGCGAAGAGCATGCCCGCCGATCTCTATCAGACGGTCGTGGAACGGTACGGCGAATTCCCCGGGAAATCGTTCCGCACCCCGGAGGGGAACATGAAACTCGGGCGGATCCGGTTCGGCAACATCATCCTGATGCCGCAGTCGCTCCCCGGCGAGGGCGAGGAGGAGAGCAAACTCATCCACGGCGTCAAAATGTCGCCGCCGCACACCTACATCGCGACTTATCTCTATATCCGATACGGATTCCATGCCGATGCGATGATGCACTTCGGCACTCACGGCAGTCTCGAATTCACGCCGTGGAAGCAGGTGGCGCTCTCAAGTTACGACTGGCCGGACGTGCTTGCGAGCGGGATTCCACATTATTATTTGTACATCATCAACAACATCGGGGAGGCGCAAATTGCCAAGCGCCGCAGTTACGCCACCATGGTGAGCCATCTGACCGCCCCCTTCATGCAGGCCGACGGCTACGGTGCGCTCACGCAGCTGCACGAAAAACTCGACCAGCTCGAAACCGCGGAAAACGCCATGCTCAAAGCCGAGTATGTGAAGTCCATCGTCGAAATCGCCACTAAGGAGCATTACGACCGTGACCTCAAACTCTCCGCCGGATTCGCTTCCGGAAAGCCGACGGAAGAGGACTTCAGCAAACTGCACAACTTCCTGCACGAGATCCAGGATGCGAAGGTCAATCGCGGCATGTATGTCATCGGCCGCCCCTACACGCCGGAAGAGGCGGATGAAACCGCCCGTCTCATGACCGTCGACGCCATCGCGGACGCGCTCTTCAAAGCCGATCTCGAAGCAGGAAAGGTGACGGAGGAACAGCGAAAAGATCTCCACTTTTTCACTCGGCACTACCTGGCTCAGGCACATGAGCGAGCCCGGGAAGCGCTGAAGAATCCGGAGAAATTCAAACGCGTCTCCTCCCCACCCCCTGTACCTTCCGCCCCCCATCCGTCGGCAGAAACCGATGAGATGCGCCGCATGATGCAGAGCGGCAAACTCCCCGACGGCCGCGACATCCCGCCGGAGATGATGGCCGCCATGAAAAAAATGCGCGGTGACGGAACAATGCGCCGGACTCCGGCAGCGGCACCGAAAATGAAACCGCAGCCGGAGGAGATCACATTCCGCGCCCGCGCCGATCTGCTGAAATCGACTCCGGCGGAACTCGATGCGATTGTCAACGCCTTCAACGGCGGTTATCTTGCCGCCACCTCCGGCGGCGACCCGGTTCTGAATCCGGATACAGTCCCGACCGGGAAAAATCTCTACGGCATCGACCCGGAACGGACCCCGACCCGTGAAAGCTACGCCGTCGGCCGGCAGCTCGCGGAAGCGCTCATCGCCGAAAAACTCAAAACCACCGGCGAATATCCGAAAAAAGTCGGCTTCTCGCTCTGGGGCGGGGAGTTCATTCGCACGCAGGGAACGAACATCGGGGAGATTTTCTTCCTGCTCGGCGTCGAACCGATCTGGGATTCGCGCGGCCGGGTGCAGGACGTGCGGCTCATCCCGATGTCGGAACTCAAACGCCCGCGTATCGATGTGGTGATCCAGACTTCCGGCCAGTTCCGGGGCGCTGCGACCAGCCGCATGCGCCTCATCGACAAGGCGGTGCGCCTCGCGGCAACTGATCCGGAGGGTGAATTCGGAAACTTCGTGCGCGAAGGATCCCTGGCTGTCGTCAAAGCGCTGATCGCCAACGGCATGTCGCCGGAGGAGGCGAAGTCGTACAGCCATGCCCGGCTCTTCGGCGGCGTGAACGGCAACTTCGGTCCGGGCGCCACCGGCATGGTGCAGAACAGCGGGAAATGGGAAGACACCCGAGAGATCGCTGAACTCTATCTCAACAACATGGGGGCGCTCTACACGGAGGAGCACTGGGGAGAACATGTCGGCGGCGTTTTCCAGGCCGCACTCGAAAACACCGACACGGTCGTACAGTCACGCTCGTCGAACAGCTGGGGGCCGCTCTCGCTCGACCACGTCTATGAGTTCACCGGGGGACTGAGTCTGGCGGCGCGCCATGTGACCGGCAAAGATCCCGGCGCCTACTTCAACGATCTGCGCACGCCGGGCCGCGCCCGGGTTCAGGAGGCCGGCGAGGCCGCCATGGTCGAGGCGCGCAGCACGGTGCTGAACCCGAAGTACATCAGGGAGATGATGAAAGAGGGAGCTCCCGCGACCGGCAGCTTCGTCGAAGTGTTTCGCAACAGCTTCGGCTGGGAGGTCATGAAACCGGGTCTGCTGGAAGATCATCTCTGGCAGGAGTACAAGGAGGTCTACATCGACGACAAGCTCGGGCTTGAAATACGCAAGTTTTTCGAAGACAACAATCCGGCTGCGCTTCAGGAGATGACTTCCGTCATGCTTGAGACGGTCCGCAAGGGGTACTGGAAGGCTGACGCCGAAACCGTCCGGCAGCTCGCCGAAACCCACGTCGAACTCATGGAAAAGTTCGATCTGCCCCCGACCCGCAACGAAAAACTGCGCGAGATGATCCGGGAACAGCTCAAAGACCCCGAACTGCGCCGCACATACGAGCAGCAGATCGCCCACGCTCTCGACCGGCAGAAGAGAGAGGTCGAGGAGGTCAGCGGACAAAAACTCAAAGAGGAGACGATCGAGCCGCCGAAACCGGACGAAGGCGACCGCCGTGCCGCAACGGGCGTGATTCTCGGAATCATCATCGTCGCGCTGCTCGCAGTCATCCTCGGGCACCGACGCAGGAAGCGGTTCTGACGCGTCCCGTCACTCCGGAAATCCCCTCTCCTGCGGCATCGCGTTCCGCACGCGGAGAGGGGTCACTGCCCCGCTTCCGGGGCGGTGTATCCCTTTCTGCCACCACGCCGTTTCCATACGCGGTAGACCATGATAAGTCCGATCAGCCCGAGCCCGGTGAAGAGGAAATCCCAGACGAAAATAAAACGGTATCCGAACCAGTCGATGAATCTTCCTCCCGCCCCGTTGGCGATAATCAGGAAAATGGAGACGACCATCGCGTTCGCGGAGCAGAACTGCCCGTACTTCTGTCCGGGGAGCAGCGCGACGAACATCGGCAGCTTGCTCGCGGTCTGAATCACGTAAACCACGGCAATCAGGATTGAAACGATGAAGAATGACATGTAGTCCCAGACAAACAGAAACCCGAAAACATTGGCGCAGATGATGAGTACGGCGCCCGCAATGTAGGTTCGCAGCGGATGAAACCGGTCGACGAGGAATCCCATCAGGATCAGCAGGAAGAAGGAGATCACCATATTGACGCTCATGATGTTGCCGTACTGTTCAAACGAGAGTCCGAGTTCCTTGTTCGCAAAGAGGAAGTTGAACATGGTCCGGCAGATCATGGAGGCCTCGTTGCAGGCCATGGCGAGGAAGAACCAGCGATAGAACGGGAGGCTGAAACATTCGCGAAAATAGGTCACAATCATATTGTTCTTCTTCGGTTCCGGCGGCGGATACTCCCCCTCTTTCACGAAGAAGCACATCAGCAGAAACGCAAGCAGATAAATGATTGCGATCCCGGTGAAGATCCACGACATGTGCTCGCCGGCATGTTTGAAGATGAAGCGCTGATAGATGAAGCCCGCAACCGTCCCGACCATGCGGAAGAGCGCCATGAATCTCCCCATGAACTGCTTCGGAACCACGTCCGCAAAGATGTAATAAAAGACCGAAGCGACGAACATGTTGAAGAACTGGAATCCGATTGCAAACAACGTGATGCAGCCGAGAATCACCCCGGCCGTGGAGAATGTCCCGCCGAGGACGGCGTCGTTCAAAAAAGCGCCGATCTGGTCGCTCCACCCAAGCAGAATCAGAAACAATGTGACGAACGGACTCGCGAAAAACAGATACGGAATCCGCCTCCCCCACCGGGTGCGGGTCCGGTCGCTGCGCGTGCTCACAATCGGGTTGATGATCAAATTCAGCACCGCCGGAATGCTCCCGACAACGAGGCCGATGAGCATATTCGACGAACCGTGCTTTTCCATGAAGATCGGCAGCAGCGAAGGGATCAGCGTCTCCATGAGCGTGAAACAGAAATCCCCCCACAGCATCCAGATGAAGAGGTTCAAGAGACCGAACATCGTGTATTTCAGCGTTCCGACCGTGTAGTATCTGCGGCCGTTTTCCATGAGGACGCCCTCGTCGCTTCCCGTTTTCATCCGCACCTCCTCCGTCTGAAACAATAGATAGTGTCCATTTTAAAACAAAACACTGGACAATGTCCATTATACTCTGTTTTTTCGCGGATGTCAACCCCGGTTGATCAAAAAAACGAAAATTTCTGGACAATGTCCACCAAAACAGATTGATTTTCATGAAAAAAAGAGTATTTTGAAAAGCGCAGCAGAAGGGGCAAATCATGACGATCAGAAAGAGCAAAACCAACGGCAGTCGCGCGCAGATGCGCGAGGCGATTCTCTCAGGCCATTATCTGGCAGGGACTTATCTTCCTTCAGCGAGGGAGCTGGCGCGGGAGCTGGACATCTCGAAGAGTTCGGTTCACAATATCCTGAAACTGTTGCAGGAGGAGGGATTGATCCGGATCTATCCGAATTGCGGTGCGCTGGTGCTGGAAAACGGTGCGGACCGGAATACGCTCAAATGCTTTTTCGTACGCCCTTCGGATTATGGGACCTTCCGCTATCTGCCGGTGACGGCCGAACTGCTTCAGGGAGTGGCAGCGGGAGCGGAGAAGAAGAATTGCGAGATGTACGTCTCCTTCTCGGATTCCGGGCGCATGACCGACGAGATCATCGCCCGCTGCATGGCGGGAGAAATCCAGGGGATGATTTATCTTCAATGCAGCAACTTCAAGGAGTTATGCCTTCCGCTGGAAAAAGCTGGAGTTCCGTGTGTAATCGCCTCCGACCACAGGGGGAATGAAAATGCGGTGCGTACATTCGTCGACTATCGGGCTCTTGCCCGGGCGGCGGTACGACATCTGGTCGCGCGGGGGCACAGGAAGATCGGGATCGTTGCCGGATCGGAGAAGGATTTTCTTTATTCCGAAATGCTTGCGGGATTCCGCGGTGCACTTGCCGAGGAAAATGTCCTTCTGAATCCGGAGTGGGTCATCTCCGGACTCGGCTACGAGCAGGCGGCAGACCAGGTCGGAGTGCTCGTGCGGAAACTAAGGGGACGGGAGCTGCCGACGGCTTTCTTCACGGTCCGGGATTACCGGGCAAGCTGGCTGTACGAAGCGGCAAAACGTCTGGAACTCGTTATCCCGAAAGATATTTCGGTCATTTCATTCGACAACCACTCCTGGAAGGGAGCCGAAGCGAACGGTCTGACCACCTTCGATGAACCGCTGCGCGCTCAGGGCGAAGCGGCGGTGGAACTTCTGCGCTCCTGGGTGGCGACCGGGAAACGCCCGGAATCGCTCGAATTCAAGCCGGAACTTGTCGAGCGTTCCAGCATCCGGGAGATCATCGGCTGATCACTCATCTGGACAACGGGCAAAAATTCCCGGACGAGTGCAAAAATCGGAAAAATTTTTCTTTTCACTATTGACATTTCATGGTAAATCGGGTATAATTATCCTAGAAATTGGACAGTGTCCACAAACCAGAACAACGGAGGACCCGATGATGAAGCGGATGATGAGATGGCTCCCGATGCTGACGGCGGTGGCGCTCTCGGCGGCAGCCGCGGCGATGGAGGTGGAGACGGCGGAGGGAAAGCCGGGCAACTTCTTTGCACCGGGTTACGATGCGGGAAAGGGACTTCCGGCGGACCAGGTCTATCCGCGCGGCCGGATATTCCCGTTCTCCGGCTTTGCGCCCGCCGACATTGCGGCGGCGAAAAAGGCAGGCTTCACGATGGCGGGTCCGGTTTACAGCGCTTATCAGGAGAAGAAACTTCTCGAAGGCTGCGAAAAGGAGAATCTCTTCCTGATTCTGCCGATCCACCCGGAAGCCGGCGGCGAAAAACTCACGAAGAAGCTGCTCGACCAGCCGCGGCCTGACTTTGCTCCATACTGGGATGACATTGCCGCGAAGGTTCGCAGGGCTTCGACGAATCCCAGGCTCGCCTGGTGGTACCTGACCCCCGAGGAGCTCCGTCCGTGGCGCGCGAATGACATGGCGTTTCTGAAAGGAGCCCTGAAGGTGATCCGCGAAAACGACCCGCAGAAACGCCCGGTCTGGCTCTATCTACCGAACCACTACACCCGCGAACAAATGCGCGTATTCGGCGAAACGCTGGACCTCGTCGGCAAGGGGATGTATCCGACCCAGCTCGGCCAGGAGAACGACCGCGTCTGGTGCCGCTGGTCGACCGAAAGCGAAACCGGCGCGATCCTCGACGCGAAGAGCGATGCGATACCGCTCTGTGTGCCGGAGATGTTCCGTCAGCCGTCGGAAGAGCAGCTCGCCGACCTAGAAAAAATCGTGCGGCACGACGTCTATCTCTCGCTCGTGTCGGGAGCGAAGGGAGTTGTGGTATTCTCGCTCGCGGAACGGCCAGGCTTCTCCGCGCACAAGCGTTACTTCGACGCATACGCGTCGGTTGCGACCGAACTCACCGGAGAGCGCAAGCTCGGAGAACTCTTCCTCTTCGGCAAACGGCTCGATGCGTTGAAGGTCCGCACGCTCTCCGCCCGGTCACGCTCGCGGTCGATGCCGGAATCAACAATCAGCACGACCCGCACGAATATCCGGCTGTCGCATCGGCCGAAATCGGTTACCGTGATATCCGGGCGCTTTTCCTCGTGAATTCCGCGAAAGGCGGCAGCGTCAAACTGCTGGTGGAAGGACTCCCGGAAGAAGAAACCGAAATCGTAGACCTCTTCACCGGCCAATCCGTCGTCACCACCGGGAACGGCTCTTTTGAGACGTCTCTGGCTCCCTATGAAGTCAAAGCATTCAAGTTCGTCGGCAAATAACGAAACTACAAGGAGAAGGAACATGAAAAAGCATAACTTCACCCTTATCGAGCTCCTCGTCGTCATTGCGATCATCGCGATTCTGGCTGGAATGCTGCTTCCTGCGCTGAACCAGGCGCGCGCCCGCGCCCGCGCCGCGTCGTGCGCCAACAATCTCAAGCAGATTGCGCTCGCCGGAACCACTTACATGGATGACAACAAAATGTTCTATCCAGCCGGTTCCAGCTATCAGCAGACCAACGGTGACAGCTACGCCTGGAGCTATGCGCTCTGGAAAGGGCGCTACATCGACTACGGCAAACTGATGTTCTGTCCGGAACTGCTGCCGAATCCGACCAACGAAAACTCCTGGCGCAAGACCTACGGCAGCCTTTACAGCGCCGACAAAGCTCCGATCAGCCTCGCAAAGGGCGATTACCAGCGAACCGGCATGTCCAGGATCGGCATGGTCGCCTGCGCGAAAAATCCGGCCGCGGATGACAACAACAATGCGTTCCGTCTGCTGCCGAACCTCAGCGACAGCGGCTACGGATTTGCCTATCTTGTGCACGGCGGCCGTTGCAATATGGCGTTTTTCGACGGACACGTCTCCGGTATTGACAAGGGAGTCGCCGGGAGCGGCAACCGCTGGATCGGCTCGACCCGCAACCTGGTGAAAATCACCCGAGTGCTGCGTCCCGAAGCGACCACTCCGGACGTACTCAGCGAGGACAGTTCGAACTGAAGAGCGGGGAAAGAGCGACCCATGAACGAATTTGCGATCCAGATCAAACGCACAAGCCGCCGCGGCTGCTTCTACCGCGGCGAGCAGGCACAGCTGCGGTTCGACCTGATGAACTTCTCGCCGCGCAACGTCTACGGCGGGGAGTTCGCACTCCGGATCGCCGGGCTGTATGAGGAGAAACGCGTGCTGCCGAAACTCGGCTGGCATTTGTCGGACCTCGTATTCGAAATCGACACCCGGCAGTTTCCCACCGGACTCCGGACGCTGCGGGCAGAATTCTCCCGGCAGGGGAAACTGCTTGCAGTGACGGAACTTCCGTTCGGCGTATTTCCACGTCCATCGGCGGAGGAGGTTCCGTTCTGGCACTGGCCGTCGACCGTTCATTACGATGCGCTCGAAGCGGGGGACGAATTTGCCGAGGCGGAACTCGATCTGCTCGCCTCGCTCGGCGTAACCTGGAGCCAGTTCCGTGCGGGATGGGCACTCGAACACCCCGACCGCGCGATCGAACTCATCGAAAAGGCGATGGCGCGCGGCATCCAGCTCGGCATCCTCATCGAAAACACCGCCGGCGGCATTTTCCGTGCCGATCCCGGCACGCCGGCGGAAGCACTCCGGATCGACGCCGACGGAACCCGTTCGCGCTTTCTGAACCCGTTTCATCCGTACACGCAGGAGAAGGCGCGGTTTCTCGTGCGGCGCCTCATGAGCCATTTCTCCGAATTTCCCTCCTGCACCACGCTCTTCTTCAACAGCGAACTCGAAGACAAGCTGAAACTTCCGTGCGACCCGGAGAGCGTCAGACACCATGAGGAACGCCTCGGCTTCCCGCTCTCGCGCCTGCGTGGAACGGAACGGGTCTTCACGGAAAGTTTTCCCGGCTCGCCCGCCGTCATCGCCGCAGACGATCCGGAGCTGGCCTATGCCCGCTACTACTTCCGTGAAGGTGACGGCTGGTGTACGATCAACCGCATCATGACCGAAACCGCGCATGAATTCCGCCCCGACCTCGTGACGATCGCCGATCCGCTGCGGCTCGCACCGCTGCCGGAACGGTTCGACGGCGTCGACGCGATCAGCTCGTGGACCTACACGAATCCCGATCCGAAACTCATGCTCTACGCGGAAACCCTCGCCGCGGCCGGACGGCGCACCGGCAAACCGTTCATCCACACGATCACACTCTGGAACTATGCCGGAACCCTCACCCCCTGCGCCGAGGACCGCTTCGCGCGCGAATACACGCTGCGCATGGGCCCCGACCGCTGGAAGGAGTGCTGCTGGATCAATCTCGCACGCGGCCCGCTCGCGCTGGCATGTTACTTCGGCAGCCCGATCGAGCCGTTCCTCAAGGGCGGAGATCCGGCGCTTTTCTCGCCGCAGACCGAACGCGCGATGGCGGAATTCAATCGCAACGTGCTCGCGCCCTTCGGGAAACTTGCGCGCGCCACGGAAAATCTCCCCCGCCGCTGTGCCGTTCTCGACTGTTTCACCTCGCGCATCCACAGTGCAGTGCCTCGTTCCTACGCACACTATCAGAATTACCAGATCTACAATTTCTACACGGTCATGAATATGGCGCAGCTCCCTGCAGACGTCGTCTTTGAAGAGGATCTGCTCGAAGGTGCGCTCGACCGTTACGAACTGCTTGCGCTCCCGGCCGCCGATACGTTGACGGAGAATGTCCACCGCCGGATCGTCAAATTCGCCGAACGCGGCGGGACCGTAATCGCCGACCGCTATTTCCGGGCGGACGTCCCGGGAGTGATTCGATTCGACTTCGACTTCAGCTACCGCAAAAACGTGAATGCGAATGCGATCTGCACCGGCAGCGATTTCGCGGTCTCGGACGACACGAACTTCCGTACCGAATGGGGCGGCCGCGCCGCCGCACAGGGGATCCCCGCAGACGAGGATCAGCGGAGGATGGAGCACTATGCCTCGGAGCTTCGCGAACGGCTCGCCGGGATTGTACGGCGCGACTTCGATTTCGACAATCGGCGTACACTCGGCAATATGCGCACCGGGGGGAAAATTCATTACTTATTTGTCACGAACGACTCCCGCACATGGGACGAGCGTTCCGGCCGCTACCGGGCGATGATGGAGCAGGGAGTTCCAGCCCGGACCGCCGGCCGCGTCAGCGGATACCCGGAGAGACCGTATCTCCACGAAATGGTCTCCGGCAGGCCGCTCGAAGTACGTGACGAGGGAAACGGCGACTGGTCGTTCGAGCTCGCCCTGCCTGCGGCGGGCGGCGCGATTGTGGCGATTTCCCCGCACGAACCGGAGACTCCGGCGCTCGCCGTGACCCCCGGAAGCGATTTTGTGACAGTGAATCTTACGCTTCCGGGTTCGGCCGGGACGCTAAAACTCGTCCGGCTCGATATTCTGGAACCCGACGGCACGCGGAACGAATCGAGCGGGACCCGGCTGGTCCGGGATGGACGGCTCACCTTCACGCTGCCGGTCATTGCCGGAGCCACGCCCGGCATCCGGCAGATCCGTGCGACCGACCTCACGAGCGGACGCAGCACAACGGCAAACTGGGAAATCCGGGAGGAATCCCTTCTGATGATGGAGGCGGCAATATGAAACTGTTTCGATTTACAACTTTAACTGTTGCGGTGCTGCTCGCGGCGCCGGCACTGGCTTCCTCTCCGGCGGGCTCCGGCGCCTGGACGCCGCTCTCGGGCGACTGGAAGATCGAAAACGGCGTGCTCTCGGAGCTCTCGGACGGTTCCGACTCCGGCAACCGCCCGCTCTGGATCGCCGGAAGCGCCTCGGGAGACGCCCTTGCCGCAACGGTCACGACGCTCGACGGCGTCGGAGATCTCTATCTCGCGATCGGCTGGAAGAACCGCGACAACTTCTGCGCGCTGCGGTACAGCGATCCGCATCGCAAACTCGAACTTCTGAAAGTCAAAAGCGGACGCGAAACCGTGCTTGCCTCGACCGAAAACGCCGGCAAAACCTCGCCGCAGAAAGAACCGCTGCGTCTCTCGCTCTCATTCCGCGGCGGGATTCTGACCGGACGAGCGGGCGACACGGTCATCACAGCATTCGTCGGCAAACTCCCGGGCAGCGGGGCGGGCGCATTCGGGACCCGTTACCGGCAGGGAATCTTTTGTCCGGAAATCTCCCTTCCGGACGACTCCGCGCCCGGACAGCCTTCCGTGGAAAAAATTGCAATCGTCCGGAACGATTGGCGCAAGGTGTTTGAACAGAACGAGAAAAACGTCCAGCTCTCCTTCACGGCAACGCCTCTGCCCGGCGCCCCGGAGGCGGAGCTGGTCGTCCATCTGACCGATGCGATTCCCGATACGGTCATCCCGCTTCCCGCGAAAGGCGGAGAAAAAACCTTCACCGTCGATTTTCCTGCGGGGAAACTTCGCCCGGGCGACTATCCGATAACACTCCGCGCCATCACCGAAGATGCGGAAAAAAACACGATCGGCCTGTGGGAAGAAGTCATCACCGTCGCGCCCGGCCGCGATCCGGGCCGGTATGAGATGATCCTCTGGGACGGAATCGACTCCTGGCCGGAACTTGCGCGCCTCGGCTTCACCGCCTCCTCCGCCCCCTTCTTCTTCACCTCGAAATACGCGGCGGAGAAGGAGAAACACGTCGACTCGGTCACGACCGCCGTGCGGCGCGCCGAGGCGGGACTCCCCTTCGGCGTCTCGACCCTCATCAAGATCGACACCCGCCGAAACTGGGACAGGAACAAATATGCCGACTGGATGATGAAGGATGCAAAAGGGAATCTGCAACTCTCCGGCGACATCTGCCAGAACCATCCGGAATTCCGTAAAACAGCCGCGGAATCGGTCGAATCGCTCGGCAAAGCACTCGCAGACACCCGCTCGGTCGGCTATCTGCTCTTTGACTCCGAAACCGAAAACGAGGAGCGCAAACTCTATCAATGCTTTCACCCCGCCTGCCTCGAACGGGCCGCGGAAGCAGGATTCCGGGAGATCCCGGCCCATCTGAACCGCACCTGGGGGATGGTCGGCGTCTCGCTCGTGCCGGTCGCGAAAAAACTTGCGCCGAACGGAGTGATTCCCGACTCGACCCCGGAGGGGGATTTCATCCGCTGGTGGTGGCTCAAAGGCTCCGGCTATGTCGATGCGCGCGCCGAAGCGGCGGCGATCCTGAAGCGCCATCTGCCGCAGGCGAAGAGTTTCCATGATCCGATCCTGCGCAATCCGCCCTTCTTCGGGCGCGACCGGCAGATGGATTTCGTCAGTCACTGGACCTACACGAACCCCTCGCCGCTCGCTCTGCTCGAAAACATCGATGAGATGCGCGCCGCAGCCGGATACAGCAAACCGGTCGTCCCGAACATCCAGCTCTTCTGGTACACGAACGAGGTGATCGGCAAACTCGAAAACGCCGCCGACCGCGCAAAGCAGGCGCAGGAGGCCGCCGCCGTCGCCGAAGCACGCGACGCGGTTCACTTCGGGAGATTCGTCACGATTTCTCCGGATCATCTGCGTGAAGCGGTCTGGCTCGCGATGGCGCGTCCGCTCACCGCCCTGATGCTCGACGGCGGCAGCGCGATCAGCGTCACGCCGGGAACCTACGCCGCGACGAATTCCGATACGATCGAGGCGCTCGCGGAGATCTCCGACACGCTGGTCAAACCCTACGGCCCGATGCTCAAGCAGATGACCGGCTCCCCTGCCCGCGTCGCAGTGCTCCAGTCCGCGGCGAGCACGCTCTTCGGGCGCACCGGAAATTTCGGCAATGCGAACAAGCGCTTCGCGGACGTCTACAACACGATCCTTCTGGCTCAACTCCAGCCTGAAATTCTCTATGACGATTCGATCGACCGGCTCGACCGGTACGATATTCTGATCGTCGCCGACACTGAAATCATCCCGGAGAAGGTCGCCCGCCGGATCGAGGCGTTCACCGCCGCCGGAAAACCGGTCATCCTCGACCGGAGCTCCGGACTCAAACTCTCCGGCTCGACTGCGTTCGCATTCCCCGACACCGCAAAGCTCTCCCCGGAAGCGCAGCAGCAGAGCTGGGGCGCCTCGGGGAAGGAACTGAAAAAGCTGCTTGAATCCAGAGGATTCCGTTATGAGATCTCTTCGCCGGCGGGCGATGTGATCCTCAGTACGCGCCTCGGCGACGGCGACCGCGCGATCTTCGTGGTCAACGATGCACGGCGCGCCGGAAAGTATGTCGGGCAGTACGGCAAAGTGCTCGATGCCGGAGTGCCGCGGAAAGTCCGGGTCGACTTCGCCCCCGGAATGCTCAAGGAAAAAGAGACCGTCTACGATGTTCTCGCGCGACGCCGGCTTGATTCGTCCGGAGCGGAACTCTTCCTCCCGGCGGGCGGCGGGCGGCTCCTCTACGTCGCAGAAAGTCCGATCACGGGGCTGAAAGTCTCCTGCTCCGCCCCCGAGGTCAGGCAAGGCGGGGAGATCAAAGTTAAAATTGAACTCGCAAGCGTCGCCGGAGTGCGGGGCACACAGGCTGTTTCACTCGATATCCGGGACAGCCGCGGCCGACGCGACGCCCGCAGCGGATTCTATGCGGCGAAAAACGGCGAACTTGAAGTGACGCTCCCGGTCGCGCTCAACGATGCAACCGGATTCTGGCAGGTGACGGTTCATGATCTCATCGCGGGATTCTCCGCCGACACCGCTTTTGAAGTAAAGTAAACCGGGCGGAAAAATCGACAAAGAACTCCGTGGCACACCGCTCCGGAGTTTTTTGCGCCATCAATTGAAGTTCTCGCGTGCAAACGCGATTTTTTCAGCACGGGTCGGATGTGCGCCCGGCGGCAGAGATTCGATGAGCCGCAACCGCGAAAGCAACCCCTGCCCGTTCGCAATCTGAATCGCCAGCCCCGGCCGCGCATTGAGTTCGAGCAGCAAGGGACCGCGTTTGCGGTCAGTCGCGATGTCCGCGCCGAAGTACCCCAGCGGCGTCATCTCGGCACAGCGGGCCGCCAGATCCAGATGTTCCTCCCAATGCGGAACCACAAGCTCCGAAAAGGCCGCCCCCGTATCGGGATGGTGCGTAATCTCACGGTTGTGCGATGCCGCGAACCGGGGTCTTCCGTCCCGGATGCTCAGCCCGACGCCGACGGCCCCCTGGTGCAGATTCGCGCGCCCGTCCGACTCCTTCGTCGCAAGCCGGATCATCGACATGACCGGATACCCCTTGAACACGATGAGCCGCACATCCGGCACTCCCTGAAAACTGAAGCGGCTGTACACATCCGAAAAGTCGATGCACCGTTCGAACAGCGCATAATCGACCTGGCCACCGAGACTGTAAAGTCCGGAAAGGATGTTCGAGATGTGCTCGTAGATGAAATCGTAGTCGCAAACCTCGCCGTTCGGCTTGTGAAACACCCCGCCGTCGTGATGCGTGATGACGAGGATTCCGCGCCCGCCGCTGCCATGCCCCGGCTTGATGACGAAATCCGGCGCATTCGCCACGAGATCGAGGAAATGCCGGACCTGATACTGATACTCGATGCTGCCGATCAGCTCGGCGGTGGCCACGCCGTACCGGATTGCAAGCTGTTTCGTGCGAAGTTTATCGTCCACATCGGGATAGTCCGAGCGGCGATTGTATCGCATGATGTAAGCGTGATTGCGCTGGTTCATGCCGAGCACACCCGCCCGTTGCAAACTCCGCGGCGAAACGATGCGCGGCAGCGGCATTCCGAACAGTTTCATTTCTTCACCAGCGGCTGAAAACGCATGAGTTCCGTGAACCGGTAACCAGTGTAGGTCCCGAGCAGCAGAATCACGCCGAGGATGATGAGATTCAATTCCGCAAAGGTGTAGAGCACATATTGCAGATACGCACTCGAAAGAATGAAGTAGCAGATCGCCGCCGCACAGGTACTCGCGACAAGCTGTTTAAGCGTATTTGTCGCTCCGTCCTCCTCCCAGGTGGTCGAGGCGCGCTCGATCGTCCACGCGATGATGATGATCGGGAAGAAGGTCGCGTCGACAAACGCCGGCAGTTTCAGGAAATTCGCCGCCACACTGATGAGCTGCATGAGCAGAATCACCACCACCACCACCGCCGAAATGCGGGGAACCATCAATAAATTCAGCTTGGAAAGCCATGCCCGGATCATCAGGCCGACCGTCAGAATCAGCACGAAGTTCACCAGTCCCGGCAGAAGCTGCATTTCGAGAAACGCCATCGCGATCAGCACCGGCATGAAGGTTCCCATCGTCGGAATTCCAACGATGTTCCGGATCAGCACGATCAGCAGAATCGCCAGCGGCAGCAGCGCAAGACGCTTGAACGCATTCTGTTCCGAGGCAGGCAGCGAAAAAAGCGAAAAGTCCGAAAGATCCCGCTCGTCAATGATCTGCGCCCGAATCTGATTCAGCCGTTCCGCTCCGGCCGGAACCCTGGTCACGGAATAACCGATCGACGACCGTTTCACCCCGGAAACCTCATAAAGCGACCGATCGTTCCGCTGAAGAATCAGAAACTCCGTCGGAAGCTCTTCAACGCCCGTATTCGGACGGTAGATGTGCCACGCATCGCCGTACCAGACATCGAGGTAGTTGTCCGGCTGCTGCAGGAAACGCTTCTGATCCAGCAGGATTCCGCGCACCACCCTCGCCGGAATTCCGCGCATCTCAAGCAACATGATCGCAGCTTCAACCGTCTCGTCTCCGCCGGAGTTCGGGGCGAGCGCCCGCTTCTCCCCGCGCGGCATGGTGCCGAGCTCCTGAAGCAGCGCAGGAACGAGTTCCCGCGGTGTCATCTTCCCCCCCGCGTCAACCCGATCGAGAATCGCTTCCGCCGCAGCCCGGGAGGCATCAGAAACCGGTTTCGACGCCTCCTGCGCAGGAGGCGGAAGAAGCGGAGCCCGCCGGGCGGGCGCAGGCACGAGCCGAAACCGGCACGATACCCGGTTCCGTTGAACCGGAGCAGAAAGCTCCTGCTCCATTCGGCGCCGGCCTCCCCGCTCCTCGATCCGGAACGGGGAATCCGGGTCGAGCGCAAATGCCCAACCATCCGCCGGTTCCGGCAATGCGATTGAAATCCGAACCGGCTTCTCCGGTTCCGGATCAAACGAAACCGCACAGTCGACCTGGTAGAAAAATTCCGCCCGGTTGCTGAGGCTGAACCCGAAAAAATGAATCTTTACCGCGGCCACGGCAAGGGCGGCCACCACCAGAAAAGCGACCAGAATATACAACGAACGACGATGAAACTGTGATTCCGGCATCTTCGCACACAACTCCTAAAGCACATTGCGGCGCGACGGATCGACCGCCGCAAGCCCGTTGATGACATTCCGGCCGATCAGAACCGGATATTGGAATTTCGCACGGTCGCTCAACGTAAACTCCCGCTCCAGCGTCAGATGACCGATCCGGAACGTCATCATGACGGAAATCCGTTCGATCGACTCCGCATTGTGACGCTTGATGCGAACGGTTCGCACCACCGGCAGCTCGTATTTGTGGCTCGCCTTTCCGGACCGCGCCTCGACCACAAACGAAACCCATTTCTTCCCGTCCCGTTCGAACGTCCGGATCTCCCGCGCATCGATCGAACTCGTCGTCGCACCCGTATCGATTCGCGCCTCAAAGGGGGCCGAAAATTCCGGCAGGTGAATCACCTCGGTCTCTCCGATGATTCCGAGCGGCAGATCGGTCGTCACCCCCGGCGCGGCTGCCGGACGTTCCGCCTCAACCATCTGACGGCAGCAGCCTGCGGCAATCAGCACGGCGAAAACCCCGACCAACAGCGAAAGCAGACAGATCAGTTTCATTCATTCCTCTCCGCATTTTCCATTGCAAGAATAAATGATAAAATACTACAAAAGTACCGTTTTGTCAACACGTCAGGGCGGTTTTCTCGATGACAAAACCGCAATGTTTCCATATCAAAAAAGCCCGCCCCGAATCCGGGACGGGCTTTTCGAGCAGTCGCTCGGCTTACTTCATGATTTCGCCGAGGTTCTTGTAGAAGGTCATGCGGCGTTTCGCATCAGCCTCCGCCTTCGCGAGCAGATCCTCGGCATCGGCCGGGGAGGTCTTGAAGAGGGACTTGTAGCGGTTTTCGCTGCGGATGAACTCCTGGAAGCTCGCGGTGGCCTCCTTCGTCTCCCACTTGAACGGCTGCTCCTCAGCCGGGTTGTAGCGGTAGAGCGGCCAGTAACCCGCTTCAACCGCACGCTTCGCCT
Organism: uncultured Victivallis sp.; assembly: GCF_944391105.1. Taxonomy (GTDB): domain Bacteria; phylum Verrucomicrobiota; class Lentisphaeria; order Victivallales; family Victivallaceae; genus Victivallis. The sequence continues at coordinate 59,113 of NZ_CALXSK010000016.1, forward strand.
CGGTCTGGCTCTTGGTCATGTTGATGCCATGGGCGATGCACGGAGCGTAGGCCAGAATGATCGACGGACCATTGTGAGCCTCCGCCTCGCGAATCGCGGTCAGAGCCTGCTGACGGTTCGCCCCCATCGCAATCGACGCGACGTAGACGTTGCCGTAGCTCATGCACATGAAGCCGAGGTTCTTCTTGGTCAGGCGCTTGCCGCTGTTCGCAAAGAGCGCCACCGCGCCGATCGGCGTCGACTTCGAAGCCTGGCCGCCGGTGTTCGAGTAAACCTCGGTGTCGAGCACGAGGATGTTCACGTTGCGGTTCTGCGCCACGACGTGGTCGAGACCGCCGAAGCCGATGTCGTAGGCCCAGCCGTCACCACCGAGGATCCACACCGACTTGTCGACGAAGTAATCCTTCAGTTCGAGCATCTTCGCATAGACTTCGCGCTTCTCGCCCTCGGACTTCTCGACCGCGACTTTCAGCAGGTCGCCGAGTTTCTCCTGATTCGCGATCGCCTCATCGGAAGTGCTCTTCCAGTTTTCGACCGCGTAATCGAGAGCAGCCTTTATGTCGTCGCAGCAGACGCCGAGTTCGCGGATCTTTTCGATGCAGGACATCAGCTGCTTGCGGTTCGTATCGACCGCAAGACGCATACCGAAACCGTATTCCGCATTGTCCTCGAAGAGCGAGTTCGCCCAGGCCGGACCGCGGCCGTCCTTGTCCTTGCAGTACGGCAGCGACGGGAACGAACCACCGTAAATCGACGAGCAACCCGTCGCGTTCGCAACAATCATGCGCTTGCCGAAGAGCTGGCTGACCAGCTTCACATACGGAGTCTCGCCGCAGCCAGCGCAGGCGCCGCTGAACTCGAAGTACGGACGCAAGAACTGCGACCCCTTGACCGTCGAAGCGTTCGTTCCGCCCATGACGTTGTCCGGCAGCGACAGGAAGAAGTCGACGTTCGCATTCTGGCCGGCCGCACGCTCGTTCGGCGTGTGGGTCATGACCAGAGCCTTCTCCTTCGCCGGGCAGGTCTCGACGCAGACGCCGCAGCCCGTGCAGTCCTCGATGAAGACCTGCATGCGGAACTTGAGCCCGAGCTCCTTCTTGACCGGCGGCTTCGCATCGACCGTCTCGAACGACGCCGGAGCACCGGCCAGATCAGCCGGAGCGATCAGCTTCGAACGGATCGCGGCGTGCGGACACGCCATCACGCACTGGTTGCACTGAATGCACTTCGCGGAATCCCACTTCGGCACGCTCGGAGCGATGCCGCGCTTTTCATACTGCGAAGTCGCAGTCGGCATCGAGCCGTCATAGCTCATCGCCGACACCGGAATCTCATCGCCCTTCTGGTGAAGGATCGGCTTCATGAGCGTATTCGCAAACGTCCCCATCTCCGGAGTGATCGTCTCGATCGCCTCGAACGCGGCAACGCCGTCGAGCGAAGCCGGAACTGCGACCTCCTGAAGCATCGCCAGTGCGCGGTCAACGCACATCTGGTTCTGCTTGACGACATCGTCGCCCTTCTTCTTGAACTTCTTCTCGATACCGGACTTGATGTAGTTGATCGCATCGTCGGCCGGAATGATGTTCGCAAGTTTGAAGAAGCAGGTCTGCATGATGGTCGAAACATACTTCGGGCTGCCGATCTCAAGAGCGAGCTTGAGCGCGTCGATCGTGTAAACCTTCACATGTTTCTTGACGATCGTCTCCTGCATGTCACGGGTGAAGCTCTCGAATACCTTGTCCGCAGGAAGCTCACTGTTGATGAGGAACGTGCCGCCGTCGACAATTCCGGCGAGCATGTCGTAACGGCCGATGTACGCCTGATTGTGGCAGGCGACGAAGTTCGGCGCGGTGATCGTGTATTCGCTGGTGATCGGCTTGTCGCCGAAACGCAGGTGCGAAACCGTGATGCCGCCGGACTTCTTCGAGTCGTAGACGAAATAGGCCTGCACATACTTGTCGGTGTGGTCGCCGATGATCTTCACGGAGTTCTTGTTCGAACCGACCGTGCCGTCTCCGCCGAGACCCCAGAACATGCAGGCGGTCGTACCGGCCGGCTCCGTGACGATCGTCTCGTCGATCGGCAGCGAAAGTCCGGTCAAATCGTCATTGATGCCGACGGTGAAGTTGTGGGTGTTCTTCCCGTCCATGTGCTTGTAGATCGCCAGCACCATCGACGGCGTGAACTCCTTGCTCGCAAGGCCGTAACGTCCGCCGATAACGGTGACGTCGCGATCCGCGAGAGCGGCCTTGACGTCGAGGAAGAGCGGCTCGCCGAGGCTGCCGGGCTCCTTGCAGCGGTCGAGAACCGCAACCTTCTTGACGCTCGCCGGAATCGCCTTCGCAAAGACATCCGCGGCGAACGGCCGGAACAGACGGACCTTCAGAAGGCCGAGCTTCTGACCCTTCGCGTTCAGGTAGCCGATCGCCTCCTCGATGGTTTCGCAGGCGGATCCCATCGCGACGATGACCTTGTCCGCATCGGGCGCACCGACATAGTCGAAGAGGTGATAGCTGCGGCCGGTGACTTCCGCGACCTTGTCCATATATTTCTGGACGACGCCGGGGAGCTCCTGGTAACGCTTGTTGGTGGTTTCACGGCCCTGGAAGTAGACGTCCGGATTCTGGGCGGCCATCTTCGCGTAGGGCTTGTCCGGACGCAGCGCCCGGTTGCGGAAACGCTCGACATACTTCATGTCGAGCATCGATTTCATATCGGAGTAGTCGAGCAGCTCGACTTTCTGGAATTCGTGAGAGGTACGGAAGCCGTCGAAGAACGCGAGGAACGGGATCTCGCTCTCAAGCGTCGAAAGATGCGCAACGAGCGCAAGGTCGTGCGTCTCCTGGATCGACGCGGCCGAGGTCATCGCGTAACCGGTCGCGCGGCAGCTCATCACGTCCGAGTGGTCGCCGAAGATCGACAGCGACTGCGCCGCAAGCGCGCGCGCCGAAACGTGAAAGACGGTCGGGAGCATCTCACCGGCGATCTTGTACATGTTCGGAATCATGAGCAGCAGCCCCTGGCTGGCCGTATAGGTCGTGGTCAGGGCGCCGGCCGACAGAGAGCCGTGCACTGCGCCGGCTGCGCCGGCTTCGGACTGCATTTCAACGACTTCGAGCTTCTGGCCGAACATGTTCTTCTGACCCTGGCTGGCCCAGATGTCGGCGTACTCTCCCATCGTCGAGGAAGGGGTGATCGGGTAGATCGCCGCCACCTCGCTGAACGCGTAGGCAACGTACGACGCCGCGTAGTTCCCGTCGATGGTTTGCATTTTTTTAGCCATGATTCCTCCGTGATTGATTGGTGAGTAAAAGTTGGCTTCTTTTACAAAAAAATAACGGTTGCAACTCCAAAATCAAAATAATACCACAATGTACACCCGTTCGGCCGTTTTTGCAAACCGTTTCGCGCGATTTTCCGAAGGAATCCGGGCGAGAGAGAAGAAGATTTGCCGAAAAATCCATAACGAATCGGCAAAACTCCATTTGGCAATCCCCCCTTGCAGTCTATATTAAATGCAGAAAGAAGATTCCACAACCACATTCACGGGAAAGGCATCAATCATGCGCGTTCTGATTACGGGGGGAGCCGGATTCATCGGCAGCCATATTGCGGAATATTTTCAGGGGAAGGCCGACGTGCGGATTCTGGACAGTCTCCGCACCGGATTCCGGAAGAATCTCGACGGATTCGACGTTGAATTCATCGAAGGGGACATCCGCGACCGCGCCGTCGTGGCGAAGGCGATGAAGGACGTCGACTACGTCTTCCACCTCGCCGCGATGATCAGCGTACCCGAATCGATGACGAAGATCATCGAATGCATCGACATCAACGACACCGGCATGCTGGTCGTGCTCGAGGAGGCCGCCCGGGCCGGAGTGAAAAAACTCTGCTTCTCGACTTCGGCGGCGATCTACGGCGACAATCCGGTCGTGCCGAAGGTCGAGACGATGTTTCCCGAGCCGAAAAGTCCTTATGCGATCACAAAACTCGACGGCGAGTACTACTGCCGCATGTTCACGGAAACCGGCCGTCTCCGGACCGCCTGTCTGCGTTACTTCAACGTTTTCGGACCGCGCCAGGATCCGAAGAGCGCCTACGCCGCCGCCGTGCCGATCTTCACGGCGAAGGCGGTTGCGAACGAGCCGCTGACCATCTTCGGCGACGGCGAACAGACGCGCGACTTCATCTACGTGAAGGATATCGTCGCGGCGAACGTCTTCATGGCGACGCACGACTTCACCGGAGTCTACAACATCGCCTACGGCGGCAGAATCACGATCAATGATCTCGCAAAGGAGATCATCCGCCAGACCGGCTCGAAATCGGAAATCGTCCATCTGCCCGAGCGCCCCGGCGACGTGAAGCACTCGATGGCGGCGGTCGACAAGCTCAAGGCGACCGGCTTCAAGCCGTCGTACAGCTTTGCCGAAGGGATGGCCGCCACGGTCGAGTACTTCCGCAACCTGAAAAAATAATTCCGGGAGGAGGGCCGGGCGCCCCCCCCCGCCCTCCATATTTCTTCTCATTTCGCGGCGAAACGGATATCGAGTCGCAACGTCCCGGCGGAACTCGGACTTTTCAGGGTAAGCCGGTTCAGCGTTGAGTAATAGAGCTTCTCCTGCTCCGCCGTCCATCCGGCGGGGATCGTAAACTGCATGGAGTTCTTTTTTCCGGTGATCGTGACCTGCCGCCCCTCGATCGAGATCGGCAGCGGTGTGAGCCAGAAGAATGCCCCGCCGGACGCGGAATCGGCCGTCCTGTAGTGGTCGGTCAGCATGAGGCGATCCGGCGAATCCGAGCGGAGTTCGCGCCGCCGCTCAAGGAATTTCCCTTTCCAGAAGGGGAGCAGATCCATCACCGCATGGAACCGTTTCCCGTCGCCGGACGCCTCGAACTTCACTCCGGATGCGTACAACGCGGGCTCGACAAATTCCCCCTTCGCGTCGACCGGCACGAAAACGTTGTGACGCGGCGCGCTCTGCAGCACCTTCGCCATCGGGGAAGCATAGTTGCAGGTGCTCGAATCGGCGGCGAAGGTCTCCCCGTCGAATTCGATGAGAAACTGCCCGGCGTCGGCATGCTTATGCCCGGTTCTGGCCGCGTCGGCGAAAACCACGATTTTCAGCACTTTTCCATTCCATGTGCGGAAGGAGGATGCCGCGTTGATCGAATCGATCTTCAGAAAATTGCGGGGGCGGAACGCGAGCGGCTGCGGTGCGTCGGCAAAATATCCGTGACGGACCGCGTCAGTCCGGCGCGCCGGCGTCTCGAGCACCCGCCCGGCGAGTTCGAAGAAACTCGTACCGGGGAAGATTCCCGCCAGCAGAAAGATTCCCGGAGAGGTGATGTCGCTGCCGCTGTCGTTGACCGGCAGGAACCCCTGCCCCGGAACAGTGGACATCACAAGTTCGGCGTAATCGGGGACGTTCCGCAGGCACTCCGGCAGAATGTCGTTGAACTTCTTCCCGCGCAACCGCGCGTAAAGATAGTAGGAGGGAATCGCGTTCGAGAGCGTGTACTGGAAGTAGCCCGGCCCCTCGTGGAAACCACCGTCGGCAGGGAAGATATGATTCATCGCCTGATCGAGCTCCCGGATCGCCTGGTCGGTGTAGGGTTCAACATGTTTCCAGCCGGATTTCTCCATCGCGGCGTAGGCGGCGATGCGCGCATAGGAGAAAGCGGGCAGCTGGTTGTTGTAGTAGATGTAATCCCACTTCCAGGCGACGTAATTGGTGGTCGCCGTGCCGCGTTCTCCGAGCGCGCGGAGAATCAGGTTGCGCCCATGCGGCGTGAAAAGATCGTAGCAGAAGTCAAGCGTGAACGCCAGACTCTCCATCGCCTCGCATTCACTGAAACAGCGATGCTCGAAGGTGGTTTCCGGCAGAGAGGCCATCATGCCCGCCCCCCATTCCTGAGTGAGGATCAGTGAAATCGTCCGGCGGGCGGCGAGACGGAGCAGCTCCCGGTCACGAACGAGCACGCTGAGCCAGACGCAGTCGACGTTCCCGTAGAAATCGGGCCGGTCGTAATCGCGGTCACGGGCAAACCGCCGGTCCGTGAGCGGATAGGCCCGCAGAGATTGTTCCGGAGGGGGATTCTTCTTGAGACGGTCGGCCTCGTTCCGGAGCCGGGCGGCCAGCTCTGGCGAGGAGTCGAGCATCTTGCGAACCTGCTCCACGCGCGATTCGTCGCAGAAGATCTTCAAACCGGGCATTCCGGCCGGAACGGCATCGAGGCGGATAAAGCGGCTGAAATCGATTTTTCCGAGTTCCTCGTACTGTTTTTCGATCTCCTTGAGGCGTCCGGAGTCGGCGAGAATCAGATACTTCAGGATGCCGGAACTCTTCCCGGAACTCTCCAGACCGATGGTCAGCCGGCTCAGGCGGCGAGCGCCGGCAAGCGGCAGCACAAGTTCGGCGTTCCTGCGATCTCCGGAGACGGTGAATTCGGCGCGGAGCGGACCGCGATCCGACTCGGCTTCGAGGGTCACGCGGGTTCCGGCGATCAGGCTCGGACCGAGAATCAGCTGATCGAACCGGCTGCAGTCCAGGTCGAGTTTCCGGGTCAGCCTGAACCGGTTCTTCCAGCTCAATTCGACGTTGCACCAGGTCTGGCGGGCGGAGACCTCCTCGCCTTCGAGCTGCCAGAGCGGCAGGTCGCTCAACCCTTCGTCCCAGAATGCGCAAAGGACGCTTTCGGCCGTATTGAGCGGAATCGGCTGATCCGCCGCGAAAAGCGAAACCGCCAGCGAGATTCCCGCAATGATGGCGCGCAGTTTCATGCCTTCCCCCTGTTCATCAATAGGTTACGTCTATGGTGTACGGGGCGCCCGTCTGCCAGAAGACGCTCTCGCTCGGACCGGAGATCGAGAAGACGTTTCCCGCAAGGGAAACCATGTTGATCCGCCGGGAATGACGCGGATCGAGCGGATTCTTCGCCGAGGCGAAATCCATGTAGTAGGGATTGTTGAAACAGCCGAGCATGTAGGAGTCGGTCTTGTCGCCGCGCGTGTCGGCAAAGAGCACGAGTCCGGATGGATTTTTGATCCGCGTAATCGAATGCTTGTACAAGTAGTAGTTGTAACCGTAGTCGACGCTGCGGTTGTAGTGTCCGAGCCCGGGTTCCAGAGAGGGACAATCCGCAGGGGAATTCTTGCAGTAATCCGCGGCGACCTTTGTATATTTGGTATTCAGATACGCCGGATCGGCAAAATAGTGCCCGCACTGATACCAGTACCACCAGCCGTTGCCGGCGGTGTTGAGCATCGACGAGGGAAACGCGCGCTCGTTGTCGCCGATGTAGTGCGTGAAGAGCAGCCCGAGGGTTTTGAGGTTGTTCACGCAGGAGGTCGAACGGGCCCGGTCTCTGGCCTGGTTCAGCGCGGGCAGCAGCATCGACGCCAGAATCGCGATGATCGCAATGACGACGAGGAGCTCGATAAGAGTGAAGTTTCTGTTTTTCATATTTCCTCCGGGTTTGGTTTGGTTGTCCAGGTATTTTCCGGGATTCCGGGCGGCGGCTCGTAGTGTGCCGGGCCGCCGAGGCGCATGAAGCAGCGATGGACGATCAATCCGGTACCGAGTGCCAGAAAGGCGGCAATCGCTCCGATCCAGTAGATATAATGGTATTTATGCCCCGTCCAATCGAGAAATCGCCCGACCAGCGGGATGAATACGATATATCCGAGCGAGCAGACGATACCGCAGGCCGAGGAGAACTGCGCGAACGATGCACGCGGAAAAAGCCGCTGCTGAAGCGACGCCGTCGCCGTGAAGAACGTTCCGGAGATGACTCCATGTGCAACAAACGCGATTCCGAAGCTCGTCTCGCCCCGGATCCAGAAGCCGGCGACGCACCCCATCACCCCGTAGAGTCCCAGCACCGGCAATCCGAGCCGCAGCGGATGAAACCGGTCCGCGAGAAATCCGATTCCATAGGCCAGAACCAGCGAAATCGCATAAGTGATTGCCAGAAACCGTCCGTAGTGCTTCATCGGAATTTCGAGGCTCTGCGCGTAGAACATGCAGAACGAGTTGACCGGAGCAAATGCAAGCCCCGCGAAAAACAGCATCGCAAACACCAGCAGATAATAGGAATTCGAGTAACACTCCCGGAAATAACTGCGGATCGCGTAAAGCCCCCCGTGACCGGCGTCATCCTCCGGCGGTGGATATTTCCCCTCTCTGACCTTCAGGCACATCACAAAAAATCCGATCGCATACAGTGCGCCGATCGAAAGAAAAAGCGTCATGTAATGGACTTCCGCATAACCGAACAGCCAGTAGTTGAAGATGATTCCGGCAACCAGATTGATCGCGCGAAAGAGCCCGTAAAACCGCCCGAGCACTTTTGCCGGAACCACGTCGTTGATGAGAGCGCCGAACAATGCCCCGGCGATCGCGGAAGCGAATTCAAACGCAGCCCAGAAAAATCCCAGGAAACAGAGCGTCACTCCGTCTGCACTGCCGCAGAGATGAGTGGAAATCCACGTGCCGAGCATCGGACTGAAGGCCATGCCCGCCATCGCCCCGGCGGCAATCGGAGTCGTGAAGAGCAAATAGGGAATTCTCCGCCCGAGCCGGCTGCGGCAGCGGTCCGAGCGATAGCTGATGATCGGCCCGAGAAAGAGTCCGATCGCACTCGGCAGAGAAGCGATCATAAAGCCGTTGAGCATATCGGAGGCCCCGTGCCGTTTGAACATCAGCTGCACGATCTGAAACACGGACCGCTCCTTCATCTGTCAGGCGAAATCACCGAGCAGCAGCAGGAAAAACAACGTGACAAGAGCACTGGTCGTGTAGCTGAGCGTGCCGACTGTGTAGAGTTTCTGCCGTTCGGTCACCGCTTTACCTCCGGGGCAGTTTGCGACAGCTGTCATTGATGACAAGCGCCGACGACATGATCCGGTGAACCGGCGGGGTGTTTTCCGGATCGTCGCAGCGGCTGCTCAGAAAATCGACGGCGAGTTCCCCCATCGTTTCAAGCGGCATCTTCACACAGCTGATCGGAACGTCCGGCAGCGTTGCCGCGCCCATGTCGTCGAAACTGAAAAGCGAGAGCTCCCCGGGGATGCGCATCTGCGCCCGTTCCGCAGCGAGCAGCGTCGGCATGACGCAGCAGCCGATCGTCGCAAAGACCGCCGTCGGCCGCTGTTCCCGCAGGAAACGTTCAATCCCGCCGATGGAGTGGTCCCGGCAGTTGAGTTCCTCGGGCGGTTCGAGCTCCTCATCGCGAAACGCGTCGCGCCAGCCGTCGATGCGCTGAGCGCAAACGTCAAACTGCGCCCGGCTCGATTCTGAGAGTTTCGAATTGGAGATCACCGCGATCCGGCGGTGGCCGATCTGCAGCAGATACTCCACGACCCGTTTCGATTCGACCCGATAATCCGCGGAGAAATAGCTCAGATCCGGCTGAGGCGGCATCCGGTTCAGCAGAACAACTGGAGTCGTTTCGTTGATTCCGGCGAGCGTCTGGAAGTCGGCGGGCTGCGCCTTGACCAGCGCCAGGGCGTCGACCGGACCGGGTCGGATTCCGTTCTCGGAATCGAACTGAATCAGCTGAAGCCGGCAGCGGCGGTTCCCCGCACTGCGCCGCATCCCGCGGAGAAACGGTTCATAATAAAACGCCCCCCAGTCGTCGGAAACCACGTCGACGCCGATCACAAGCTCGCGGTCCCGTTCCGGCTGCGGCTTCGGATCATGGGTCAAAATCGACCAGCCGATTCCAGCCCGGCACTCCAGATAACCCTCGGTGGCGAGCAGCTGCAGCGCCCGCCGCAACGTCGGACGGCTCACCCGGTAGGTTTCCGACAGACTGTTTTCCCCGGGCAGTGCAATTCCCGGCACAAGTTTCCGTTCCCGGATCTCCGTCAGCAATGTCTCATAAACACGCTGGTAAGGCGCCAATGCCATTATTTCCCCCTTTTTCAATATTTGACATGTAAAATCTTCATGTAAATATTATGACGCAAAATTCTCGGAAAAGCAAGTCGTTTTCTCAAAAAAAAACTTTTTTTAAAGAAAAAATTCGTTTCGCTATTGACATTCGATGGATTTTTCGGTATAATTAACCCGTAGCAAATGTATCACAAATGTCTCAAAAGAAGAAAAACATGCAGGAACAGGAATCGAAGACGCGTTTGCGCGAAAGCGTGAAGATCCGGCACTACATCATGAATCTGATCTACCGGCATCCGAATGAGAAGATGCTGATACCGGGGTCGAATGAACTTGCCGCGATGTTCGGGGTCGGACGGGCGACGGTCACGCGGGTACTGAAGAATCTGGTGGAAACCGGCTATCTGGAAGGCCGCCGCGGCATCGGGACGTTCACGAAGATCCAGAATTTCATCCCGGTACATGGAGAGATGCCGCCGCTGGTCGGGCTGCTGGCGGGAGACGGCAAATACTTCTACTACCCCTACCACGTCTGGAGCCTCATGGCGAACAGCGGACTGGCACTCACCCGCAACGGCTGCAACGTCCGGACGCTGAATCTGACCGGCCCGGACGGGGAGTCGCTCTACACGGAGATCACGCATCAATATCTCGACGGTCTCGTCGCAGTCGACATCGGGCCGGAGCGATTCGATCTGATCCGGAGGCTGCATGACGAAGCGGGTCTGAAAGTCATCCTTCAAGTGACCGGCAGCCTCGAACTGAAAAATCCAGCGGTGGACAGCTTCAGTTTCGACTTCCGGGGAGCCGGGCGGGAAATCGGCCGGAAACTGCTTGAGGAAGGACGCAAGAGCATCGATTTCATCTTCCTGAACGAAGTGACCGCCGTTCTGCTGGATGGGATCCGTTCGATCTGCTCTGAAGCCGGTCGAGAACTGAAAGTAACGACCTTTCAATGGGATACGCCGGATGTATTTGCGAAGATCGCCGCCCGTTACCAGGATCGGGTTCCGGACGCAATCTACGTGCACGGCGAACATTACGACACGCTGCGCGACATCCTCGACCGGAGCGGCATCGACACTCGAAACCGCTGCCGCCTCATCGCGGAGTCTCATGCGATTCATTCGGAATATCACGGGCTGAGGCTCCACATTCCGTTCGAGGAGACCGGATTCGAAATCGGCAACCGGATCGCCCAGCACTTTCACACCTCGGGCATCACGCCGGAACACAGGATCATTCCCCTTTCCGTCTTTTCGGAAGGAGTTTGAACATGCAACAAAATTCTCACCAACAGTTGCTATGGTAAAAAGGAATGATGCAGCGATTATGAAATGAGAGAGGCTGATTCTCAAAGATGTGATACTG
>NZ_CALXSK010000017.1 GCF_944391105.1 uncultured Victivallis sp.
TTTGAGGCGGAGTTTAACAAATAACAGAAAAAATATAACCAAAGAAAGGGTCAGTCTCTTGACTTTTTCATAATAGAGGAGGCAACTTGCAATCCGCCGTTTCCGCATTACGTTTTCAGAAAGTCGCAAACGCTGGGAACGAAAACGGAAATCGGCGGAGGCTGTGATGCTGGAACGGTATCTGGAGGATCTGGAGAGTCGTCTTGAAGTTGAGGTCGAGGAGGAGCTCGAAGCCGAGTGGCAGGTGTTTCTGGAGGGGCGCTGTCCTGCTCCGTATTTCCGCCCCCGGCGCCGGAAGGCGGCTCCCGCCCGGGTCGAGTGGCCGGAGATCCTCATCAATCCCGCGTTGAAGGATCCGGAACTCATGCTGTTGCGCGAACTCGCCGTCGCTTCCGGCTGCATCGCGGAGGGGAACGGCCAGATTCTGAACATCCGCTGCAACTACGGAACCACGATCCTTCCGTCGCTCTTCGGCGTCGAAATTTTCTACATGGGGGAGGAGCATGATACGCTCCCGGCGTCGCATCCGCTGCCGGGCGGTGCCGAAGGGATCCGGGCGCTGCTCGACGCGGGCGTGCCGGAGCTCGATCGCGGCTGGGGGGCGCGTGTGTTCGATACGGCGGCGTTTTTCCGCGAAAAACTTGCGCCTTATCCGAAGTTGAGCGAATATGTCCGGATCTATCACCCTGATCTGCAGGGGCCGCTCGATCTGGCGGAGATGATCTGGGGAAGCGAAATTTTTCTTGCGTTCTACGATCAGCCCGAACTGGTCAAATCGTTTCTCGCGCTGCTGACCGAGACTTACCGGAGATTCATGCGTCGCTGGGATGCGGAGTTTCCCGCGAGGGAGGGGAGATTCTGCGCGCACTGGGGCTTCGGCTACGCCGGGCGAATTCTGCTGCGGGATGACTCGGCGATGAATCTTTCCCCCGAAATGTACCGCGAGTTCGCGCTGCCGTTCGATCGGCAGCTGCTCGGGGAATTCGGCGGCGGCGTGGTGCATTTCTGCGGACGCGGCGACCACTATATCGCGGATCTGGCCACGGTTCCGGACCTCACCGGGATTCAGCTCTCGCAGCCGGAATACAACGATATGGAGACGATTTACCGGAATACCGTCGATCGCGGAATTGCACTGCTGGCGCTCCCGCTGGAGAGCGCGGTGAAGCCTGCGCTCGCGGCGGGGCGCGATTTGCACGGACTCGTCCATTGTTACTAGAGCAGCCGCCGGGCGGCGTGTGCGCGTCTGCGGTATTCGGCCGGAGTGCAACCGTACTGCGCGTGGAACAGATGGTAGAACCGGCTCAGACTCTGAATATTCAGATGATACGCCAGTTCCGCGATCGATTCGTCGGAGTCGGCCAGCAGCCGGGCGGCGTAATTGATCCGCAACTCGTTGATGAATTCGGTCGGCGTGCGTCCGAGATGCCTGCGGAAGATTTTGCAGAGATACTCCGGGGTGTAGCCGGAGAGCTGCTGCATGCGCTTGAGTCCCGGAATAAAATTCTCCGGGCTGCGCATTTTTTCGCAGAGGTTTTCGAACCACTTCGGCGCATCGGCGACTCCGGCGGGCAGACGCGGCAGAAAGAAGTGCGTGAAAAGATCCGCGAGCAGCACCTTGAACCGGATCTTGCGCACCGCCGGAGAAACCCCCTGTGCATTCAAACTCAAAAGCTCCAGGGACAGTTCGTTCATGCGGCTCTCCGGCAGCCGGAATACGGACGGAAGAACGCTTTCGGTGTAGCCGTGCAGAAACGCGTCATCCTCAAGATAGCGGCTGATCGTCACAAAGAATTCAAGGTGAAAGGAGAGCAACAGAAGCTCACAACCGGGCGCTCCCGGCGCGGGAAGGAATCCGTGCCGGTCATTCGGCCGCACAAAGACAAGGCTGTTCGCTTCGAGCAGCTGCTTCTCTCCGTTGACGCGGTGGACGATGGTTCCCGAGAGTACGAAGATCAGCTCCCCGAACTCATGCGAGTGTTCGATCGTTCCGCCCGAGGGGAGCGAATGGTAATGCAGATTTCCGCCGCTCGGAATCGAAGACTGTTTCCGCCCCGCGTTCCAGCTGATCGCGTGATACGACACCTCCGCGCCCACGGCCGGATTGATGAAGTTGTCCAGTTCCAGAGTGATCGGTTCCATGGAGATTAATATAGAGCAAAACTTGGCAAAAGAAAAGAAGATATTTCCGAAAAATCTGGTAAAATATATAGAAAAGATTAAAAGAGTCAGCGGGAGGTTGTCATGTATCATGACATGAAGCGTTTTTTTCGGGAGATCCTCGAATCGCCGCGGCGGCGCGCGATTCCGATCATGACCAGCCCCGGCATCGAACTGGCCGGGGCGACGCCGGCGGAGGTGTTCCGGAGCGGAGAACTGCAGTTCCGGTGCATCGAAGCGCTGGCGGGGAGGGTTCATGCCGATGCGCTCGTGACCTTCATGGACCTCTCGGTCGAAGCCGAGGCGTTCGGTTCGCCTGTGCGCTATTCGGAGCACGAGAATCCGACCGTCTGCGAAAGCATCGCTTCGACTGCCGAAGCAATTGAAACCCTCACGGTCCCGGAGGTCGGCGCAAAGCGGACCGCCGAGACACTGCGTTGCGCGGAACTCTGTGCCGCGAAGCTCGACCGCCCTGTTTTCGGCGGTATGATCGGGCCGTTTTCGCTGGCGGGGCGGCTTGCGGATATGACCGAGATCATGATTCTCGCGGCAGTGGAGGAGGAGGCCGCCAAGGCGTTGCTTGAGAAAACAACCGCGTTCCTTGTCGGGTACGCCGAAGCGATCCGCGCGTCCGGAGTGAACGGAATCATCATCGCCGAACCTGCGGCCGGGCTGCTTTCGCCGGATATGTGTCGGCAGTTTGCGGCGGATTATCTCAAGCGGATCGTCGACGCCGTTCAGGACGATGACTTTCCGGTTGTGATCCACAACTGCGGGAACGCCGCCGGTCGACAGATCAAAGAGCTGCTTTCGACCGGATGCGCCGCGCTGCATCTGGGCAATGCGGTTTCCATTCCGGAACTTCTGCCGCAGATGCCGCCTGAAGTGCCTTTGATGGGCAACATCGACCCGGTCGGTGTGCTCAAGGAGGGCTCTCCGGAAGAGGTCTACGCGAAAACTTCCGAACTGCTGCATGCGACCTCGGCGTGGCCGAATTATGTTCTCTCCTCCGGCTGTGACGTGCCGCCGGGAGTGAGCATGGAGAATGTCTGCGCGTTTTTCCGCGCGCTCAATGATTACAATCAAACCGTCCAATGACAAGGAGAACCGGATCATGACTGACTTTGAAGCTCTGCGCACTGCCGTCATCAAAGGAAAACGCAACGATGTGACCGCAATTGTCCAGGAGGCGATCAACGGCGGAGAAGACATCAACGCTCTTCTCGATCAGGGGATGATTCCGGCGATGCGGGAGATCGGCGACAAGTTTTCGCGCAACGAGGCGTATGTTCCGGAACTGCTGATCGCCGCGCGGGCGATGCAGGCGGGACTTGCGCTCATCGAGCCGATGATCGCCGCCTCCGGCCGCAAGTCGCTCGGCAAGATCGCGATCGGCACCGTGAAGGGCGACCTTCACGACATCGGCAAGAATCTTGTGGCGATCATGCTCAAGGGGGCCGGATACGACGTGATCGACCTCGGCGTGAACTGCGACATCGCAAAATACGAGGAAGGCGTCAAACAGGGTGCGACCATCGTCGGATGCAGTTCGCTGCTGACCACCACGATGCCGTACATGAAGGAGGTCGTCGCCTATTTCAAGGGAAAGGGTGTGAAAGTCATCATCGGCGGAGCTCCGGTGACCCAGGCTTATGCCGACGAAATCGGTGCCGACGGATACAGTGAGGATGCGAACGGGGCTGTCATACTTGTCGATTCTCTGCTGAAAACCGCGTGAGGATGCGATGGAGTTGTTGTACGGAAGGGAGCGGGTTGCCCGTCAGCTGGAGTTGCCGGTGCTTTCTGGAGACCGGGGTGGAGACAGGGAGGTATACGGATGCGTCTGATTCTTCAGCCGGAAGGAGAGCGGCGAAATCTTGCAAAACTGCTCGCGGCAGCGGGTTGTCCGCTGGATTTGCGCTGCGGCGGGAACGGCACGTGCGGCCGCTGCCGGGTGAGACTCTGCTCGGGCGAGTGGGAGGTTGACGGCAAACCGGTTGCCGTACCCGTCGAAGCCAACGCCTGCCGCACCCGGCTCGTCAGCCTTCAGGGAGAGGTCGACGTTCCGGAGCGGTCGATGGCCGCAATGCGGGGGCAGATCGCGGTTTCGTGGAGCGGCCGGCCGCTGCCGGAGAGCGGCGAAACCGTCATCGCAGTCGATCTCGGGACCACGACGGTCGCTGCGGCGAAACTGCGCGGCGGCGAACTCATTCGGGAGGCGAGCTGCTTCAACTCCCAGAGCCGGTTCGGCGACAACGTCATCACCCGGATCAACCACGCGGGCTCCTCTCCGGAGGGGCTCGACGCGCTGCGTCTTGCGGCGGTGGACTCCATCAATGAACTGCTTGACCGGCTTGACGCCTCCGACGCGGCGCGGATCGCGGTGGCGGGCAACACCGTGATGAGCTGTCTCTTTCACGGAATCGACCCGTCTCCGATCGGCGTGATGCCGTTCACGCCGCCGTGCCGGATCTTCCCGGTGCGGAGCGCGGCGGAACTTGGTTTGCATGCCGGAGAGAGCCCGGTCCTGACGGTTCCGGCGATCGCAGGATATGTCGGCGGCGACCTGACCGCCGGCTTGTTCGAGACGCCGCTGCGGTCGGGGGAACTGCTCGTCGACATCGGCACCAACTGCGAAATCATTCTGCGTTCGGAGGAGGGGTTTTTCTGCACTGCGGCGGCGGCGGGCCCCGCTTTTGAAGGGGCGGGGATTCACTGCGGCTGCCGGGCGGTTCCCGGAGCGGTCGACCACTATTTCGGGAACGGTTCCTTTTCGATGATCGGGGAGGGGAAGGCTCCGGTCGGGCTGTGCGGTTCGGCGATGATCGATTTTCTCGCGGTTGAGCGGAAACTCGGGCATCTGAACGAGTTCGGACGCATTCAGCCTTCCGCGGATTCGTTCGAGGTCGTGCCCGGTGTTTCGATTTACGAGTGGGAGATCGAACAGCTGCTCAAGGCGAAGGCCGCCGTCTGTGCCGGAATCCGGACGCTTTCGGATCATTGCGGAGTGCCGGTCAGGAAAATCCATCTTGCCGGAGGATTCGCCCGCTATCTTGACTTCGGCAGCGCGGTCGGCTGCGGGCTGCTTCCGGCGGAGTGCGAACTTGAAGCGGTCGGCAACACCAGTCTCGGCGGGGCGGCGCACCTTGCGCTCGATCCCGGGACGATGGCGGAACTTGAAAGCGTGATCGATCTCCCGAAGGAGATTCCGCTGAACCTGCTGCCGGAATTCGAGGACAACTACATTGACGGACTGCTGTTGCCATGAATTTGAAACTGTTTTCCTGCAATGTGTTCAGGCGTGAGTTCGAGTATTTGATCCCGCATTCGGAGCAGACGATCGACGCGGAATTTCTTGAGCTCGGCGAACACGCGCACCCGCGCGGGCTGCGCCGGAAACTCCAGGCGCGGATCGACGCCGTCAATGGTGTTGACGCCGTTCTGCTCGGTTACGGGCTCTGCGGAACCGCGACGGAGGGGGTGACGGCGCGCCATGTGCCGCTGGTTCTGCCGCGCAGTCACGACTGCTGCGGAATCTTGCTCGGGAGTCGGAAACGGTTCGAGGAACTCTTTTCGGCGATGCCGAGTTCCCCGTTCGGTTCGGTCGGTTTTGTGGAGCATGGCGACTACTACTTCTCCGACGGCGAGATGGTTTTCGGCGACGGTTACGATGCGCTGGTCGAGCAGTACGGCGAGGAGGACGCCCGCTACATCTGGGAGACGATGCACCCGAAACTGGACGGACAGCTTGTTCCGATTTCGTTCATCTCCTCGCCGGAAATCCCCTGCGAAGAGGCGAAGGCACGCTGCCGCGCGAAGGCGGAAGAGGAGGGGAGGGCGTTTCGGGAACTCGACGGCGATTTGCGATTGCTGCGGATGCTCGTCAACGGCGAATGGCCGGAGGAGGAGTTCCTGATTGTTCATCCCGGCGAAACGATTGCGCAGGTCGGCGACTGGGACCGGATATTGAAAACCGTTCCGCCCCGGTGAGCGTGTTCGGCATTTCGAACGAGGAGATCCGGATGACCTTTTTTTTGTAGGTTTTCCCATCGTCCCGAATTGCAGTTCCGTGTTGATTCCGGTAGATTCAAGTATTAAAAGAGACCATTTATTCTGAAAAGGAGTCCACCATGAGTTTTGCTGCGACATCATCCGAAGCGGCGGCAAAAGTGAGAAATACCTACGCGGGAATTCCCGAAAGCGGTTTTATTCAGCGCGATTTCGGGCTCTGGATGTGCATCGATGCCTGGCGGAGCGATGGACTGCCGGAGGGGAGCGAGGAGGAACTTTTCTCCTACGAACCCGCCGGGAAAGCCAATCTGTGGGGACTCGGCTGGACGGAAGCGGCTTTGGTCCCCGCGTTTCCGGAACGGATTCTCGAGGATCGCGGAGAAACCGAAATCGTTCAGGATCGCGCCGGGCGCGGCGTTCTCTACTTCAAGGGACGCCGCCAGGGATTCATGCCGGAATACGTATCTCATCCCGTCACCGACATGCGTTCATGGCAGGAGAACGTCAAGCCGAGAATGCAATTCGATCAGCCCGGACGCATCGCGGAACGGAAAGCCGAAGCCGCCATCGCAAAGGAGGCGTATGAACGGAACCATTCGCTGGTCTGTCAGAACATCATCGGCGGTTACATGTATCTGCGCAGTCTCTTCGGTCCGGAGGCGCTGCTTTACGCCTTCTACGACATGCCGGAAGTTGTTCACGACTGCATGAAAAGCTGGCTCGAACTGGCCGACGCGGTCACGGCGCTGCATCAGAAATTCGTCACGATCGAGGAGGTGTTTTTCGGCGAGGACATCTGCTACAACCACGGGCCGCTGATCTCTCCGGAGATGATCCGGGAGTTTCTTTTCCCCTACTATCAACAGCTTCTGACCAACATCCGTCGGCGTCAGCCGGAACACACCGGGCTCTACATTCAGCTCGACACCGACGGCGACGCGCAGAGCATCATCGACCTTTACGTCGAAGGGATCGGCTGTAACATCTTTTCGCCGTTCGAAGTCGCCTCCGGCTCCGACGTGGTCGC
Source organism: uncultured Victivallis sp. (assembly GCF_944391105.1). GTDB lineage: Bacteria > Verrucomicrobiota > Lentisphaeria > Victivallales > Victivallaceae > Victivallis. The sequence goes on from NZ_CALXSK010000017.1 coordinate 7,199, forward strand.
CATCGGTCGAAAGTATCCGGAAATCGTGCTCACGGGCGGGTTCGACAAACGGATCCTGGCGGCGGGCAGGGCGGCGATCGACCGGGAAGTCGACCGCATCTTTCCGATCATGTTCAAACGCGGCGGATACTGGCCCACCTGCGATCACGGCGTCCCGGCCGAAGTGAACTGGCGCGATTACCTGCACTTCCGCAAACGCTGTCTTGAATTCGCATAAGGCAATGGTTCTGCATGCGTTCCGCACGTTCAGCGGGTTTCCCGCCGTTTGAAACGCTCCGCCTCCTGCTGCGAAACATGGCTGGTCAGGAAGTTCTTCCGGTAGGTCCCCGGAGAAAATCCCGTTCTCTTCTTCATGAAACGGGAAAAATAGTATTCTGAACGGAATCCGAGTTCCCGCGCCACCTCCCGGATCGACAGCTCCGGTCTCTGCAGGAGCCCGGAAGCCCTTCGAACCAGAAAGTTGTTCAGATATTCCTTGGGCAGAACTCCGAACGCCAGCTTGAATTTTCGCGTCAAGGTGTCCGGGTGAATCGAAAGGCGTTCCGCCAGAGACTCCACCGTCATTTCCGCATTGCCGTGTTCGTGAATGAACCCCAGCAGCTGAACCAGTTCATGGCTGCGCCGCAGATCCGGGCGGTGCCGCGGCCAATGCTTCAGAAAGAAGTCGAGCAGAAGTGCCCGAACCGCGCAGGACTGATGCAGTTCGTCCTCCTCTTTCCAGATTTCATCCATCTTCTCGATCATTTCCGAAGCATCTCCGTCACAGCAGGGCTCCTGATTGCTGTAGAAATCGATTCCGGGATGGAATTCAAACCCGACGTGAAACGTGTAGTACCGGATCCCCGGCAGCAGCAGATATTCCGCCCGGCAGCCCGTGGGAATGAAATAATACCTGCCCCGCAGCAGCGGACGGAAAAATGTCTGATTTTCCGCTCGAATGTAACTCTCCGCCCGGCCGTCGTCTTCCAGAACCAGCACCAGAATGTTGTAGGGGAAGACGCAGAGCTGGTGAAATCGCATCCTCTCCTTGCGCAGAAGATGAAGAACCACGGCATTCGCCCAGTTGTGATTCCGCAGATAAGATTTGTCGTCAATATCGGGAATGTGCATTTTATTCCGGGAAAAATCCATTTTTTTATTGTTTTTTTACAGTATACTATGTAGGGAAATATACCAGTGCAATTTCAAAAAACAACGCAGCGGAGGGAGAAAATGAGAAATTATCTGGATTATTCCGGGAAAAACGTCATTATCCGGACCGACTTGACCGGGGGGCAAGGCTGTTCCCTGCCGGATCATTGTCCGCATCTCATCCGGAGATATCCGCTCGGCAGGCAGGGGGAGCCGGAGGAAATCGCGGCGGCAGCCCCCTCTCCGGGGGGAGATATGAGTGCGTTCGTTACCGGACAGGCTCTGATCGTCGACGGCGGCTTCTGCGGAAATTGAAGAAGGGAATCCGAAAATGTTTCACGAACAACTTGTCCATGAACTGCGCTCGTATTACAAAACCCTGTCGTTTCAGGCGGTTCAAATCCCCTTCAATCCGTTGAAGGAGGAGATGGACCGCTTTGCGGAACGGAATCCGGGGCTCTCTCCCCTGCAGCTCAAGGCGGCGCAATACGAAATCATCGCCGAACATTTCAAGCCGGTGCTGTTCCGTCACGATCCCTTTTTCTACGAAACGGGGCTGAAGGTCGCCGAATACAACGGACACACCCGGCTCAGTTCCGGCGGCTGGATGTTCCTGCGCAATGAACATATCATCCGGGATACTTGCCCGGAAGAGTACGCCCGTTACGCACAGGCCAGCCGACTGGGACTTCATCTCATGTACGGATTCTTCGACTCCGACCACCACTGTTTCCCGTTTTCAAGAGTGCTGAAACTCGGTCTCTCCGGAATCGCGGACGAACTGCAGGCCGCGAGACAAAAGAACACCAGTCCTGAACAGCAGGAGTTTTACGACGCCGCACTGCGCGGAGTCGCCGCGTTCCGGAAAACCGCGGAGAAATTCGCCGCGGCCGCCCGCGAAAAACTGGCCTCGGTGAATTCAGCCGAAGAGAGAGCGTTTCTGGAGCGGATCGCCGCAACCGCCGCCCGTATGCCATGGATGCCGCCGCAGACGTTCTATGAAGGCCTGGCGCTCCTTCGTTTCTTCTACGAACTGTGCAGTGTTTTCGAAGGAATCGGCATGTCCGTTCTGGGAGCTCCCGACCGGATGCTGATCGATCTCTACCGGGCGGATCTGGCCGCTGGCAGACTGACCCCGGAAGAAGCGGACGACCTGCTGGAGCGTTTTCTGCTTCAAATCGACTGCAAGCTCGACCTTCGGAAAGCTCTCAACGAGCAGTTCAACCGCGGCGAACAGGGAGATACTCTGATTCTGGGCGGAGTCGATGAGAACGGATGCGATGTGAGCAACGAACTGACCTCGCGCATCCTGCTCCTCCATCGAAAACTGGGACTGGTCTATCCTAAAATCCACTGTCGCGTCAGTGCGGCGACACCCCGGCCGTTTCTGGAGGAGGTCGCCGCCGATTTTCTCGCCGGCAGAAATACGATCTCCTTTCTCAACGACGACCTCCTGATCCCGGCGCAATGCGCCGCCGGGAAAGAGCGGCGCGACGCCGCCGGATATGTCGCAGGCGGCTGCTGGGAGGTCATCGTCGAAGGGTGTGAGCACAGCGAGGGGGCGAACTGCTATTTCAGCCTGGGGCGCGTGATGGATTTCTCCATCCATCCGGATCCGGAAGCGGAAGCCGGAATGGGTCTGACGTTCCGGAGACTGAACCGGGAATCCTCCTTCGAAGCGGTTTACAGCCTCTGTCTGGAGAATGTAAAATCCGCCCTCGGACAGATGCTTGAAATCATCGCTCTGGCGGGAGCGAACTGGAGCAGAATCAATCCCTGCCCGTTCTTCTCAGCTGCGCTGGCCGGCTGTGCGCAGAGTGGCCGCGACTACAGTGCCGGTGGCGCCAGATACAATCCGCACGGCGTGCCTCTGACCGGTCTGGCCGTCTACGTCGATTCTCTGATGGCGATCAAACGGCTCTGCTTCGACGAAGGAGTCATCGCGCTTCCGGAGCTCCTTGAGGCGGTGCGTTCCAACTGGCGGGACCGGGAACTTCTGCGGCGCCGGGCGATGGAGTCCGCCCACCTCGGAGACGGCAGAGGAGAAGCGGCCGCCCTGGCGGCGCGGCTGCTTGATGAGCTGACCGGTTTCGTCGGCGAATTCCGGAATGAACGCGGCGGAAAGTTCCAATGCGGACTTTACAGTTATGTGGACATCGTCGAATGGGCGAAACTCACGCGGGCGACTCCGGATGGGAGGCACGACGGCGATTTTCTCTCCCAGGGGCTGACTCCTTCGAGGCTCCACCGTGACGATGTGACATCGCTGCTCCGTGATCTCGGCTCACTGCCGCTGGAAAAATTCCCCGCCAATTCCGTACTGACCCTTTCGTTGTCCAGAAACGGGCTGGATTCCACACGTTTCGCCGCGTTTCTGGAGGCCTGGCTGGCATTGAAGGCAAGCGGAATGCTCCAGTTGAACTGCGTTACCCGCGAAGAGCTCGAAGATGCCCGGATTCACCCGGAAAATCACCGTTCTCTGCTGGTAAGACTCTACGGATATTCCGCCTATTTCACTTCACTCGATGCCGAGCGCCAGGCGGAATTCATGAGCCGCACGATCTATTGAACTGTTGGGAGCTCTATGAACGGATTGGTTTTCGACATCGGCAAATTTGCACTGCATGACGGTCCCGGGATTCGGACAACCGTGTTTCTGAAAGGCTGCCCGCTGCGCTGCCTCTGGTGTCACAATCCGGAATCCCAGTCGCGCCGACCGGAAATTTTTTTCCGGCCGGAGCGATGCCTCGGCTGCGGGCTGTGTTTCTCCTCCTGCCCCCGGCACTGTCACCGGATGCGTGACGGAAGTCACTGGTTCGATCGGGAATCGTGCAGCGGATGCGGCAGATGCGCCGCATGCTGCCATTCCGGAGCTCTGGAGTGCGTCGGCCGATCCATGAGTGTGGAAGAGGTGATGGCCGAAGTTCTCGGGGACAAGCTTTTTTATGAGAAATCCGGAGGCGGAATCACGCTTTCCGGCGGGGAACCGCTCGCGCAAATCGAGTTCACCGCGGCCCTGCTCCGGGCCGCCGGAGCGCACGGACTGCACAAATGTCTGGAAACCAGCGGATTCGCTCCTCCGGAAGAGGTGGTTTCTCTCGTGCCGTCGGTCGACCTCTGGCTGTGGGACGTCAAAGCCCGGCCGGAAGATCATCTGCGGCTTACCGGCGTTCCGGCCGAACCGATTCTGGAGAATCTCCGGCGGCTGGACCGGGCGGGAGGAGCCATCATTCTGCGCTGTCCTCTGATCCCCGGCGTCAACGACTGCGCCGAACATTTGACCGGAATCGGAATGCTGGCTGATTCCCTGCGAAATGTCCGGGAAATCCAGCTGGAACCCTACCACTCCCTCGGAGAAGGGAAGCGCACCCGCCTCGGCAGACCCGAGGTCGCCGGCCTGCATCCGCCTTCTCCGGCCATGCGTTCGGAGTGGCTTGCGACCGTGCAGAGCGCGACATCCCTTCCGGTTGGAATAGCCTGATCCCGCAAGCGGTACGAAACGGTCACTCGGTCAGGATGAACTTCCGGTAGGCGCCGGGATGTTTGTTTTCGCCGATGCCGGGAGTCGGCCCCATCCAGTAGAGCCGTCCGTGACCGTCATTGTCGTTGGCGATGAAGTTCATTCCGAAAACGGTTCCCGGTTGCGGATCGATTTTCAGAACGCTCCACGGGATCGCGATGCGGTAGACGGTCTGGTTGCCGACCCGCCGGATCTCGCACTTGAGCGCCTTCCGGGCCTGTTCCTGCCTGCCGCGTTCGTAGATGTAATCGATCTGGGCGGCGGAAGTGCCGTCGGCAGTCAGACCGAAGGTGAATTCGTAGTCGTCCCTGCCGAAACTGTACTCGTTCGGCGGGGCGTCGGCACGGCTGTCGATCGCCAGCTGGATCGAATCGGCCGCCCAGAGTCGACCGGGAACTCCCGGCGAATGAATGTCGTCGGTCACGTTGCAGTCGATGTAGAGATTTTCGGCATCGAAGCCGACCGCACTGGCCAGAGCGAGGTCATCCTCCCCATCGTATCCATTGTTGGGGTCGTTCGGAATCAGGAACTTGCGACTGTTCAGGAACGGCAGTCCCCCCCGGTTCGGCAGGTCGGGCGAAAACGCTCCGGCTCTCCGGCGCGGGCAGGGCAGCAGGTCGGCCCGGTAGGTGTCGCGCTGCGAGCCGAGGTTGCCGGTGAGTTCCATCACGAGCGGTCGGTTGTTCAGGGATTTTGTTGATTCGAATTGAAGTTCCGTGCTCCGTCCGGGCGACAGCTTGACGACGCGTTCGGCCCCGGCAAAGGGCGCTCCCGAAAGTTTCACCGTCGCCTCAAGTTCCACTGCGCGTTCGTTCGTGAGGAGAAGAGTCACGCACCGGTCGTTCAGCAGCCTCCAGACGCAGCGGGCGGGCGGAAGATCGACCTTCGCGGCGGCGAGGAGGGCGGTAAACTGGTCGGCGCCGCTGTTTTGGGAGATCAGATAGAGCGGTTTCCCTGAAATGCGCAGCCGGGTGGCGGGGGCGGGCTCAACGGAAACCGGATTTCCGAGCATATCCCGGATTTCGAGTTCGGCCGGAGAAACCGCCAGTTCCATGTCGAACGGCGTCTCGCGGTCGGACCAGACCGCCGCCATCGGTTTCCCGTCGCCGCGGAGGAAGGTGAAGCACTGCACTTCTCCGGCCGACACGGTACGGTGCGCCTTTGCGCCGTTCAGCTGCCGGGCGGCGGTTGCGTAGGCGGCCGCGGCGGGCAGCGGAAGCGTATTGCGCCAGAGACCGTAATAGTAGTGGTCGCGCTCGATGCAGTAATCTGCGAGAAAATACATGACATTTTCCACCTCAAGCGCCTTGCCGGTCAGCAGCAGCCGCGCGGTGTAGGCGGCGTGGCGCATGGCTTCGACACTCATCGGATCCGCGTGAACGTCGAGCGCCCAGCCGACTTCGCCGAAGGAGATTTTCTGCTTCCCGCCGCATTCGGCGATGATTTCGCGGAGTTTGAGCACCTTGTCGCGGACTCCGTTGGCTTCCGGACCGATGTCGTTGTGATTCTCATCGATGTAACGCGCGTGAGAGTAAGGGTGAACCGGCAGAAGGTCGATGTTTTTTCCGGCCAGTTCAAGCACTCGTCGGGTGAAGGGGAATCCCGCGCTGAAGTCGACGCCCGAGACGCCGCAGGCGAGGATTTTCGCTTCGGGCCGTTCGGCGCGAATCGCCTCCGCAGCCGCGTTGACCGTCTCCGCGTAAATTTCGGCGGCCTTGACAACGTCGCCGCCGGTCTGGCGGGGATAGATCAGATCGGGTTCGTTCTCCAGTTCGATCCAGGCGGCATCGTCGCCGAAAAAGGCGGTCGACTGGCGAATGAATTCGACCGCAGCCTCTTTCCCGGTTCTGCCATGCGGCGGCGGTTCGGCAACATTCAGACAATCCTGCTGACGGAATCCCGCACGGGCCATCGCGCGCCAGTTTTCCGGGAAATCATACTTCCCGTCACGGAAAGGAGTGAACCGCCAGTTGCGGAAGTTGCGGCTGTTCGCGACGCCGAGGCGGCGCAGTGTCTCCGGATCGGTCGGCCCGAATGGGTGAATCCCGAAGAAGGGGTCGCAACGGTTTTCCGGCAGCGGCTCCACCACCGCGAACGGCAGAGCCGCCTGAGTGGTTCTGCCCTCCATTTCGGCTTTGAGCCGGATGATGCGGTAGCCGGGTTCGCGTGTCGCGGCGACCGGGAGCTGCTCCCGCAGGTTTTCTCCGGGGTTGATGGTGCGGTTTCCGGAGAGGAGCGTTGTGCGTTTCCCGATGGAGTCTTCCAGTTCCACGACGAGTTTCACGGATTGTTCGCGTCCGGTGTTGTTGCGCAGCGAGATCGTCGCCTCCAGAGGGGATTCGGAGGCCGTGAGCAGTTCCCCCGGCTCCCCGGTCCGCTCAACCCCGAGGTCGAGCGGCGAACCCGGCACATAAGGCTGCGGCGTACTGCCTTCGACCAGCTGAAATCCGTCCAGCCAGACGGTCGCGTCATCGGGCCGGAAAAAATCCAGCGAGAGACTCGTGAGGCTTTTCTGGGCGGGAAGGCGCAGATTCACGCGCTGCCACCCGGTTGAGAGTTCGACGCTGCTGCGCCCGATTTCGCGCCACTGGTGGGTACTGGCGCGCATTGTGAACACGCCCTTCCGGTCCGACTTGACACGGCAGCTCAGCACATACTTCTTCCCCGGCTGCATCGCTTCAAAGAGGTAGCCGCTCCGGATCGGTTTGCCCGGGTCGGCGCGAAGAGAACGCTCCCCGTGAAACGACTCCTTTTCATCATACGGAAGCAAAAAAAAAGGGGTTCCGGCCTCGAAGGAGCCGTCCCCCGGCCACAGGTTGCCGCCGGGGGTGAAAACCGCCCCCGGGCGGTCGGCGGATGCCTGCGGAGTTGCTGCCGGGCGAAATTCGACCTTCATGTCGTCGACGTAAAGTTTTCCGGCGGTGTTGTTTTTGCGTTTTACATAGAAGATCAGACTCGTCACGCCGTCCGGAAGCTCGTCCGCAGGAATCTCAATTTTGAACTCCTTCCAGTCGAAGTCGCCGCCGGTGACTGCAAGTTCATTGACGCCGCTGCCGGGCGGATTCTGCACCCACGGACCCGGTTTCCCGTGTACGAAGGTCAGGACGTGGAGCGTTACATCCCGCTCGGGGACCCCGCCGGTTGCCTTGAGTGCAATCGCAGCGGTCACGTCGTGGCCGGGCTGATACTGAATCGACTGATAGATTCCGTTGGCGGCCGCATCGCCGGTCTGGTGCATGCAGTACGACTGGCCGCCCGTTCGGGCTTCCGCCGCATCGAAACTGCCGGGCGTGAGTTTTCCGGTCGGTTTCCACGCCTCTTTTTTGGGGGCGGCCGCTTTTTCCTCGAAGGAGTTCAGGGAAATCTCATCGATCCAGAGAGTTCCGGTTCCGTTGTTGAGCCGTTTGATATAGACAAGCAGCGAATCGGTTCCCGCCGGGAGCGCAGATACCGGGATCGTTTTCTTGAACTCCTTCCAGTCGAATGTCCCGCCGCAGCTGACCAGATCGTTCACTCCGCTGCCCGCAGGGATGGCGACCCAGCCGAGCACCTTTCCCTTCTGCCGGGCGAGCAGCCGGATCTTCACGTCGTTATCCGGAACCCCGTCGGCCTTGAGCATCACTGTGAGCTGCATCCCTTTGCCGGGATCGGGAATGAAGTGCTGATAAAGATCGTTTTCCCGGTCGCCCGCGTTGCCCATGCGGAAAGCGTGATTGCCGCCGTAAACGACATCGTCAACCACGCTGCCGGGCCGGGCTTTCCCCGCCCAGTCGGGGTATTGCCAGGAGTTGAGTTTCTGTTCGAAGTCGCCGTTTTTCAGCAGCTCCACGCCGGAGACGGCGGCTGCGGTGAGAACGGCCAGTGCGGTCAAGTGAAGTTTTCTCATGAATCTCTCCTGCAGAAGGGGTTATTTTTCGCTGGATGTGAAGAAGAAGCGCAGCGCTTCCGGTTCGAGCGACCAGATGACCTTGTTCCCGTCGAGCCGGAGCAGCTGGATTCGACTGACGTGGCCGTCAAGAAACGAGCCGTTGACGCCGTCCCGGTGGCGGAAGTCAAGTTCCCCGTACGAGGGATACCCTTCCGCACCGGTGAAGGTGTAGGCCATGTATTCCGAGGAGCCGTTGACGTTGATTCCGGCGCCGTCGACCATGGCCACGAGTATGGAGGGTTTCCGAACCCGGTCGAGTTTGACCGGCCGCTTGTAGGCTTCGCCGGGGCCGGCCGGAGAACCGTCCCAGCCGATTCCGCGGCAGTAGGTGTAGTTCGTCCGGTAGCGGCAGAACTGATTGGTCGGCAGCGAACTGCCCTCCGGGAGCGTCCGCGTCGATTTGCTGATGTAGTTCGTCGTATTCGAGGGACACTGATAAAGTTTGGGATCCTGATCCGCGGGGTTGTCCCAGCCGAACGAGAGTCCGGTCGTTCCAGTGTACGGCGCGACCTGCGCCCACCACGGCATCCATGGGGGATTGGTCGCGGTTCCCGCCCAGGCGATCGGCATGATTCCCGCGTTGTCCATCGCATATGAGATGTAACCTGTCGCAATCTGTTTCTCCTGGCTGGTACATTGGGCGGCGCGTGCCGACTCCCGGGCCTGATTCAGCGCGGGAAGCAGCATCGCCGCCAGAATCGCGATGATCGTAATCACAACGAGCAATTCAATCAATGTAAAACGGGAGAATCTCTGCGAAAAAGCGTTGATCTGTTTCATGCCGGAACTCCTTTTTCGTTGTTGTTCAAAGGAATCATTCGATTTTCATCGATCAGAATCTCGACCGGATCGGAGATGGAGCCGCACTCCTGTATCCATCGCGTTCCGAGCAGCCAGTAACGTCCGTGGAGGCAGAGAAGCTGCGGCGCGTAGAAATAGCACTCCGGCATCGAAACGGGAATGTATCCGCTGCCGCTTCGGGTGAAGGGCGCATCCAGCGACGGGGCCGTCTGAACGAACACCCCGCCGGAGATTCCCGGTTCCGCCTCGACGACCGGAGGGTCGATCAGATCGCGATGCGTGCTGAACAGCAGAAACCATCTCGAATGAATCCGGTGAAGCTGGGGGCACTCCATCTCCTCGCAGAGCGGTTCGGTTTGAAACGGCGGAAGTGTTTCCCAGTGATGAAGATCGGAGCTGACCAGATGCGCAACCGCGCCGCGGGTTTTGATCGGGCCGTTCTTCCGTCTGGCGCAAAGAGCGAGATGGAAGAGGCCGTCGTGCCGGAACAGAAACGGATCGCGCCAGTGCAGAAACGGGCGGCTGCCGGTGATTTCATCTTCGTAATGAACCGGATCGAGCGTCGCGATCGGAGCGTCAACCGCCTTCTCCCAGTGAAAGAGATCGTCGGAGACCGCGAGCCCGATCGAACCGCATTTGATCTTCTCGCGTGTGCTGTGGGCGGTGTAGGCCATGTAGTAGCGTCCCTCGTGCTTCATTACGGATCCTGTCGCAAGTCCCGCATCGTCGAAACTCCCCGCCGCTCCCCGCGAGAGGACCGCGCCATGGTACTCCCAGTTCACGAGGTCGGTACCGGTCAGGTGGCTGATCTCCCAGGCCGGGTCGGGATCTCCCGCCGGGGCGGTCAGGCAGAAGAGATGAATCATTCCCTTCTCATCGCAGAAGGGCCAGAGGTCCCCGATGCTCATTCCCGGCCGTGTGTACATAATCGACTCCTGTTAGAATATTTTTTGTAACATTGAGGATCGGGGTTCCCGCCGCATTCTCTCTCTCGGGATCATGGTTTTCCCTGGAACAAATTCATTCGGCGAGACGATGACGGTATTCCGGAAATATGGCTGCCCGGCCTGAAGGCCGAGTGTGAGCACGGCGTTGGCGACCAGAGTTTTCAGATCGAAGTAGATCCTGGTCACCTCGGGTGTTCTCAGTGAGAGGATTTCCAGATTGTCGTACCCGAACACACAGAAATCCTCCGGAATCTTACAGCCGCGGCCGTGCAGATAATCCAGCAGAAACGCGGTCACATACCCGTTGGGGCAGAAGAACAGCGTCGGCAGTTCGGCAGGGGAGCGGCCATCAAAATACCGATCCAGCACTTCCAGACGCCGCCGATCCTCGCAGGCGCGGTTTTCGTCGTTTTCGAAGAAGAGGCGGTCGATCCGCGTTTCGGGGGAGAGCCGCAGCAGTTCTCCGGCGAAGCCGCGGAATCGTTTGCGATAGCTGCGTTCATTGATCTTGGTGAACACTCCAACATGACGATGTCCGGCTTCGAACGCCTTGCGGGCCGCGAGGACGCCTCCACTGTAATCGTCCGGAACGATCGACGTCACATCGTTGTCTTCGCCGAGGATCGAGAGGATCTTCAGTTCGGGGAAACGACGTCGGATCTCTGCGAGCAGAGCTGCTCCCGTCCATCCGGGCAGCACGAGCGGCCCGAGGATCATCAGCGCTCCGCACTCCTCAAGTTGCTGGAAAAACTTTTCCGCGTCATCGGCGGGGTCGAGCTGCCGGGATTGAAAACCGGCGCTCTTCAGCCGCTTCAGAGCGAGATAATGGAGCCGCATGAAGCAGTTGCAGAGATTGTCATCGTAGAGTTTCAGGTCGCTGCAGAACACGGCCACGTTTTTCTCGCGGTCGGAGCGGATCGCGCGTGACCGCGTCTTGTAATCGTAGCCGAGTTCCTTGACTTTGGAAATCACTCTCCGCCGGGTTGCCGCGCTGACCGAGGGATGGCTGTTCAGCGCCCGGGTTACGGTCATTGCGCTGACATTCAGCGATTCGGCTATGGTGCGCAGCGACGGTTTCATGAAAATTCCGATGTTATATTTTTATTTTGTAACACTGATATTATACCACAAATGATCGGTTAAAGCAAGAGGTGATTCAGAAAAAAACGTTTTTTTATCGCCTCCCGGAGGTTGTCGCTTCGGCTTTCCACCGGGAAACGTCGAACCATTATTGCGGCTGCGTTGGAAAAAAAACGAAAAAAACAAGTTTTGCTATTGACATTGTTTCCTTTTTATATTATAATTAATAAATAAAAATATAACAATAGGTATAACAAATATGAAAACAACGCAAGATCGCGTCATCGAAGAGCTGTTGCAGGAAATCGCTTCCGGACGGCACGGTTCGTTTGGGGCTCCTTTTCTGACAACGCGGGAACTGGCTGCGTACAAGAAGATTTCGTTAAAAACGGCGTTTGCTGTTCTGATCCGGCTGCGGGAACTCGGGGTGCTGGAAAAATCCGGCCGGCGGAATCTGCTGCACAACGCCGTTCCGGTGCAGGCATCCTCTCCGGGGAAACGGCTTTTGATCGGTCTGGTGGTCACGTCGCTGGAGAGTCCGTACTTTGCGAAGCTGGCGAAGTATGCTGAGGAGTTCGCCCACTCGATCGGCGCGGGGCTGCTCATTGCATCGAGCAACTACGATTTCTCCGTTGAGCGGGAGCGGCTGGAGATGTTCTGCCAGCAGGGGGCGGCCGGGCTTCTGATCTGCCCGTGGGCGAGCGGAGAAGAGGAGCTGTTCTACCGCACGCTGCCGGTTCCGGCCGTCATGATCGGGCGGCGACTCGAGAGACTCCGGGCGGACACGGTTCTGGTGAACAACCAGCTCGCCGCGCAGAATGTTGCGGTTCATCTGGCGGAGGAGGGGTATCGGGAGTTCGCCTACATCGGGCAGGAGGGAACTCCACACGATCCGCGTTTATCGGGGTTCCGGTTCGGTTTGATGGAGAGTGGATTCTCTCTGCCGCAGGAGAATATCATCCGGCTCCATTACGGGGATCGCGAGTCGCTGGATGCCGGAATCGTTGATCTTCTGGAGCGTCGGCATGGGCCGCTGGGATTGTTCTGTTATCACGATCTCTTCGCATCGGCGGCGGTCAGTGCATGCCTCCGGCGCGGGGTGAGGATCCCGGAGGAGCTTGGAATTGCGGGGTTTGACGATCTGCCGATTGCGGCTGAACTTTATCCGCCGCTGACCTCGGTCCGCTATCCGCTGAAGGATATGGCGCGGATCGCCTGCGAGACTCTCTTCGCCCGCATCAATCTCGGGATGGGAAAAGCCGGGGACGGCGTCTACCGCACCCTCGACACGGAGCTCATCGTCCGGGAGTCGACCCGGTATTCGGCGAAAGAGTGATTTTTTTTGAAAAAGCCCCATGACGGGGAATCTGAAATCGCACAGGATGGAGGTTGTTTCATGGCGATTACACAGACAGCGGTCAGTTATTACGGTCTCAATTATGTGGAACACGCGGGGCGGGATTTCCGCGAGATCCGCGATCACGGGTGCAACACGGTGATTCTGGCGGTGACGGAGTTCGATTTCGACTTCTGGCGGCCGAATATTCCGGAGATCGTGGGCAAGGCGCATGAGCTCGGGCTGCGCGTTCTGCTTGATCCGTGGGGAATCGGCAAGTATTTCGGCGGAGAACAGGTGAGCTTGTTCCTGCAGAACAATGTGGAAAACCGGCAGGTTTCGGCGCTGACGGGGGAGAAACTGCCTTATGCATGCTTCAATACGCAGTCGTTCCGGGATTATTTTCAACGTTTCTGCCTGACACTGGCGCGCGAAGCCGGAGCGGACGGCTTCTTCTGGGATGAACCGCACTATGCGTTCCCGAAGTCCTACGCCTCCATCACCGGTGGCACCGGCGAGGACTGGACCTGTCGCTGTCCGGTCTGCCGAAGCAGGTTTCAGGAATACTACGGATATGAAATGCCGAAAATCCTGAATGATGACGTGAAAACGTTCCGGCGGCGCGAAGCGCTCTTTATTCTGGAGGAGACCTCCCGTAAAATCAAAGAGCTGAATCCGGCTCAGGAGATCACCTGCTGCGTTCATGCGACCCTGAACAGCTACTATGTGAGCGAAAACCGGGGATATGACGACTGGGAGGCGGTCGCCGCTTCCCCATGGTTCGATGTCTTTTCTACAACGATCATCTCCTGGGAGCTCCCCCGCGCGTTCTTTGAACACATCACGAAACGTACCGTCGAAACGGCGAAGAAATACGGGAAAAAATCCGAGCGGTGGCTGATGGGTTATTATAAACAGCCGGCCGATTTCCGACAGATTGGCGAGACGGTCGATCTTTACGAGTCGTTCGGTGTCGACCGGCTTGCGGTTTGGACCTATCGCGGCGGTTACGGAACGGTTCTCGCCGCTCCGGATGCTCTGAAGCTATGGGACTCCATCGGAGAAAATTTCAAGCGGGTGCTTGTTCGTGGAAGGGAATTCAGGAGGAATTAAGATGTTGAACGATTTCGGGTATCTGGAAACGATCGTCTCCACTTTGGAAAAGATCAGGCGGGAACAGGGGGAGAACATTCACCAGGCTGCGACGCTGATGGCCGACGCGATCCGGGATGACCGCCTTATTCACGTCTACGCCGGCGGCGGACACACCACGCTGGCGATGGGAGAGATGTTTTTCCGGGCGGGCGGACTGGCCAACATCGATCCGCTCATGGAGACGGCGCTCTCCGTGTTCAATCAGGCATTGAAATATCTTGAGCTCGAACGAACCGTGAATTTCGGCGCATCGATTGTTCGCTATTATGATCTTCAGCCGGGCGATCCGCTGATTATTTTCCACAACATCGGAATCAATGCGGCCACCATCGATGCCGCGATGGAGGCGAAAAAACGAGGTGCGGAGATCATCGCCGTAGCGAGCTCTTTCTGGCAAAAGGAAATGCCGGATGATCACTTCATCCGTCATCCTTCCGGGAAGAATCTCTTCGATCTGGCGGACATCTGCATCGACGATTACAATCCGGTCGGCGACGCCTCCGTTCTCGTTCCGGGATTCGACACGCCGATCGCGCCGATTTCCAACGTGGTCGATTTCACGATCGCACATCTGCTGGAGATCGAAACCGTGCGGCTCTGCGTCGAACGCGGCATTGTCCCGCCCGTCTGGAGCAGTGCGAACGCGCCCGGCGGCGACGAGAAAAACAAGGCTTATCTCGAACGTTACAAATCCAGAATCAAGATGTTGTGAGGCGAATCCCATGAATATCGAATCCATGAACGAAAAGCTCCAGCTCCTGCTGGAGAAGTACATGCCGGGTCGCCGGGCGGAGGTCGAAGCGGATTCTTCAGTCGGCTGCGGCGCCGTACTCTGCCGGGATGGAAAGTGCGTCCGGCTGCTGCCCTGGCGGGTCGAGAGGCGGTTCACCGAATTGAAGGCTGTCACGGAAAATGGAACTCTCGAAGGAATTTCGACACTCCGTTTCGCCGCCATGAGCGCGGAGGTGAACTTGCGGGATCTGCTTTACCGGGAACTCGATCTGTGCGAATTTCTCGGACAATCGGAATTGCATTCCGCGTTCGCAGTCGTCTCCGGCTCCGGAATCGCGAATGTTCTGGTCAAACTCGCGGACGGCAAAAGCGCCAGTATCGAGTGTTCCGCCGCCTTGCCAGAGAATACCCCGGCGCAGGATCGGCACGAAATCATCGCCCGGCGCGGAGTCGCCAGCGACCGTGTCGTCGACACCCAGGTGCCGCAATCTTCGATTTATTTGTTCCGGAAGGAGGGGGAACGTTGTTACACCGATGTGGATTCGGAACTCTACGGACTCGAATACCGGGAGATCTGGATCGTCCGGGCTGCGTTTGCCGTCATCCGCCTGCCGGTGCTTGCCGCGCTCTGGAATCGGACAGATCTCCTTCTTCGCAGGAAGGTTGATGCAGTTCTCAATACCGCCGAAGTCGGCAGACCGGTGTTCTTTTCGGAGGTGCTTGCATGAAACCCGTGAAAATTGCCATGGTTTCCCTCACGCACGGCCATACGAGAAAATATTATCAGACGCTGCGCGATAACGAGAAACTCGACTGGGTCGCCTCCTGTGCGGCGGATCGTTGTGCGAAGGAGGTGTACGACCTTTATCATACCGGAGTTCCATGCTATCTGAGCATAGAGGAGATGTTCGAAAAACATCCCGATATCGAGGCCGTCGTTCTGGCATCCACCAACGACCGGCATCTTGAGGAAATGCGCGAGTGTGCGCGCCGGGGCGTTCATATCCTTTCCATGAAGATTCCGACATTCGATCTCTGCGAGTACGATGAGATGATCCGCCTTGTGGATGAAGCTGGAATCGTCTGCCAGATTGAGCTGGAATTGCACTACAATCCGGTGGTTCATCGCCTGAAGGAGCTGATCGCCTCCGGAACCGTCGGCCGGATTCTGTCGATGCAGGCGACGAACATCACGCTCTCGCCCGTCTGGGCATTCCCGTGGCAGGGAGTACCTGAGGCGAGTTACGGGCGGCGGGTTCCGCTCCGGGAAGGGGATGCCCGGTTCCGGGGCGGTGCGCTCTGCGACCATCCGCACATTTTCGATCTGATCCGCCACTTGACCGGGTCTGAATTCGAGAGCGTCTATTCGGTAGTCGCCCCGAATCTCCGGCCGGAGTTGGAGGTGGAGGATATGATTCTCTGCAACGGGACGATGAAGAACGGAGTGACGTTTCTTTTCGATCCCTCCTGGTCGCGTATGGAGGAGCGCCTGACGGTTCCCGCTCCTGGATGGGAGGTGTTTCCCAAACGAATGCAGGTCGATGTGACGATCATCGGCGAGGAAGGAACCATCGTCTGCGACTGCTTCGGACCGAACGTCTACCACAACGGCGCGCCGAATGATCGCTACACGGTGCAGTATACTTATTTCGATGAATGGATCGGGCTGGTCGACGAGTTCGTCAACTGCATTCGAAACGGCGGAACTCCGGAGATCAATTTGAAGTGGCACAGAAAGACGATCGAGTGCATGAACGCATGTTATGAAAGCATTCGCACCGGTCTGCCCGTAAAAGTCGAAGAAACAGGGAGCAGTGAAGAATGATTGCAATTCCGAGGGAACAGTATCTGAGGGAATCGACCATGCCGCCAGTTCAGGAGTTTCGACTTGACGCCGGGGAGTTCCGCATCACGAACGGCTCTCGATTCGTGTTGCGCGGCGCGATCGCCCCGTCCGCCGGAGAAATCGCCCGGCAGCGGATCCGCCAGTACTGGAAGTGTGAGGGGGACGTCCAGATCGTCTCCGAGCCGGCGTCACTCGGCGCCGAGGAGTATTTTGTGGAGGTCTCTCCGGAGAAAATCGAGATTCATGCCGATACTGCGGCCGCACTGCGGTATGCATTCTCCACGCTTCGGCAGCTGGCTGAGTCCGAGCGAGGGGTGATGAGGGCTGGCTGGTCACAGATTTCCTGCCTGAAGCTTCATGATTTCCCGGCGCTCGCATTCCGCGGAATCCATCTCTGCTGGTTTCCGGAGAGCTCCGAGACCGATCTGGAGAAATGGATTCGGATGGCGGCTTACTGTAAATTCAACTATGTCGTGCTCGAATCATGGGGCGTGTTTCCGTTCCGTTCTCATCCGGAGTTCGGCTGGGAGGAGAAACGCGTTCCAGTTGAGACGTTCCGACGGCTTGTCGCGCTGGGAAAAGAGCTTGGAATCCGGCTGATTCCGCAGTTCAATCTGTTCGGTCACGCCGCGATGTCACGCTGCGGAACCGGCAAGCACGCTGTACTCGACCTGCATCCGGAGTTTGCGTCGCTCTTCGAGCCGGACGGCTGGACATGGTGTCTCGCGAATCCGGAAACCCGCCGGGTGCTGACCGAGCTTGCGCTGGAACTTTATGAGGCTTTCGATCATCCGGAGTTCTTCCATGTCGGCTGTGATGAGGCTTACAATGCGGGCAGCTGTTCACTGTGTGCCCGATATGACTACTCGGAGCTCTTCGCCGATCATCTGCGTTTCTTCCACGATCTCTTCCGCGAACGTGGATGCCGGATTATGATGTGGCACGACATGCTGCTCGATCGCGCCGATCCGCGCTGGAACGGCTTCATCTGCTTCGGCAACCGAAGCTTGAGTGAACTTTACAAAACGTTGCCGAAAGACATTGTGATCTGCGACTGGCAGTACAGCCCGGTTTTCTATCCGGATGGTTCGCCCCGGGAGGACTGGATTACTTCGGAATTTTTCCAGAACGCCGGTTTCGATACGCTGAGTTGCCCGTGGCTGTCGGCGGAGCTGATTTTGAGTATCGGGCGGCATGCCGCGAAGAAACATCAGTTCGGTGTGCTTCAGACCGTCTGGCACAAGGACCGCGACGGCGCGTTGGACTTCTACGGGGCGGGGAGCGCCGCCGCCTGGAATCCGGAGGCCGGTTCCAGGCCCGTGGTCACGGTGCGGCAGGAGTGTTTCAATCGTTATGTGCGTGACATCGCGCATGATATGAATCTGATGAAGTACACCGATTTCGGGCGCCACCAGTATCAGGTGATACCCGAGTCACACCAGAATTGACGCAGCCGGCCGGGCTCCGCTCAGAAGAGCTCGCCCTGTTCCATCTCTGGAGCGGGGGGCGGGGCGGACTCGGCGGCGAAATCGAAGAGATCGGGCTCCTTTTCCGGTTCCTCCCTGCGGATTTCCGGCAGCTCTTTGAGCAGACTCTTGAGCTCCATTGCCTCGCAGATCGCGCGGATCTTCGCCCAGTCCGGCGCGGAACGGCGCAGGTGCGGGGCGGGAGGATCGAACCGGGCTGGCAGCGTCTCCCGCAGCTGTATGAGCTTGCGGTTTTTTCGGATGAGTGCAAGATGCGGTTCGAGTTTTGCGCGGATTTTCGGGTCGGGGATCCGCGCGGGATCCTCGAGCCACTGTTCGGCCGCGCCGCAGCTGTTCAGGATCGCCGCGGCGGTTTTCGGCCCGACCCCCGGAACTCCGGGGATGTTGTCGGAGTTGTCTCCGAGCAGTGCAAGGTAATCGACGATGCGGTCAGGCGAAACGGCGAATTTCTCCCGGACTTTCTCTTCGTCGCGCAGTTCGAAGCCGTTCTTCTGCGCCGGGACAAGCATCTTTACCTCCGGCGTGACCAGCTGGGATAAATCCTTGTCGGAACTCACGATGAGCACCGGACCGTCGGCGCTGCTTGCGAACGCGGCGATGAGGTCGTCAGCCTCATACTCCGGCTCCTCCAGAAGCGGCCAGCCGAATGCGGCGGCGAGTTCGCGGATCACGGGCATCTGGAGTTTGAGCTCTTCCGGCATCGGCGGACGGTTCGCCTTGTAGTCCGGCGCAAGTTCAAGCCGGAATTTGACTTTGCCGCAGTCGAAAAGCATGGCTCCCGCGGTGCCGGGGTACTCCTCTTCCAGTTTCAGCAGCAGACGGGCAAATACGAAGACGGCGTTGGTCGGTTCCCCCTTTGAATTCGAAAGGTGGCGAATCGCGTAATAGGCGCGGAAAATCTGACTGTATGCGTCGATGAGGATCAGCGGATGTTCGTTCATGGTTTCTCCCTGGTTTCTGTTAAGGTACACCGGCAACTCCCGCTTGTCAACAAAAGAAGCGGCGCCGGGAGAAAACTTTTCGCTCCCGGCGCCGTTTGCATACAAAAAGGTTCGAGGTTTGACTTTTCAGACGCTTAGAGGAGTAATTATGAAGAGGAGAAATTGCGTATAGGAGCCTGAATTGTTCAAACCTCGAACAATATTACTATATGCCGAAAAAAAGGAAAATCAAACTTTTTCAAGCAAAATTCAGAAAAAAAACGATTTTCTGTTAAAATTCTTAGTTTTTCCGGTTTCCCGACGGGGAAAAACGTGACCGCGCGCTCTCCGGGACAAATCGTGAGTCCATCCTCAATCCGTGGCAAGGAGCTTCAATCCGATGATTCCGGATACGATCAGCAGGAGGCAGAGAATCCGCCACAGGCCGGTTGATTCCCCGAAGAGCGCCATCCCGACGATCACCGTTCCGACTGTTCCGATTCCGGTCCAGACCGCGTAGGCGGTTCCCAGCGGCAGACTCCGCATGGACAGCGCCAGGAATCCGAGGCTCGCAAGCATGGTTCCCACAGTGAACAAGGAGGGATAGAGCCGGGTGAATCCATGCGAATATTTCATCCCGACCGCCCAGCAGACTTCGAAAATCCCGGCAATAAACAACCAGACCCAGTTCATGAAACTCCTTTCCGGATCAACGCCCCCGCCCCCCTCGGCGGGAAAACCTAATATATCACGCGGCAAAAGCTTTTCAAACGAACCGGCCTGGAGTTTCGCGTCTGTTTTCAGATGTTCCGGCAGTCGTAGGCCCAGTGGAGCAGTGCCTGGCGCTGTTTCCGGCGGCAGTTCCAGTCTCCGGGAAGGGGACAGCTGCGCAGTTGTGCGAGATGGCGCGTCATCGCCCTCCACCGCCGGATCTGGCGTTCATCATCCGCGGAACGCCGCCCCTGGTAGTAGCGGCAGTACCATTGAAACCAGCCGCGCGGATCGTCCGGGTGTATCCACCCTTTCGCACGCCAGACCGCCAGCGGTTGCGAGGCGTTCACTTTGAAGAGATTCAGCTCCGGGTCGTGCCGTTCCGGGCAGAGCCGCGCATGTTCAAACCACGCATCCGGAAATTCCTGCGTGCAGTCGGTCATGTACCGTCCGCCGAATACCCCCAGCTGCAGCATCTGCGCGGGCGTCAGCTGCGGTTCGAACCCTGCGTGAAAATTTCTTCCCGGCGGTTCCGTCAGAAGGTAGGCGTAACTTTGCTGCATCCGGTCATGGACGACCACTTCGCGCGGAGTCATCGGGCAGGATCCTGAATCGGAAACTCCAGCTTTTCGACTGCGAAGCCGAGCGATTTCGCATATTCGACAAGCTCTTTCTGCTCCTCTTCCGGCAGTTGCGGTGTCCGGGCGAGAATCCAGAGATACTCCTTCGTGGAACTTGTGACGACCGCGTACCGGTAGTCCGGCGCGAGCCGGATAATCCGGTAATCGCCGTAAAACGGGCGGAAGAACGACACCTCCAGTTCGCCGAGATCGGAACTCCCCTTGAAACGTGCGATTCCTTCTGCCTTGCGGCGTTCGCCATCGCGTTCCCCGCTGTTGACCACTTTGACCGTTCCATCCGGATTTGCCGTGTATTCAGCCGTAACCCGGTCCATATTCCGCTCGAAACGGTGCGGAAGCCGGGCGATTTCGTACCACACGCCCAGATAGCGGGGCAGTTCGAATCCGCTGACCGCCGGAATCTCCGCCGTGCTTTTCCCCGAGAGGCAGCCCCCGGTGAGCAACGTGATTCCAAGCAGAACGGCGGAACGCAGAACGGACGATGACTTCATGATGATTCCCTCCTCTTTTTTACGACCGCCAGACAGAATAAATTTTAAAAAACTTTCCGTTTCAGGACGGTCTTTCATTTCGGGCTCCCTTTATTCAATATGTCTCTTAATTTCTTTATTTCAAGGAGAAAAATTCATTTTTTTTCCGAAATTCCGGATTGAAAAGCGCGGACGCCGCAAGAAGGAATATCAGAATTTTAACAGATTAGCCTTGACAAAGTTGCAAAGTGCGGCTATAGTAACGGAATGATGATTTTCAACTTACAGCTGATGCGGGAAAAATTTGCCGAGGCTCTCGAGAGACCCCGGCTGGAGGTGCTTTTCATCCGTCCCGGGACGGGAGAGGGGGAGATCCCCCATCGTCAGCAGGAGCTCTGCTTCGCGTTGACCGGGTCGGGCCGGGCGATTGTTGTTCCGCCCGGATGGCGGGGACGGGAACTGCTGGAGAGAGAGCCCGGAGACGTTCATTTGTTTCTGTCCGAAAAGAACATCGTATTAGCCCATTTCGGGGAGCCCGCGGAGGATGGGGATGAAACGCCCGAACCCGATGTCTGGTATCGAACGCGCGAGGGTGCGGGGACGCTGCTGGAAGATCTGTTCCGTTCGCTGTGCCGGCTGGAGTCCGGGTCACGGGCGGCGCAGCCGCTTCTGCGCTCGATTTGCGAACTCATCGCCGAACGGCTCGAAAACGAGGTCGAGCAGCAGCTTTCCGGCGAGGAACAGCTCTGGATTCGGATTCGCGACCGGATCGGGCGCTGTTTCCGCGAGGATCTTTCCCGCGAAGCGATGGCGGAGATGCTGAGAATTCACCCGGCCAGGCTCTCCCGGCTGGTGCGGAAATTCGCCGGAACCGGGGTGTGCGACTATGTCCGGGATCTGCGTCTCCACTGCGCCGAGGAGCTCCTGATGGCCAGGGAGGTGATTCCGATCGAGGAGATCTCCCGCCGGTGCGGATTCAATTCCGCGAGCTATTTCATCTCGATTTTCCGGCGGAAATACGGTGTTTCCCCCGGAACCTTCCGGCGGCGTCACCTCGATCTCTGACGGCAGGAACACTCAGTTTTTCCGGCAGCGGCTGATCGCGACGCGCCCGGAACGGGCCATTTCCACGATGCCGAAGTCGCGGACCATCTCGATGAAGTTGTCGAGCCGGTCGGAGCGCCCGGCGATTTCGACGCCGATCTCATCCCGGCTGACCGAGACGATCGTTCCGTCGAAGATCTCAATGAGCTGCAACAGCCGGGACTGTTTTTCCGGCGACTCCGTGCGGATCTTGAGCAGAGCCATTTCCCGCTCGACGAAGTGGCTGCCGGTCAGGTTCTTGACGCTGATGACGTCGATGAGTTTGCGCAGCTGCTTGTCGATCTGTTCGAGAATGGCGGCGTCCCCGGTCGTGACGATGGTCATCTTCGAATACTTCGGGTCCTCGGTCTCGTGGACGGTCAGGCTGGAAATGTTGTAGCCGCGGCCGCTGAAGAGTCCCGCAACCCGGGCGAGAACTCCGAACTTGTTTTCGACGAGAACGGATATCGTATGTTTTTCCGGCGTTTCCATAAACGGTTTCTCCTTGCAAGATGTTTCTGATATAACATAAGCCCGATCGCCGGTTTGTCAACTTCCCCGCCCCGGAAAAACCCGATTATCATTCCGGATCGACGATTTCCTCCAGGGCTTCGAACAGCAATATTGCGTTCCAGTCGTTCTTCTTGAGTTCCCGGAGTGCATCGATCATTTCGGCCCGGACGCGACTGTTGCAGAGAAACGCCGCGCCGCGGTCGGCACGGAATGCGCCGTTCGAGCCAAATGCGTCGAGAAGTCGGCGGCAGCAGTCCCGCGTGTCCAGGAAGTTCGAACCGATCTCCCGCCCGAGCCGCGCGAGTTCCGGATCGCGCAGTTTGCCGAACAGCCCCGAGAAAAACGCCAGCGCCGCAAAACCGCGCGACTCCGCAAGCCGCTCGAAAAAACCGTGCAGATGCGCCGCACAGCGATGGCGCTTCTCCTCCCCGGAAGAGGTGAAAAACGCATCGTCCCGCAGCAGCTCGATGCAGCGGTCGAATGCGGCCAGCCCTGAGACGCACTCCCGGCAGTCCGATGCCACAAGCAGATTCCTCAGGTGCGAGAACTCTTCTCCGTCCGGTACGCGGGCCGGGCACTCTCCGGTGACGATCAGCAGCCGCGTCCCCTCCCTGACCCACTCTTTTCTGGTGAATTCGCTCGCATGAAAGGTGTCCGGACGGCTCTCGGGCGAGTCCCACTCCTGCGGTGCGTAGAAACCCGAAACGCTCTTCCCGTCGTCATCGCAGCCGGTGATGAGACACCAGTCGTCCCCCGCCACCCGGAAGGCCGGAACCGGCACTTCGCGCGCGAGCGATTCGGCAACTTCGCGATAAAACTCTTCCGGCGAAACCCCTTCCACAATCCGGTACTCGAAACCTGCGAACGCCATCGCACGCTCGATCGGATCATCGTCGGTCGTTTCAAGCAGAAGATCGGTCAGAAACTGCGGCCGGAATTCCGGATCCCAGTGCGTACGGCAGTTCAGCCCCGAAAGGGTCAGCAGCTCGAAGTAGACCTGCTCGTGCATCCTTCTGGCCCGGTCCGGGTTGCCGCACCGGCCGCAGTCGTCGCACAACTCTCCGGAGTGGGGGCAGAAGAGCAGCTCCTCTGCGCTTTCCGGCTGTTTTACATGGAGATAGAGCGAGCTTAAACACGAGATGAAACGAACCGTTTCCACCCCGCCCCACGGTGCTCCGACGGGCAACACCCCGCGAATGAACTGTTTCACTTTGATTTCCTGTCTGTTTTCTGGGTCTTCCGGCGTGCAGTTCGGGCCGGATGTATGTTATTTCGAGTGCGAGACAACCTCGCCCGGGAGAGTCGCACTGCCAGGCGAGAGACTGCGGCCCGGATAGATCGCCGTATGAATTCCCGTGTGGACGTCCTCCCCGATGATCGCTCCGAATTTACGCCGCCCCGTATCGACGAACGCCTGATTTTCGAGCCAGCGGTGATTCCGGCCGTCATGGCGCAGATTCGAAATGATCGTTCCCGCGCCGAAATTCACGTTGTCGGAGATGACCGAGTCGCCGGCGTAGCTCAGATGGCCGATGCTGACCTTCGTGCCGATCAGGCAATTCTTGATTTCGACCGCCTGGCCGATGTGACAGCGGTCACCGATCGTCGTGTTTCCGCGGATGTAGCAGTTCGGCCCGATTTTGCAGTTCTCGCCGATGACGACGTTCCCCTCGATGTAGACGCCGGGGAGAATCACACTGCCGCGTCCGAGGCGGACGAACCCGTCCAGCGTCGCTCCCGCCCGGACCGTCCCCTCCAGACAATTCGCATCGAGCGCCCCGACGAGCGTTTCGTTGAGAGCCAGAAGATCCCACGGATGCCGGAGACGGATTGAACCCGGATCGATCGGGAGAATCGTCGGCGCTCCCGACGCCCCCGGAAGTGTGAGCTGCATGAGATCCGCCCCGTCGGAAGGATCGCGCACCACACAATTGCCGGTTCCGGCTGTGATGAGTTCTGCAAATTCCGGTGCCGGCAGAAAGTCCGACCGGATGGAGAGAGTCCGTCCCTCGGGAATCTCCGGAATCCGTTCGAGAATCAGATCGCGGATCAGCCGTCCCGCCACCCGGATCGAACCGACTTCACGTGTGATCGGCCACAGGCCGGGAACCTTGACTGGAATGATTTCAACAGGCATGATGAACCTCCACTGGGCTGCGATTGATGCGTTTTCATCAATATACTATCGAATGGAGCCGGATGCAACCCCGGGAGTCCCCCGAAGGACTCATATTTGCGAAATCACCACCGCCAGGCGTCGAGCGTGATGCTCCCGGAGAGTTGATTGCGCAGATCACCGTTGAGCGTTGTGAAAAATTCCAGCCCGGTCGCCGACTCCACCTGATCGACCGTCACCGCGAACTCCCGCAGGTCGCGGCTCGTGTCGGTGTTCGCCAGAATGAAGCCGATCATGGCCGGCGGTTTCGCCTTCGGCGCATACAGAACCTTGTAGTAGGCCTGCGGAACGGCGACCTTGTTGCGGCCGATGAATTTACCCGTATTCAGGAAGATCGGACCGGTCACGACCTGGAGTTCCCCCTTGTCCGCCGCCCAGTCGCGGACTTTCGCCTCGAGTTTTCGCCAGACGCCGCGGTTGAAGCCGGGCTCCTGCGGAGACATGTTCGAAAAATAGAAACTTTCGGACATCGCTTTTTCCGACCACGCCATATCCGCGGCGGGCGCGAGGTGTCCGCGGTCGTAGCCGCTTTTTGCATAATCCTCCGCCCTGGCCGATCCGGTCGCGATGTAGGGATCGATTCGGAAGTCGTTGCCGCGTTCCGCCACTTTGCTGCCCGCCTCTGCGGCGGAGAGACGGTATGCGACCCAGAGCGGCTGTTCATACTTCTCCGAGTAGCCGAGCGCATAACCGCGCCGGTCGAGAACGGAATCGGTCATGGCCGGAACTCCGTATTTCAGGTTGTCGTAAGGGGAGTTTTGCGCCTCTTCCTCCGACCCGATCCGAATCGTCCGGTCGGAGACCATGAGCAGCCGGTCTCTGGTAAAATAGAGCCAGGCCCGCCCCTGCTGGTAGAAGGGGAGATTGTCCGCGTACTTTTCGCCGATCTGCCACACTCCCGCTCCGCTCACCCCGCACAAAAACAGCAGGAAAGCGAAAAGTTTCAGGAGCGGATGCCTCCGTCTGGAACCCGTCTTTTTCGCCGCCGTTTTTCCGGGCGCGGCCTTTTTTCTCCGTTTTGCGGCCGCGCCGGAGCGTCCCGGCGCGGATCGTTTCCCTGCCGCCATCACAAAGACCTGTTACTTTGTCGTGACGGACCGGTGCAGCGGCAGATTCCACAAATCCGCCATGGCCGAGGGGATGTTGGTGTTGTCGAGAACTCCGGCAAACCGTTCCGAGCCGGGGCCGAACGCGTAGATTGGAACCGGCGCGCCGGTGTGGCTCTTCGTCGTATATTGGATGTAGGGGCGTTTCGGGTTCTGCGGATTCGGCGCACAGTAGATTCCGCCCGTCTCGTGGTCGGCGGTGACCACGACGAGCGTGTCGTGATTTTTCTGCGCGAAATCGAGCGCGGCCTTGACCGTGAAATCGACCATGAGCGGGCCGTTCACGCTGTATTCCGGATTGTTGCCGTGCCCGCCGTGATCGGGGTAATGGCCTTCGATCATGAGGAAGAACCCCTTCGGGTTCTCGGCGAGACGGTCGATCGCTTCCGCCGAGATCTGCGAGAGCAGCTTCGTATCCTTCGCCCAGTTGCCGATGAAGCCGATGACCGGCTGTTTTTCGTCCGCCCTGCGGAACTCATCGAGGCTGCCGATGCGGATATAGCCTTTTTCCTGAAGTTCACTGACGAGATTGCGGCCGTCCTTGCGGGTGCCTTTTTCGGATTTCGGAAGGAAAGGGCCGGCGCCGTTGCCGATCAGAATCCGGTAGCCGGTCTGAGACTGCTGTTCGGCGATCTCCTGCACCATGCCGCGGTGCGGCACGTGGGCGGAAAATGCGGCGGGCGTCGCGCCGGTGAGCTGGTCGGTTGTGATGATGCCGACTGCGCGTCCGGAGTCGCGCGCCTCTTCGGCGATGGAGCGGAGCGCCGTTTTCTCCGGAGTCACGCCGACGGAACCGTTGTTTGTCTTGTAGCCGCTCGAAAGCGCGGTACCGCTGGCCGCGGAGTCGGTGACGCTGTTGTTGGCGGAGGCGGTCTGCGCCATGCCGTTGACCGGGAGCTGCTCCATGACGAGCGACTGCGGTTTGCCGTGAGCGTGGAGTCCGGCGAGTTTCACCGCTCCCTGGCCCATGCCGTCCCCGATGATGAAGATGATGTTTTTCGGCGTTCCGGAGCGCGGATGCTTCGCGAGTTCTGCCGGATCGACCGGGGCCGGCGCGGGATAATCGTTCTGCAGCGCGATGTGTTCCGGAAGCGGCTTGAGTTCCGTCGCCTCGCCGATCGAGGCGGCTGCGATCATCCAGACGCCGTCGGCGCCGGCGTCGAAGCGGAGCGCCTTCACGGGTTTTTCCTCCAGTTGAAACTTCGATGCGTAGAGCGAAATCTGCGAATTATTATTGTAGATGCTCCAGGCCCGAATCGCATTCGACGCCCCCCGGTTCTCCTGCCAGTCGGCCAGGTCGCGTCCGGCATGGAGGATGAATGCGCGTTGAGATCCGTCGGCATATTCGACGGTCAGCCGTCCCGCGGGCTCCTTTTTGGGATTGAGCCAGGCTCCCGCGTGAAGCAGGTAAAGGATTTTCCCGGTCATGTCTTTTTCGAACACGATTCGAGCCTGTTTCGGCAGATAGCTCCGCTGTCCGGAGCCGGAGACGACCACACAGGATTTCCCTTTCGTCGCTTCGTCGTCGAGGATTGTGAACGGCACGCCGGCGAGCGTGACGCTGCCCGGCTTCAGAA
The DNA here is from genome assembly GCF_944391105.1 of uncultured Victivallis sp. Lineage (GTDB taxonomy): Bacteria > Verrucomicrobiota > Lentisphaeria > Victivallales > Victivallaceae > Victivallis. The sequence goes on from NZ_CALXSK010000017.1 coordinate 34,359, forward strand.
GCCGGAGGTCATTGGACCCCTGGTCGGTCCAGCCGCCCTTGCGGTCGTCCGGCGTTTCATCCGCGAAGGCGGAATTTGCTCCGCTTTCCAGGGGGAGCGGCTTGATCTCCGCTGCTCCGAGCCCGCCGGCGATCAGCATCCCGGCAAAAAGTCCATTTAGAAAACGCATAAAAAAACCTCCAGACAGATTGAATGGTTGTAATCCTGACATGCAAAAAGTATATCACCGGATTGCGGGAAATTCCATGGACCCATGATTTTTTTTTCGTAAGTTTTCCGTTGGCGGCTCGTGAAAAAAACGGGAATCTCAGCTCAGTCGGAATTTTTTTCTTGAAAAAAACCTCCACTTGTGGCATATTATAAAGTTGTACATGGATGATATACGGTAAACCGAAAGCGGGGGGGAACGCATCCGCCGTCCGCGGGAGGTTGGAAAAGACAAATCGAGAGCGAGAGGAGGATTCCCGATGAATGAGAGTCCCGGATATGTGATTTTGAACGTGGAAGGCAGGCAGATTCAGCTGCCCGTCGTGGTCGGAACCGAAGGGGAAAAGGCGATCGACATCGCAAATCTGCGTCGTCAGACCGGCTATGTCACGCTCGATCCGAGCTTCATGAACACGGCTGCCTGTTACAGCCAGATCACTTTCGTCGACGGAGAGAAGGGAATCCTGCGCTATCGCGGCATTCCGATTGAGGAGCTGGTCAAGAAGGCGATGTTCGTCGAGGTCGCTTATCTGCTTGTGCACGGGGAGCTGCCGACCGAGGACGAGCGGCAGAAGTTCTCCGAGCTCCTGAACGTGAATTCGATGCTGCATGAGGATATGCGCCATTTCTTCGACCACTTTCCGGCCGGTGCGCACCCGATGCACATCCTTTCCACGATGATCAACGCGCTTGCGGCGTTCTATCCGAACGTCGACCTCAAATCGATGGCTGACGACATCGACGTTTCGACCGCGCGGCTGATTTCGATCGTCCGGACGATGGCGGCTTTTGCGTACAAGAAGTCGATCGGAGAACCGGTGGTTTATCCGCGTCACGATCTTTCGTACTGCGCGAACTTCCTGAACATGATGTTCGATTCGCCCGTGCGTCCCTATCAGATTCATCCGGAAGCGGTGCGGATTTTGAACATTCTCTTCATTCTGCATGCGGATCACGAACAGAACTGCTCGACCACGACCGTCCGCACGGTCGGCAGCGCGCAGGTGAACCTCTACGCGACCATCTCCGCCGGCATCTCGGCGCTCTCCGGGCCGCTGCATGGCGGCGCGAATCAGGAGGTGATCGAAATGCTCAAGATGATTCAGGCCGACGGCAACGTCCGCAAATTCATCGACATGGCCAAGGATCGCAACAATCCGTTCCGGTTGATGGGATTCGGGCACCGGGTCTACAAAACGTACGATCCGCGCGCGGCGGTCATCAAAAAGGAGTGTCACGCCTATCTTGAAAAGACCAACTACTCCGATCCGCTGCTCGACGTGGCTCGCCAGGTCGAGGAGGCGGCGCTGACTGATCCGTACTTCATCGAACGGAATCTCTATCCGAATGTCGATTTTTACACCGGCATCCTCTACCGGGCGCTGGGCATTCCGGAGAATATGTTCACCGTGATGTTCGCGCTTGCGCGTCTGCCCGGATGGGTCGCGCACTGGAAGGAGATGATCGGCACGGCCACGAAGATCGTCCGGCCGCGGCAGATCTACATCGGCAAGACTCCGAGCGAGACTGCCGATGTCATGGCGAACCGCGATCTTCTGTAAAACGGTTCGGAAATGCGGAGAAGGGGGGCGCACGCCTCCCTTTTTCGTTTTCCGGGAGGAATCCCGGGACATTTCCGATATCCGGCTTGATTTTTTGTGGAAACGGAGTATTGTGTTCTACATCCCGACAACCACTTATTACAGAGGAGAGGTTATCATGTCTGAAATCAGAGAGATTTTCGGCCGGGAAATTCTGGATTCACGCGGCAATCCGACCGTTGAAGTCGAAGTCGTCCTGGAGTCCGGTGCGACCGGCACGGCGGCGGTTCCTTCCGGCGCCTCCACCGGGGAAAATGAAGCGCTCGAATTGCGCGATGGCGATAAGAAGCGTTACGGCGGCAAGGGGGTTCTGAAGGCTGTCGCCAACGTCAATGACAAGATTTTCCCCGAACTTGAGGGGATGGAGGCGTTCGATCAGATCGGCGTCGATCAGGCGATGATTGAGCTTGACGGAACGCCGACCAAGGAGAAGCTCGGTGCGAACGCGATTCTCGGCGTTTCTCTGGCGGTCGCCCACGCTGCCGCGGCTGAGCTCGACCTGCCGCTCTTCCGCTACATCGGCGGCGTGAACGGCAAGGTCCTGCCGGTTCCGATGATGAATATCATCAACGGCGGTTCGCATTCGGATGCTCCGATCGCGTTCCAGGAGTTCATGATCCGTCCGGTCGGCGCGGAGCGGTTCTCCGAGGGGCTGCGCATGGGGACCGAAGTGTTCCACGCGCTCAAGCAGATTCTGAAGAAGAAGGGACTTTCCACCGCGGTCGGGGACGAAGGCGGGTTCGCGCCGAATTTCCAGGGCGGTACCGAGGAGGCGCTCGACTCGATTCTGAAGGCGATCGATCTGGCCGGGTACAAACCGGGCAGGGATGTCAGGATTGCGCTCGACTGCGCTTCGAGCGAATTCTTCCAGGACGGAATCTACAAATACAGCAAATTTGAAGGCGACAAGGGGTGTGAACGCAATTCCGCCGCTCAGGTCGAGTATCTGGAAGAGCTCATCAAGAGCTATCCGATCGATTCGATCGAGGACGGAATGGCCGAGAATGACTGGGAGGGATGGAAACTCCTGACCGACCGGATCGGTGACCGCTGCCAGCTTGTCGGCGACGATCTTTTCGTCACGAATGTGAAGTATCTCGCGAAGGGGATCGAACTCGGCTGCGGCAATGCGATTCTCGTAAAAGTCAATCAGATCGGAACGCTCACCGAGACGCTCGACGCGATCGAGATGGCGCATCGCGCCGGATACGCGGCGGTCATCAGCCACCGCTCCGGCGAGACCGAGGACACCACCATCGCGGATATTGCGGTCGCGACGAACGCCGGTCAGATCAAGACCGGTTCGCTCTCCCGTACCGACCGCATCTGCAAGTATAATCAATTGCTCCGCATTGAGGAGCTGCTTGGAGATCTTGCTCTTTACGGAAACTGAGGAGGCGAAATTCGTCCATGAAAAACGCCCGGGAGCGTAAGGCTGTCCCGGGCGTTTTTGTTTTTCAGCGGTTTTGGAGGAACGCGTCCATGCGTTCGTTGACGCGCCATTTGATGTCGCGTGGACAGCGGGCGATCTCCCGCTCCAGCCCGTCGTACAGTTTCGTGAGTTCCGACTGCTTCATCCCCGTCGCGTTGAGAATGGCGGAGTTGTCGATGATCCGATCGAAGAGCCGGTCGTATTCGAGCTGCCAGCGGGCTCCGGGCCAGTAGGGGTCGGGAGAGAGAATTTTCAGGTAATCCTCCTTGTCGATCCAGATCGATTTGAGGTTGCAGATCTCCTTGTAGTAGTCCGCAATTTCGCCCCAGGTGTGGTGTTCGGCGGTGGCGACGGTGAAGGTTTCGCCGAATGCCCGGTCGTTGAAGAGAAGTCCGGCGATCATCCGGGCGACGTCGCCGGCCCAGCTCATGGTAGCCTGAATGTTCTTCGCCTGTTCCGGCAGAACGGCGGTTTTTCCCGCGAAGGCGCGGCCGACTGTATCCGCCGCCTCCAGCGTGACGAGCTGATAACGCAGCAGCGAATAGGTGATCGCGGGACGGATGATCGTCCAGTTGCGACGCGCGCGGCTGCGCAGAATATTTTCTCCACGGGCCTTGTAGATACAGTAATCGTCTGAGTTGCGCAGCATCACGTCTTCGGAGGCGTCGATCAGACGCGGCGAGCTCTCCCGAATCGGATGTTCCTTGTTGTCATAGATCCGGTAACTCGAAAGATAGATGTAGTGCTCCGTATTGTCGAGCAGCAGCGGCAGATAGGCCACGAGTTCTCCGGTCGGATAGATCATGAAGTCGACGATCGCGTCGTACCGGTTTGCAAGCACTCCTGCGAGGATCGCCTTGTCCTTCGCATCGGTCTTGATGACCTTCACGCCCGGACAGGGCGTCCGGGGATCGTCCAGGGAAACGGCGTCGACTTGAAATCCCATCTCCGCAAGACGTGGAACAAGATATTGCCCCATTGCACCGGTTGCTCCGAGCACGAGAACTTTTTTCCCGGATTGATTCATGCCGCACCTCCTTTTCTGAAGCGGATTCTTTTTGCCGTACTGGTAAGAAGATATTTCCGGTGTCTATGATTTTCAATACCCTTCTCTCTGCTTCGCTGAAAAGAATCGTGCAATTGTTGGCGCATTTTCAGAAAAACTTCTTTTTTTTTGCAACTGTGGCAAATGACGGCAAAAAAAGAGGGGCTTTCCGCCCCTCCGTTCCGTACTCCATTTTACAGTTCGAGCAGTTTTCTGACCAGCTGATTGCCCTTCAGAAAGCCGAGCTTTCCGGTCGGCGCAAGTGTCTCGCTGAACTTTTCAACGGCGTCAGGTTCGATCTCCGGTCCGCAGATCGCGACCGGAACCGGGGTGCGCGTGTGTTTGCGCAGCTTGATCGGAACCGGATGGTCCGGCAGCACCGCGAAATTGACCGGCTTGCCTTCGAGCGCTTTGAGCACCGGCGCGACGATCTTCGAATCGAAATCGGAAATCGCCTGCATCTTGAGTTTCAGATCACCGAGGTGCGAGCACTCGTCGATCGCCTCCACATGCAGATAGACCAGATCGTGATCCTTCAGCGCGGCGAGGGCTGCGCTGACTTTTCCCGCATAGTTCGTATCGATGAAACCGGTTGCGCCCGGAACTTCGATGACGGTCATGTCCGAGCATTTGCCGATGCCTTTGATAACGTCGACTGCACTGATGATCGCGCCGCGTCTTCCCTCGTAAACCTCGCTGAATTTCGGGAGGTTCGGGCGGCGGCCCGGGCTCCACGGCCAGATGCAGTTGGCCGGCGACGCCTTTCCCGCATTGAGTTCGTGCGATGCAAGAAACGCCGCGGCCAGCGCGCAGAGACGGTTCAGAAACTCCACCGTATAAGCCGCTTCCGGCGAGTCGTCCGCCGGGGTGAGCGGCAGCTCCGCAAGCGGGATGTCCTGCGAGGAGTCCGGCTTGAAGTAGTTGACCTTGTCGGAGAATTTCCTGCCGTGCAGCACAAGCAGATTCCGGTAGCTCACGCCGGAGTGAAACGTCACATCATCGTTGCCGAACTTCTCCTGAAGTGCCGCCATCAGTTTCGCGGCGGTTTCGTTGTCGACGTGTCCCGCGGAGTAGTCCCGCAGCACCCCGTCCGGCGATACGTAGACGAGATTGCAGCGGAACGCCACATCGTCGTCCGCGAGCCGAATCCCCTGGCTTACTGCCTCGATCGGACCGCGTCCCGGATAGTTTTTCTCCGGATAGTAGCCGAGCACCGACATGTTCGCCACATCGGAGGAGGTCGGCAACCCCTCCGGCAGCGTCAGAAACGTTCCGGAGACTCCCCGTTTTGCGATGGAATCCATCGCCGGGGTATCGACCGCTTCGAGCGGGGTCTTGCCGCCGAGCTCCTCAAGCGGTTCGTCCGCCATGCCGTCGGCGAGAAAAATAACAGCTTTGCGATTCATTTTCCTTCCTCAGATAATAAACTCCGGAGCTCTTCCGGAGGGATTCCTGTGATTTTGACGATCTTGCTGCGACCGGTTCGTCCGGAGACGAGTTCCACCGCGCTTTTCGACAGCCCGCATCGTTCCGCGAGCATCCGGCAGAGTTCCTGGTTGGCCTTGCCGTCGACCGGCGGTGAGGAGAGCGCGATCTTCACGGCTTCCTCTCCATAACTTCCGGAAACGCCGCTGCGCGATGCGCCGGGCTGAACCCGGCACACGAGCAGCGTTCCGTTTCCCGACGGTTTAAAGGCCTTATTCGGCAGTTCCATCGTCTTCGGTGGGGCGCAGAGTTTGTTCCGGTCGCCCGAGCGCATCCGGTTCCGGTTCGCGGCCGAGCAGCGCATTGATCTCTTCGATCGAAAGCGTTTCACGTTCGAGCAGCGCCTGCGCAAGTTTTTCGAGTTCGTCACGGTGGCGGGTCAAACAGTCGCGGGCTGATTCGAGCGCATTCTGCGAAAGCCGCCGGATCTCCAGGTCGATTTCGCGAGCCGTTTCCGGACTGACCCGCTCTTCCGGCTGTGCGTCGAACGGCATGTGCGGATGAGCCGGGAAGTTCCCGTATTTGATTGTCCCGAGTTTGTCGCTCATGCCGTACAGGCAGACCATCAGCCGGGCCGTATGGGTCAGCTGGTTGATGTCGCCGGAGGCTCCTGTGGTGATGTCGCCGAAGATGATCTCCTCCGCGGCGCGCCCGCCCATGGTCATTTCCATATCGGCTTCGAGTTCAAGTTTGCTGCGCGTATAGGCGTCCTCCTTCGGCATGGAGAAGGTCGCGCCGAGGTAGGCCGTCCCGCGCGGAATGATCGTCACCTTGTGCAATGGCGTGGCGTATTTGTTGTGCAGCGCCACGAGGGCGTGCCCCGCCTCATGATAGGCCGTGAGTTTGCGTTCGCGGTCGGAGATGCGGCGGCTGCGCCGTTCCCGCCCGTAGCTGACCTTGTCGCGCGCCTCCTCCATATCGGCCTGCGTGACCGCTTCGCGGTTGTACCGGGCCGCGAGCAGTGCGGCTTCGTTGCAGAGATTCGCGAGATCCGCGCCGCTGAATCCGGGAGTGGTGCGCGCCATCACGTCGAGGTTGACCGAACTGTCCACCTTGATCTTCTTCACATGCACGTCGAGGATCTGGCGTCGCCCGACGATGTCCGGCAGATCCATCACCACCTGCCGGTCGAACCGGCCGGGCCGCAGCAGTGCCGGATCGAGCACGTCCGGACGGTTCGTCGCAGCCAGAACAATCACGCCGTTGCGGCTTTCGAGGCCATCCATTTCGACGAGCATCGCGTTCAGGGTCTGTTCGCGTTCGTCATGGCCGCCGCCCCAGCCGGAGAAGCGGGAACGCCCGACCGCGTCGATCTCATCGATAAAGATCAGGCAGGGCGTATTTTTGCGCGCCTGCTCGAACATGTCGCGCACCCGGCTCGCGCCGACGCCGACGAACATTTCCACAAAATCCGAACCGCTGATCGAGAAGAACGGAACCCCCGCCTCACATGCGACCGCCTTCGCGATCAGGGTTTTGCCGGTTCCCGGTTCTCCGACGATGAGGCATCCCTTCGGAATCTGGCCGCCGACCAGCTGGAAACGGAGCGGATCCTTCAGATATTCAACGATTTCGCGGATCTCCTCCTTGGCCTCGTCGGCACCGGCGATGTCATCGAAGTGGACGTTGAGTTCATCCGGCGGAATCATGCGCGCCTTGCTGCGTCCGAAATCCATCGCACCGCGTCCCGAGGCGCGCATCTGCCGCATCGAGAAGAAGTAGATGAATCCGATCACGATCACGAGCGGCAGCACTCCGATCAGGATGAAATTCCAGAATCCGGAGTTGTTCTGCTTGACGACGACGTTCGCTCCGCTCTGCTTGAGCAGCCGGGCGAGAGCGTCGGTGTAGACGACGCGGGTTTTATAGGTTTCGTCGGTGTTTGCGCGGAGTTCGGCTTCTCCCTCCCGCGGCGACTGCACCGGAGTGGTCGTCACCTGAACGGTTGAGGAGCCCTGGCGGCGGAATTTCCCCTCGCAGGCCATGACATTGCCGTTTTCCCAGGTCATTTCGACCGAGACGATCTGCATGGCGGCGAGCTTTTCCTCGAATTCACTCTGCGACAACTCCACCGCCCGCGCCGGCCCGTATCCCTTGAAAAGCAGGAGGCCCGCGAGCACCAGAAACAGAATCAGCCAGACGACCGCCGCCCGGCTTGAGCGCTGCGGCGTTTTACGTTCAAAGCCGCTTCCGCGGCGCCTTTCCCCGGAAGGTCCCCGGTCGGATTTGTCGTCACCAGCCATCCGGAGAACCGTTTCGCAGGAATTCCCCGGTTGAACGGCTGCGGGACGCAAAAAAACATTCTTCATACATTCTCTCTTGTTCCGGAAACAGGAGTCTCCTCCCGTCCTCTTCTTTCATACAGGCGATCCGTCGGACACTCCCCGCATCCGACGGATTTCGATCGATCCCCCATGGGGAGCGTTTACAACGTATTTGAGATGCTGATGATCAAATACACCACCACTGCGACAATGCCGAGGGCCAGCAGAATATACACTCCGAGCATCAGCCGCTGAAGCATCACACTCTTCCGGTCGACGGTGTCGGCGAACGGATCGAGGCTGGTCATCTTCGGAACGGTCGAGGTGTTGCTGTCGAGCTGGGAGATGTCGATCGTCACGGTGGTGCTGCCGACCTGGGACTCCGAGCCGTCGTTGCTGTCGAACAAAACCTCGACGCCGCCGAACAGGATGATATCGGAATTTTTCAGCTCCTGCTCCGTCACCGGGATGTTGTTGACCCGCGTTCCATTGGTACTGTCATTGTCCCGGATGATATAGACGGTCTTGCCGTCTCTTGTGGTCCGGATGATGTCCGCGTGGTGGCCGCTCAGACTCGAATCCTTGATGACAATATCGTTGCCGTCACGGCGCCCCACGGACATCTGATCCTTGTTCAGCTCGAATACCTTGCCGCGAAGTTTTTCATACAGAACCGTCAATTTCGGATAATCCGCCATCTTTCCGTCCGTTTCCCTGAGTTTCTGTTGTTGACATTCTTTAATCGAGAATATACTCTCGCCTGAAGAATTTGCAACATATTTTCCAAGTTTTTTACGATAAAAATGACCATGCGGGGTCAATGCGCGTAGAAGCAGCCGCAAAGCCTTTCGCTTCCATCCGGGGAAATCAGCGGCGGAGCTTCGGATCTGCATCGTTCCCGTGCCTCCGGACAGCGGGGGTGGAACGGGCAGCCCGCGGGCGGATCCAGCGGCGACGGCACATCTCCCGGCAGAACGATCCGCTTTCTCCCGTTCCGGTCGATGGTCGGTACGGCCGAGAGCAGCGCTCTGGTGTACGGGTGGAACGGCCGCCGCACAAGTTCACGCGCCGGGGCGGATTCCACCACTTTCCCGAGGTACATCACGAGGATTCGCGATGAAATGTGTTCCACCACGGCCAGATCGTGCGCGATGAAGAGAAACGCGGTCCCGGTTTCCTCCCGGATCTCTTCGAGCAGATTGATGATCGAAGCCTGCACGCTCACATCGAGCGCCGAGACCGGTTCGTCCGCGACGATGAGCGCCGGTTCCGCCGCCAGCGCCCGCGCGATGCCGATCCGCTGCCGCTGCCCGCCGGAGAATTCGTGCGGATAGCGGTCGAGCGCGTCGGCGGAGAGCCCGACCCGGTCGAGCAGTCGCTCCGCCCGCTCCCGTCGCCCGGCGCGCGTCAGCCGGAAATGCAGCGCGAGAACCTCGTCCAGCGCCGAAAACACCGTCAGACGCGGATTCAGCGACCCATAGGGATCCTGGAAGATCATCTGAAACTGCTTCCGTTCCCGGCGCAGTGCCGCCCCTTTGAGCGAACTCATATCCCGCCCGTTCAGGAGCACCTGTCCGGAAACGGGTTTTTCCAGCCGGACGAGGGCGCGGCCGAGTGTGCTTTTGCCGCATCCCGATTCCCCGACCAGCCCGACGATTTCCCCCTTGTCGATCGAGAACGTCACTCCGTCGACCGCCCGGACGAACCGCTTCGGACGGAACCAGCCGCCGCGAACCGGATAATAGACCTTCAGATTTTTGACTTCGAGCAGCGCCATCGGTCAATTCTCCTCGGCCGATTCATCCGGAAAGACTGCGATTGCCGTGATGTTGTCCCGCGCTCCGGCCCGCAGCACGTCCCGCAGAATCCGGTCGACCGCTTTTCGCGGCGTGGGCGCTTCCTCCATGATCGTCCGGAGGGTCTCCCCCGAAAGGGTTCCGGACGCACCGTCTGAACAGAGCAGGTAGCGGCTCTCCGGGCGGCGTTGCAGAACGTGCAGCTCCGGTTCCAGTTCCGCCCGCGGGCCGATTGCCCGGGCGATCAGATTCTTCATCGTCGCAAGCCCCGGCGGGAGAAAGCCGTGTTCCCGGGCGAATTCCGCCGAAAACGAATGGTCGGTCGAGAGTTGAACGAGGCCGTCCGCCGGATGAAATTCGTACATCCGGCTGTCGCCCGCGCTGGCGAGCAGGACGGTCTCAGGGAGGAACACCGCTGCGACAATCGTGGTGGACATCGGCCGGCGAACCTTTTCGAAGTAGTTCCGGTCGAAAATCTTGCGATTGACTTTCCGGATGGTGTTCCGCAAAAAGGCCGCGGCGGAGTCTTCGCGCAGAGATTCCGTTTTCGGAAGTTTGCGGAAGTTTTCCGCGATATCGCGGCAGCAGATCAGACTGGCCATTGCGCCGTTCGAATGTCCGCCGACTCCGTCGGCCACGATGGCCAGCGCATAATCGCGTTCCGGCGGGGCATAGCAGCAGAAATTGTCCTCATTGCGTTTTCGATGCAGCCCGAGATTGCTCTCTCCGGCCATGATGATTCCGGCGCGATTCCGCATGAATTCCTCAGAAGATAGAACAAAATAACGCAGTCCCCTTGCAAAGAGAGACTTTTTCATGTCTATTATAATAATGTTCCTTTGTGATCTTTTCAAGTCCGAGTCGGAGAAAGTAGAATGAAATCATATCTTCCTGTTTGTGTTGCGCTGCTCTTTTCCGTGCTCCTCGCCGGCTGTGCCGGTGTGGATGCGCGGCGGGAACAGCGATGGGCCGCGTTCGATCCGCTTCGCCCGGATCCGCAGTTCCGGCTGCTGCCGGACCGGCCGTTGCTGAAATTCAACCGCTCCGATGCGGCTGACCGGGACCGGTCGGAAGAGGACTCTTCGATGAGTGCGGCGCCGCTGGTCTGGAAGAGCACGGCGCTCGACTCCCGCGGTCTCCTGTGGGGCGCTTCGCGGTTCCATCCCGCCGGGTTCGAGCTGTATGTCATTGCCGGCGAAGCGTTTGATGGCCGGCTCCGGGCGCGCGCGCTGAATGAGCGGCGCGAGGAGGTCGGCCGGGCGGAGGTTTCGCTTGTCCGGAAGGCCGACGAGGCCGGCTGGGTTTCGTTCCGGTTTCCCGGGCGGTTTGCGCCGGGCGAGGTGAAGGTCATTGCTGTGGAGCTTGCGGAGTAGAATATGCGTGCGGTATTGTCCACGATCGGGCTGCTGATTCTTTCGAATGTCTTCATGACGTTTGCGTGGTACGGTCACTTGAAAAATCTTTCGAACCGCGCGTGGTATGTCGCGGCGGTCGCGAGCTGGGGGGTGGCGTTTTTCGAGTACATGCTCCAGGTCCCCGCGAACCGGATCGGACACACCACGCTGACGCTCGGCCAGTTGAAGATTCTGCAGGAAGTGATTGCGCTTTCGGTTTTCGTGCCGTTTTCGGTGTTTTACATGAAAGAGTCGCTCTCCTGGAATTATCTCTATGCGGCGATCTGCATTGCGGGAGCGGTGTTCTTCATTTTCCGGGGGTAGGGAATGCCGGAATTTTTCGCGTCGGTTGTCCGGACGGGGGTGACGGCACTTCATCTGCTTGCGGCGGGCGTGCTGCCGCCGCTGATTGCGGGGGTGATTCTGCAATTCGTCACCGGACGGTTCCGAATCTGCTGCGCGGAAGTTTTCGGGTCGCGCCTCAGCGTATGGGCGACGGCGCCCGGGGTGATGCTGCACGAGTTCAGTCACGCGCTTTTCTGCCTGATCTTCCGGCACCGCATCAGGGAATTTGTACTGTTTTCTCCTCAGAAAAACGGAACTCTCGGATGGGTTTCCCACGAGTGGGACCGGCGCAGTCTCTGGCAGAACATCGGTTGTTTTTTCATCGGGGTCGCTCCGCTTGTGTTCGGGGTTCTGGCGATTCTTTTTCTGACGCTGCTGCTGTTGCCGCCGCATGAGGCGCTTCCGTTTCCGGAGCTTCCGGATGGGGGGATGGCGGGGTTCCGGCTTCAGTTCCGGGCGACGTTTCTCGGGCTTTGCGGGCTCTGGGTGAAGCCGGAAATCCTTTCTGACTGGCGTTTCTGGCTCTGGCTCTATGCGATGATTGCGATCGGCTCCCAGATTACGCTCAGCCGAGCCGATCTTGCCGGTGCGAAGAGCGGTGTGCTTGTTCTGACCGGCGTGCTGATTGCGGCGGCGCTGGTGCTGGCCGTGATTCTGCCGCGCGGAGTGTCGCTCCCGGTGGCCGCCGTTCGCTGTTCCGCGGCGATCTGTGGAGTTTTGTTCTATTTGTTTTTGTTCTTCGGCGCGTTGACATTGCTGCTGATAGTCTGTCGTGCGAAGATGGTTTCCCGGAGACGTCGGGGCTGATGGCGGGATTCCGGGTTCATCTCGTGTGCGGTGGATTGTGGGGCGCCGGTGCCGGGGCGGCCGCTTTTTTGACGGGGTGGTGCACGCCCGTGCAGTCGGCCGTGCTTGGTGTGTTCGGCATGATCGGCGCGTCGCTGCCGGATATCGACGGGAAAACCTCCCGTCCCCGCCGGATGCTGCTCGGAATTCTCGGCGTGGGAGTCCCGGTTCTGCTGGTCGGGCGGTATCTGCCGCGCGGGGCGACCAACGAAATCTACTTCTGCTGGATCACCGGGAGTTATCTGGTCATCTGTTTCGGTCTGGATTTTCTGTTGAGTCACTTCTCCCGACATCGCGGGGCGTTCCACTCGATTCCGGCGGCGATTCTGGCGGGGGAGGGGGCGTTTCTGGTGTTTGCGGGATCGACGCTTCAGGCGCGTTTTGTATTTGCGCTGGCAGTTGCGGGCGGATACCTGTCGCATCTGCTGCTCGACGAACTCTGGTCGGTGAATTTTTTCGGAATTTCGGAGAAGAAGAGCGCCGGGAGCGCCTTCACCTGGAAGACCGACTCCATCGCCGGAACCGTTCTGCTCTATCTTGCTGTAGCGCTCCTCGGCGGACTCTGTGCGCTCTGAGACACATCAGACCATACTGCTCGCGTGAATCCGGATAGGGGAATCGTGAGCAGGATCGATGACCCCCCGGCGGCGGTGTGGCACTGCAACATGTTCGTCGGCTGGGTCGTGCTGCTCGTGAGCTTCACCGCGCTGATCCGCCCCGGCCTCGCATTCGCTGAACGGTACTGGAGCGACCGGGAGCAATTAATCTTCCACGCGGAATTTTTCTCGCTGACCGAAGATCAACTCGCCCGGGAACTCCGCGCGGAAGTGCTGGACGCCCTGCCGAAGTAACTTCCGCTCTCCCCCCGCAGCACTGCTGATGCTCTTCCCGCAGAAAAAAACGCCCCGGGAAAAATCCCCGAGGCAGTTCGCAGACAAAAAAATGGTGCGCTCACGGGGACTCGAACCCAGGACCCAGTGATTAAGAGTCACTTGCTCTACCAACTGAGCTATGAGCGCACTTAAAAATGGTGCGCTCACGGGGACTCGAACCCAGGACCCAGTGATTAAGAGTCACTTGCTCTACCAACTGAGCTATGAGCGCATCACATCATATAATATGCGTCGCGATTCCGCTTTTTTCAAGTGAGAAAATGAAAAAAATGCTTTTTTTCTCGCACATCGGGAGCGGAAACGGATCACGCCTTTGCCAGTTCCGCGTAGATGCGCGGACGCAGCTCAAGCAGGTACTCCGGAGCGCGCGGATAATCCGTCATGGTGAACGATTCGCTTCTTCCCTGTTTCAGAAATGCAAGTACCGCCTCCCGTCCGATTTTCCGCTCCAGCAGTTTCAGCGCCCGCAAATCCTGCAAGCCGTCGTGAAACACTTCGTTCCGGATCGAATCAAGCGGCTCCCCGTTCGGTCCGGGATAGACCAGGAACGGATCTCCCGCCGGAAACGCTCCCCCCGCATCGGTGCAGGCAAACGGATCCGTCAGCTTGCGCGAATACTGCGTGTAGTAGAAGTTGAATCCCCAGTGCAGAAAACCCGCCAGATCGTAGACGTAGGCCAGCACTCCCATAATGCGGATTCTGGCAGACGGCATCGCCATGAAACGGTTCGGCACCAGCTGCTGCTGACTGCAGCAGTAGTAGGTCCACAGATTCTTCACCCGGCCGGAAAACGGTTCCATATGGTTGCAGCACGGAACCGGATGCGGTACGAGACCCGCTTCGTAAAATTCGATCCTTGACAGCGCTTCGATGGTCGGAATCCCCTCCAGCAGCGGCCTGACCAGACCGACCGCACGGGAATAGCTTTCCATGTGCTCCTCCGAGGGTTCGTCGGAAACCGAAAAGAAGCAACGGTCGGCAATCCCCTTTTTCCGCAGAAACCCGATCAGCTGCGGCAGCAGCGCTTTCAGAAATTCCGCGTAGGAAGGATCATCCGCCTTCATGTGCCAGCCGAACCGTTTTTCCTCCCGGCCGTCCGGCAGCGTACAGATGATCTTCGGCGTGAACTTCGCACCCCACTGCGTGAAGAGGTGGCTCATTCCGAACTTTTTGAATCCGAGGCGCAGACCCATGTCGAGAAAGCGTTCGAGTTTTCCGAAATCAAACCGGTAGGTGTTTTTCTCCGGATCGAATGCGATGTCGAGCAGCTGACAGGTCGGACGTTCGCCGTTCACCTCCGTATCGAGCGGCGGCGTCCAGAGCGGCGTGTACAGGGCGTTGATCCCGTGCCGCACCGCGTTGCGGGCGAACCGTTCGACGATTTCCCAGTGCTCTTCGCTCCACATCCCGACCCGGTAAAAGGCGCTGAGCGCATCGGAGTGGAACCACTCATACCGGATCAGCTCCTGCTCCGGAAGAGCGACAGGCTTCACCTCGACTTTGAACTCCGTCTCCCCGCAGGGAGTCCACTCCCCGTCGATCATGCGGCTGAAACGGAAACGCACCGGGTAACAACCCGGCCGGCATCCCTCCGGAACCGGAATCGTCACCCAGAGAACACGCCACTGGTTCGTCAGAACGCGGAACGTGTCGCACTCCTCCAGTTCGCCGAGCAGATCCGGATAGAGGCCCGGCACCGTCCGCAGATAATACTCATCCGGATTGTCCGCAGGGAGATGCACGGGAACCGAATCCGTCGTGCGGAGCCGGATGTTCAGGGCGCTTTCGCATGCGATCCGGAGGTAGCCGCGTTCATCGCCGTCCTCGCGCACCGCAATCTGAAACGAACAGACCTCCCCACCGGCGGTGGCGGTGGAAGAGTACTCCGGAGCCGAGAGCTCCACGGTGTCATCGAAAACTTTTTCCAGCGGACTGATGATCCTGATCTGCATTGCGCGCCCCCCATGCGATGTTGCTGTTTGTACTCAATATAGCCGCGGATTGCGCTTTCGCAATGGAAAATCAACGAATCTCTATGGATTTTTCTGCACCTGTTCCGGATTTGCCGGTTTGTCGAGGGGTGCTTCCCGGCTGATGACGATGACCTTTTCCGGTTCGGCTTCCCGCTGCAGATGGCGGTGGAGCGGCGAGAAGCCGCCGCCGCGCCAGATCAGCACGGCCGCCACACAGCTGAGCTGAAACGCCCCCCACACCGCCAGAATCGTCAGGAATGTGGCCGCGGTCCGCACCCAGCTCGCTCCGTAACGCCGGCTGCAGTAGAAACGAATCACCGCCCAGACCACCGCGAGCAGCCCGAGATCGAAAATCCCCAGCCCCAGCGGCGGATTGTGGTTGACGAGAAACTGCATGAGCGACGAATCCTGCGCCTGAAACAGCCAGCTCACAAGCCCGACCAGCTCCAGCGGCAGGTACGCCAGAAACAGCAGAAACCACATCGCAAACCCGGAGGGCTGGTTCGCTCCGAGTTCATACTCCTGCCGGAAACAGATCGCCATCGCAAGAAGGATGAGCAAGGCGAGCGCCCCCGCACAGAAGTCGAAGCGGCGGTTCGCTTTGCGCAGCCGTTCACGGCCGCGGCGGGAGACGGTTTCGCGGTAACGGGTTTTCTTGAGATTCGAGCTCATCTTACCGCCTCCTTCCGTTGTCGCGCATTCCGATCTGCTTGACCAGCAGATAGGTGATGTATCCGATGATGACCATCACGAGCACGAGCGCACTGTATGCGTGCGGCCACCAGATCCCCTCGGTCATCATCGTGAATTCCGACATGCCGCCGAGTCCGGTGATGACCGTGAGCGGCATGAAAACGATGTTGATGATCGCCAGGTACTTCATGATTCCGGCAAGATTGTTGCTCACGACCGACACGCGCGCATCGGACATGCCGGTCAGAATGCCCGCGTAGATTCCGGCGAGATTGTCGCACTGCTTGTTTTCGACGGTGATGTCGTCGAGGAAATCGAGCTCCTCCTCGTTGAATCCGATCTTGTTCGCGTCGTTGCGCAGTTTGATCAGCAGCAGCTGGTTCGCGCTTGTGGCGCTTTCGTAGTAGGTCAGGCTCTTGAGCAGCGAGAACATGTTCACGAGCGACTTGTTCGTGACGGCGAATTCGATCTTGTTCTCGATCTCGTCGGAGATGTTTCGGATGATCCGCAGATGCTGCAGAAAGTGATGGGTCGAATGGTGCAGCAGTCGCAGCAGCACCCCCTGGATCGTGTTTCCGCGCAGCGGCATGCGTCCGTGCTCGAAGAGCGGCATCGGCTCGGCCTGGAGCACGATGATGCGGTCCTTGAAGAGGAACGCGCCGATCGACGACACCTTGAACGCCATCGTCCGGTCCACCTGAAAGTTGCGCGGCCGTTTCAGAATGACCGCGATGTGATTGTGTTCGTATTCGACACGGGAAATCTCGTCCTCGTCGAGGGCTGAGAGCAGGGTATGTTCGTCGATTCCGCACTGGTCGACGAGATAGCGCTTTTCCTCCTCGGTCGGGGCGCTGTAAACCTGAATGATTCCAAGCTGTCCCTCCGGGCAGCTCTGCACGCGGCCGTCGACCAGATCATAGCATCTGAACATGGCAATTCCATCCTGTTTTTAAAAGGTTTCGACACTGCCGGAGTGGAAATCCGGCGCCGGTTTTCCGTCGAACCGTCGACAGGCGTGAAGCCGCGCGCACACTCCCGTGAAAGGGGGCTGGGCGTTTCCGGAAAGATCAGTGGAGAGTCCCGGAAGGAAGAGCGCCCGGCACGGCCTCACGCCATCGGGGTCCGGGATCCTCGCTGATCTTGCTCTTTTTCCGTTTCTCTTTCATAATCCTGACTGCTGTTGTGTGGAGAGGCGCACCCGTCCGACGGGCCGCCCCGCATAACCGATGATGAAATATACCGCCGGAACGGCGTTTTGTCAACCGTATTGCTGTGGAATGATGCGGGAATCCGGCGATTCCCGCAGTCGGATATGGGACGCAACATGTTTCCCTGCCGGTGGACCGCAAAAAACACGTTGTCCCGGCCGGAGTCACACAGGATGGTTATTTTTTATTGCGAATCGTCGTGATTTTGATGGATTTATTTTGAATGAGTGAGACCGCCAGACTCACTTGCTGCGGCAGCATGACTTCCCGGACGTTGGTGTCATGAAAGGCGGATGCCGCAACCAGTTTTACCGGTTTTCCCTTGAATATGCTCGGAATGACAAGTTTTCTGGCAAATCCGAAATATTTTAAAAGAATGACATGGTCTGAGAATTCACGATAGTTCCAGGAAAAAGTGGCTTTGTTCAGATAGATGTAATTATCAAAGACATTCTTTGCAAAATTCTGATTCAGATACGCATTGAATCCGCAGGACTGGATGCCTTCGCTCCCTCCGGGAGAATTCATTTCTAGAAGTACGATCTCCCCTTTTTCATCGACCACAAAATCCCAGGCGATGTTTTTCTGTTGAGGGAGCCTTTTATGGCATTCGATGGCCGTCTCAATAACTTCTCTGGCTTTGTACAGTTTGTGTCCCTTGAATTCAAATCCGTTCGGATGCCGATGATAAACTTCTCCCTTTCCAGATGTTGCAAAATCTCCGCAGATCCCTTCCGGAGAAACTGGACAGAGAATTCCTCCGGCACCCCAGTTGTCCACTCTTTTTCCTGTAGACATGCGCCATACGGTTCCGGCCAGCTTGATTTGTCCTTCGACCGCCAGAGTGACCACCCGCAACGTGTTAACCGCATTGATTCCGATCCTGTAACTTTCATGGTTTTTCAAAATTTTTTGACAGACAAAATGAGGAGAGAGCTTTTTCACTTGATCTGAGATGACATCGGATTTGTCAAGATCTGTCAGGAATGCGATATTGGAACCGGAACCACTGTCCAGTGCAGGTTTTATAATCAGTTCATGTTCCTGCTGCAGCAGAGTGAGAATATACCGTACCGTCTGTTCAAACGTAAGGTGATTGAAATCCCTGTCATAATAGATTCCATAACTGCATGACGCCAGATTTTCCGGATGCTTGACGAAGGGAAACAGCAGTCGAGTGTAATTTTTGTTGCGGAAAACAGAAAATATTTCATTGTTCCAATATTGGACAAGCATATATCGATGCAGCCCGAATCCGACCAATGATGGATCAAATACCCCGGATTGGCTGTAAAACGCGATTTGGGTCTTCGGATTGTTTTTGTAACAGAACTTGTACGGTTTCCAGAAATCTTCGATAAGCCTCAATTTTTGTGCATCGACCTTTTTCAGATTTCCTGCCACCTCCCGAACATAATAAGCGTCGCGCCGGTGGCAACTTGCCATGCGCGACTTGTTGTTCCTGCTGGTGTTTTTGACATCGATGATCCTCCGGATCGTTTTCAATAGCATGGTTTTCACTGTTTACGCCCTGTCAATTGTTCTATCATCGCATTGTCCGTTTGGATTTGGCCCAAATGTGCCGCAACGGTTTTTTGAAACGAAAATCAATCCAACTTGATTCGCTATGAATTCCACATTTTCCAAGCTCCTTGATTTCAATGGTGGATTCCCCAGCCGGGGAAATGTTTGTCGATTCAGGAGCGAAGAAGATTTGAAAGGCATAACCTGACAGCCTGACACATCTGAAAGGCGATGAGAACTGCAAGAAAAAGGGGAAAAAAAAGCCGAACGCTCCCGTACACTATCTCGAAGGTTCGGCCAAGAACCTGCTTCTATCATGTATGAAAGCGTCCGGCAGATTGCAGAGACACAATCTCTCCGGGTACATTTCACCTGGGATAGAAGCAAATACTGTTCAAATTTGGCCGATTTTCGAGATACTTGCTGAAATATACTGATTGTAAATGAACCAATGTTCACATGGAACATCACGTAAAATATATCATATTTTCCCTTTTTGTCAATGGTGGAGTTGCGGATTGGTCAAGAAAGAAAACAGGATTTCCCCGCTTGTTTTTTCGGAATACGGCGATATAGTACTTTGCAATGGGAGGACCTCTGCAAATGGGAATTTCAACTGTTCTTGCCGTGATCGGCGGGGGGTCGGCCGGTTGTGCGGCGGCGCTGGCCGCGGCACGGCTCGGAGTCGACACCGTGCTGATCGAACGCGAAACTCTCCTGGGCGGCACTTCGACGAATGCCGGTGTCAACTGCTGGGAACCGGTCGCGGGTGCCACGGGGATTCCCCGGGAACTTTACGGAGAGCTCGCCCGGATTCCCGGAGCGGCCGCCATCTATCGCTGCAACCGCCACTTTCTGCTGCCTGAATGGAATGAGCCGCCGTTTCCCGGCGCGGAGCAGACGATCGACCCCGCCGCCTGTTATGAGGATACCTTGTGTTCCGGTTCCACGCTCGCAGACTATGCCGGGCAGCTGAAGATCCGGCGCGGAATCGTGTTCGAACCGGAGGCGTGGCACAGTTGCATGTCGCAGCTGCTGCGGAAGGCCGGATGCCGCGTGATCTGCGGTTCTCCGGCTGTCGCCGTCGACTGCGATTCCAGCCGCGTCCGTGCCGTTGAACTCCGGAATGCGGAACGGATCGAGGCCCGGATGTGGATCGATTGTTCCGGCGAGATTGCCCGGCAGGCCGGATGCCCGGTCCTTGTCGGCCGGGAGGCGCGGACCGCCTGGAATGAGCCGGATGCTCCCGATGAGCCGACGCCGCAGATGAACGCCATGAGCTGGATCTTCCGGGTCACCCCCGCTGCGGAGGAGGCGGTCGAACCGCTGCCGCCGGAGATTCCGGAAAACTGCTGGTGGCAGTCGGGTTTCCCGGTGATGGTCGCAACCAGATATCCGAATGGAGATTTGAACTGCAACATGCTCCCGACGATGGATGGATTGGAATTCAGCCGCATGAACCCCGCGGAGGCGGCGACGGAGTGCGCAAGACGGGTGCGTTCGTACTGGCATTATCTGCAACTTGCTTATCCGGAGTTCCGGCGTTTCCGGTTCCTGCGGCTTTTTCCCCGCCCCGGCATCCGGGAGAGTTTCCGGATCGGCTGCCGATACATGCTCAACGAAAACGACATGTTGCGCGGCGTCGCTGCGGCGGAGCACCCCGACATTGTCGCCTGGAGCGATCATCCGATGGATCTGCATGGCGGGGAACGGGTCGTCCGTCTGACCGGCGTCTACGGGATCCCTTACCGTTCACTGCTGCCGCTGGGGCCGGAGAATCTGCTTGTGGCGGGCCGGATTGCGGGTTTCTCCAGTCTCGCCGCCTCCGGCTGCCGGTTGTCGAGAACGATGATGCAGCTCGGACAGGCGGCCGGCTGCGCGGCCGCGCTCGCTCACCGGAGCGGAAAATCGTTCCCCGATCTGAAGCCAGTCGAATTGATTGCACTGCTTGAGGCGGGGGGTGTCCGGCTGACATCCCTGCCTGGCCGATGATTTCCGGGCGGATTTGCCGCATCGCGGGTTGCAATCTGCCGCACGTGGTGTTACATTCCCCGCCGTGACAGAGCAATGAGGAGGAGAAAACATGTTGCTGGAAAAACTCGTGAATTCCCGTCGTTCCGGTGTCGTCGCGGTCGAGCCGCGCGGAGACGGGGCGGTGTTCTTTTATCACGATGGCGCGGGATTCCGCGAAGAGGAGATTCCGTTTACGCCGATGGTGCTGCTCTCCGCGCCGGAGCAGCTTGAGGATTTCTCCGGTGTCGCCGCGGTCACGCCGCTCGAAGGGGATATGACCTTCCGCTTTCTCGCGAAGTTCCCGACGCTCAAGGAGTATGAACTTGCGCTCAAGCATCTGAAGAAGCGGGGCGGAGCGTCTTATGTGTTCCGCGACCTGCCGCAGCAGATTCTGCAGCAGGAGGAGACGAGGCTCTTCGCCGGAATGGAGTTCCGGGAGCTGCGGCGGTTTCAGTTCGACCTCGAAGTTCGGACGACTCCCGGATTCGACTTCCCGAATCCGGAACGCGAGGCCGACGAGATCGTGATCATTTCGTTGTCCGACTCGACCGGCTGGGAACTTGTTCTCTCGCAGGAGAAGATGAGTGAAAAACAACTGATCGAAGCGTTCGTACGTACCGTTGCCGAACGCGATCCCGACGTGATCGAAGGACACAATATCTGCCGCTTCGACCTGCCTTACCTCGAAACCCGCGCGAAACGGCACAAAGTCAAACTCGCGCTCGGGCGGGGCGGCGCTCTGCCGAAGACGCGGTCGAGCCGTTTCTCCGTCGCGGAACGGATCGTCAACTATACCCGTTACGACATTTTCGGGCGGCACGTGGTCGACACGCTGCATCTGGCGATGATGTACGATGTTTCAAACCGGAACCTTGAATCGTACAATTTGAAGTATCTGGCCAGGCACTTCCACTTCGCTTCTGCGGAGCGCACCTACGTCGACGGTCCGGAGATTTCCGACGCGTGGGTGCACGACCGGGAACGGTTGCTCGCGTATGCGCTCGACGACGTGCGGGAGACGCGGAGCCTGGCGGCGCTGTTGAGTCCGAGCTACTTCTATCAGGCGTCGATTCTGCCGATGAAGTACCAGGATGTGATCGTTCGCGGCAGCGGAACGAGCCTCGATGCGCTCTTCGTTTCGGAGTACTTGAAGGCGAACCACTCGTTCCCGCTGCCGGAAGTGCCGCGCCGGTTCTCCGGTGCGCTGACCCGGGCGGACGAGTGCGGCATCTTCGAGAATGTCTGGCACTGTGACGTGCGGTCGCTGTATCCGTCGATTCTGCTCGCGTCCGGCTGGGCGCCGTCGCGCGATGTGCTGCGGGTGTTCCCGCGACTGCTCGGCGCACTGCGGAGTTTCCGGCTCGAAGCGAAGGATGCGATGCGCGCGGCAACCGATCCGGCGGAGCGCAACGAACTTCAGGCTCTGCAGGGGACGTTCAAGATCCTCATCAACTCCTTTTACGGCTATCTCGGGTTCTCGCAGGGGAGTTTCAACGACTTCGATCTCGCTGAACGGGTCACGGCGCGCGGCCGCGAGATCCTGACGATGATGCTCGACTTCCTGACCGGCGCGGGCGCAAACGTGATCGAGATGGATACCGACGGCATCTACTTCCAGCCGCCCCGGGATGTGACCGATCCCATCGCGTTCCAGAAGCGGATCCAGTCCGCGCTGCCGCCCGGAATCGAAGTCGAACTCGACGCCACTTACACGGCGATGTTCTCCTACAAGAGCAAGAATTATGCGCTGCTCGGGCGCGACGGAGCTGTGAGCATCACGGGGGCGGCTCTGAAGTCGCGCGGACTTGAGCCGTTTCAGCGCCGGTTCATCTCGCAGCTGATCGAGCTGCTTCTGAGGCGGGATTTCGCGGCGGTGCCGGCGATGTTCGAGGAGATGCGCGGCCGGATCGAGCGGCGCGAACTGCCGCTCGCCGATCTCGCCAAGAGCGAGAATCTGAACGATTCGCCCGAAACCTACAAGCGCAAACTCGCCGCCGGAACCGGCCGCCGCAGTGCCGCCTACGAACTTGCGATCCGTTCCGGACGAGATTACCGGGCCGGAGATCAGGTGACCTATTATTTGACCGGGGAAAAGAAGAAAGTTTCCGTTGTCGACAATGCGAAGCTGCTCTCCGACGCCCCCGCCGACGCGCGCGATGAAAACGTCGCATACTATCTGAACAAACTTGACGAGCTGTATGCGAATTTCCGGGAGTTTCTCCCGGAGGAGAAGAGTCCGCTCGGCATCTGACGGGCAAAGATGAAAAAAACGCCGCCGGGTTTTCCTGTTCCGGCGGCGTTTCATGGCGAGGTCGTTTTCACTCTTTTTTGAAGAGATTGCGCAATCCCTTTTCGAGGTTCTTCCCCGCTTCCTTGAGGGAGTCGCCGGCTTCCTTGAGGGAGTCGCCGCTTCCTTTGAGGGTTTCACCGAGGTTTTTCCCCGCATCCTTGAGGGCGTCGCCGACGCCCTGGATTCCCGATTCAGAGAGCGCGGTCGAGAGGGACATGAGCACTTTTGCCGTAAACTCGTTGAGGGTTTCACCGAAGCTCTTGCCTTCCCCGAGATTCTCCAGTGTGATCGGCGGAACCGGCAGCGGTACGTCCGTGTTCAGGAGCTTCGAAGAGACCGAGAGTTCCGTCCCCTCGATCCGCACGAGACGGATGACGACCTTCTTCTTCGCGGCTTCGGATTCCTCCGGTGCACTTTCCGGCGTCTCCTTTGTCCCATCGTCGGGGGTGTCACTCTCGCCGGAGAAGGCTTCGATGTTTTTCTGAATGTCGGTCAGGTTGCTGCTGCCGTCCAGTTTCAGCTCATAGTTGGCCCGTGTTCCTTCGATCAGAACCTCCTTCACCTCGATCTTGTCCGAAAAGAGTGAACCGATGTCCACTGCGACCCGGACCCGCCCGACCTGAAACGCGTAAGGTTGCTGATATCCCTCCGGATTCGCAACCCGGAAGCCGGAGAGTTCCACCGTCCCGCCGAACGAACTTGAGAATGAATCCATTTCCACTTTCGTTCCGGTCACGGCCGAGCCGATGTTCACCACCGCCGCCTTGATGATCGCGTCACGCGCGATGATCGCAATGACCAGCAGTACGACGATCACCGCCGCTGTCCAGCCGAGAATCCGCATCCAGCGCCGCTTTTTCTTCGCCGGAGCCGGAGCCGCGGGGGCGGCGGGCTCGGCAGTCGCGCTTTCCACCGGCTTGTCCGGCGTTTCGGGAACTTTCCCCTCTTTGGATTTGTCGTCACTCATTTTCCGGCCTCCTCGTGTTTGGGTTCATATTTGCCAGCCATTTTCACCAGAGCCGCAACCTGCCGGACGCTCAGAATCCGGCCGGCTGCCGCCTGTTTTGCGATCGATTCATAAAACTCGCGGTCATCGTATGTGAACCGGCCGCGCTTGACCGGTTCGGCCCACTCCGTCACATGTGAGAGCTGTTCGAGCAACGGGGCAACCCGCGGATCCTGAGCGGCCGGTGCGGTGGCGGGAGCGTCACTGTTTCCGGCGGTCTCACCGGGGACGGCGGGCGCGGTTGTTCCGAGAATCGCCTCGACAAGTTCGGGATTCGTGAGTTCTCCCCGGTATTTCGCGGCCATGCGGCGCAGTGCGGCATTCTGTTTTTCCGAAAGCGCCTTGCCGTCGAGCGCCTGCCGTTTCAACGAGAGCAGGAACTTCTTGTCGTCGTAAGTGAAACGCCCTTTTTTCGTCGGCGGTTCGAAGGTGACGTTGTCGAAAGCGGCGAAGAGTCCCGCGTAGTCGATCGCCGCGGCCGCGGCCTGCGACTGCCCTCGTTTCTCCTCGCGTTCGGCATGTTCCGCGGCCGCCGCGTTGAGTGCGGACTGAAGCTGTTCCGGCAGAAGCGCGGTTTTTTCGCCGATCCGGGAGCGGTATTTCGCCGCGAGCGAAAGCAGCGCCTGAAACTGTCTGGCCGTGACTTTCCCGTCCTTCTCAAACTGCTCGCGCAGAGAGCGGTAGAATTTTCCGTCGTCGTAGGTGCGGCGCCCGACTTTCTCCGGCGCATCGAATTCGACCCCGTCAAAGAGTTTCAGCAGCGCTCCTGTCTCCTCGGCGGGCGGCGCGTCGCAGTGTTTCGCCTCCTCGAGCCACGGGGCGAACTTCGCGTAGAATTCGGTCATCATATCGGTCCAGCGGACTTTGCCCTCTTCGATTTCGTCGAGTTCCTGCTCCATCTTCGCTGTGAAGCCGACGTCGAAGAGTTCGGGCAGCCGTTCGACGAGGAAGTCGTTCACGTTGAACCCGAGCTGGGTCGGCACGAGCTTGCCCTGTTCGCGGGTCACATAGGAGCGGTCCTGAATCGTGCGCAGAATCGTCGCGTAAGTCGAGGGGCGGCCGATGCCGTTCTCCTCAAGCTCCTTGATGAGCGCTGCCTCGCTGTAGCGCGGCGGCGGCTCGGTGAACTTCTGCTCGGTGTTGAGATCGCGGATCGAGAGGGGGTCTCCGACTTTGAGGCTGCCGAGGACCTCGGCTTCGCGGCTCTCGTCCCGGCTCTTCTTCGACTCCTCGTAGACCTTGCCGAAACCCGCGAACACCGGCACCGTCGCCGTTGCGCGGAAGAGATAGCTGTGCGAATCCTTTCCTCCGATTTCGACGTCGACCGTGGTCAGGTTCTGCAGCGCGGGAGCCATCTGGCTCGCGACGAACCGCCGCCAGATCAGCGTGTAGAGCTTCAGCTGCTGCGGATCGAGGAACGGCGCCATCGCTTCCGGCGTGCGGCGCACGTCGGTCGGCCGGATCGCTTCGTGCGCCTCCTGCGCGGAACTCTTGTTGCGGAAGAAGTTGGGTTTTTCCGGCAGATATTTTTCGCCGTAACTCTCGCGGATGAAGTTCCGTGCCGCCTCCTGCGCTTCGCGGGCGATCGTGACCGAGTCGGTACGCATGTAGGTGATCAGACCGACCGACCCGCCTTCTCCGATGTCGATGCCCTCATAGAGCTGTTGCGCATAACGCATGGTATTGGTCGCACTGTAGTGGAGCACGGTGTTCGCGGTCTGCTGCAAGGTGCTCGTGGTGAACGGCGGCGGGGCGTTGCGTCTGCGCTCGGCCGTGGTGAGCTGCCCGACGGCAGGAGCGGCGCCGCCTTTCACTGCGGCAATCAGCGCCTCGGCTTCGGGACCCGTGGCGACCCGGAAATCCTTCCCGTCGATCTTGAAGAGTCTGGCCGTGAATTCGCGTCCGTCCTCCGTCCGGAAAACGAGCGAGAAGATCCAGTACTCCTCTGGCTGGAATGCGTTGATCGCGCGTTCACGTTCAACAACGAGCCGCAGCGCGACGGACTGTACGCGCCCCGCGCTCGATCCCTTTTCGATGCGCGACCAGAGCAGCGGGCTGACCTGATAACCGACGATGCGGTCGAGTACGCGGCGCGCCTGCTGCGCGTCGACGAGGTTCAAATTGATCTTTCCCTTTTCACTGAGCGCTTTTTCGATGGCGCTGCGGGTGATTTCGTGGAATGAGACGCGATAGAACGGGCTTTTCGTGCTTTTTTCGAGCACCTCGGCCAGATGCCAGGCGATCGCCTCTCCCTCGCGGTCGGGGTCGGGTGCGAGATAGATTTCGTCGGCCTTTCTGGCCGCGGCGCGCAACTCCTTGACCACGGATTTGCTCCGGGCGGTATCGACGTATTGCGGGGCGAAGTTGTGCGCGATGTCCACGCCGAGTTCGCGTTCGGGCAAATCGCGGATGTGCCCCATCGAGGCGATGATGGTATAATCTTTGCCGAGCATTTTGCCGATGGTGCGCGCCTTGGTCGGCGACTCGACGATCAACAGTTTTGACATGATATCGGTGATCTCCTGAAAACGTCTGAATTCCGTGAATTCCTCATGCGCACATGCGCACATGCGCACATGTATATAGTACAATATTCCCGCGAATGCACGCTTGTCAAGTTTTCCGGGAAAAAAATGACGGGGAAACCGTGAATCGGGTTGGAAATTTCGGACGGGATGGTGCATATTACAACAAATCATCAGGAAGAGGAGACGCAATGAAAGATCTTTACGAATTCGGAGTCGCCGGGTTGGCCGTCATGGGCGGCAACCTCGCGCGAAATCTGGCGAATCACGGATTCCGCGTCGCGGTCTGGAACCGTGGGTGGGAGAAAACCGAAGCGCTGCTTGCGCGCGCCCCGGAAGCCGGTTTCGGCGCTTTCCGGACGCCGGAGGAGTTTGTCGGCGCGCTTGCGCGGCCGCGCAAGATCATTCTGATGGTGCAGGCGGGCGCGGCGGTCGACGCGTGCATCGCCGGATTTCTGCCGTATCTCGAACCGGGCGACATCGTCATGGATGGCGGCAACAGCCATTACCCGGATACGGTCCGGCGCTGCCGTGAGCTTGCGGAGAAGGGGATCCGGTTTCTCGGAGTCGGCATCTCCGGCGGGGAGGAGGGGGCGCTGAACGGCCCCTCGATCATGCCCGGCGGAGATGAGAGCGCCTGGCCGGAAGTCGCCCCGTGTCTTCAGACCATCGCCGCACACGTCGACGGAGTTCCCTGCTGCGACTGGATCGGGCCGGAGGGGGCCGGGCACTACGTGAAGATGGTTCACAACGGCATCGAATATGCCGACATGGAGCTCATCGCGGAGGCTTACGCGTTTCTGCGCGACGGGCTGAAGCTCGACAACGAGGCGATGGGCCGCATCTTCGAACGGTGGAACGCGGGGGCGCTCGCCGGGTATCTGATGGAGATCACGGCGAAAATTTTCCGGAAGGCCGATCCGGAGGGAACGGGTCTGCTGCTCGACCGCATCCTCGATGCGCCCGGACAGAAGGGCACCGGGCGCTGGACCGGGGTGGCGGCGCTCGAAACCGGAACCCCGGCCGCGGCGATCGCCGATGCGGTGTTTCAGCGATTTCTGAATGCCGATGTGGAGTTCCGGCGTCGCGGCGGGGAGCTGCTTCCGGCGGGAACGGTCGCCGCGCCGGTCGATGTGGAGTCGGCGGTGGCGGATCTTGAAAGAGCGCTCTACGCCGCGAAGATCTGCGTCTACGCGCAGGGGTTCGCCCTGTTGAAGGCGGCGGAAAAGGAGTTTCGCTGGCCGCTGAACTACGGCGGAATCGCGCTGCTGTGGCGTGGCGGCTGCATCATCCGCGCGCGTTTCCTGAACGACATCAACGCGGCTTACCGGAGGAATCCGGCGCTGGAGAACCTGCTTTTCGACGAATTTTTCCGTGATGAGCTTGCTGCGAATCTGCCGGGATTCCGGCGCTGCACTGCGGCGGGAGCGCTGGCGGGCGTGCCGATGCCGGCGGTGGCGGGAGCGCTCGCCTATTACGACAGCTGCCGGGCGCAGCGGTCGTCGGGCAACCTGATTCAGGCACAGCGGGACTTTTTCGGAGCGCATCGGTTTGAGCGGGTGGACCGCCCGCGCGGCGAGACGTTCCATGCTGAGTGGATGTGACAACAGTCAATGAGAGGATTTCAATGAGACGGATTCAGTCAGGTTGGTTGAGACGATTCGGTTGTTCGGTTTTTGCGGTACTTTGCGCGGTCGGCTTTGCCGGTTGCAGTTCTTTGCCGGAAGAGGAGCTTTATCCGGTCGACATTTCGCTTGAGACGATCGAGACGAACATGCAGAAAGCGCTCGACCCGAGCGGGCGGTACGCGAAGGCGAAGAGTTATTTTCAGCGCCAGACCTCGGTGACGGAGAACTGGCTTGAGGAGAATGTCGGAGAGAGTATCACGGATGTCTGGTTCCTCGCGCCCGACAAGCTCAAGATGGTGACCCGGGTTGACAACCGCCCGCAGAGCGGCGTTTTCATCGACGGAGAACGGGGATGGCTGTACAACTATGTGGATGAGCGGGAAAGTGAACTCAGCGAAGAGCGGATGAAGCTGGTCAAGACTCTGATTCTCATTGCAAATCCCGGCAGCAGTCTTTCGAAGGTGTTCGATCATATTTCGATTTCCGGATGCGTCATGGAGGAGGAGGACTACTACCGGCTCAGCTGCCGCGTGAACGATGCCGACGAGAGTGCTCCTGCGCTGAACATCTACATCGACAAGGATGACTTTCTCATCAAGGTTTACCGGATCGGGGACTCCATGTCGAAGATCGTCCGCTACGGCATGCATGAAGGCGTGCGGATTCCCGTGGAGATCCAGACGGTGAAGGGGGGCGACACGACACGCGTCCATGTCGTCGACTACCAGCTCGATGTGCCGATTTCGGAATCGGAATTCAAACCGCCGTACATCTACCGCTGAAGACGGCCGGTTGTGAGATAAAACGCTGACCCGGAAGAGGGATTCCCCCCGCTTCCGGGTCTCTGGTTTTTTACATGAATTTAATATACCGCGGTCGAAACAGAAGCGTGGTCGATAAAAGCATATTGAATCGTATTGGATTTTTTCAGTGCGGATAAATTTGACAGCTGTGCGTTTCCGGCAACAAACCCGATTCCGGCCTTGCCGTTGTGCAGGCAATTTGCGCCGTATGATGATTTCCCCGACGGTTCGAAGTTGTAATAATTTTGCCCTTTGGGGGCATATGTAATGGTCGTTCCATCCAGAACCAGCGGAGTGTTGGACGGATTCTTCATCATTTTTACATGGAAATAGGAATCGTTCCAGGCTCCAACTCCTCCTGTTGACGACATCATGAAGTTTTCTCCAAGCATTGCCACGCGTTCGTCTCCGCTGTAATTTTTCCACGGATAAGCATAAGTCATTGTTGCATCCGCGATGGCAGGGTTTGCGCTCGGACAGAAGAACACCTTGTGCGGGAGATAAGCGCTTCCCACCTCCAGAGTTGTCGGGGCGGGGTCCGAGTATTTGGTGAAACGAGTACCGGTGAGGGCATATGACATCCTCATGCTGATTGCGTTGTGAATGCTCAGAATCATGCCGTCGTTGTCGGTCTCATACTGATTGGCTGCCAGCGTGATTTGCTTCAGCTGGTTCACGCATGAGATGCCTCTGGCGTTTTCCCTGGCGCTGTTCAAGGCCGGCAGCAGCATTGCGGCGAGGATTGTGATGATCGCAATCACAACAAGAAGCTCTATAAGTGTAAAATCCTGACTCTCATGCGTTTTAAAGATTTTTTTTCATTGTTTGTCTCCTCTGTTCATTGCCGGTAGTTGTTGGTCTTTCGCCTAAAAAGAGATTCCAAATCTCTGTATTTGCTTTCTAACAGTTTATCTCATGTTTGCCCTCCTCCTGCGCATCGATCTTGATCGGACTGGCTTTGCTGGTCTGTTTCCCTTCTTCCTGGAACATTTCCTGGTCGATGAAGCTCGGCTGATTGGGGTCGTTGTTTTTTTCGAGGGAGGCCGCTCGTCTCTCCTGATTGCCGGTTCCGTCGCATGTTCGACGGGAGAGCGCAGGAGGAAATTTTTCGGCGGAGGTATTGCCATTGTGTGCAAATGCCGCGTTCCTCCGGATTAAATGGAGATACCGGTCTGCCCTTAATATTTCGAATCGCGTTCATTGCACCTCTCACGTTTCCATTCCCAATTATACCTCAAACAAAATTTGAAAACAAGAAAAAAGATGATTATATTATGAAAACTTTTGCAAACAAGGGTGGGATTTTGAAGAAGGTCACTGCGCGCAAAATTGCCCGGATGCTCGGGGTTTCCGGTTCGACGGTATCCCGGGCGCTCAACAACTCTTCCTCCGTTGCATCCGATACCCGGAAGATGATTCTGGAGACCGCCCGCAAAATGGGTTTCAGTCTGCCGCACACTCAGAATCAGACGATTGCCGTGATCGGAGATTTTTTTCCGCAGGACGTGACCGGCTATTACAGCTTGTTCTATTTTATCTATGATGAGATCGCCCGTCGGGGAGGCCATGTGGAACTTGTTGCCGCCAAGGATATTGAGTTGCTCAATGAACGCATTTTTCATGGGGCGGTCAACTACTCCACCTCGATTCTGGATTTTTCATTGAAGTGGAAGGAGGCCTACAATATTCCGCTGGTGAACATCAACCAGTTCATCTCGGATGCGGATACCGGGCAGGTGGTTATGGATACCCAGGCTGCCATGTACGATGCGATAGAGTGCCTTGTGCGGCACGGCCATCGGAAAATTGCGTATTTGAGTCTGGAATCTGAGATGGCGGAAAGGCAGAAGGGATGTCGCAGATTGTACAATTATGAAGCCGCCATGCGGGCTCACGGCTTCGATGATCTGACGGATTTGATCTTTTTTGACGCTGAAAATGTTCTGGAGGAGACCATCTTCAGAATCCTGGAGAAGAACATTACGGGAGTCGTTATGCCGACGGAAATATCGGGCATCCGTCTGGAAGCGATTTTGCATCGGAACCATATCAGAATCCCGGAAACCCTTTCGCTGGTGACTTGGGAATATCCACTGATTTCAGCAGTCCTGACGCCGCCTCGAACGACAATTGCCATCGATTACCATGAGATTGCCGAGAAAGCCGTTTCGATGCTCTACGAAATGCTCTCCCGGCAATCTCCTCCAAGAACCGTTTTCGTCTCGGCAAAATTCATTGAACGAGAGAGCATACAGTCCATTTCGGCATCAGAAAGAGCATCTGTGATCCAGGCCGGAAGCACGTTCGTTCAGAGGCGGATTCTTGCCGCATTGCTGGAGAGGCCGATGTCACGCCGGGAGCTGGCGGAGTATCTCAAGCTCTCTCCTGCGAACGGGAATTTTCGGAAATGTCTCGGCAAGTTGTTGAAAATGAATATGATCGCATTGACGGACCCTCATTCTGTTCATTCCCGGAACCAGAAATATTCCCTGGTTGAGCCGGGATCGCGCGGTGCTTCGCCGCAGGCGTGTCAGCAGTAAAATCCGGTATTTCAAGGTCTCTTTTTCCGGTTGGGCCGGCAGAGGTCTTCGTCGTTTCCCGGAGGCTGGAGATTTTTTGTTTACAGGGGCCTTTTCTGATGCTCATTTATCCGGAGGAGAAGCCTTTTGGGGGAGACTGTCAGGGGGCGGATTTTGTTGTTTTTTGTTCTGCTTTTTCGATAAAACACGATCATTTTACCTGAAGAACGGCCCTGAAAGACAACGAATCTTCGGATCTCTGCCTGGAGGGGAGCATCCATGGCGACTCTGCGAAAATGTTGCAAAAAATTTCGTATTATCGTTGTTTCTTGTCTTGGTTTTTTTATGGAGCCGAGGTATAATTATATCAGTTTTGCGGTACGCCGGTATCGGAATCGTCGCAAGAAGATTGCAGTTTCAACAAAAGGAATATTTCCCCATGAAAAATTTTTTCCAAGGAGTACGGCGCGGCCTGATCGGGGCATGCCTGTTCACGTTGATGGCCGGCAATGCCGCGACAGGTCAGGATAACAGCAGAGAATTTCAAGCCTTTTCGCCCACTCTCAAGGCCGGACGGATCAAGGCGACCCATACCGGCAAAGCTACGGACAACGTTTCAATCAGCGAAACCGTCAGCAACGGCCGTCCCGGACTGAAAGTCGCGTGGCATGACCTGTCGAACGGATTGATCCGGCTGCATATGATCCGCGATTACGTTCCGCTGGATTTTTATTCCTGCAAAATTCGTATGAATCTTTATCTCCCGGATCCGGCGGCATTTCACGATTCCCTTTACCTTGTGCTGGAGGACCGTCTGGGCGAACAGTTCGAACTGCAGCAGCGTATCCAGCCCGTATCAGGATGGCAGACAATCACCTTTGAACTGCATACCGGCAAGATATATCCGAAGTGCTGGGGCGGCGACAAGCGGTTGGACGCCCCGCTGCTGCTGCGTCAGATCAATTTCGGCATCAAACAGCCTGCGGGAATGATCGTTCTGGGGGAGGTCACCGGCGAAATCCTCTCCGCGCCGTGCATTGCTGAAATCGTCACCGGCAACCCGATTCATATCCTCCGGGCCGACAGGGACGATCGACCGGAACTCCTGCTGCGCAACTACAATAACCGCACACTGAATCTGCATGGAAAATGCACCATAAAAGACGCGGACGGAAAAAACGTTGAAGTCATTCCCGTGCCGGAGAAGCTGGACGCCGGAGCATCGGTGCGGATCCCGCTTCCCGAACCTTCCGGATTCGGAATATTTTACTGCACGCTGGAGCTGGATGACGGAATCGCGCCTCCCGTGACCCGTACCATGAGCTACGCCAGAATGCTCCCCGCCGGCCCGACACCGGGAGTTTCGACCGGATTCCACTTCGCCGTACACTCCCACGCGGATATCGGCACGGTGGGTGCCAGAGACTTGAGCGCTCTTGCCGCCGGCATGTGCGGCGCGAAAGTTTTCCGCACAGGGACCAACTGGGACATCAAGGAGAATGGCTCTTGCGACTGGACCGTCGCAGATCAATTGCTCGATGCGTTTGGCGCCCAGGGATTGGAACCGCAGTTTCAGTGCGGCGGATGGCTGCCGGAGTGGGCGCTGGATTTGGAAAAACCGCTTTCCCGTGACTTCGGCGGCGATCCGCGGCGGATGGATTACGCCAGATTTCCGAAACTCGACAAATGGGGGAAGATGATTACTCTCCTTCTGGAGCATTTCCGCGGCAGAGTCCGGTTTGTTGAACCGTGGAATGAGCCGGATCTGGCGTATTTCGCCAACTTTTCCGTGGAGGATTACTGCCGTCTGCAAAAATTCTTTTATGAGACCGTAAAACATGCCGATCCCTCGGTCAAGGTGATGACCGGCGGTTTTGCCCTGTTGAACGTGAACGAACCGAGGCACGCGGTCCATCCCGATTATCTCCGGGAGGCCCTGCGGGGGAGCAGAGGATTTTATGATATCATTGCATTTCACGGTCACGGCCCGCAGCAGATGTACAGAACCCAGATCTCCGGCTTGAACCGTATCCGGCAGGAGGTCGGAGTTGCCGACACGCCGTGGTGGTCCAATGAAACCGCGATTTCGTCGGCAGCCATCGGCGAGCGGGCCCAGGCGGAAACGTTGTTCAAAAAGCTGCTGTACTGCTGGGCGAACGGCGGCGTCGGTTACACCTGGTACAACATCCGCAACAAGGGGTATCTGCCCAACGACGGGGAACACAACTTCGGATTGGTCACGAAAGATTTTTATCCGAAACAGGTGTATTTGACCTACAACATGCTGGCCGGTCTCTACCGCAATGCGGAATTCCTGCGCACGCTGAACGATGCCAATGAGTTTCAGGTTTATCTGTTCCGGGCGGCCAACGGCGATTATCTGGTTCCCAGCTGGAACGTGAACGGCAGCCATTTCAATCTTCTGGTGCTGAGCAATATCACCGGAAAAGTCTCAATCATCGACATTTTCGGCAATGAAACGGAAATCAGCACCTCCAGCGGTCTCTGCCTGATCCCCGCCGGACATGCGCCGCAGACAGTCCGGATCTCCGGGCAGAAGGAGGAACCCGGCTATGTTTCCGATTTCATCGAATTTCCGAAACGCATTTATGTCCGCAACGATCAGGAGGACGTGAATCTGACCGTGAAATTCCACAATCCGCTTCGGACGGAACTCTCCGGCGTCATCCGTTTGAAGGCTCCGGAGAACGGAACGGTCCAGCCGCAGCAGCAGGAGTTGCGGCTTGCCCCCGGACAGGCCGCAACGCTGGATTTTCAGTTGAAATTGACTCCGGACCCCAGCGGAAGCGCGCTCATGCGGAAGATTCCCTGTTCCATCAAGCTCGGTGAGATGATCGGGGAATTCCACATGGAGCTCTATTCGGTCAGGAAAATAAAACCGGATTTCCAGTCGGTGCCGGATTTCGTGCTGAACAAGAGCGAACAGGTGCTGCCGCGCTTTTTGAATGTCCCGGGCAATGCTCATCTGATCTGGCAGGGACCTCAGGATTTGAGCGCTGAAATCCATCTTGCGCTGGACGAGAAGTTCTTCCGGATCAAGTATGTGGTCAAGGACGACGTTTTTACCCAGAATTTCCGCGATGCGGACCTGTGGAAAGGCGACAGCGTCCAGCTCAATCTCTGGCTTCCGGGCCAGGCTGACATGTGGGAAATCGGAGCCTCCCGCAACGGTGACGGCACTTCCGGAAAGTGGGTCTGGGAAGCTCCTTCGCGGCAGCTCAAGTTGGCCATGATTGAAAAAATGCAGGTGGAAACATCCTGGAATCCGGAGAATTCAACCATGACTTATGTCATCGCTCTTCCGCTGGATGTTCTCGGCGTGACGCCGGAAATGCGCGGCAAGCCGTTCCCCATCGGCGTCCAGGTCAACGACAACGACGGCAGTGTGCGGGAATCATCCATGCTTACGGCGCCGCAATTCGGCGGTTCCATGAGGATAACGGATCATGCCCCGCTGATCATCTTCGACTGATCTCCCGGCGTGGCGCGCAGGGGCTGTTGCAAAACCTCACAAGGTATGCGACAGCCCTTTTTCTTTTGAATCTCGGTAAAATTGTGTATAATAA
>NZ_CALXSK010000018.1 GCF_944391105.1 uncultured Victivallis sp.
TCAAGAGGATTTTGAGTTATTTCAGTTTCGGTTTCCATCACACACGCGAGGGCTGCTTAGCCTAAGAATATCAATAACTTTTTGCTCTTCTTGGTTGAAAAAACAAAAATTCATGGTATACTTACTCCATAAATTTTATCAACACAGAAAGCAAATCATGACCAGAATTAGTTTCCGCGACAGAAAGGATGAAATTAATCTAAACGACACTCTTCCTGATCTAGTTTGGGTCGGAAATCTATCCATCGCAGAGAAGACAAAAATAACGTCAGGATTACCAACAGCTGGAGGATTACTGCGAATTCGCTGGGCAAGAAATTCAGCTCTTAAGTTCCCTCGGCAAGCCATTATCCATGTTTCTTATGGATATAGTTCGCAGAAAGAAAAACAGCTTGAGATTATCTCTGATGCTATGGAGGATATCTTATATATAGGGAAAGCTTTGGATATCCGAGAACGTGTTTTCAGAATATTTTCACGCAAGCAAAGCTCAAATTCTACAGCGCGTAAGATTTTAGCTTTGTTGAAAAGCGTCAAAGAGGACTCTATAGGCCAACAATGTGATGATATCTCTAATGAAGAGTTAATCTTTGTGAAATCAGAAATTGTTTTAGATTATATGATCATTGACAATCCCCTACTGCGGGATTTTATGAAAGCTTATGCTGTGAGTACAGAAAAATCCTGTTTGAACGTGGGATTGGAGCATTAATTAAAGGTTTTATACGTCACTTATCAAGGAGATTTCAAGGTACTTCCGTTCTCTACCGAGGTACCACATCCACGCCAGAAGAGGTATCTGGAAGTACCACCGAGTACCATTGGAAATCATTTGGAATTATATGGAACAAAGTTTCATTGCACAGAAACTTGATATCCACCTGTTGCTTCCTGAAATTCACAACACATTCAATATTTTCATCCGGGCAAAGTACCATCAAGTACCATTGAAATATATTCATTGGTATCGTTTGAGATTGGCTACGGGCGATGCCGGAGGCGTTGTTTCGGGCGGGAGAGGTAGCTTTTACGCCCGTTTTTCAGGCGAATTTTCTTACCGTCCCGGGTACCAGCTTTAAACTCCTGTTCCCCCTCAAATTGGAATGATTTGTTGGGGATTTTTTTGCGTTTGCGTAAAATATGTATGTCAAATCTTTCGCTTTTTCTCCGGTTTGAATCATGAATCAAAGTTGCTTTGTGGTTGAGCAGAGGCTCTTGAAGCATCTTCGAGCCGGGGATGGGGTTTGTCTCCATGGAACGAACGCTCATCCCATGACGCCGCAGTGGCGGAGGTTGACCTGGTTTTGCAATCGACAGCCTTTTCGAGCTTCCGTTTTTTTCCCGTTTTGCGGTTGTTTCCGGCGCAGAACAGAGGGGCCGTTGAGAGATGAGAAAAAACGGGCCGGACGCCTTTGAGACGTTCCGGCCCGGACGTGCGGTGGGTTACTTCTTTCGCGGTTTTACCGTCGCGATGCGGGCGTTGATGTTGATGTTCGAACTTTCAAGCCCCGGAGTCTGCCCGTTCAAATCGAATTCGATGTCGACATGCGGCCCGAAGATCAGGCAGTGAGTCGAACCGCCGAAATGGAACATGCCGGTCTCCTGTCCCTTCTTGATATGCTGCCCCTCGTATACGGTGATTTCACAGGTCGAGACCTCCGCCATTCCGATGGCGACGAAACACATGAGTCCGATGTCCGGGTTGTCCGCTTCAATATAGATGACCGCGCGCGTGGCGATTTCAGAAATATACCCCTGCGAATCATTCGGGGCGAGCGGATCATAGCCGACACTGCGGGTTTCCGAATAGTAAGTGCCGGGAATCACGCAGGTTTTGACCACGCGCCCGGAGACCGGCGCATGCCAGCGGTGGTAGGTCAGCGCGCTCAGAAACGCCTGATAGACCGTCCCGCCGACGAACCGCCTGGCCCACGGGTCGTCGTTGAGCATGAATCTCAGCGCGTAAGGCTGTGCTTTGATCCAGAAACGGTCAAGCAACTGGACATTGCGGGCGATCGCGAACGGTGCCGACTCACAGGCATTGACAACCACCGCGTCGTTGTCCGGTTCGGCAACGGGACGGATTCCCTCCCGGAATTCGCGCACAAAGAAGTCGTCCCAGGAACGAAAGCCGTAATGGGGTTTCGACGGGTCACAGACGAACTCATCGGCAAAATTCGGCAGCATTTTTTTCGCATCCTCTCCGAACCAGCCGTTTTTCGGGTCGTCGTTCAGAACATAAGTGCTTTCCGGAGAACGCAGGAAAGTCCCCCATGCGTCGAGAATCGCCTTGATGTGGACGTTGACCTTGTCGTCGATGAATCCGGCCCAGCCGCCGGAGGTCGCCATCGACCAGTTCAGAATCGCATTGAACGGGAAGCCGACAAAGCCGGTCTCATCGAAACTCGGCGCATGCGTCAGAATGACGTTGAACAGCCGCAGCATATGCTGGTAATCCCGCACCTGCGGCAGATCCGGCAGCGCCTTGCTCTTGTTCGCCGGAACTTCGTCGAACATCTGGTTGAAGAACATGTAGGCCTTGGCGTCATTTTCGATGAAGTTCTTGAGGTTTTCCACGACCGGGAGCAGTGGTCCGGTGTCTTTCTCCGCCCTGGCCATGATTTTCTTCATCCAGGCGACGAGAGTCTCCCGGTCGCGCGGCATCCATTTTCCGGCGGCAAACGTCTTGTCGATGGGTTTGACTGCGCTGCTCATGATACGGCTCCTCCCTTGTTTTCTCGGGCGGCGCACACCACAGGAACATGCCGAACTGCAGCCGCGCCGTCCAGGTTTCCTTTTGCAGATCCGAGGCATTCGGACCCTTCCTCTCCTTCTTCTGGAAAAGACTATAGCACCGGGAAATGAAAATACAAGGCCGAATTGAAAAAAAATATATCAGGGTGTATATTTATCAACTGATTTGATCAATTGCACAATGAAAACGGAAACATTGGACTTCGGCGGGGATGCTGAGCGTTCCAGGGATGGGACGATGGAACGGAGAAATTTGAAATTGATGAAAAAATATTATCCGTTTCTGGCTGTACTCTGTCTGGTGCTGCTCTACCTCGGGTCGATCTGGCTGCGTCCACCGTTCCACCCCGGGGAGACGCGCGAATTCGAAATCGCGCGCGAAATCGCTTCCGGCAACGACTGGATCCCGCGCCTGAACGGATTTTCCTGTCATGAAACGCCGCTCCTCGGTGCTCTGATCAACGGATTGTTCATGAAATGGTTCGGCGAGACGCCCGGGGCGGCCCGTCTGCCGGGGGCGCTGGTGACGCTCGCTTCGGCCGGACTGCTCTACTGTCTCTGCCGCCGTTCCGGTGAGGAACGGGTCGGCCGGATCGCCGCGGTGATTTTTCTGCTCTCCGGGCTGGTGTTCCTGGGGGGGACATGGGGGACATCCGGTGCGCTGTTCAGTTTTTCCTTTCTGCTGACGATGACGATGTTCTTTTTCGCCTGCCGGGAGAAGTTGCTCCTGAGGCGGTTCGCCCTGCTCGCTTTTGCCGGGATCGGTATGGGGATGGCGATTCTCGCCGGGGGATTTCCCGGTGTCGTTCTGCCGTTGGCGGCACTGGTGCTGTTTCTCCTCTGGCAGAACGAGTGGAAACGGATCTTCTCTCTGCCGTGGATTCCGCTGGTTTGGGCTTTCGTGATTGCCGGACCGACCGGAGGGGCGGTTTCCCTCCGGAACTCCGGGGCGTTGCTGGAGTTTCTCATGATCCATTCCCCCGTGGCAAATGCGTCATTCTGGCTGGCGCTGCCGATCGTGATCGCCGGGATGCTGCCGTGGATTCTGTTCCTGCCGGGAGTGATCGCCGGATACCGGGGGCGGTGCGGGGAGGCGTTCCGCATGCCGCTGCTGCGATTTGCGGTCTGCATGGGGGGAGCGGGGCTGGTTCTGCTCTCCTTCTCCGTGACGGGGTGGGGGACGGCTTCGATGCTGCTGCCGTGTTTTCCGGCATTCGCGATTCTGCTCGCGTGGGGGCTGGTTCGTTATGCGCAGAGCGGAAAGCTCTATCGCGAGACCGATCGTGTATTGCGCATGATTCTGTTCGGCGGCATTCCCGCTCTTGCCGTGCTGTTTGCGATTCAGGTGATCAACCGCTGGTTGCCGGGGCGGGTCCCGGCGGAACTGCTGCTCTACCGTTCGGGGGAGAATTTCTACTTCCCGGTTTTCGCCGCGCTGGTGTTTCTGATCTGGGTCGGGATGGCGTTGGGCGCGAAGGAAGCCGGGGCGAAATTCGCCTGTTTCTGCGTTGCGGTCGGATTTGTTTTTTTCGCATTTCCGGCACTGCTGCCGCCGCATCTGATTGTCGACAGGACGCCGGTGGATTTCATCGTTCGCGAGTCGCGGAGAACTCTGACGCCGGAGACGCTTGTTCTTGCCGATGAGTCCATGACCTCCGCTGTCGCCTGGGCATTGCGGAGGGCCGACATCGGCATTTACGGGAATCCCGGGGAGTTGGCCGCCGGGATGGAGCCGCAGGGGCCGGGGCGAGTTTATTCTCCGGATCGGGTCGCCGGCATCATTGAAAACGGCACGCAGCCCGTACTCATCGTTACAGACTCGGAGAAACTCGTGCGGGAAATGCCCGCGACTTCGGGAAAATCCTACCGCCGTCGCGGCGGGTTGTTTATTGTTCATTATCAGAAACCGGGAGAACCCAATCTGTGAAGTACTATGCTCTTGTTGCGCTCTTTTTCGTCGTTGCCTATCTGATTCCACTCGGCGGCAGGCCGCTTGTGTCGCCGGATGAATTTCGTTACGCGGAAATTCCGCGCGAGATGATCGATTCGGGGAATTATGTGCTTCCGCACCTGATGAACATGCGGTACTTCGAAAAGCCGGTCATGGGATACTGGCTGACGGCGGGGAGTTTCAAGGTGTTCGGGCAGAATGCGTTTGCTCTGCGGCTTCCCTCCGCGCTCGGTGCGGGGCTTGCGGCGCTGCTCATTGCGCTGCTGATCCGTCAGACATTGCGGGATGACAAGACCGCCGCTCTTGGCGCACTGCTGTTTCTGACCTGTGGACTCGTCTACGGAATCGGCACGTTCGCGGTGCTGGACAGCCAGTTGACCGGGTTTGTGACCGGGGTTTCGTGTGCGGCGTTCCTTGCGGCGATGGAGCCGAAGTTCACCCGCCGCAAGGTGGCGCTGCTGGTGATCTGCGGAGTGTTTGCCGCGCTCGCGTTCATGACGAAGGGGTTTCTCGCGTTTGTCGTGCCGGGGCTGGCGATGTTCGGTTTCCTGGTGTGGGAACGGCGCTGGAAAGAGTTCCTCATTCTGCCGTGGATTCCGCTGGTGACCGCACTGATCCTCATCGCTCCGTGGGCGATTGCCGTGCACCGGGCGGACGGGGATTACTGGAGATATTTCGTGGTAGTGGAGCATCTCCAGCGGTTTTTCTCCGACAGCGGCGAGCAGCATCCGGAACCGTTCTGGTTTCTGATTCCGTATCTGGTTGGAGGGGCGTTCCCGGCGGCGTTTCTGCTTTCCGCGGCGATTCCGGGAATCCGGGCCGAACGCAAGACATTTTTCCGGCAGCCGCTCTACCGGTTCGCGCTGTGCGCAGTCGTTCTGCCGTTCGTGTTTTTTTCCATTTCAAGCGGAAAACTTGCGACTTACATTCTGCCGTGTTTTCCGTTTCTTGCGGTTCTCGGAGCGGGCGGAGTGGCGGCTTATTTCCGAACCGGCGGTCCTTACCGCGCGTTTCACCTGGTGATGTCGATCTGGGGGGCGCTGCTGGCGATCGCGGGAATCGGGGTGCTTGTGATTGCGATCGGGAATCTGATTCCGCAGTTTTCGTCGGTCCGGATCATCGTTGGATTGCTCGGTATTTGCGGAGCGGCCTCCGGGGGGCTTCTGCTGTTCAGCCGCAAGTATATGTGGCGGACGCGCTTCTACCTTTTCTTCGCCGGACTCGGACTGATTCTGATGGTCGGCGGCTGGACGGTCACCCCGGAACTGCTCGACAGCAAAACGCCGGAGTCTGCGCTGAAGGCTCTCGCGGGCGAGCTCAACTACGATCCCGCGACAGCTGTTTTGTTGACGCATCCGAGTATGATTCATGCAATCGGATGGGTTTATCACCGGCCTGACGCGAGGCTGTACAGCTCGGAGGGAGAGTTCTGGTATGGCGTAGACCGTGCGATTGAGGCGGGGGAGACCCCGATCCGGATGGACCGCGATGAGCTTGTTGATCTGCTGATGCGGTCGAACAGGCCGGAGGTGGTCATCATCTATCGCGGCGAAAGAGACCGGCAGTTCCCCGTCGATATGAAACCCCGTTCTGCTGTCGTCAACGATGTTCGTGCATTTGTGTTCCCGCCTGCTCCGGCGGAGAATGAGAACTGATAAGAAGGATCGTAAATGAGCAAAAATGTTTTATTCAGGCGGTTTTTGAGGAATCCGGTGCAGGTGGGGGCGCTCTGTCCTTCGTCGCGGGGACTCTGCCGCATGATGGTGTCGCACGTGGGGATGGAGTCGGCCGGAGTGATCGTCGAACTCGGGCCCGGCACCGGCGTCATCACCCGGGAGATCGTCCGGAAAATGCCGGAAAATGCGAAATTCATCGCCATCGAACTTGATGGGGCATTGTGCAACCTCCTGCGGCAGCAGTTTCCGGAGATCACCGTATGCAATGACTCCGCCGCCGGGATCGGGGAAATCCTCAAACGCTACTCTCTGCCGAATCCGAACGTTGTGATTTCCGGACTGCCGTGGGCGAATTTTACTCCGAAACTCCAGCGCAGCATCCTCTGCTCCGTCGCGGAACACATCGCGCCCGGCGGCTATTTTGCGACTTTCGCCTACCTGCAGGGGCTGATGTTTCCGACCGGGCAGCGGTTCCGCAAACTGCTTGGAGAAGTCTTTTCCGAGGTGGAAACCAGCCCCGTCATCTGGAAAAACCTCCCCCCCGCCTTCGTCTATCGCTGCCGGAAATGATGATAAGCTGTTGATAAGTCGGCGTTCTTTGTTGATAACTTTCCGGAAATTCCGTTTTTTCAGCGGAGTTATCAACAACTTGTTCACAACATGATAACAACCCGGCCGCGGATCTCTCCGCCGACCGGGCTGCCGGCTCGGAACGTATTGTTCAGCGATAGCTTTGACCGGTGCCGAGCTGCTTGGATTTTCGATATTCGGCCTGTGCCTCCGCAAGAGATTCACGCAGTCGTTCAAGCCGTTTTTCGCCGTCCGGATGGGTTGACAGAAACTCCCCGACCACGCCGACCTGATTGAGCTTGCTGAATTTTTCCCAGAAGGTCAGCGCCGCCTGCGGATCGTATCCCGCCTGCGCCATCAGTATCAGTCCGAGGTAATCGGCTTCGAGCTCCTGTGTGCGGCTGTACGGCAGCATCGCAAGCAGATTGCTGGTCGTCTGATAGGCAGGCGTCCAGTCCTGCCCGAGTGCGAGTTCCACCATCACGCCGCCGCACGCCTGGATGACCGATTGGCTGCTGCGTTCCATCCCGTGCCGGGCGAGCGCGTGCGCAACCTCATGGCCTGCCACGGTCGCAAGCTCCGCGTCATTGTCGAAAAGCTGGAACAAACTTGAGTAGACTGCCACCTTGCCGCCGGGCAGCGCAAAAGCGTTCGCCTCGTTCGACTCAAAAACA
Source organism: uncultured Victivallis sp. (assembly GCF_944391105.1). GTDB lineage: Bacteria > Verrucomicrobiota > Lentisphaeria > Victivallales > Victivallaceae > Victivallis. Next base: position 7,626 of record NZ_CALXSK010000018.1, read on the forward strand.
ACGAACTCCCAATCGTAGGAGGGTTTGTTTGCAGCTGCGGCGATATTGCGGCCGACCCGCTGCAATGCAGCGTTGTACGTCGCATTCGTCGACACCTTTTCCTGAGCCTTGACCTGCTGCCAGGCCTCCGCGCCCGAACTGATGTCGGTGCTTTCGTCATAGAACATGAGCTGCGTCCGCCCCGTTCGGGGGGCGGAGACACAACCCGCGGCGAGAAGAATCAGACCCGCGGCGGAAACCAGCGATGCACAGAACCGTATCAGACCTGTCGTGAGGTTCCGCATGACGATGTGTCTCCTCAGTCATTAAGTTTGCGGTTGTCGATCACGCGCTTCGCCTTGCCGGTGAACCGTTCGAGCGTGTTGGGCTCGACAAGTTCGATATTGAAGTGAAGCCCCGTGATGGCGGTGACTTCGCGGCCGATCCGGTCGCGCAGCTTGTGCATCGCCTCCATCTTGTCGGAGAAGTCCTGCTGCCGGATCTCCACCTTGATCGACGCTTCATCGAGGTTGCCCGGACGCGAAAGCTCGATCATGAAGTGCGGCGCGGTTCCGTCCACGCGCAGCAGCGCCTCCTCGATCTGAGTCGGAAAGACGTTCACTCCGCGGATGATCATCATGTCGTCCGACCGGCCGCGGATGCGGCTCATGCGCCGGGTCGTGCGCCCGCACGGGCACGGACCGCTCTCGATCCGTGCGAGGTCGCGCGTACGGTAACGGATGATCGGGCACGCCTCCTTGTTGAGGCTCGTGATGACCAGCTCGCCCTGTTCGCCTTCCGCGACCGGTTCAAGGGTTTCGGGATTGAGGCACTCCACAAGGAACTGATCCTCCTGGATGTGCATGCCGCGGCGTGCCGCGCACTCTCCGGAGACGCCGGGACCGATGATTTCAGAAAGTCCGTAGTTGTTGAACGCCCGGATTCCGAGCTCTTCCTCAATTCCGGCGCGCATCTCCTCGGTCCACGGTTCCCCGCCGAGGTGCGCGTAGCGCAGCGCGAGCTTGTTTTTCTTGCCCATTGCGGTGATCGTTTCCGCGAGATTCAGCGCGTAGGATGGTGTGCAGATCAGCGTATTGATCCCCGCATCCTCCAGCAGCAGGATCTGCCGCTGTGTGTTTCCGCTCGATGCCGGCAGCACTGCCGCACCGACCCGTTCGATTCCCGCATGGAGTCCGAACCCCCCCGTGAAGAGCCCGTACCCGAATGACACCTGCACGAGCTGATCCGGCGTAAGTCCGCCCGCCACGAGGAAACGCGCGCACAGATCCGCCCAGAGATTCAGGTCGTTCCGGGTGTAACCGACAAAGGTCGGCTTGCCGGTGGTTCCGCTTGATGCGTGGATGCGCGCGAGCTCCGCGCGCGGCACCGCGAAGAATCCGAACGGATACGCATCGCGCAAATCCTGCTTGGTCGTGAACGGCAGCCGCCGCAGATCGTCGACCGAACGGATCGACTCCGGAGTGATTTTCAGCTCCTCGAATTTCCGGCTGTAAAACGGAATTTTTCCCGCGCGTTCCACGGTGCGGCGCAGCCCGGCGGCCTGGAGCTTCACGCGTTCGTCACGCGCCATACACTCCGCCGCCGGATCGAAAATCCGGTTGGGTACTACAAACTCTGACATTTTAACTTCTTCTTCAATCCATCATTATCGGAACAGTTCCGACGCCTTGACCAGTTTGATCGGTTCATCCTTCAACAGTTCAATCGCATGGAGCGGATCTTCGAAACGGAAGACGATGACCGCTTTGTCGTCCATGCCGAACGTGAACGCGTACATATACTCCACCGAGAGCTGGTGGCGGTCGAGAATCGCGAGAATGTCCGCCAGTCCGCCCGGACGGTCGGGCACTTCCAGCGCGAGCACATCCGTCACCTTCACGATGAAACCGGCTTTCTCAAGCGCTTCGCGCGCCTGTTCATGTTCCGCGAGCAGCAGCCGCAGAATCCCGAACTGCTGCGTATCGGCCAGCGACAGCGTCCGAATCGACAGATTGTTGTCTTTCAATACCTTGCAAACCGCGCTGAGGCTGCCCGGACGATTTTCCACGAACAATGACAACTGTTTGATCGGCATAATCTCCTCCCTGCTGGTTTATTTTTTCCGGCCGAGCCGGAACATTTCGATGTTCATCTCATGCAGCTTCTGCGGCAGGAATGCCTTTATGACTTCGAGCCACAGCTCTTCCCCGATCGCGGGGAACTTGTCCGAAAGCGCGCCGAGCATCATAATGTTCAACGCCTTCGGGCTCTTGAGCTTATCCATCGGTACATCGTCGGTCGTAATGAGCGTCCCTCCCTGCTTGAGCTTGTGCAGATTCACCTCGATCTGGGTCGGATCAAGTACCACGAGGAAATCGCTCTCTCCCTCCGGCACCATCGGGCTGGCCACTTCGTCGCCGAAACGCACTTCGCTCGAAACCGAGCCTCCGCGCTGACTCATGCCGTGAACCTCGCTCTTTTTCACGTCGTATCCCGCACGGAACAGCACTTCCGCAAGGATATCCGTCACTTTGAGCACGCCCTGGCCGCCGAGGCCCGAGACGGTGATGTTCGTTACGTTCGCCATGTCACTTGTTCTCCTCATACGATTTGATCTTGACCGCGGCCAGAATGCAGGGGCGGCGGCAGATGATGACACTCGTGTCATTCGATGCGAGCCGTTTCTTCAGCAGCTCCTTGAATCCCTCCTGATCGAGCACCGCGTCGACGACATCGACGTTGTCCACCCCGATTCCCCGGAGCGTCTCTTCGATCGAAACCGGATGAGGGCAGGGGGTGTGGTCGAGCAGCCGGCCGGTTCCGGGATGCTCCTGAAGTCCCGTCATGGCGGTCGTGCTGTTGTCGAGAATCAGCACCACATGGCCCGTCGCCGGGCGGTTGTAGACCATCTCGACGATGCCGTTGATTCCGGTGTGCAGAAAGGTCGAGTCGCCGATCACACTGACCACGCGGCGCGCTTCCGCCTCCGGCAACGCCTTGCGCAGTCCGAGTCCGACCGTGATCGAAGCGCCCATGCAGACGCAGGTGTCGACTGCTTCGAACGGCGGCAGCACGCCGAGCGTGTAGCAGCCGATGTCGCCCGAGACAATGCAGTTCATGTCGCGCAGCACCTCATAAGATTTGCGGTGCGGACAGCCGACGCAGAGTTGCGGCGGCTTGCCGGCTGGCGGCTGTGCTTCCGGCGTCAGATCGTTTGCGAGCAGTTTGCGCACTCGGTTGACATTGAGTTCCCCGAAGCGGAACATCTCCGCCTTGCCTTCGACCGGGATCCCGGCTGCCTTGACCGCATCCTCAAGAACCGGATCGCCCTCTTCAACGACCACGCACCGTTTGACTGAACCGGCGAAGCGGCGAATCGTCTCCAGCGGCAGCGGGTAGGTCATGCCGATCTTCAGAATCGACGCTTCCGGCGCCGCGTCGCGCACATGCTGGAAGCTGATTCCGGAGGTGATGACGCCGAGTTCGTTCGACTTGCGGATCTCCTTCGTGAATTCGCCTTTTTCATTCAACGCTTCGAGTTCATGGAGCGATGCGCGCAGTTTGCGGTGGGCGATCCGGGCGTAGGCGGGGATCATGACGTTGCTCTTCGGATCCTTGTCGAAGCGGGTCGCACGCGGTTCGACCCGGCCGCGCCGTTCGAGGATGCACTTCGAGTGGCAGACCCGCATCGTGACGCGGAACAGCACCGGGCGACGGTACGCCTCGGAGATTTCAAACGCGCGGATCAGGAAGTCATAGCACTCCTGCGAGTCGGCCGGTTCGAACATCGGCACGCCCGCGGCGATCGCATAGCGTCGGTTGTCCTGTTCATTCTGGCTTGAAGCCATGCCCGGATCGTCCGCGCTCACGAGCACGAGTCCGCCCGGCGTGCCGGAGTAGGCGATCGTGAACAGCGGATCCGCCGCGACGTTCACACCGACATGCTTCATCGTGACAAGCGACCGGCCGTTCGCGAACGCCACGCCGATTCCGACTTCGAGCGCGCATTTCTCATTCGGCGCCCATTCGGCGCGGCCGCCGAGCGCACTGAAATTTTCCAGGATTTCCGATGAGGGCGTGCCCGGGTATCCCACCCCGAGATGCACGCCGCAGTCGAGTGCGGCCATCGCCATGGCTTCGTTGCCGCTTGCGAGCAATCTTTGATTCATATCGTATCTTCTCCTTGAGATTGTTGCTGTTACTGCTCCTGCTCCTGAGCGTCCTTTCCGGCGATTCCGGTCAGTTCGGAGATCAGCGTTTCATGTTCATCGGTTCGCATTTCCACGGTTTCGGCGAGGTGATCGAGCTCCGCCGCGTCAGGCGTATAGCCCGGATCGTTCAGTATCTTCAGAATTTCGTCGAGCTGCATGGCGACCGCCGCAAGTTTGTGCATATTTTCGTGCGGCAGTTGATCGATCTTCTCTCCGATCGAGGCGAGAAAGTCGAAGAATTCGAGCCGGTCGTCGACCAGTTCGAGAATCGATGAACGCACCGGTCCCTTGGGTTCGTCGTCAACCCGGTTGTAATTCTCCGTCAGCTCTTCGAAACGATCTTCGACATAATTGTAGAAAACCGCCTGCTGTCCCTCGTCGGCGAAATGCAGTTTCTCCCGTCCGAACGCGCGTGCGAAGAACTCTTCGAAATCAAGTTCGCGCGCATAACAGCAGTCGAGAATGTAGCTGTCCACCTCGACCGGCGTCAGCGGGGAGCCGACTTCGCGCAGCAATGTTCCGATTTCGCCGGTTTCCCCGCGCGAGACACTGATTCCCTCCGGGAGATCGAGCGGATACTCGTCCGAATGTTCCGCGCGTTTCGCGAGCACCGTGTGGTCGGTCTCAAAATTGATTTCCACTTCGTTCGTGCGCCGTACAAACTCGTCCAGCGATGCGGATTTTGCGGCTTCCGGCAGCGTCTCTTTGCCGATAAAGCAGGCGTAGGCAAGCTGTTCCGGAATTTCCGGGTAGGATTCAAAGCGATCGAAGACACTCTCCAGCGCCTTTTCGTAAGCCGCGATCCAGCTCTTGAGATCACTCTCTTTGCGCGCGTCTCCGGGAAGCGCCCGGAAACGAATCCTCCCTGTATTCCAATCTTCGACCCGGCAGAGCAGAGCATCGCCCTCCCGGAAGTGGTTTTTTCGATAGAACTCCTTCAGATCGAAAACGTTCAGCGTCACGAGCCCATCGGGGTCCGGGCGGCGCGAAAGGTGGGCGTTGGCTGCGGATTCCGCCGTGAAGAAGTCGAAGATCTGCTCGGAACCCAGCAGCAGATGATGGTGAAACGCCTGAGATACCGGCAGATGAATCGTCTCGAGTTCCACGGCCGTTCCGTCCTGCGTCTCGAGTCTGATCTCCGAGGGGAAGATTTCCGGATTCACATAAGCGGAAAAGCGATGTCCCGGAAAGAGAAACCCCTGTTCAATCTCCCATGCGTCGGGCGTGATGAGGAACTCATAGCCGCGGAAGAAGTCGGCCCGCAGCGTGTACTTCCCCTTGCCGTCGTCAAAGAAACGGTCGTCCCCCGCCAGCGTGCGGTCGACCCGGTCGACAAGCGCCCGCAGTTTTTTTCCGCCCAACTGTCGAATCAGTTGCGCGGCGGAGAGCTCCCTGCCGCTCCCCGTTGCGATCCAGGCGTCAATCGCATCCTCAATCTGCCGGATCGAAAATTCCGGCTCCTTCGCATCACTCATGACTCACCCCCGCAATTTTCGAGAGCCGTTCAAACAGAAACTTCCGGATGTGGATCTCCAGATCCGCCTGCTCAAAACTTTTGAGCTGCTCGACCGTGATCGCATCTGCGATGCTGAACTGTCCGCTGACGGTTCGTCGCAGTGCCGCAAGGGTGCCGCCACAGCCGAGCCTTTTGCCGGCGTCGGAACAGAGCGTCCGGACGTAAGTCCCTTTTGAACAGTGCATTGTAAATTCACAGAACGGCAATTCGATTTTCGTTACATCGATCGAGAAGATCGTAATCGGTTTCGCCTCCCGTTCCACTTCAACGCCTTTCCGGGCGAGTTCGTAAAGTTTTTTTCCGTCCTTCTTGACCGCCGAGACCATCGGCGGCGTCTGCATCTGTTCGCCGACAAATCCGGCCAGTGTTTTGCGCAGCAGCTCCGGCGTGACCGCCGACCAGTCGTGTGTGGCCGTCACTTCGCCATCAAGGTCGCAGGAGTCGGTCTCCAGCCCGAGCTGAAGTTTCGCCTCATACACCTTGTCCTCCCCGCTGAATTTCGATGAGAGCTGCGTAAATTTGCCGAGCACGAGCACCAGCAGCCCCGTCGCGGCGGGGTCGAGCGTTCCACAATGGCCGACCTTCGGCACATTGAATCGCGCCCGCACGAAGTTCACCACATCGAAACTGGTCCACTCCAACGGCTTGTCGACCAGCAGAACCCCGCTCGTATGAAACGGGGGCAGCCGGTGTCTGGATGGGTTGTATCGCATGAAATATCAATCCTGTTCTCGGTCGCCAAGCAGCGCGGCGACTTTCTCCAGCAGCAGCGCTTCGACCTGGTTGTGATCCATTTCCCGCAGCGTGATTCCGGCCGCCATTTCGTGACCGCCGCCGCCGAGACTCCGGGCCAGCGGACCGACCGGATACCGCTGATCCTTGCTGCGCAACGAAACCTTGAAGCTGTCCCCCTTGCGATAATAGAGGGCGACGACTTTTGTCCCGGCCACTTCCCGCAGCAGATCGATGACACCTTCTCCGTCGCGCATGTCGAAATTGTGTTTCGCAAACAGCTCATCCGGAATATACGCGTAAATATAACGCCCGTCGAATGCCAGTTTTTCCTGCGTCTCAAGCAGTTCCGTTTCAAAATGCTGCTGGTTCAACGGTTTGGAGTAGTAGGCGGCGTTCACCACCCGTTCCAGATCCGCGCCGTTGTCGAGCAGATCCGCCGTTACCCGCAACGTGTTGCCGAGCGTGTTCGAAAAGCGGAACGCCCCTGTGTCGGTCACGATCCCGAGCAGCCAGAGCGTCGCGGCCCGCTTCGGAATCTGCAACTCCGTGGCGATTGCGATTTGCGCGGCAAGCTGGCTTGCCGCGGCCGCCCGCGGCACAACGAGATTCCAGCGCGCATTCACATTGTTCCCGCCGTGATGGTCGACGTTCAACATCGGTGTCCCGGAAAGCTCCGGAAGCAAAACCGGATCCACCGCCGGCCCGCAGGCAATGCGTTCGCGGTTCGCGCAGTCGAGCAGCAAAATCAGATTGTAACCGGCAACTTCTTCCGGTGTGAGCGTCGTCTTATAGTCGCCGATCAACTCCAGATAACGGGTCGGGGGAGGCGTGGGAAGTACCACATCCACCTCGCAGCCGCAACTTTCGCGCAGAAATTCCCGCATCCCGAACGAGGAACCGATGGCGTCTCCGTCCGGCCTTTCATGGGTCAGAATCAGGATCCGTTTCTGTTCGAGCAGCAGCGCGGCCGCTTCCGGAATGGAGAGCGCTTCACTCATTGCGTTTCTTTTCTTCCTCTTCGGCCTGCTGGAGCAGCTCAAGCACGCGATCCCCCTTTTCCGTTCGCGTATCGAGCCGGAAGTCCAGCACCGGCGTGTGTTTAAATGCAAGATTGCGTCCGACCCGGGCCTGAATCCCGGCCCGGTCGACGGACAACTCGTGCATGATCGCCTCCCGGTCCGACGCTTTGCCGCCGAAGATGCTCACATACACCGTCGCGTTGCGGAGGTCGACGCTGGCCTTCACCTCCGTCACCGAAACAAGCATCCCCGGAGGAACGAGAAGATCCCGCTCGAACGTCTCGGCCAGTTCGCGTTTCATCAGAGCATTGACCCGGGCCAGCCGGTCTACTTTTTCCGCCATATCAAAGGGTCGCTTTCTTCAGTTCGATTTCATAGATTTCGATTTCATCGTCGACCTGGAAGTCCATGAAATTGTCAAGCCGGATGCCGCACTCAAGACCCGCCTTGACCTCCTTCACATCATCCTTGAAGCGGCGCAGGCTCGCCACCTCTCCGTTGTAGATCAGGTCGCCGCCGCGCCGCACCCGCGCTTTGGCTCCAACTTTGACCACGCCGGATTCGACGATGCAGCCGCAGATCTTCGGCCCTTTCGAAAGCTCGATAACCTGAAGAATCTTCGCTTTGCCGAGCGGCTTTTCCCGTTTTTCCGGCTCAAGTTTTCCGGCAAGCGCATCCGTGATATCCTCAAGCAGTTCATAGATGATGCTGTAAAGCCGGATCTCGACTTTCTGCTTTTTGGCCATTTCATTCACACCCGGATTGACCCGGACATGAAATCCGATGACGATCGAATTCGTCGCCGCCGCAAGCGCAATGTCGTTTTCGCTGATCGGACCGACGGCGTTTGCAATGACTTCGGCCTTGATCTTCTCGTGAGGGAGCTCCGCAAGGGAATGCTCGATCGCTTCGCCGGAACCCTTCACGTCCGATTTAATGATGATGTTCAGAACATTCTGATGTTCGCTGTTGAGTTTGCTGAACAAATCCTCCGCCGTGGCGATCGCACTTGTGGCGAGCATGCTTCCGCGTTTGGCGGCAATGCGTTCCTGCGCCTCGTTGCGCGCGGCTTTTTCCGTGTCGAAGATCTCAATGCGGTCGCCCGCCTCCGGAACTCCCGAAAGCCCGACCACTTTCACCGGAACGCTCGGCCCGGCCGTCTTCACCCGCTCGCCCTTGTCGTTGATCAGCATGCGGATGCGCCCGTAGTGCTCGCCGCAGAGAATCGTGTCGCCGACATGCAATGTGCCGTCCTGCACAAGAACGCTCGCGGTCGGCCCGAGCCCGGCTTCCATCTGCGCTTCGAGAACCGCCCCCGAGGCACGCCGTTTCGGGTTGGCCTTGAGCTCGAGGATTTCCGCCTCCAGCAGAATGCGGTCGAGCAGATCGGTCAAGCCCTGTCCGGTCTTGGCTGAAACCCGCACGGTTCCGACGTTGCCGCCCCAGTCTTCGCTGGTCAGACCGTTCTGCTGCATGTGCAGAAGAATCTTGTCCGGATCCGCTTCCGGAAGATCCATTTTGTTGATCGCCACGATGATCGGAACCTTTGCCGCTTTCGCATGGTTCATCGCTTCGATCGTCTGCGGCTTGAATCCCTCGGTCGCGCTCACAACCAGCACGACCAGGTCGGTCAGATTCGCTCCGCGGGCCCGCATATTCGTGAACGCCGCGTGTCCCGGGGTGTCGATGAAGGTGATCGGCTTGCCGTTGTGAGTGACCGTCGATGCGCCGATGTGCTGTGTGATCGCTCCCGCCTCGGTATCGGTTACGTGCGTATGGCGCACCGCATCCTGAAGCGAGGTTTTCCCGTGGTCGACGTGTCCCATGAAGGTGACTACGGGCGGACGCTCCTTCAGATCAGCCGGATTCTCTTCCTGCTTCGGCTTCGCCGGAGCGACCGGAGCCGGAGCCGGTTTCGGAGCGGCGCCGATTTCAAGTTCGTAACCGTATGATGTGCAGAGCTTTCTCGCATTCGCTTCACTGATCGGCTGGTTGATTCCTGCGAGTTCACCGAGCTTGATGAGATCGGTGATGAGCTCATTCGGCTTTTTGCCCACCGCCTCGGCCAGAGCTTTTACGATGATCGGGGAGGGGAGCGTCACCTTTCCACCGCGGGGAGCGCCGGAAGCTGCCGCGCCGCCGTGCTGAGATCCACGGTTGCCTTTCCCGTGCGCATTGTTGTTGCGCCCGCGATCGTTCTCTTCGCGTCGGCCGGCCGGTTTTTTCCCGCCTTTTTTGCCGGATTTCTTGTCGGCCACCGGCTCGTCCTGTTCATAGAGGTCGGCAAAAAACATTTCGACGAGCTCGACCATATCGTCCGGAATGACGCTGTTTTCCGCATCGGGCGTTTCAATTCCCTGGCCGGCAAGCTCCTCCATAACTGATTTTGCCGAGACCCCGTACTGTTTTGCAATATCCTTTACTTTCAATATTTTACTCAATTTCTGTCCCTCCGGTATGCCGCGGAATCTCACGCATCGAGGCGGTCAAATGCGCGGTTGATTTCATCTGCGTTGATTCCGTCAAGCTCAAGCAGTGTGTCGCGCCCGGCCTCCCGGACGCCGTCCACAGTCACGTAGCCGTTGCTGATCAGCAGATCCGCCGTCCCTTCCGAAATCCCGAGTTCGGATGAGAGCCGGACCGCCGCCTGATGCAGCTGGTCGCGGAACGACCCCCGGTCGGCTTTCGGCTCCTCGTTCTGAATCGTGATGTTCCAGCCGATCAGCTTCGAGCAGAGGCGGACATTCTGCGCCTTTTTGCCGAAAGCGATTTTCGACTGCTCTTCCGTCACATGGACGATGAGTTCATGTTTCGCCTCGTTCACTTCGACGGACTGCACTTTGGCCGGGAGCAGCGCGTTGGTCGCATATTTCCGGATGTCCGCGTCCCAGGGGACGATGTCGATCCGTTCCATTCCGAGCTCGGCCGTGATGTTGCGCACGCGGTTGCCGCGGACGCCGACGCACGAACCCACCGGGTCGACGCGCGGATCCGTGCTCATGACCGCCACCTTCGTGCGGTTGCCCGCCTCACGCGCAATTCCCTTGATGACCACGACGCCGTCGTGGATTTCACTGACCTCGCGCTCGAAAAGTTTCTGCACGAATTCCGGACAGGCGCGCGAAACGATCAGGCTCGGTCCGGAGGTGTTGATGTCGATCTTCTGCAGATAGGCGTTGATCCGCTCGCCCGGCTGGTACTGTTCGCCGTGAACCTTCTCTTTCGACGGCATGATCCCTTCAGCGCGCTGGAAGTCGATGATGATGCTCCCCGCATCGAAACGGCGCACCGTCCCGTTCAGAATCGTGCCGACCCGGTCGGCGAACTCCTCCTGCACGTTCTCCTTCTCCGCCTTGCGCAGCTGCTGGATCATCGCCTGGCGCGCGGTCTGCGCCGCGATCCGGCCGAAGTTGTGCGGCGTCACCTCCCACTCGACGATGTCGCCGAGCTTCACATCAGGAAAGCGCTCCTGCGCGCGGGTGATCACAAGCTGATCGCAGGTCGGATTCTCCTTGACCACCTCAAGCATCGCCCAGGCGCGGATCGCTCCGGTCGCCGGATCAATTTTCACCTTCAGCTCATTGGCCGGATGAATGCTTTTGCGCGAGCCGATGAGAATTGCGTTTTCCAAAGCACGAATCAAGCTGTCGCGGCTGATCCCGCGCTCCTGCTCGATGTAGTCGAGAATCTGAAGTAATTCGTTGCCCATTTCATCCTCCGTTGCATGATCCCCACCACGGGGAATATTCTCTCTCCAAGCCGCCTTGAGTCTTGTTCCGCAAAATAAAAAAGCGGGTAGAGCTGCACCCACTTGACACTTACCGGTACCAGACTATTAATTTACGATGGTAATATAGCTGATTTTATCAGATAATCAAGTATTTTTAACCGCCTCATCCGCAGAAAAAACGCAAAATCGCCCGTCCCCGCGCGCGAACGCGGGCCGGAAGCTGCCGTTGTGTACGGATCGGGTCAGCGGGCGATGTCGTCGGCGAGTTTCCGCACGAGTCCGTCGTTGAAATACTGCATGACCACCACGTGTGAAAATTCTCCCGAGCAGGCCATGCACCAGCGATGGACAACTTCGTCCTTCGGCCGGGGAAAATAGACGGTGTTCGACCAGGGATTCACATGCGCCTCCACGCCGCGTTCACGGAGGGCGGCGGAGAGTTTCCCCGTCATTTCGAGCATGTGTTTCGCCTCGGCCCGGAATCCCTCCGGTTTCGTCGTCATGATCCGCCAGAAGAGTTTCAGCACGTCAAAACCGCTGCGCGAGCAGCTGATCGTCGGCATCATGATTCCGCCGAGATAGGGAATCGTGAGCTTGTTCAAATATTGCAAAATCTCCTTCCGGCAGACAAACACCCCCGCCGGCTCGTTCAGCGCAAAGAACTTGTGCCCGGATACCGCGAGCGAATCGAAGCCCATCACCCGCTGGTCGACCAGTTCGCGCGCCGCAGGATCGTCCAGCCACGGCAGATACCCGCCGAACAGTGCCACGTCAAGATGGCGGTAACATGCCGGAGGGTTGACCTCCTTCAGCACCCGGTCGATCGCGCGCTGGTCGTCGATCGCCCCCTTGAAGGTCCCCCCGACCGCAATCGCCACGAGCGCGGGCCGTTCTGGATCGAGCTGGCGGCGCAGATCTTCCACATCCATCCGGCCTGACGGCTCCACGCCGATGATCCGGGTTTCAATCCGCAGGATGTCGCCGAGTTTCTGCACCGAGTAGTGCGCCTCCGCCGAGACGTAGAGAATCGGCGGTCGGTCCGACTGCGCCTCAAGTGTCTTGCGGCCGAAATAGAGTCCGTGCAGATTCCCGTCGGTTCCGCCGTTGGTCACAACCCCCCAGTGGTTGTCGTGGAAACCGAATGTGCCGGCGATGAAGTCGACGACTTCGCGTTCGAATTCGTCGACGTGCAGCATATCCCAGGCCTCCTTGTAGGGACTGCCGACACTGATGAGCGTCGTATTGCACAGTCCGGTTTCGAGCAGCCACTCATAAAATCCCGAGAGATTCGTCTCCTGGTCAAACGGATAACCGGCCTGAAGATCCCGCCGGGAAACCAGTTCCTTCGCAGCCGCGGTCAGACGGCGGAGCACCGCTTCGTCCGGCATCTTCTGCAACGTCACATCTTTCATTTCATCCCACCTGTCCTTCTTTTGCAGCGAAAAGCATTACTATACCATGTTTCAGCGGAAAAGCAACCGGAAAGAAAAGCGGGGAGGGGCATTTCTGCGCTCTCCCCGCGTAAATTCGGCGTGATCCGGTTACTTTTTCTGAAGCTGCCGCTTGATCTGGGAGATCGCACGGCGGATATTTTCATCGGAACTGGCCAGCTGAGGAACCTTCTTCTCCGCGTGCAGCACGGTCGCATGGTTGCGGCGGAAGGCGGAGCCGACCTCGTTCGAGGAGTTCTGCGTCAGTTCCCGCGAAAGATACATCGCGATCATGCGCGGCTCGGCGATGCCGCGGCTGCGCCGTTCCCCGAGAAGATCCGAGAGCTGGATGCCGAAGTGATCCGCCACCGTCTGCTGGATCTGATCGATCGAGAGATCCCGCGCCGAGGACTCCTGTGCAAGCTGGCTCTGGAGAAGCTCCTCGGCCTGTTCAATGTTGAGCAGCCCCTTTCCGCTGAACGACGCGTAGGAGGCGAGGCGGATGAACGCTCCGCGCAGTCTGCGCACATTCGACGAGATGTTTTTCGCGAGGAACTCAAGCAGCGTATCATCCATGGTGTTCTGCACGAGTGTTTCGCTGCGCATCTGCCGCAGAATCGAAAGACGCGCCTCGTATTCGGGCGGACAGAGTTCCGCGACCATCCCCTGTTCGAACCGGGTTTCGAGCTGCTTGTCGAGCTTCTCGATTTCGCACGGCTGCCGGTCGGAGGTGAGCACGATCTGCTTGTTCCGGTTGTAGAAGAGATTGAAAACATTGAAGAATTCGGCCTGCATCTGTTTTTTCCCGGAGAGCATCTGCACATCGTCAACCAGAAGCACGTCGACATTGCGCAGACGTGACCGGAAGGGGCTCAAATTCTTCTTTTCAAGCAGATTGTAGTAGAACTCGTTGAGCATTTCGTCGCAGGTCATGAGACACACTTCGGTCTTGTTCGAATTTCGCCGCACTTCCGAGGCGATCGCATGCAGCAGATGCGTCTTCCCCGTTCCGCTTACTCCATACAGGAAGAGCGGGTTGTAACGTTTCCCCGGGGCGTCCGCAACCGCGCGTGCCGCAGCGTAGCCGCAACCGTTTTCCGCATCCACGATGAAGCTCTCGAACGTATGCTCTCCAAGCGGACTTTGTGAATTTATGATTTTACGGATGGGGGCGCTTTTTTTCTGCGCTGTTCCGGAAGTTGCAATTGCGGTTGCCGGAACGGGCTCGTCGAGCACCGGCTCGTGGCCCGGCTCAAGCCGGTAGCGGTAATTGATTCCGTCGATTCCGGAGAGCGCCCCCTGGATGAGATCATCGTATTGCTCTTCGATAATGCTCGCGAAAAAGTCGTCCGACACACCGAGTTTCAACGTCCCGTCTTCCAGCGTCAGCGGGGTCATCTTGCGAAACCACTGACGGTACAGATGCTCATTCTGTTCCTTCAGACGGTCTGCCGCAATCGACCAGATGTCTGCTGCGCAGCTCTCTTGCGAATCCATAAGTCCTTCTACCTGTTCTCTTTCCCTTAAACCCATTTCAAAAACATCCGCGCCCGGATTCGTTCGCGACCGCCTTTCAAATGGGCTCAATCCTTTTCCCCGTGACTGTCCGACAATTTCTGCTCCGCTTCCCGGATTTTGGGAAAGCCGGATGCCGGATCTCTCCGTCTCCGCTCCGCCTGATCCGTTCCGACCGTCGGACGAAATGTGTTGACAATCCATTAACAAGTTATTAACAGCCCCCCCGTTTCTCCCGGGGGACAACACTGGACAATGTAGTTGCGTTCTTCTGATAATTCAAATGATTTTTGCGATCTTTTCTAGAAAAAAAGTTGATTTTTTGACTTGACAAAACCGGGAAATGGAGCATCGTTTCCAGACAAAAAAACGGCCGGAAAACGACAGTCTCCGGCCTATGAACGAGTTACGGAAAAGCGACTCAGAAATTAGTGGAATCAATAATCATTCTTATCTTTCCCACCTCCTCCGGCCAGTCGCTGACGTTCTCGAAACGGGCGGGAGTGAACCGTTCTCCGAGTTGCGCGTAAAATGCGTTTCGCTTGAGCCGTCCCGGCAGCTCCTGCTGCGCCCAGTCGCTGAGATAGCCGCGTCCGAGTTTCGAGAAGAGCGTATGACCCGCGAGGATCCGCGCGCCGTGGACGAAGGTTGCAACATGCTTCCGCAGCGGTTCGGCGTTGATGTCGTCGACGAGTTTCTGCCCCGGCGCATTCATCTCCGTGCCGATGATTACCGGCAGGTCGCGTTCATTGCAGGCCGCGATGACGCGATCGAGTTCCGCGATGCAGCGTGCGCTGCCGAGGTTGCGGTCCGGGATGAGGTTCAGCATGGCCGCACCCTTTTCCATGTGAAGATCGAGCAGACGGTCCACATCCGCTTCCCCCGCGGAGAGGCCGTGCAGCCAGGCGATCGTCGGAATCGCGCCGCAGCTGATGATGAACTGATTGAACTCCTCAAGCGCGGGGAACGAGGTCGGAGTCGGGGCGATGTAGCCGGCTCCGCCCTGTTTCATCGTCACAGAGCGGATTTTCGCTTCGAGTTTGACGGGGTCGTCGAGCAGTTTCGCGCCGTCATCCGTTGAGATTTTAAGTTTTCCGGCCCAGAATTCCGCCCTGGCTTCCCGGTCGGAGAACTGCTTTTCGGCCTTTTCCCGATAGGCCCGGCAGAGATGGCGTTCCGTCGCATTGCCGGCCGGGGTCAGCGGCAGGACGTCGTGGTCGAAATCAAGCCGGACCGGATCGAGCGCGGCATTGACCAGCTCAACCATTTTCCTTACGCGCGCGCCCGCGGTTGCTCGAAGTTTGTTGGCGAATTCCTTCGCGCAGGGAGGAATCGTCCCGGTCGGGAAGCCGAGCCCGAGGTGATAGGCTATGCCCGGTTCTCCGGGCGAGTTGATCGCCGCGTCTGCGAGTTCCCTGACAAAGACGCGCGTTTCGATGCCGCATGAGTAGTTCATGTCGAGCTGTTCCGCACATGACCGGAACTCATCGACCGCGTCAAGCACGTCGAAATCGATGATCCCTGCCGCGAGCCAGCCCGATTTCCGCGCAAGATACGCGATCTGCGCCGGAGTGAAGCCGTAGCCGTTGTAGCTGTAACAGGTGTGACAGTGCAGATTGTGCAGCAGCCCCGGCGGATCCGCCGGAAGTTGCCGGTTCCGCCAGAGCGAGGCGATTTCCGCCAGCGCGTTCCGGCGAATGGCACGGTCGGGGCTGTTGAGTTCCTGTTCCAGTGGCTTGAGCTCCTCTCTGCTGATCATCGGCACCTCCTTGGCATCGTGACTGGGTTGCTTTGCGAAAACATCTCTCAAGGGTAATATAACGAATCCGCCGGGGGTTTCAATGGTAAAATCGGGTATTTTTTGCAAAATATTACTTGCAACCTGCCGGGAACGCAGTATATTATTCAATTGGATAATGATTATCAAAAATATCTCATTCGGGAGGAGCATGAACAGAACAGCACAGAGAGAGGCGATCCTGAAGGAGCTGCGATCGGTGAAGAGTCATCCGACCGCGGATGAGCTCTATACGATGTTGCGCGTGAAGATGCCGACCATCAGTCTGGGCACGGTTTACCGGAATCTGGAGCAGATGTCCCAGGCCGGTATTGTCCGGAAACTGGAAACCGCGGGGAAACAGAAGCGGTTTGACGGGGATTTGTCCGAGCATCATCATGTTCGTTGTCCGGTCTGTGGTGCCGTGCGGGATGTTTCTCCCGGGACGTTCGACAGGATCGATCGAGAGATCCGGGTTCTGATGCGTGATCTGCAGTGCGACTCGTTTTATCTTGAACTCAGCGGCAAATGCCGCGTTTGCAGCAGGAATAAAGATCAAGGAGGGGAAAATGCAGAAACGTGAATTGTACAAGTGCGCGAAGTGCGGGATGGTCATCGAAGTGCTTGACACCGGTTGCGGTGCGGCTCCGCACTGCTGCGGCGAAGAGATGAAGTTGCTCGTTGCCGGCAGTGTCGACGGCGCGCGGGAGAAGCACGTTCCCGTGATCGAGGAGCAGGGCGACGGCATCCTCGTGAAGGTCGGAGAAATTCCGCATCCGATGGAGGAGAAGCATTATATCGAATGGATTGAAGTCGACAACGGGAACTATGTGAACCGTTACTTCCTCAAGCCGGGCGACAAGCCGCAGGCCGCGTTTTACGTGCCGAATCAGCCGGGTCTTGTGGCGCGTGAATACTGCAATCTGCACGGCCTCTGGAAGAAATAATCGGAAAAAACCGACCTTCAACGCCGGAAAGGGCTGGAAACGGCTGTTTCCGGCGTTATATTTCTATAGAATGCGGATCAATTTGTCACTAATCACGCCATTGGCGGAACGGGGTTGAAGATGGAAGAGTTTTTCAAAGCGGTAAAAATAACCGAAAAAGTTTACTGGGTCGGGGCGATCGACTGGTCGGTCCGGAATTTCCACGGCTATGAGACGGGACGGGGGTCCACCTACAACGCGTTTCTCGTCCTGGATGAGAAGATCACGCTGATCGATACGGTCAAGGCGCCGTTCGTCCCTGAACTTCTCGCCCGGATCCGTTCCGTGATCGGAGATGTCACGAAGGTCGATTATGTGGTTTCGAACCACGCGGAACCGGATCACTCCGGCGGTCTTCCTGCGACGGTTGCGGCGATCAAGCCGGAAAAGGTGTTCGCTTCGGCGGTCGGCCACAAGACGCTCATGGCTTATTACGGCGACCTCGGCGTGATTCCGGTGAAGAACGGTGAGGCGATCAGTCTCGGCAAAAGCAATCTCGCCTTTGTTGAAACGAAGATGCTGCACTGGCCGGACAGCATGGTATCCTACCTCGATACGGAAAAGCTGCTCTTCTCGCAGGACGCCTTCGGGATGCACCTCGCAGGCAGCGGCCGGTTCGGAGAGGATTATCCGGCCTACGTGCTCGATTACGAGGCTCGGAAGTATTTTGCGAACATCCTGAACCATCTGTCGCCGAAGGTGCTCGATCTGCTGGATGCGCTGCCGGGGTTGAATCTCGACATTCAGATCGTTGCTCCGGACCACGGCCCGGTGTGGCGCCGTCCGGAGGATATCGCATGGATCATCAACCTTTACCGTGAGTGCGCGCTGCAGGCGCCGAAGGCGCACGCGGTTGTGGCGTACGCCTCGATGTGGCACTCGACCGAGCGTCTCGCCGAGGCGCTGGCGGACGGAATCCGTTCCGCAGGTGTTGAGGTCAAGCTCATGGATCTGCAGGTGAACGACCGCAGCGCGGTCATGACCGAAGTTGCGAACAGCGGGCTCATGGCGTTCGGCGCGCCGACCATGAACAATCAGATGTTCCCGGCGATGGCGGACACGCTCTGCTATGTGAAAGGGTTGCGTCCGAAGAACAAGCTCGGCTTTGCGTTCGGTTCTTACGGCTGGAGCGGGGAGGGCGGCAAACAGATCAAGGCGGTGCTCGATGAGATCGGCGCCGAGCAGCCGCAGGAGCTGTTCCAGGTCAAGTATATGCCGACTTCGGAGGATCTGAAGAAGATTCACGAAATCGGGGAAAGCCTCGGCCGGTCTTTGCTGGACCGGGTGAAATAAGAGACTCAAGGTAGGAGAAATGCAAATGAAGAAGTATGTGTGTGATGTCTGCGGCTATGTGTATGACCCGGCGGTCGGCGATCCGGATAACGGAATCGCGGCGGGAACCGCGTTTGAGGCGCTGCCCGAGGATTGGGTCTGCCCGGAGTGCGGCGCCGGCAAGAGCGAGTTCTCTCCGATGGAGTGAGCCGCCCGGGTTCGAGGAGGTTTTGCATGGGTGAATTCCGCAGGATGATTCTGGTGTTTGCCGCTGCGTTCCTGATCGGGGCGGCGGTTTCCGGCTGCGCGTCGATGCCGTGGAACGAAGCGGAGCGGAACATCGAGAATTCGAAGCGTCTCCGGGTCGGCATGACCAAGGCGGAGGTGCTCGAAGTGATGGGTGATCCGGTCTCGGATGAGACGTTTTCGACGCCGGACGTCTGGTATTATTTTGTTCAGTCAGTCTGGATGGACGGACTCACGACCCGCGATGAGTGCATGCCGCTCGTATTCGAGGAGGGCAAACTCGTCGGATGGGGGAATCCGTTCTACACGAAATACCGGATCGAAAAGAAAATGGGCGGGCAGAAACTCGAACTGTAATTCCTCTTTCGAAAGGGAATCCGAAGGCGGTCTTTGCGGGCCGCCTTTTTTATGGTCGTTTCCGGCGGAAGAGCGTTGCCGTCACCAGCCCGTCGAGAATCAGCAGCACGGCCGGGGCGAACGCCGCCGGCACTCCTTGAAAAACTGCGGTGAGAAGTCCGATGACACCGGCTGCGCCGAGAAGCGCCGTCCACGCGATGAGTAGCAGCCGCCGTGCCCTTGTCGATCCCCGGTTCAGCAGGAGATAGAGTCCGGCGCATGCGGCGGCGATCCCCCAGGAAACGCCCCATGCGATCAACGCGGATGGTGACCACGAACGCCCGTCCGGACCGCCCAGAAAGCAGAAGACTCCCCAGAGAAATGCCGCGCTTCCGGCCAGAAACGGGATTCCAGAGAGAACCCAGAGCGTGATTGAGGTCATTTGCGTCATCGGAACATCCTCCCTTTTCCCTTACTATACCACCCGGTTCGGAGTTTGTCAACACGAATCGGTATGTTGCTTAACTTGAGCCAATTTCAAAAAGATGACAACGTCCGGAAAATGTGCGCAATTTTCCGGACATTATCGACTGGCGCCATTTTCTTTTTACATTTTATTTTATCAACTGTCATGTGCGGGAATAAATGGTTCTGTTTTTCAGTAAAAAAACAACTGACACTTTTCTCCCTGTTAATAAATTGACAGTCAATATGATGCAACATTGCATCATATTCTGCCAATACGAGTTAAGATCGCATGGGAAATTCTGATTGCAAATCAGAATTTCTGAGTCATAGATCAAATTGACCGACGCAGGAATAAGCCTCCGATGAATGCAATCCGCTGTCGTCACGAAAAAGCCTGGTGTATTCTTTGCTTCCGGATAACAGTGCGGGAACTCCTCATCCCGGCGTTCCCATGCGCTTTTTCCCGCCAGCTCTGCGAATTATCCCTTCCCCTCCAGAATCGACATACAGGAATTCCCGACGCGACCGACCTTACCCGGAGATGGTCGAGGCCGCACGGGAGATCGGCGCGCAGCTCTATTCCTTCCGTTCCAGAGAGTGATTCCGCAAAACACAGACCGGCCGGCGGAACGAATTCCCCGGCCGGTCGTCGCTCCCGCGGAACAATCAGCGGCGGAACGGTTTAATCATCGCGAGCAGATCGTCGACGTGGGCTGTGGCAAGGCATTCGACCGTGTCGGCCGCACCGTAGTAGATTTTCACTTCGCCGTCGTCTTCGAGGATCATGCCGCCGGGGAAGATCACGCTGCCGCGGAATCCTTCAAGTTCATACTTTTCGGTCGCCCGGATGAGCGGTTCGGGAGCAAGGCCGATGACTGTCTGCGGATCATCGAGATCAAGCAGCATGAGGCCGGCAAAGTACTCCTTGTTCCAGGTCGCCTTCGGATTGTTCGCGGTTTCCCAGCCGAAAAGATTGCGGTTCATATCCTTGTATGTGGCGTGGAAAATGCAGAGCCAGCCCCGGTCGGTTTTGACGGGCGGAGCGGCAGGGCCGATCTTCGCATTTGCGTAGGGGACGTCCTCCATCCCGAGGACGAGACGGGTCTCCCCCCAGAAGCGGCAGTCCGGCGACTTCGACGACCAGATGTCGAATTTCTCCTGGTAACCGCGACTGTACTCCGGAAACGGACGCTCAAGCCGCAGGAACATGCCGTCGATCTTCTCCGGGAAAAGCACCATGTTGCGGTTGTCCGGCGCCGACATCGAGAGTACTTCAAAGTTGTCGAAGTCATCCGTTACGGCGATGCCGCCGCGCACCCCGTGCCGGGTGTCCACGGCGAAACAGAGGTAGCAGCGGCCGTCAACCACTGTCAGACGCGGATCGTAGAAGCGGACGATTTCCGGATCGGATTCAATGATTTCCGCGGCAACTTTCCACGGTTCGGTCTGAACGCTCCACTTTATGCCGTCGTCGCTCCAGGCGATTCCGAGATTCGTGTAAGTCTTCGTCCATCCAGTCGGCGAAAAGCCGACATCATTGCGGAACACCATCACGTATTTCCCGTTGAATTTGCAGACTCCCGCATTGAAAATCAGCGACGCGTCGAACGGAATGTCCCGTGCCGACAGAATCGGGTTCGAACCACAGCGGACAAGCGCCATTTTGTCGACTCCTTTTATTGTGGTTGTTTCTGGTTTGTGAAACCGTTTCACAGTTCCGGATATTACTATACTCCGGAGAGAGGAAATTTCAATCATGAAAAGGGAGATTTTCCGGAAAGAGAAGATGAAAGTTTCAAATCGGGATGGTTCCCGACTTGACAATTAACGATTTCGGTAGTAAGTTTCCAGATGGAATCGAAAGAAACAATCAACCCATAGAAGGAGCGTGTGGTTTCGGGGGACGGATCATCATCGTCTGCCGGAACGCTGCAAGGATGAGCTATGCAAAAAAAGACCGCTGCCAATGTCACTCCGGAACTCCGGGAAGCCTACCACAAGGCTTTGCGGATCATGAAAGAATCCGACCGGTTGCTCGCACTCAAGGATCTTTTGAATCAGGAGCCGGCTTTTGTTGAAGCGCGCATGAAATTGCGTGATCTGGAACGCAAAAAGGTGATGAGCGTTTCTCCGATTGGTCGTTTTTTCGCCCGGCTCGGCTCTCCTACCGGAAAAATCAAGGGATTGATCCGCACAAGTCCGACGCAGGCGATGGCATTGTGCGAGGATACGCTGGCCAAGACGCTGGACAACATTCCGGTTCTCGAGCTGCTGGCGGAAGCCGCGGACAAGGCTGGGGCGCCATTCATCTCCGCTGAAGCCATGGAGCGTGCTTCGGAGCTCCGGCAGAACGATTTCAGCTTCATTTTGAAAATGGCCACCTATCTTCAGAATGCCGGGCAGGCCGGTGAGGCGTTGAAACGGCTGACCGCGCTGGCGACCAACAATCCGGACAACAAGGAGATTCAGGACGCCTACCGCCAGGCGATCAACATTGATGCAAAGCAGCGCGAACAGGCCAAGAATGTGGCGATGGCCTCTGTGGAGCAGGGGGCCGGTTCGAATGCGATCGGCAGCAAGTCCGCCGCGATCCTTCAGCTGCTGGAGAACACGATTCACGACGCGGCTCAGGCGAAGCTGGTCGTGAATGAGTTGCTGAAGGTTCTGGCCATGGGTGAATCGATGGATGTCCGCCGCAAACTCGCTTCCGCCTATATCATCATGGGCGACTTCGACAAGGCGATCGCGGAGATCAACAAGGTCATTGCCGCTTCGGCCGCATACGATCCGCAGCTCGACAAGAATCTCGAAGAGGCGGAAATCGGCAAGATCGACAAGGAGATCGCGCAGATCAAACGTCGTCCGCCGAAGGACCTGGCCGATCCTGCGGCCCGTATCGCCGAACTTGAGGCGATGCGGGAACAGCTTAAGCTCGATCATGCGCTGAGCCGCATCGAACACTATCCGAACGATATCGGGCTGGTCTACGATCTCGGCAAACTCCGTTATGAGCGTGGCGAGTATGATCTGGCCATTGAACAGTTCATGATCTCCCGCCAGTCTGCGCGCTGCGAAGTCATGTCGCGCATTGCTCTGGCGGACTGTTACGAGCAGCAGGGGAAGTACAAGGAGGCCGTGGATGAGCTCGAAACGGTTCTTTCGATCATTCCGCGTCTCGACAAGGACCGGTTGACGACGGCCTATTCACTTGCGCGCATCATGGAGAAGACCGGCGACAAAGCCCGCGCGCTGGAATACTACAAGGAGCTGTATGAGCTCGAACCGCGCTTCCGCGACGTCAAGGAGAAGATTGCCATGCTGGAAGGAGGTTCCGCCGAAACAGCCCCGTCTGATGCTGCGCAATAAGCGGCGGAATGTGGAAACAATCGCCTGTCTTGTTTCAGGCGTTGCCTGCGCCCTCTCCGGTTTTCCGACCGGAAGAGGGCATTGTTTTGTGACGCATGTGTAAATCTGCCGAATGTGCCGGATGCAGCTGAACGGCTTCAATAGAGGAGCTAAATGTGGATGGCGACGAACGGGGGACTCGCAGATGAAAGATTTTCCGGCCTTTGCCGGGGAGACCGGGGGGAAGAAGAGCGATTTTGCATCGAAGTTCTTACCGGCCCATCAAGCCCTTTGGGGCCGAGGCTTCCCCTTGCCGATGGCTTGGTTATGCAAACGGATGCGGTTTTCAACTTCGGCGTCGGAGTCTTTTCTCCTGGCGGAATGAGCTGGACGTTTCCCGCGGTTCTGCGATTGGCGCTGCCCGATTTTCGTTCGAGTTGACAGATTCCGGAATGGTCATGTGTCGTTCCGTCAGGTGGTTACCAGATATCAGTCGTGTATGGGTGGACGAATCCCTCGATCCAGACGAATGGATAAAGGTTGGTCGGATTTCCCTGACGGGAGAGGGAAGGGCCGTCGGTGCGGCTGCCGTTCTGATTGACAAGCAAAGCTGCGCGAATCCAGGCGACCTTGCGCTTCATCCAGCCGGTGGCGAAATCATCGGGCGTCCAGGCGCACATGAGGAGAGTTCCGCCGGGCTGACGCCGGATGATCTCCGCGCCGTTGCCGGAGAAGACGGGGAAGCGGGTGTCCGGCAGGGACTTGACGGGGCGGTTGTCCGGATAGATCGCTTCGCGGTTGAAAAGCTCTCCATTGGTGATCCCCCATTTTTCGCTGCCTTCCGGACGGTCGGCGTGGAAGAGCCGGGAACGTTTTTCGAGACTCTCCCGCGGAGCCGCAGCCAGTTCACTTCGAGTCGGATCGGGAGCGGGAGCGGAAAGAAGGTAATCGATCAGATTGTCGAACAGCCGGGTCGCCGCCGGATCGGACTCGTAACGTCCGGAAATGTCGAACTGACAGAAAATCATTCTGCCGCGACCGTGGGCGACTTCGAGCAGCGGGCTCTCCTGAAGGTCGAAGCCGCTGACTGCGAGAGCGCGGACTGCGCCACGCTGCGGGCGAACCAGGGTTCGGGTCGCGACCGCATTGGTATTCGACACGTGCCAGAGCCGTTCCGGAAAACGTTCTTCGCCGGGGCCCATCGGGGTGATGGCGGGACGCAGCCGCGATTCCCCGGACCAGTTGCTCAGATCGGAGTCCTTCAACCCCTTGAAAGCCGGATGCCCCTCCGCCGCAATGAACGCCTGCCGGGGACGGGTCTCCTCCGTGGTCATCCCGAAGAGATTGTCAAGATCCTGCTCCATGACCAGCAGATTCACGCCGTCGGCTACGAGATCGTCGAGTTTGATTTTTTCGAGGAGGCGCAGCAGATGCTGATACCCGTCCGGCGAAACGGTCAGCGTTCGAGCCGGAATGATCAGCAGATCGCCGGGGCGCGGGGTGCCGGAGACCTCTTTCCGGGTGCGGTGGAGGGCCATCGCCGCGTCAGGGCCGAGCCCCCGCCAGGAGTAGCTCTTGAGTCCGCCGAGCAGCCGCGCGTCCAGTCCGGCCGCTTTGAGGAGTTCGGCATTGTCGCGGTTGATGACCAGATGCGGGGTTTCGTGCGTGAGATCGTCGCTGATGTTGGCGTACCAGACGGTTTTATCTGCGAAGTTTCGTTCCGGGACGCGGTGCGGCGGGAATACCGTCAGCATAAAACGGTCTGAAACCTTGCAGCCGTCGATCGATACATCGGCGATGAGTTCGAAATCGGTGCGTTCCGACACTTCCGGGGCGGGGAATTCCATGATGAACCGGAGTTTTTCCCGCATTCCGGCATCGACGCTTCCGCGCAGATCTCCTTTGCGGACGGTCGTTCCCCGCCGGCGCAGCTCCCAGCGTCCTTCGACTTCCACCGGGCGGTCGAGGTCGTTGATGACGATGAAGTTCTTGCGGATCAAGGCACCGGAGTAGAAGAGATGGTCCTTCGAGGTGAAACGTCCGTCCGGGCCGCCGATGTATCCGGTTGCGAAAGCCGTCGCATCGAGACAGGCGCGCGCCGCCGGAGTCTCGGGATCGATGCCCGGCATCGGGAAGGTTCCGCGCATCGCGACACTGAATCCCGGGCAGCGCGGGTCGTCGAGTTCCCGGAACCCGAACCGATGCTGCGGTGATGGATTGGCGAGTGGGCCGAAGCACCCTTCGTTGAGAATATGGTGTGCGCTTGCGCTGACGCCGTATGTGCGCCACGCGCGCCAGATCCGCCGCACATTGTCGGCGGTGAGGCGCTGCATGACCGGATAGAGCATGTGACGATAGTAGTTGTCGCGGGGATAGCGTTCAAAATCAGCCTCGTTCTCCTCCCGGTAGATCGACGGTCCATAGTACCGGGCGGCATTTTCAAGGTGAATTTTCGGCCAGATTCCGCCATGCGGCATCTGGTGATCGATGTAGCGGATATATTGATGACCCGCGAAGGGGATGCCGAATTCCGTCAGCCAGATGGCCTTGCGTTTTTTTCCGGAACGCGACCAGAAGTCGAAGAACTCCTCCCGTTCCTGCACATCGAGGTTGTCGCAGAGGTAGCGGGTCGCAGTTTCGATGGAGCTGTACGGGCCGTTGTGGGAGGCGATCGGCCGTTCCGGATCGACGGTGCGGACGAGTTCCGCCAGTTCCCGGAAGAGCTCCTGGGCGGTCTTTGCTTCGGCGGAGGAGCGGCTGAGCGGAAAATATTCCCAGGAGTTGTAGTATTGTCCGGCGTATTCCGGATGCATGGAAGCCAGCGCGTAGGCGGTGTTGGAGCTCCAGGCGAGGATGGAGGGGTGTTCCCGCAGACGTTTCACACGGCGGATCACGTCTTCGCGGCTCTCCTCGCCGTTCATCGGGGTCAGGCCGCTTTTCGGATCCCAGATGTTGACCCGGATGAAACTGCCGCAGTTCTGCAGCAGATGCAATCCGTGCTTGTCGGCCATCCGGATCGCATTTTCATTGTTGCAGCGGATGCCGCCGGAGATGCCGGCTTCCTTGAGTTTGGCAAAGAGACGTTCCGCCTGCGGAATACAGATGTTCCGCATCCCCGCAGACCCCTCCCACGCGTCATCGCAGATCGCGGTGGGAATGCCGTTTACCATGAAGGAGCCGTTTTCGACCCACACCTCCCGGAATCCGAAACTGCGCGGCAGACGGCGGTCGATGATGTTCCCTTTCGGGTCGCGCAGCGTCAGCGTGTAGTAGTAGAGTCGGGGATTGTGGCGGCTCCAGAGCTGCGGATCCTTCCACGGGACGGTGATGCTGCCGCGTCCCGAGGCGGGAATCGGCAGCGTGAAAGTCAGCGCCGGCTCAGAACCGTCCGGTTTCGAGCTGATGACGGCTTCGACTGTTCCTCCGGTCGGAGCCGAAAGTTCCACGTCGAGCGTCACGCTCATTTTGCGGAAGGAGGTGCGCAGATAGCTGTCGGCGATATGCACACCCTGCGGTCGGGAACGCAAAATCACATCTCCTTCGATCGACGGGGCGGTGATTTCGATTGTGGCGGGGCCGTCCGTCCGGGGCGTGATGGGGAGTTCGCAGAACTCCTTCCCGTCGAGGGTTCCCGCCGGGATGCCGTCGATCCGCAGTTCGCCTTTGGCATAGTTTATTTCGAGGAACAGCTGCCGGTTGCGCCACGCTTCGGGCAGTTTGAATTCCCGTCGGAAGGTCCGGACACCTTTCCCTTTTACCGGAAGAGCCGGAATTCGTTCCGGTTTGCCGTCGGCGATCCAGAAGCCGTTGAGAATGGTGTCTCCGCGGAAACCGTTGTCGCGGGTATACTCTTCCGGCAGTTCCCAGTCGGGTTCCGCCGCCGGTGCAAAGAGGGCCAGAGCCGCCGTCGTCATAAGGAGAAGAAGTTTCATTTCTGGATGATTTTCCCGTTGTCGAGTTCGATTTCAAAATTGAAGTCCTGCTGCGCGCGAAATGCGCCGCATCCGGGTTCGGTCCGTGGCAGACCGTAAAAGTCCTGCGTGACGCTCATTTCCGGCGGGAGTTCAACCGGTTTTCCGTCGTTGCCGCCCTGCACCGCGAATTTTCCGGCCAGATCCGGGCGGTTGCCGGAGAGGAGGTTGTTGAATGCCGCGCCGTTTTTCGGAGTTTCACCCCAGCGCGTTCGGCGGTTGAGCGGCCCTTCCGAAAGATAGATGCCGCCGGTTCCGGTCAGATTTTTCCAGGCGGGAGCGGGGTTGTCGCGTCCATCAACGGTGTTGTTGACGGCCCAGACCCGGTCGGCGCTCCAGGCGAGGATTCCGAAGCGGAACCAGACCTCGCCCGGAACGGTGTCGAGAATGACGTTGTTGCAGACCAGATTCGCGCCGGGGCTCGCTTCGATGCCGATGCCGAAGGAGTTGACTTTTTCCGCGAGGTTGCCCTCAATGCGGTTCCCGTAGTGTTCCCAGTCCATCCACAGTCCGGGGCCGAAGCCGCCGACAAAGCGGTTGTAGCGGATCACGCAGCCGGTCAGGCGGAAGAACTTGAACGATCCGGATTCCCAGTAACGGTTGTAACCGTTGCGGTTGTTGCCGGTAACCGTGTTGTATTCGACGACCATGCGCCCGCGGCCGGGGGCGGAGCTGTTCTGGTTCGCCGCGGTCAGTTTTTCGCTCCGGCCGGAGGCGCCGATGCCGATGCCGCCGGGGTCGCGGATCAGGTTGCCGCGGATTACGATCGGCGGATCGTCCTGATTGAAGTTTCCGAGATTGACCGAAATTCCGCGCACTTCCGGCGAGGAGAAGAGACACCCTTCCACCAGACAGCCGGGCGCGGATACCGAAAGCTGGGCGCGCTGCTGGAACTGCGTTCCTCCACGCAGTTCGAACCCGCGCAATGCGCCGCGCGGAGCGTCGAGTTTGACGAGAAAATCGTGTACGCCGAGTTCCATGAGCCGTTCGTTCGGGTCGACATCCCCGGCGAGCCGCACATAGATGGCGCGATCCATTTCCGTCGGCAGCGGGTCGCTCACAAGAAGTTCGGGGACAAATTTCATATTGCAGGCGGCTTCCGGTGGTTCCAGAAAATTCTCCGGCTTGTCGGCGGTGGCGTAGTAACCGGTGATTCCTTTCGGAAGTCCAAATTTGAATTTCCGTTCTTCCGGAAGGGTGCAGCAGTCGAATTCGAAGAAAAGTTCATTCCAGCCTTCGTTCAGTACAAAGTTCTCGATTCGTTCACTTTTTCCGTAGTTCAGGCTTGGAACCGGACGCCCGGGCAGGAACAGAACCGGCACATATTCTCCGTTCACGCAGATTCGGAAGCGATTCACCTGCGAGCCGTCGCCGGACCCGGTCTGGCGGGCGATGCGGAATTTTCCGCCGAGGTCGAGTCTCCCTGTGATCGGCTCCGGATTGCGGGGGTCCCAGACGACTTTGCCGGAGCGTTTCTTCGGGGGAACGTAGATCCAGCACTTCGCATAATAGATGGCGTTTCCGAGGGAACCGATCTCCAGCATGCCGTTTTCATCCGCCGTGATTTTATGGTAACTGAGCGTTTCGCCCGGTTTTGCGCGGCGGGCGAAATGACGACCGGAACGGCTGAGGTAAAAGCAGTTTTCGTCGAGCTCATCCAGACTGCCGACCTCACGCAGCACGGTCCCGTCACAGGAGAGTCTTCCGCTTCGGGGCCCGGGAGTATTGGCCCGCCAGAATCCCTCCGGGGTTTTCTGAAACGATCCCGGCGGCAGAAGAGCGTCGCCGGAGAGGATCGGCAGATTGCCCTTGCTGTCGGAAACTCCTTCCAGCGCAACCCCTTCCGGAATGGAAATCTTTTCGCGGTAAATCCCCGGCGCGACGGCGACGGTGTCTCCCGGTTTCGCCTGTTTGAGCGCGGCGCCGATGGTTGTGAAGGTCTCCTTGTGTCCGACCCGCAGGGCGGGGGAGGGGGTGTTGGTCAGTGGTTCGGGGCGCTCCGGAATCTGCGGCTCCGGTGAGTTTCCGGGGGTGTGGAAGAAGTAGTTCTTCACGTTCGGCGCATCCGAACCGAAGAGGGTTTTCGCCGCTGTCGCGGCATCCGGAAAACCGGAGATCTGTTCCAGCGGATAGTTGATCAGCCTCCATCCGGCGGGTCGGCAGTTCAGTTTCCCGTTGCGGTACTCGACCTTCACAAGGTGTTTCACGTGTCCGAGCAGCAGCCTCTCTCCGCCGCAGGTTACGACGGAGGGGCGCAGCGGCGGATTTTCCGGAATCGCCCGGTCCGGGAGCGGCAGATCTGCCGATTTCGCCGGGAACAACAGCAGTGCATACGCCGCGAAGGCGCTGAAGAGGGGAAACGATTTCAACATGATGATTACTCCACATTCGTACGCAGCCAGGCGGTGCGTTGAGCATAAGAATATTCCGTGAAAGAACCCAGTTTGCCGTGGCCGTCGGCGAATACCATGTTTCGTCCTCTTGCATGGGTTCCCACCGCGTCGGGAAATGAGACGTTTGCTTCGTTCCAGGTGACTTTCTGTATCCAGGATTCATGCAGAAGAATGGCTGTGCCGGGCTTCCTCAGCCGCATGACGCGAATGGCGTAGGCAAATTTCACATCGCCCGAACGTTCCCGTGCGGCCGCGCCGTTTTTAAGGCCGACCGATCGCTCCACCAGATTTTTGATGTTCGGAACATAACAGGCGAACATATCATCGTTGTTCGAGTTGTTCCACAAACCGGCAAAGGCTCCGTCTGCAGTCGGACATTTGGCTCCATGAGAACCGTGCTGACGTCGATAAGTTGTGGTATTGATGAAGTCATGGGGAACCCATGTCCCGAGAGTGAAATCATCGGGCCAGCGCCATTGGCACGGCAGAAAATCATCATTGTCCGCCTGATACGCGACGGTTCCCAGATGATACTGCTTCAAATTCGACAGACAGCCGGTTGTGCGTGCCCGGTCCCGCGCCTGATTCAGCGCCGGCAGCAGCATCGACGCCAGAATCGCGATGATCGCAATCACCACCAGGAGCTCGATAAGAGTGAATTTTGCGCGGATCTCGGAAGTGTGGCATTGAAATTGCCGGCAGGGCATACGGGCCTCCTTTCCATTGGCTTGGTTGATTTTCTCTGATAATTATAGCAAGATAGAAGCAGCAAGACAATAGTTGCCGGTGAGAAAAACTATGAAAATAATGTTGATTGTATTGTTTTTCATAACAATCAAGCTATATTAGATATGGGCTCATCAGAAAAAGGCGAATCATGACCCGGAAAATTGATTATCGATTGCCGCAGAAATTGTACGGCATTTTCTGTGCTAAAATTCATTCCGGAGAGTTGATGCCGGGGGAACAGCTTCCGACAATCCGGGAGATCGCCTCGTTGTATCAGGTTTCGTTGTCAACTGCGGCGCAGGCGGTAAAACTGCTTGCGGAGAACGGCTTTGTGAAGTCGATTCGCGGGAGCGGGAGTTTTGTCGCACGCCAGTTTTCCGGTCCGGGTGAGGAGGAGACACGTGCGGCGGGGGAAATGGCGTCCCCGGTTTTCCCGCCGGGCGCCCGGGATACCATCTATTTCTTTTTCAATCCGAAAGATGAGACACAGGCCAGACTGCGTTATTACATCGAACTTTTCTGCGGGCTTCAGTTCGAAGCGTCGCTCTGCGGCATGAAGGCAAAAAGCGTAGCTCTGACCAGTTCTGAAATGCTGGATCAGGCCATCCGCGACGCGGTCAGCGACGGCGCGGCGCTCGTATTTGAACAGCCGGCGGATCATCGTTATTTTCCGCTGGAGCTGCCGTTGCCGTTTCTGCTGCTGAGCATGGATGAGATTCAGCCGGGTGTGAATGTCATCAGCCCGGACAACTACCGCGGAGGCTGGGAGTGTGCGGAATTTCTGCACAGTTACGGACATTCGCAACTCGGATTCGTCACCGGTTTTCCGCGAAAATCGGTTTTGTTCGATCAGCACTTTCAGGAGCGGGTGGCCGGCTTTGCGGACTATTGTTCCTTCCGGGGATTGCCTCCTCCGGCGATCTACCGCTGGGATGTGCGGGAGAAAAACGGACGCGCCGATATTGCCGCGCTTCTGGCTGCTCCACAGAATGGCCCGACCGCTGTCGGCATCGGCAGCCTGAATATGGCCGAAGAGATGTGCCGCTTTGCCCGTGAACAGTTTGGAGTCGGGGATCTTTCCGATATTTTCAGCTTCATCTCGTTTCAGGAACGGATGATCGTTTCAAGCCGGACCGATACGGCTGTGGCCTCCATTCCGATTTCGGTTCTGGCGCGGGAGACGGTAGCGATGGTGCGGCGGCTGATGATTCCGGATGTGGCAAAGCGGACTTATCGGCTTCTGATTTCCATGGACATCAAACCGGGGGCGACCGTCCGCCGCCTGCAATGACGATCCAGTTGGTTCTCGCACAGGATTCCGGGGGGCGGCGGACACGTCCGTCGCCTCCCGTGATCCTGCGCCGGTCAAACGAGTTTGTAGTAGCGAACCGCATCGACGGGACGGATGTCGGTGAGGTCGCCGCGATAGTGACGCAACTGAGTCGGGATGAACGGATGTTTGAGCAGTTCGCGTTCATCCAGTTCGACGCCGATGCCGGGGCGGTCGGGAATTTCCATGCATCCGTTGCGCAGGACGAGTTTTTCGTCACAGATTTCGGCGCGATAAGGAACATCTGTCATCATCATTTCGAGGATGCGGAAGTTCGGCACGCAGGCCGCAAGCTGAAGCGTTGCGGCGTTTGCGACCGGGCCGGAAGGATTGTGCGGGCAGAAGCCGAGGTGACGCGTTTCCGCCTCGGAGGCGAGAAAACGCATTTCGAGCAACCCTCCGGCGTGTGAGACATCCGGCTGGACATAGTCCGCGCAACCAAGTTCGAAGAATCTCCGGAACTCGTAGCGGTTGTACAGACGTTCGCCTGCCGAGAGAGGCACCCGCGTGCGTTCGCGGACTTCGCGCATGCCGGGCAGATCGTCCGGGGGCAGGGGCTCCTCAAACCAGTGGATGTCAAACTCTTCGAGATGCTGCGCGATGCGGACGGCGGTCGGGATGTCAAACCGGCCGTGCCCCTCGATCATGAGTTTCATATCGTTTCCGACGGCGGCGGCGACTTTGCGGACGCACTCCATGGCCTGGTCAAGTTCCCGTTTCCCGAGTTCCTGCCACGCTTTGCCGAACGGGTCCCACTTGCAGCCGGGATACCCGAGATCGCGGATGGCGGCGGCTTTTTCCGCGAATTCGTCCGGCGTTTTCGCCGGGGCGAACCAGCCGTTCACGTAGACCGGAATCGCATCGCGGACCTTGCCGCCGAGAAGCTGCCAGACGGGAACGCCGAGCGTTTTCCCCTTGATGTCCCAGAGGGCGATTTCGACGCCGGCAAGAGCGCTCATGAGCACGGGGCCGCCGCGCCAGTATGCGTCCCGGTAGCAGTCGTGGCGGAAGAGTTCGATGTTGGCGGGGTCTTTGCCGATCAGCCATGATTCAAGGTCGTGAATCGCGGCGGCGACAGTCGGTTCGCGATATTCGAGCGTCGCTTCCCCCCAGCCGCACGGGCCGGTGTCGGTTTCGACTTTCACGAAAACCCAGTTGGTGCGGTAACAGTTGCAGAGAAAGGTCTTAACGGCAGTGATTTTCATTTTTCTCCTCCTGTCGCGGCAACTCCGGTCAGAACCGCCCAGCCCCAGGGGGCAAGGGCGCATTCCACCCGGTTTCCGGTGACGGGCTGCTCTTCGGGAGAGGAGGCACCAATGGTTTCAAAGCATTCGATTCCAGGGAATTGCAATGTGAACTGATGCGGATTTTCATCCATGTTGAGAATGAAGAGGAGTTTGCGACCGTCCGGGAGGTTTCGCCGGAAAATCTGCAGGTATTTCCGGGTCTCCTCCCGGTCGATTTCCTCGAATTCCCAGCCGGGAGCGATTCCGGCGGCGGAGAGTCGGCGCGACAGTTCGTTCCGGAACGTCTGCCCATCCTCGTACGAGATGACCGGTATGTCGTTCGGGTAGAACGGCTTTTCGATCTGGTATGCGGCCGATACCTGCGAGAGGTAGAGCACGGTTCCCCCTTTGCCGTACCGATTGGTGATGATCGCCGGAGTTCCGTCTGCGAATGTGGCTTCGACATTCCCGCCTTTGGGTTCGGCAACGGCTTTGAAATCATAGGCCGGCAACGCCCCGCAGGTGGATTCCTTGAGCTTTTCGAGGTCGAACACCTGGACTCCGAAGAGGTCGGTCATGAGTCCCGGCGTGACTTCATAGTGGATCCCGGTTGTATTTTTGAGGGCGAACGGCGATTCGGCGATCACGACGCCGCCGGCTTCGACGAATGCGCGCAGCTTCTCCGCCATCCACGGGTCGACGCAGGGACGGAACGGGAGGAAGAGCACACGGATTCCGTCGCGCTCCAGGGCGTCTTCCCGGAGCTGACGCACATTGCGGTACTCCGCGCGTATCCCGATGTGGAGCAGCGCGTTGTAAAGTCTCAAGATGGCATCGTTGTACCGTCCGCGGTAACCCTCGGCGAACGCGATGGCGTCGCAGTCGCGCGGATCGAGGATTGCGACTCCGGAAAACTCCGCCGTATGGGTGGAGAAAATCGCACTGTTTTCCTGCAGGAACCGGGCGAGTCGACCGAACTCCTCCGCACGTTTCGTGATCCGCCCGTCCCAGCCGACGAGGTTGAATTCCCCCGCCTGCGCGTCGGAGATCCGGCTGCGGTAGAGCCAGCGCAGAATGGCGCGTGCGCCGTGAGCCGTGAAAAAGAGGTCGCGTGCATTCATCTGTCGCGGGGAGTAGCTGCGCGGCACGAGATCATGCACCCAGCTGACCGGACCTGCCTCGGTTTCGACAACCCAGAATCCTTCCGGATCGCGGCGTTCCCGGCGACGTCCTTCGGCAATGAGCGGGAGATTATGACGTGTGACAAATTCGTAAGGGGTGAATCCCGTGGAACTTTTTCCCTGTGCATGGATCGTGTAGACGCTCGTTCCGAGGATCTCTTCCTCGCCGAAAATATCCGCATCGTACGGACCGCAGAGGTGGGAGATGACGGGCGTGACCGGATCGACTTCGCGGATCCAGCTCCGCACGAGGTTGAATTTGGCGGTGCGGTTCTCTGCGAGAAATTTCTGCCAATCCAGAAACGGCGCGTATCCGCCCGCTTCAAAACTTGCCTCCGGCTGCGGATTGACGTCCTCCCATGTGCGGAAGCGGACCGGAAACTCGGTGCTCCACGCTTTTGCGAGGGTTTCGAGGTCGCCGTATTTGCGTTCAAGCCATTTTCGGTAAAGTGCGACGGTGTGGCGGCAGTAACACTCCGCGAGGCGCGGTTCGTTCCAGCCGGACCAGGCGAGAAGTTCCGGCCGGTCCTTGTACCGGGCGATCGCCTCGTGCAGAAATTCCCGGGCGAGTTCCTGATAGCGCGGATCGTCATAACAGAGCTTGAACCGGTTGAAGCGGAGCTCCTCGTCGGAATCCGGTTTCGGTTTGAGCAGCGTGCAGTGTTCGTCGTAGACCAGATGACGCGGCGGGTAGATCGCCTGCAGATTCGTGAATGTTCCGCCGACGTTGACGATCACGCGCAGCTTGTTTTTTTTCGCCAGTTCAAACGCGAGGTCGACGCGGGAGAAATCGCGTTTCCCGGGTTCGCGCTCGATCCGGTCCCAGCAGAGGAAGAGCCGGAACGTGTTGAGTCCGAGTTTCGCAAAGTTTTCGAGATCACGCGGCCATTCGGATGAGTCGACTTCCGTCGCTTTGGGCAGCGGCGCATAGGTCGCGCCGACCGGAAAGATTTCTTGCATCATACTGATTGTTCCTTATGATTATCCGATGAAGTTTCCAAAACTCAGCAGCAGGGGGTAGTCCCGGAGCGGCAAATGAAGGAAGCGGCGACTGTTTTTTCCGGTGATTTCGATTGCGGATTCCGGAATCGCATAGATGGAACCGTCCAGCAGATCGACCAGACGCGGTTCCCCCTCCACCCCTGCGACTTCCAGAGAAATGGTCGATGCGTAGGTGGTGGTCAGCAGTTCGACCGGTTTCCAGTAGACGAATCCAGCTCCCTGTTTTTTTCGGTATCCGAAAGTCAGAAGCTCGTTTTTTTCCGAATCGTCATTTCGCATAAGCCGGGGGGAAGGCAGGTCGCAGAGGAGCCTTACCGGCAGCTCTTCCGCAATCAGTTCTCCGCGGAAGATCGCAGCCAGGGTCTGCAGGGTCCGGTAGGCTGGTTTGGGACGGTATTCCCCTGTCGACCTGCCATCTGCGTCGAACTCGGCTCCAAGTACCCCAAAATAGCCGTAGTCCTGGTAACTTGCTTTTTCTCCCACTTTGCCATTGAGTGCCTCAATCATGTCCAGACAGGAGAAGTAGGAGTTGATTTCGACCCCTTCCGAAAAGTGGACGAGCAGCATTCTCGCCAGAAATTTTGCCTGTTTCTCCGGCGTCCAGGCGCCTTCGTTCAGGGCTCCGGCGCCTCCTTCCCGAGATTGTGTGCCTGTCTCACCCTGAATGAAACGCAACTTCGGATTATAGCGCAGCGAGAGAGATTTCAAACTACGGACGTTGGCGATTCCACGGAATTCGTCCGGCGTATAGCCGTGATAACTGATCGCGTCGAGGCTCTCCGCAGCTCCGGTCTCGAACATTTCGGTCAACCAGTCGAAATCGTAGAGGCAGACGGCTCCTCCGATCACCTCGGCATCCGGATCGCCTTTGCGGATTGCGGCGGCGGTCGCCTTGGCAAATTCGCCGTATTCTGTACCGGAAACGCCGTGTTTCCAGCACCAGCGGCCGTCCGGTTCATTCCAGATTTCATACCGGGATACTTGGCCGCGAAAGTGTGCAGTCAGTGCCGTAACGTAATTGCTCCATGCCTGCCGCTGCTGTTCCGTCTGAATGGGCGGACAGCCGACCGCACCAAAAACTTTTCGGGCCGCTTCATCGTAGAGTCCATTTCCGTAGCAGAGGCAAATCCATGGTTGAAGGCCACGCTGGATCAGGTTATTGACAATCTCGTCGAGCCACTCGAATTCGTAAATGCCTTTGGTTTTTTCGGAGCGGGCCCAGCCGGACTGGATGCGGATATGGCGCACTCCGAGTTTTGCGACCTTGTCATATGCTTTTTCCGGATCGAAAACAGCCCGATCCAGTTTTTCAAACCCGAGTCCCCAGACCGTGTTGCCGGCCTCCCTGGCTGAGACGGGCGGGACCTCGCCGATTCTTTTGTAATTATCCATGATGATTTTCCCCGTTGATGCCTTACGGTGCGTAGTACATGCCGCCGTTGATGTTGATGGTTTCGCCGGTCACGTAGCCGTTGCGGATGGGGAACATGACGGCATCGGCGATTTCTTCGCTGGTTGCGCCGCGGCCGAGCGGGATTGCGGCGGACTCTTCCGCATACTTTTCCGGAGTCAGTCTTTTCCCGATGTTTTCCGTGATGACCATGCCGGGGCAGACCGTATTGGCGGTGATGCCGAAGGGGGCGCCGTTGTTGGCGTAGGCGCGGGTCAGTGCGTGCATGCCGAGTTTCGAGACGCCATAGGCGATCATATTCGGTTCGGCAGGGCGGAAACTGCGGACGGAAGCGATGTTCACGATCCTCCCCCATTTGCGTGCCTTTGCGCGGCGGAAAAACGCCTCAGAGCAGAGGAACGCCCCTTTGAGATTCACCGCCATGACCCGGTCGAACCATTCTCCCTCACTCATGCCGGGGCGTCTCTGCCACGGATCGAGACGGGCGTTGTTGATGAGGATTTCCGCGCCGCCGAGTGATTCGAGATGATCGAACATCGCCTCGACAGCGGCTTCATCGGAGACGTCGCAGAGCAGCGGCTCGGCAAGGCCGCCATTGTCATGAATTTCTGCGACAACCCGCTCGGCGTTGGCCGAATTGTGAGCGCAGTTGACGATGACCCGGCAGCCGGAGCCGGCCAGCGCATGTGCGATTGCCCGGCCGATTCCCTGGGACCCGCCGGTGACGAGTGCGATTTTGTTCTTGAGATCTGTCATGATTTCACCCTGCTGTTTGTATGGTGGATATGGATTGCGAAATCTGCCGTGCCGCACGATTGATGCCTTCGATCAGACGGCTCTCAAACGGCTCCGTGAAATCGTCGACCGCAACGGAGGCTCCGAGAACGGCGGTGACTTCCCGGTTCTGCCGGATCGGAAAGGCGATGACTCCCTGGTTGGATTTCCGGAATACGCACCGCTCCCTGCGACGGATTTCCGCGAGAGAAGGGGCGTCGGCGGGCAGCTGATCGAATCCCTCTGCCCGGTACCGTTCGATGATCGCTTTCTGTTCCGCCTCCGGGGCGAAGGCGGTGAGCAGCAGTCCGGTCGCAGTATCGATGAGGTCGTGGAACGAAAGCTGTCCCAGAACGATGTCGAGTTTGCGACACCCGTTGTGGTGCAGAAGGATATACCGTTCCGTTCCAAGTCGTTCCGCGAGCAGGACGGAGGCCTCGAATTCGGCGGAAGCGTGCCGGATGACCGGCTCGGCGGCTCGAATGAGTTTCTCCCGGTAGCGGACATGCGAGGCGAGCGTCCACGCCCGGGGACCGGCCGCGTAACCGTCGCGGCGCGATATCCGGATTGCGTATCCGGCATCGACAAGCTCCTTCAGGATGCGTGCGCAGGTCGCGTCATTGAGGCCGAACGCTTCCGCCAGTTCCCCGATCCGGCACGGATGCGGAGACTCCAGTGCCAGTTTTTCCAGAATAGCAAATGTTTTGTCGAGAACTTTGATCATATTATTTCACATTATGAAATTAATATTTCGTTATATAAAACTATACTATGCTATTATGAATGATTCAAGTGGGGAAATGCTGAATTTGCAAAAAAATCGGATGGGAAATCAACTTGAAATTTTCATGAAGTTTTACGGCGAATGACGGGAGCCTGCCGTCTTTTTCCGGCCAGGAGAGAGCTCGCCGTATTTGAACAAAATTCAGCGGACGCAGATCGAACGGCGACTGTCGCTGCTGCCCGCCCATCTTGAACCGGAAACGGGAAACGTTCCCGGGTACATCGATCCACGCTCCGGTGACGGTGTGATTTTCTGCTGCAATTGGCGAATTTTTTCAGAGCCCGTGCCGGGCTGGGCTGCCGGCAGTATCGCCCGGAAGGGAGGTGAACACCACCGGCTTAACCGGTGGTGTTGATTTTCAGAAGACAAGTTTGATGGTCACGATCTCCTGCGGCCGTGCCGCGATGTTCAGATCAGCCGGGTCGAGCGCTTCGCGTTCGGTCTCATCGAGGCGGCATTTGACTGCCCGCTTCAGCGGCCTGTCCGTGCGGATGACAGCGGAAGAGCTTGACTCCTCAAGGTTTACAAGACGGAGAATGACGCTGCCCGGTTCCCCGTTGTCGGCGGGTTTGAGCGCCGTTACGGCCAACGGCCCGGTGATGCGCAGGAAGCTTGCCGAAGCGATTTCCGAAACATCGGATGTTTTGACCAGATGAAACGAGACGGGCGCGCGCAGCTCCTGGAGTTTTTCATAAAGATCCGTCCGGCTGCGTTCTGCCGGGAAGAATGCGAGTGCATACTCGAACGGCCGTTCGCCCGGGAGCTGCCCTTCCGTTTCCCCATTGGTCTGAACCGTTCGGCGGAATGCACGCAATAGTGTGACCACAAGAGAGTTCTGTTCGTCATCGAGTGCTCCTCCCTCATGGATTCCCGCCCGGGTGAGAAGGGCGATCCCGCCTTTTTCATCCCGTTTGCCGAGGATGCCGTCGAAGTTTTTCTCAATCATCTCCGGTTCCGGGAAGGACTCCGTTTCCCGACCCCGCGTACGTCCGGCGGGACGTTCGAGGAACGTGAATGCCTGACTGGCGAAACAATTTCCGCCGATACCGGTCGGCAGCACCATTTGAAGCCGGTAGTCGCGAACATTGTTGTGCACGACGGTGCGGCAGTTCAAAACTTCACTGCCACGGTCGAGGGAGACGGAGGTGACGATTTCGAGTGTGACGGGTTCTTTGCTTTCGGTGATGCCCGCATACTGTTCGTCCAGCGTTCCGTTGAAGCAAAGTTCACGCGGAACCTCATAACGGCGAAGGATTTCAAACTCGGTTCTGACCGGCCCGTCCTGAACGAGCGTGACCTGGGCGGAGGAACTTCCGCAGATGCGGCGGTTGCCGGTCGGCCGGACGTGATTCCAGCCGTCCCCGATCTCCCTGTCGATGCGGAAATCATTCAGTCCGGAGTACTTACGATTGCTTCGCAGATCGGTTACGTCGAACGTTCCATCCGGCCGGATCACAAGCGAAAGAATTCCGTTTGAGGCGGAAGTCTGCGAGGTCGTCATGGTCTCAAAGCTCCGGACAAAATCCTCTGACGGGCGGATTTCCAGCGTTCCCCATCCAGTTGGCGGAAGCTGTTGTTTGCAGACGACGGTATAGAGGTCGTAGCGACGGTTGTCCTGCCGGTAGTAGGATCGGTTCTGGTTGCGGATAAGTGACTTGAGCTGGTACGGAATCTCGGTCCCATCGGGACCGTAGAGGCGGAAACTGTTCAGAAATTCGTAGCCGAACGGCTCGTACTGAAGTTTCGGGTAGGCGCCGATATCGCGGGCGGGGAAGAGAATCTCGATCTCCCCCGTGCGTGTAACCGGATGCGGCAGCGGATTGAAGAGACGCATAGTGTAACGCCCGTCCGCGGCGACCGCTTCGCGCTCCTTGTTGTCGGTGAAACTCTGGCGGATGCTGTCAATGAACGGTTTGCCGGTAACGCGGGTGCGGTCGAGAATTCTGAATTCCTCGTCGAGTGTGCGCGCGAGGTTGCCGACCTCTTCCATACGGCCGAGCACCGCGCGGTGGACCTGATCGATCGAACAGCCGCAGATCGAGTCGTGCGCGTGGTTTTTGAGCAGGTGTTTCCACGTGTAGCGCAGCAGCGGCAGCGATTCGACATCGCCCGAGGCGGCACGGATCGCGGCTTGCGGCTCGATGAGAAGCTCCAACAGGTTCTGGCAGAGATCGTTCGCACGTTTCACGTCGGCGCGGGAACTCAACGTCGCGCTGATCTGCCAGGCGCCGTTCTTCGGACCGTCGGCGGGATGAATCTGCTCCCCGGTTACGACAGGAAGAAAAGGCGCACTGTATTCTTTATCAAATAGTTCCGTGTAGTCAGTATGGATGATTTCAGCATCCGGATAGAGCTCGCGGATGCACTGGAACATCTTCTCCGTTTCGCCGAACGGTGTGGCATGATCGAAGCCGTCGGAGAGAACGAAGCACTCTCCCCACTGGTCGTAATCCTCCTCCACCCATTCGTGGAATTTCCGCTTGAACGCCTCCGCGTCGAGCGGCAGCGGCAGGATGCCGCGGACGTTCATCGTGAAGTCGCCGTAACCGGAACGCTTCGAGAGATTCAGCGTCTTGATCCTGGTCCCGTCCGGAGATTCCCAGAAGATCATGTGGCTGCCCGCTCCTCCGGTGAAACCGCGCCAGACGACTGCGCCCTTGAGGCCGAATCCCGCGAGAATCTGCGGCAGCTGTGCGATGTGTCCGAAGATGTCGCAGACGTAACCGACCGGCCACGCTTTCCCGCCGAACTCCGCTGCGATCTTCCTTCCGGTCAGAAGGTTGCGGATCAACGCCTCTCCGGAGACGAGAAACTCGTCCGGCATGACGTACCACGGGCCGACGTTGAGTTTTCCTGTGCGGATCAGTTGTTCGAGCCGTGGTCTCCAGTCCGGGCGGATCTCGCAGATGTCTTCGAGTACGACGGTCTGCCCGTCGAAGGTGAATTTCCGGAACTCCGGCGTTGTGTCATAGATTTTCAACAGTTCGCGCGTGGCGTCGATCAGGTATTTGCGGAACTCCTCAAACGGCTGGTACCATTCCCGATCCCAGTGGGTCGAATTGAAATAGTAGAACTTCATCGCTTCCTCCGTGGTTTTGAGAAAGATAGCTCCGGGACAACCGTTTTTCCAATCGAAAACGGAGAAAACGAGAAAAATGATATTGTTTTGTCATTTCCGCCAACGGATCTCGGCCATCCAGAGGTCGTGAACCGCGATGACGGAGTTCGGAGTCCGTCCCGGCAGAAGAGCCCGCACTTTCGGAAAAATCAGGCGTGGAGATTTTTCCGGCGCGTCGAGCCGGAGATGGGTCATCATTCCGTATCTGTCGGTTCCGCCCGCACACCAGAAGTTGCCGTTTTCAACGAGGAAGGGACCGGAAAAATTCAGATGTTCCCCCCAGTACTGCTTCAGATTGAATGGCTTGGCTCCTTCCGCATTTCCCCACCCCATCACTTCGATCTTACCGGTGGCGGTATTGAGACGGAAGAAAAGGACGAGCGGAGGCATTTGGCGGTCGCCCCTCCGGACACTCCCGTTGATGCAGAAGTCGACAATGGAGCCGCTTTGATGGAAAAAGTTTTTATTCAGGATGCAATTCATGATAGGCCAGCGTCCTTCTGCGAGATTCAGAAGTTTCTCCGGCGCAGCGGTTTTGAGATTGAATTTCCAGAAGGCTGACATGCCGTACCCGTTCGTGATGGCAGGGAAAAAGAGATTCTCGCCATTCGCGGCGACCCCCCAGACGTAATAGGGTTTGGCGACCTTTTCGAGCGGACTTTCCGTTCCGTCGCGCAGCGTCGAGATGTGGGTGCGGACGTCCCTGCCGTCGGGCCGGAACGAGATGAGACGCGTGAACTCCGCTCCGAAGTATTCTCCCGCCCCGAGAAATGCGTAGATCCTCCCCTTGTGCCGCAGCAGCGAATGGACGCGCCCCGAGACGAAATCGGAGTGAACGGTCATTGCTTCGCTGTGGCGGTTGATGACGATGATCTGGTCGTCGGTGCCGATGAGAATCACATCCCGGTCGCAGTAGAGCGCCGCCCCGCCGTAGGTCTTGCGGCGATATTCTGTAAGATGAAGTTCCTTTCTCATGAACGTCCGGATCTTGCGGAGCCGCTGCCGGGTGCCGTCCCAGTGTTCGAGCGTGTGAACGCGAGTGTCTCCCGAGAACCGGAGAAGACAGCCGTCTTTGCCGCCATCGGCGTCGGAGGCGACCGCGATCAGTTTGTCTTTGTACCAGGGAACGGGAGTCTCCGGCGGGCAGGGAGAGTCCGAACTCGGGCTGGCATAGGAAAAAGAATCTTCACGGCTGCGCCAGCCGGTGTGAATCGGCCGGATCACGTAGTCGGGATTCCATTTCGCCAGTTCCGGCGGGTCGAGCAGCCAGAATTGCCGCGAGAGCGGGACGGCCCACCCGGGGGTGTGCATGGTCAGCGCATCGACATTCTGTTTTTTCAACAGCTCAAAGAGGCGTTCCGGGGAGGCATTTGCCGCCGCACGCGGATCATCGGCTGGTCGCCGGGTATCTTCGAGCTCTTCGATCAGCTGCTGGATTTCATCCCTTTGAGAGATGAATCGTCCGATCTCCCGCAGTTTCTTGCGGTACTTTTCCGGTTGTTCGACCACCCACTTTGCATATTGAAGGTTGGGGATACGCCGTTCTTCGGGAGTGCTGATGACTTTGTATTGAAGGCGAGAGAGCATCGCCCGCCCCTGCGCCTCCTGAAATAAATTCGGGGAGCGAACCAGCCGGTCGGCGAGTCTCTGATAACAAGCCCGCTCATTCGGCTCGTCGGGTTCCGGCAGACCCGTCAGCAAACAGAGATTGGTGTGAGGATACTGTGCCGCGTAATTCTGCAGCAGGTCGAGCGTGGGTTCAAGCATCGACAATTGCAGTCTCCGGTCGAAGTAAAGGGATGGTGCACAGCGGAAGTTTGCGCTTTGGGCGTAGACGATGAGTTCCTTTTCATTGGTCGGGGGATCTTTCGGTTTGGCTTCCGTCAGGTACGGAATCAGTTTGGGGCGGTATTCACTGACCAGGCGGCGGGCCGCCTCCTGCAGTTCGGGGGGAAGTTTTTCGAAATCGAGGTTGTCGAGCAGACAGAGGATTGTGTAGGAGGCGAAGTGTTTGAAATAGTAGGTGTCGACCCCGCGTTCCATGAGCGCGAGCGCCTCATGAACGAGTGCGAACTGCATCTGGACGGATGCGTCTTTCGAGAGTTCAAACCGCATCGTGTCGAGCGCCCAGGTCTGGTAGAGGACGTTGCCCGGATCGAGCGCGATTGCTGCGTAGACGCGCCGCATGGCCGCACGCGGGTCGCCGTACCGCTTCAGGTAGAAAAACTCGTTGTAGCAGCGGCGCGCCTCCTCCTTCACGTCGGGGAGCTTCTCCGGGGGAGGGAGCTTCAGAAATTCACCGATTGCGCGCACAATCGCCTGCGTATCATTGCGTTCCTTCCCTTCGAAGGTGCGCGTGAAGAGGATCTTGTCGGCCGTGTCGGTCAGCCGCAATGTTGTGGTGTAGCCGGGTTTCTCCCCGTAGACCGGGGTGAATTCGAGCCGGATGAGTGTGCTGCTCGGAGGCAGCGGCGCTTCCGGGCCGGTGAGACGCTCCTCGTCGAGCCGCCGGTTCAGAAACTCCCGCTCCATCACCGTCGTGTCCGGCAGATGGTGCAGTTCGAGTTCGAGCCGTGCGACGAGGTGCTTGAGCTCGCGGGAGAATTCCGGGCGCACGTCGTCATTGCGCGCGGCGAGAAACGCGAGCGTGCGCCGCTTTTCCGGAGCCTTCACCGCGCGAACCGCCTCTTCCAGCGCATTTCCCGCGACTTTCAGCGCTTCGTCCGATTTTTCCGGAAGCGAACGGTTCAGCAGGCGGAACCCGTTGATCTGGTTGAAGATGACGAGTCTGGACGGATACCGTTTCTTCGTTTGCTGCGTGAGACCGCTTTCGACAATGATGAAGAGATCTGCCCGGGTCAGCCGCGCGAGCGTGTTCCGGTTGGCGAGGTCGCCCCCCTGCAGTTTCCGTTCCCGGAGGATACGGTTGATCTCCTCACGTTCGAGGAAGAGATACTCTCCGCTCCGGTCGGCGAGAAGCAGCTCGCAGAAATGGCGCGAGGCGTGGTCCTCCGCGAAAATGGCGAAGGCCGGTTCCTTCCCCATGCAGAGCAGTCCGGTGACCAGAGTGCAGAGGAGTGCGAAAAACCGGAACCGCACCGTTCCGGCAACTGAAACAATCATGATACTCTCCCCGAGTCGATGTGGAATGTCGTTTGCCGGATAAGACGATCCGGAGAGCTGTTTTCTTAGCGGACAGTCGTAAAAAAGAGCGTTTATTCGAACGCCTCCTGAAAACAGACTTCGATTCTTCGTGTGCGCGGCCCGTCGAATTCGCACAGATAAATCCCCTGCCATGTGCCGAGGCGCAGTTCGCCGTTCCGCACCGGAACGGTCAGCGAAAAGCCCATGAGCGACGCCTTCAAATGCGCGTCGCTGTTCCCCTCCATGTGGCGATAGAAACTCTCGTCGTGCGGGATGAGCGCGGCGAGTTTTGCGAGCAGGTCGTGCCTGACGTCCGGATCGGCGTTCTCGTTCACGGTCAGCGCCGCGGTGGTGTGCAGACTGTGCAGATGACAGATTCCGCACTTTAAATTCGCGGGCACGAGACGCGCGACCATGCCGCTGATGTCGACGAGTTCGCAGCGGTTTCGGGTTGTTACGGTCAGTTGAGGCATGATGTTTTCTTCCTGAATCGGTTATGATTCTTCTTTCATGGCGTTGATGACCTTCTGCATCGAACGGTAGACCGTGAATCCGGTCTGCGGCTTGAGTGTCTGAAGTTTCGAAAAGTTGAACGCGGAGCCTTCCCGTGCGGCCCGCGCGATCGAGAGTAGTTCGGCCATGACCTCCGGGGTCATGCCGGCCCGCCCGAACGCCTGAAGCATCGGCGGCGGAATCTCATGGGTACTTTCGATCCGGCAGAAGATTTCAAGGATCCGCTTCGATACGTCGTAATGGATTCCGGTGGAAGCCATTTCGCGCGCGGCGGAGTTCAACACCCCGTCGGGAATTTCGGCGTAGCGGAATGCCGCGTCATTCTCATCCGGTGCTTTCACGGTCTCGTGTTTCGGCCTGCGCGGCTTAAGTTCGTAGAGCGGTTCTTCCGGTTCCGGCGGGCGCGGGCGTTTCTGATCGGCGACCCGGCCGGGCGCCCACGGACGCGGCGCGGGACGGGATTTGTCCGGAGTCGGCTGAAGGATCGGGGTGTCCGGTACGGGTTCGATCGGGCGCGGCTTCTGCGGCGTTTCTGTTCTCTCCACAGGAGCCGGCGGC
Organism: uncultured Victivallis sp.; assembly: GCF_944391105.1. Classification (GTDB taxonomy): domain Bacteria; phylum Verrucomicrobiota; class Lentisphaeria; order Victivallales; family Victivallaceae; genus Victivallis. The sequence goes on from NZ_CALXSK010000018.1 coordinate 52,325, forward strand.
GGGATCGGGGTGTCGGGCACGGGTTCGATCCGAGAGGGAATTGCCGGGCTCGGCGGCTCGGGTGGCGGCTCTTCGAAGCGGGGTTTTTTCGCCGGAATTTTGACCGAGGCGTCTCCGAGAGTCGGCATCGGCGGCAGCGTCGGGTGTTTTGCATCGGGCATTTCGGGACGGTAATAGTCGCCGCCGAGGTCGCGCCGCCGCGTCATCGCCGCCAGTACGAGGACGAGCAGGAAGATCAGAAAAAAGAATCCCCCGACGACGGCCAGAATCAGCCCGTATGACATACTCTCCTCCTTTTCTCCGGAATGTTCCGCACCATTGTTTTCGGGATACAATACCCCGGAACGGAGGAAAAGCAAGGCCTTCCCCGGAAAAACCGGGGATTTCCCGTCAATAATCCGGTTTGCTCCCGGTGGTGATCGTGTGTTTCCCGTTGCGGTAGGTGAGCGTGAATCCATCCGGTGTCCGCGTGTAAGGGAACACCTCGCCGGTCTCCGGATCGATCGGCAGCGCGGGCAGCAGCCCGGGCACGAGCGCTTCGAGCGTCTCCGGATAGCTTCCTTCAAGCGACCGGTACAGCTTCAGCGCGAGCAGCGTCGGGAACAGAGTGTGTGCGACCTTCTCCCGCTTGAGGCTGGGCAGATAGTTTCCCGGGAAGTGATCGGATTGTTTCGTCTCACCGATCTTCGCGGCGGCGCGGAGTTCCGCGATCAAAGGCTGTGCCGCGACCCGCTCCCGCACCTGATTTGACACCAGCGAGATGACGAAGATCCGCTGGAAAAACGGCAGCGGCTGGTTGTGGAACGGATAGCCGAGCTCTTTCGGCCACCGGAGCGCCTGGGCGAGATAATTCGCCGTGAACTCCAGTTCGTCCGAAACCGTGTAATCGGTGTTGCGGAAATAATCGAGATAGCGGCGATACTCCTCCGCGTACTGCGGGCCGTCCGGCCCGAGCTGGACGAGATTTTTTGCCAGTACGCTGTCGATGGCAATGCGCACGAGCCCGCTGAGCGTGAGCTTCGGCGCGGAATCGAGCGTTCGCCCCACCTCCTGTTCGAGCCGCAGGAACGGCAGAATCCGGTCGTGTTTCCCCTGCCAGTGATAGACCGCCGCAGTGCCGCCGAGCTGGCGTGCCGCGCTGCGCAGAGTGTTCAACATGGGGAGAAAACCCCGCAGGTCATACTGTTCCGGGAAGAAGCTGCTGTGCGGCTTCAATGCCGCCGCCGCCGCGAAATACGCTTTCGCCTCCTGAGAATCGAGTTCCGCCGCGGCCATGTTCCGCATTTCCGGCGTGACCGGGGAGTCCGGCGCGGTCCAGGAATAGATCGATTCCAGCGGCAGTTCGATCCGCGGCTCGTGTTTGTCGTAGTGCTGATACCACGCTTCCGAATTCCGCAGCAGCGTCTGGAACGCTTCGGCTCCGGCTGGATCGTATGGAGCCTGGAACTCGAGCGGACGACCCGTCTGTTTCGCGAGTTCGAGCGCTCCGTTCGCGCGGAGGAGCGTCACTCCGCAGGCGATGCCGAAGAGCAGGAACGAACCCGCCGTTCCGACGGCGAAGTCGCGCAGCGCCCGCAGCGGTGTATTGCGTTCGCCGCGCCGCCGGAGAATCACGATCCAGCCAGCGAGCAGCGGAATCGCCGGGAGAAAACCGCAGCAGTAGGCGAGCCCGGGCCGGATGTACAGCAGCGTTTCCGGGACGGGCAGCGCCAGCGCGATCGCCGCCGAAAGTCCGCTGAGCGCCGGGGCGGTGAACAGCCATACGAGAAAGCCCGCGAGCAGCGAACGCCCGGTGGTTTTTCCGATCGCGCGCCCCGCCAGGCCCGACAGATAGAAGTAGAGCGTGATTGCCAGGAGGCAGCCGATGTAGACCAGGTGATAAAGCCGCAGGAACTCTCCATATCCCTCCAGGGTGCAAAGCAAACGGTAATCGTTCGGGACATGGGTACACCAGATTCCGAGCCCGATGGCGAGGACCACCGGCGGAAGAAGTGCGGCAAGACATTTCGCCGTGCTCCGCTCCGGCGCCTCCCGGGAGAAGAATACGCCGAACACCCACGCCGCGACTCCGAGCCCGGGAATGAGAAGATTGGTACGGACGTTCAGGGATGGATTCCACGCGAGGAGCAGGATGACTATCACCAGCAGCGGCACAAGGCCGACGATCACCGGAATGAGATTGCGTTTCCAGACTTCGAGGATCTCTTTCAGGAACTTCATCTTCCACCTCCCTGCCGCTGTTATGTATTTCCCGAGGATAAGATAGCATGCGGGGAAGGGGTTGTCAAACTTCCCTCTTCAGATTTTCACTCGTGGCGGTGCGGGATGCCGAGGCGGCGGATCTTCTCCACTGCGGCGGGATCCGCCGTCGGCCGGTCGTCGCGCGGCCACACCTGCACGAAACCGATCTCCTTGAAGTGGTACTGCTCGACATCGTCGCACCGGTAGGCGTGGTACGGCCATGGCTGGAGTCCGCGCCGCATCTTCTCCTGAAGCTCGGAAAAGTGATGCTCGTAAATCCCGCGCGGCAGCGAACCTGTTTCACGGCAGAGCGTCGCGGCCAGGCCGATCACCTCGCCGAGCGCTCCGAGCGTCCGCATGACCCGGACACAGGAAAACGCCACGTGCGAGACGCTGATGTGGCGCCCTCCGAGAAAGAGGTTTTCCGCATCGCGCGCGTAAAGACAACGGTACGGTACCGGGTAGGGCGCTTCGATGCCGCGATGGTATGCGCACGAGCGGAACGGTTCCGGAAACTGTTCCTCGTTCGCCGGTTCCGGCAGATGCAGATCGAGATTCCAGCTCATCGCGGCGGTCGCATCCGGGTAGGGCACGTGATTCTCGATGTCGTTCTGAGTCAGTACGAGGTCGCCGATCACCCGGCAGCTCTCACGCTTGCCGCCGCAGGAGGAAACCCACGCGAGCGCTTCCCGCGACCATTCGGCGCTCCGCTTCGAGCGGTTCTTGAGATAACTCCAGTTCGAGTAGATTGCGAGCAGCCCGTAGTCGCGGATCCGTTCGATCTCCTCGATCTGGTCGCGCCGGAATCCGGTCTCCTGCTCCCAGTCGCCGCCGCGGACATAGAGCACTTTCGATTCATCGAAATCGAGCGCCCAGTCGAGTTCGGGGAAGGGGGCTTCCTCCTTTCGCTTTTCCGAGTACCAGAGCACCGAGTGACCCATCACGAGCCGGTCGGCCTGTTCCGGCGCGAGCGATTCGTGAAACCGGCTTTTCGCCTCACGGCCGTACATGACCTCGCACCCGGCCCGGCGCGCAAGTTCGGCGTCTCCCGTACAGTCTGCGAAGAGAGGCGCCCGGTAACGGGTCTCCGTTCCGCTGCGCAGGTCGCGCGCGATGACTGCGGCGATCCGCTTCGGGTGTTCCGGATCCATCTCCAGCCCGACGACCCTGGTGTTGAGCAGCAGTCTGCACTTGTTCCAGCTCAGGTGTGAAATCGCAATCGTCTTGCGCGCATCCTCGTACCACTCGGCCGGATAGGTTGCGCCCGAACCCGCGACCGGTTCGATCTGGGAGACGATCCAGCCGATTTCCGGATACGGTTCGAGTCTGGCGAATCCGCCCATGCCGACCCGGATCTCGGAGCTGTTGCAGCCGCCCGGAACCGGACGATCCTGGATCAGGAGCACACGCGAATCGGTGCGCGCCGCCGCGATGGCGCAGCAGATTCCCGCGATGCCGCCGCCGACGACGATGAGATCATACTCCTCCGGCGCATCCGCAACGACCGTCCCGCAGAGACGGCGCCGGAAAACCGCGAGCTCCTCCGGCTCGTCCGGCGGAACGGTTTCCGCCGTCGTCAGGTAAAGTGCGTCACAGCGGCCGTTGAAGCCGTTCAGGTCGTGCAGCGAGAGTTCGATCTCCCCGGCGTCGAGCCGCAGTGAACCGGCTTTCCGCCAGCTCCAGTCCGGGGAGCCGTCCCCGAGCGTCGCCGGCAGTTCCATCCCGTTGACGGCCACCCGGAAGAGCCCCGCCGCCTTGTCCGGCTTCCAGACCGCCACCCAGTTGCGTGTGCGTGCCCAGATGTGCCAGAGTCCCGATTCCGGGATGCGGCAGCGCGTGCGCGCATCTGCGACCGGCACGCCCATTCCATGCGCCATGAGATAGGCCGATCCGACCTGCGCATACGACTGCGGATCGACGACCCAGCCGCCAGGTTCTTCGAACTCTTCCGCTTCCAGAAAAATTTCCGCCATACTCACACTCCTTCCGTGACCAAATTCCGGGTGATCGCGTCCGCCGCGCGGCGAACCTCTCTGCCGGTTTGTTCGAGTTTCTCATCCCCGAGCCGGGACCGGGGGGCGCTGATCCAGATCGCCGCGACCGGGCGGCCGTTGCGGTCGAAAACCGGAGCTCCGGCACAGCGGATTTCCTCGAGCTCCTCGCCCCGGTCGAAGGCGACTCCGTTTGCCCGCACGGTTTCCAGTTCATGTGCGAAAGCGGTCGCGTTGTCAAGAGTCGCGGCGGTGAATCGCGTGAACGGATAATCGCGCAGGAGTTCTTCCCGTTCGCGTTCCGGCAGAAATGCGAGAATCGCTTTGCCCGGCGCCGCCGTGTGCAGCGGAAAATGGTGGCCGATCTGCACCGTCACCTTGACCGGTTGCGTCGACACCACTTCATCGATCACGACTCCCTCCCGCCCGTAAAGTACGGCCAGAAACGCTGTTTCTCCGGTCCGGTCGCGCAGTTTGCGCAGCTGCCCGGAAGCCTGTTGCGTCAGTCCCGCTTCGTCGATCGAACGGTAGCCGAGAGAAAGCAGTTTGCGGCTCAGCCGGTAGCGGTCACCCTCTTCTCTTTCCACGTAGTGGAGATGCACGAGCGTCGAGAGCAGCCGGTAGAGACTCGCAGACGGAAGTTGAAGCGTTCCCAGTTCCGCTGTCGTGACTCCGCCCGGATGGGCCGCCAGATATTCCAGAAGCCGTAATCCGCGTTCGAGCGCCGGAACCAGATAGGGTGTTTCCGAAGACATCGTTTTCTCCTTGCCGGAAATGTTTTGTTTTAAGATATCACATATGAAGTGCAATATCAATAGTGAAAACGAGAGAAAGGCGAAAAAATCCGCTTTCCCCGTTAGAGGTCGAGCACTTTTTCGAGCAGCCGGGAGGCGGGCGCGAGCCGATGGAGGCGGATCAGCAGATTCCAGAGCGGATCGACCTTTTTCCAGGCGGCGGAGTAGCCCGCGTGGCGCAGCGCTTTCAGCCACGACGGCTGGTGCGACGCGCCGCGCAGAATGTTGCGCCAGCGGTAGAACTCCCGGTAGCTCCGCCAGTATCCCGCTTCGAGCTCTTCCGGAGACAGGTGGTCGTGGCGGATCACCGCGTGGCGCGTGTCGTAACGCTCCCAGTCGCGGTGCAGCAGCCGCCCCTCCCGCTCCATCTCCCGGAAGAACGGCGTGCCGGGGTAGGGGGTCGCGAGATGGAACGTCGCGCTCTCGATCCCGGTTGAAACCGCCCATTCGACCGTCCGGTCGAACACGTCCGCGCGGTCCGCCGGGAGCCCGAAGACGAAACTTGCGTTGACCATGATTCCGTGCGCGTGAAGCCGCCGGACGGTTTCGGCGTATTCGTCGATGCGGTTGATCGTCTTGTGACATGCCGCGAGCGACTCCGGATTCAGCGACTCGAAGCCGATGAAGAGACTGCGCAGACCCGCCTCCGCCGCCGCCTTGAGCAGTGCGTCATTTTGCAGCGAACGGACGGTCGCCGCCCCCTGGAAGAGCCTCTTCATGCCGCGCATTCCTGTAAAAAGTTCGCGGACAAAGCGTTCCGAGCCGAAGAGGTTGTCGTCGAGAAAGAACAAGTGGCGTCCCGGCAGCGACTCGATCTCCGCGAGTGCCCGGTCGACCGGCGCGGTGTAGAACTGTTTTCCGCCCGCGAAGAAGTTCCGCGTGTAGCAGAAGTCGCAGCTCTGCGGACACCCGCGCGAGACGACGATCGAGTTCGGCGCGAGGTAGTTCCGCCGTTTGATGAGGTCGCGGCGGACCGGCGGGACGGTTTCGAGTGTCCGAACCTGATCGGTGTAGATCTTCCGGGTGTTCCGGCGGCGGAAGTCGCGCAGAAACTCCGGCCACGCCGCGTGAGCGGGGCCGAGTACGACTGCGTCGGCATGCCGCAGCGCCTCTTCCGGCAGCGAGGTCGGGTGAAGGCCGCCCATGACAACGAAAATTCCGCGCGCGCGATAGCGGTCCGCCATCGCATACGCACGGTGCGCGCTCGTGATGTAGACCTCGATCGCCACGAGATCGGGCTCGCCGTCCTCCGGAACCGGTTCGACATGCTGATCGTAAAGTTCGATTTCGTCGTCCGGTTCGAGATATCCAGCGAGCGTCGCAAGTCCGAGTGGAGGAAAGAGCGCGTATTTGATCGGGCGGAAGAGTCCTCTTTCCGCCTCTGCCAGCGCCGGGAGAATGAACCTGATCCGCAATTCGCCCTCCGTTGTGGTGGATATCGATGGTGAATCTTTTTTTCGATACTATGCCACGGCAGTGCGGATTGTCAAGCCGGGAAGAAGAAAAGGACGGGTTTTTCCTTCCCGTCCTTTCCGGTGCTGACGAAGGATCACTCCTCCGCAAGTTCAAAGTAGAGGGACGGGCCCTCCGGCAGTGCGGCGGTGTCGACCTCGAGAATCTGCGTTCCGTCGGGCCGCCGGATGACCGGCAGTTCCGTACGCCGCTCGCCGTTCATCGCGAGTGCCCACGCCCGCAGCGGCTTTTCGCTCTTCCGGCGCAGTGTGATCCGGAACTTGCCGGTTTCGACCAGAATCGCGGGATTGTTTTTCGCTGCGAAGTCGAGACAGTGCTCCATCGACTCGTCCTCGAACACCATGCCTTCGTGCAACGCGTTCGTCGCGTAGACCGCAAGCAGCCGCTTCGCCTCGGCGACGGGGCGCATGCCCTCCATTGCCGCAAGCACGAGCGAACCCGGCGTCGTCAGATTTTCCAGCACGGATGCCTTGAGTTCCGCCCGGCCGCCCGCGAGCGAACACATCCCCTGAAGACGCTCCGTGTCGATGGTCATATACGAACGTTTCGCATCGAGAAACAGCTCCCCGGTTGAGGACTTCAGCAGATCCCGGTTCCGGCTGCGGTTGCCGGGAGAAAGAATTCCGAGCGTCCGGAGCCGTGCGAGCGTTTCGGCGAAGCGCGCGCTGTCGCCGGCCGGCTCCTCGGCGACGGTCGACTCCCAATCCCGATAGAGCAGTTTCCCGCCGACCCGCAACGGAAGCGCCAGCTCTCCGGGCGGCAGCGGCGTGCCCTCTTTTGCCACTCCGAGGCGGACCGCCGGGGCGAGCGCCGAGAGATCGCCCGTCACGGGTTTGTTCCAGGCTCGCGCCTCCTCGATGCCGCGCTCCGTAAAGAGCAGCGTCACGCCGCGCTTCCCTTCGGAGACGTCGCCGCGCCCGAACATCAGCGCCGCCGTCGTCATCGAGGCGCGGGCGACCGGATCCTCGAACGGCATCCACGGGAAGATGAAATTGCCCCGTTTCGAGTGGATCGTGTGGTTGTGCCGCATGATCCCGTCATACCCTTGAAACGCCGCGAATGCCGCGAACGAAAAACTCTCCTCGTAGCGGTAACGGTTGCAGAACACCGTCGCATATTCGTTCAGAAAAAACGGCCTGCCCGTGATCCGGCTCCCCGCATTGTAACGCGCCTGCGTCGCGCCGGAGGCGAGGTCGCTGGACATGTTCTGCCGCGACGGATAACGCGGATCCCCTCCGACGTGGGCATGATAGGTGTGCATTGTAACGAGCTCTGCTTCGGTGCGCAGATTGTTGTAGTGCATGGACTTGGTCATGTCCCACAACGTCGTGATTCCGCGGTATCCCATCTTGCGGAGCTCCTGATTGTACCAGGCGTAGAGTTCTCGCCATTTCTTCGTGATGAAGCGGTTGACCTGGACGCCTTCGTCGGTCGGCGAGTCCCATGTTCTGCGCGAGAACATCAGCGCATCCGGTTTTCCGAGAAAGTTCCGGAACTCCGGCAGGGCCTTGTCCCAGCTGTAATCCTTTTGTCCCGCTCCGCCCCGGATGAAGGCGAACTCCTGCTCGTTGAAACAGGTGATGACCGCCAGAAGCGGATCTTCCGCGAGCGGAAGAGCCGTGTACGGATTGCGGTGCGTGAGGAACGCGCCGACGCCGATCCGCCAGTTGTCGCGCGCGGATTCGTCGAACAGGATGTTGAACTTCATGAAGCGCTTTCTGCTGTTCTCATAGCTCTCTTTCGTCCAATTAGCTACGCCGATGTATCCGCAGTCGCTGCTCATCGCATTCAGCATGATGTAGATGCCGTTCTCCCTGCAGCGGAAGAGAAAGTAGTCGATCCGGTCGAGCATTTCCGGGTCGAGGGTCGCTTTCCCGTCCTCCACCCGGATCATCTGCGGGGGAATTTCCAGTTTGTACATGTTGCAGCCGCCGCGGCGCAGTTCGAGGACGAATTCATCGATGTCCGCTTTGCTGCCGAACCCGCTCCCGGCAAGGGGAATCCCGCATGGGCGCAGCGGCGCGGGATCGATTTCGGAAGAGCTCGTGGCAAAAAAACGAACCGGAGTTTCCGGCGCATCCTCGCAGGCAAGATGTCTCGCCGCGTTCACGATGATCCGGCGATCCGCACGCCGGGGAACCAGGAAGGAGAGGTCGAGAACCGAGCCAGGCACCACACACGGAGATTCGGTTCGGCGGAGCTCCTTCCTGCGTTCTCCCCGCTCAATGCGCAGGTTCTTCGTCTGATTTCGGATCGTATACGCGCGGTCGGAGAGCGTGACGCCCGCGACGATCCAGACCGGTTCCCCGCTGCCGGTGCGGAAGCGTATGGTGCGGATCTTTCCGATCGCGGGATCCACTTCGAATTTCGAGAGATAGAATCCTGTGGCCGTTCCGCTGCCGTTCGGCCACTTTGCCGCGACCGCTCCATTCGGGAGATCATGCGGATTCCACATGTCCGCAAGCTCCCTTCCGCCGAGTATGGCGAGTTTCTGCGTTCCGTTTTCGCCGGAGAGGAGGATTTCCCCTTCCCAGGGCGTTCCGGAATTTCCCCAGGCCATCGTGTGCAGCACATAGAGAAAGCTGCGTTCCGCATCGCATTTCACCGCCGCTTCGACCGGACCGGATGGAAAGTGGGCGGCGGAATGGAATGTGATGACTGCTCTGCCTTCGTTTTTCTCCGGATCGGTGATTTGGAACGGAACCGGGAGAGTCTCCCCCTTCCGGAAATCGAACCCGGCCGCATCGTTGGCAGGCCCCTGATCACTCCAGCCGCCTGTGCCGTCACCTTCGACCTCATCCCGGAACCCCATGTTCGCAACGGGGGCGAGGTCGACGGCGACATCCTTTCCGCGGAGCTCGCGGAACTTGACATCCGCGATCCGGATCGTACACCCCGCCGGAACGTCCCCGAGAAACAGCATCGGAACGCGAATCGTTTTCGCGTCGACCGACGCGGTGAAGTCGAGCCGGAAATGCTGCCACTTCCGCGTCAGGGAAAGGGGTGTTTCGGTTCCGTTTCCGAGCGCGGGGTAGGGTGGGGCGTTGCCGATCGCGCGCATGGTGATCTCCGTCGGAATCGAGCTTGCTGCCCGCAGTTCAATCCGGCAGGCGGTTCCCGCTTTGATCCCCGTTTCCGACAGGAAGTTCAGCTGGATCTCGTTGGCGCCCCGTCCCGGCTTCCGGACGATGACGTTGTATGTCTCCGCCCGGCTCCGGTCGGAGGGTCGGCGGATCAGTTCCGCCTGCGCCCCTTCCGCGACGTAGAGCTGCGGTTCACTGCCGGAGGAAACCGCTCCCGCCAACAGCAGCAGGAGTGCCATGTAATGCAGATGTTTCATCAGTTCTGAGCCCTGCCGTCCCAGGTCCAGACATTGTCGTCGAAGGTGGCCGCCCGCAACGGACTGGACTTGTCATAGAATTTCTCCATGCCGGTGATCGACTGCGCTACGCCGACGTGGCCGACAACGTGCCCGTCCGCATAGAGCACGTTTGCGGTCCTGACGTGCCAGGGATAAACCAGACCGTTGTAACGTCCGCTGGTATCCGCCCAGTTGCTGACCTTGTAATAAGGGGTGTCGCGGCCGTTCATGTAGGTCTCCGCCAGCAGAAGGAACTTCGAGGCGCTCCTGACACGGGTGATCTTGAGCTTGTTCGTGCCGTCGCCGATGGCGTAGACGTTGAGGCCGTAATTGACCCACTGCCATACGTTGCTGTCCCCTTCATACCGCTGTTTGAGCAGCTTCTGATAGTAGAACGTATCCGGAACGGAGGGGCAGATCAGATTCCCCCAGCTGACATATCCGTTGTCCTTGAAGTACTTCGGGAAGTTGAACGATCCCTGCGCACACAGCGGCAGCCAGCTGTCGAAACTGTCTGCGTAGAACATGAATCCTTTGCCGAACTGGCTCAGATTGTTCTGACAGCTCACGGTTCTGGCCTTCTCCCGCGCCTGGTTCAGCGCGGGCAGCAGCATGGACGCCAGAATTGCGATGATCGCAATTACGACTAAAAGTTCAATCAATGTAAAATATTTGTTTCTCATCGACGTTGCTCCTTTCTATTATGAAAAAGTCAAGAGACTGACCCTTTCTTTGGTTATATTTTTTCTGTTATTTGTTAAACTCCGCCTCAA